>NZ_CAMDLM010000004.1 GCF_945901735.1 Limnohabitans sp. Rim8
TCGCGGCCGAAGTAGGCTTGGATGTCCTTGCCATTGACCGTGATCTTGCCAGTGCCTTTTTTCAGAAACACGCGGGCGACGCTGGATTTGCGACGGCCTGTGCCATTGTTCCATTCACCAATCATCTCAAGGCTCCTTAGATGTCCAGCACTTTGGGCTGTTGGGCGGTGTGTGGGTGCTCTGCGCCACCATACACCTTGAGTTTCTTGATCATGGCGTAACCGAGTGGGCCCTTGGGCAGCATGCCTTTGACAGCCTTCTCGAGTGCGCGGCCAGGGTGTTTGGCTTGCATGTCGCGGAAGTTGGTGGCAGTGATGCCCCCTGGGTAGCCGGAATGGCGGTAATAAATCTTGTCGGTCGTCTTGGTGCCCGTCACCTTGAGCTGGGCAGCATTGATGATGACTATGAAGTCACCGGTGTCGACGTGAGGCGTGTAAATGGCCTTGTGTTTGCCGCGCAAACGGAGAGCAACTTCGCTGGCTACTCTTCCGAGGACCTTGTCGGTCGCGTCAATCACAAACCACTCGTGCACGACCTCAGCGGGTTTGGCGCTGAAAGTTGTTGTCATGAGTTTTCTCTTTAAAAGAAAGGTTTGGCGGGTCCTTTTCCACGGTCGGTGCTCCTCTTTTGGGAGCCTCTTAGGTGGGAATTTGCTTGGGCCTTGCGGCGGTTGGCGTCTTCGCCGCGGGACCACTGGATCGCTGCGAAGCCTTCTATTATACGAAAAATCAAGGACTTGCGCGTGTAATTGGTTACCATCAAGACATGTTCAGTTACCGACACGCTTTTCACGCGGGCAACCATGCCGATGTGCTCAAACACATCACCTTGCTCGCCACCATGCGCCACCTCATGCAAAAAGAGGCCGGCATCACCCTGATTGACACCCATGCCGGGGCCGGCCTGTACCGCCTGGACGGCGATTACTCCCAAAAAGGGGCTGAGGCTGAAGACGGTTTGTTCAAGCTTTTGGCTGCTGCCGAGAAGCTCGAAGTCCTGCCTGACCCCGTGCAGGATTACCTGGAACAAATTGCCAGCTTTAACCCCAACGGGCAAGCCAAAATTTACCCTGGTTCGCCGTTTTTGATGCACAAACTGATGCGCCACGCCTCGCGCGACCGCTTGCGGCTTTTTGAGTTGCACCCCACCGACAGCAAAGCGCTGATCGCCAACATCGCACAGCTCGAAGCCGGCCGCACCATCACCGTCAGCCGCGAAGACGGCTTTGAGGCGCTCAAAAAAATCCTGCCGCCCCCGCCTTCGGCCACAGGCTCTAAACGGGCCATGGTGCTGATCGACCCCAGCTACGAAATCAAATCGGATTACAGCAAGGTCGCCAGCGTCATTCAGGAATACCTCAAGCGCTTTTCAACCGGCACGTATCTGGTCTGGTACCCGATCATCCCGCGCCCCGAAGCGCACGACTTACCCAAACGCTTGCGCACCTTGGCCAACCAGTCCCAAAAGCCTTGGCTCAACGCCACACTGGCGATTGGGCGAGGTCCGGGCGACGAAGGCGGCCTGGTGGCCAGCGGCATGTTCGTCATCAACCCGCCCTTCACACTGAAAGACCAGATCCGCAAGGCTCTGGACATGGTGGGACCGGCTCTGGCTCGCGGATCGGGCAAAAACTGGGCGGTTGAATCGTCTTGAGGGGTGTTCTGAAACGAGCGTTTGGCGTTGGGCTTTGAGCAACGTAAGCTTGTTCAGCACTGATGTCTCTTCCGCTCAACGCTCAACCCACAACGCAAAACACCCACCACAGCAAGTTAACCGACCGCACGGTCGGTTAATGGGTATACTGGCACCTGCGCCGCGATCATTCCATCCTGTTTGGCGCAGGAGAAGCCCATGTACACGCAATCATTCAGCGTCCCGGACGGTTCCGACGACGCCAAGTCGGTCGGTCTGAAAGCCGTCCCCACAGCCTTGAGCGCACAAAACACCGCCCTGCAAGCAGCCTTTGACGCCCGCATCGACGCCGACGGCCGCATTGAGCCCCGCGAATGGATGCCCGAGGCCTACCGCAAAACCTTGGTGCGCCAAATCAGCCAGCACGCCCACAGCGAAATTGTTGGCATGCTGCCTGAAGCCAACTGGATCAGCCGCGCCCCGAGCCTGAAGCGCAAAACAATTTTGATCGCGAAAGTGCAAGACGAAGCCGGCCATGGCCTGTACCTGTACAGCGCCGCCGAGACCCTGGGCACCAGCCGCGACCAGATGCTGGACGGCCTGCACAGCGGCAAAGCCAAATACAGCTCCATCTTCAACTACCCCACCCTCAACTGGGCCGATGTGGGCGTGGTCGGCTGGCTGGTCGATGGCGCGGCCATCATGAACCAGGTGCCCCTGTGCCGCTGCTCTTACGGCCCTTACGCCCGGGCCATGGTGCGCGTTTGCAAAGAAGAAAGTTTCCACCAGCGCCAAGGCTACGAAGCCCTGTTGGTGATGATGCAAGGCACGGCCGAGCAAAAAGCCATGGTGCAAGACGCCGTCAACCGCTGGTGGTGGAAGTGCCTGGCCATGTTTGGCCCGCCTGACGCCGACAGCCCCAACAGCGCGCAAGGCATGCGCTGGGGCATCAAGCGCATCAGCAACGACGACCTGCGCCAAAAATTTGTCGACGCCACCGTGCCACAAGCCAAGGTGCTGGGCGTGACCCTGCCCGACCCGGACCTGAAATGGAACGAGGCACGTGGTCAACACGACTACGGCCAGATCGACTGGGACGAGTTTTGGGCCACGGTGAATGGCAACGGGCCTTGCAACAAAGAACGCCTGGGCGCCCGCGTCAAGGCTTGGAATGACGGCGCCTGGGTGCGAGAAGCGGCTCTGGCCCATGCCAAGAAACAACAAGCACGCCAATTAAAGGAAGCCGCATGAACACCACTGCCAACACCGCCGCATTGAAAGAATGGCCCCTGTGGGAAGTTTTTGTCCGCTCCAAGCAAGGCCTGGAGCACAAGCACTGCGGCAGCCTGCACGCATCGGACTCCGAGCACGCCCTGCAAATGGCGCGCGATGTCTACACCCGCCGCCAAGAGGGCGTGAGCATCTGGGTCGTGCCCTCCGCCAACATCTCGGCCAGCGAGCCCAACGACAAGCCTGAGTTCTTCGACCCGGCCAGCGACAAGGTGTACCGCCACCCGACCTTTTATCAAATCCCCGACGAAGTCGGCCACATGTGAAAACGTTCGGCGTTCAGCGATCAGCGTTGAGCGTCAAGCACGCGACTCGTCCAATATGAACACGCTCAACACCCAACACTCAACGCCTAACGCGCCAGTCGACTACCTGCTGCACTTGGCCGACAACGCCCTGATCCTCGGTCAGCGCAACGCCGAATGGTGTGGGCACGGCCCCATCCTCGAAGAAGACATCGCGCTGTCCAACAACAGCCTCGACTTGATCGGCCAGGCCCGCATGCTCTACCAGCACGCGGCCACGCTGCAAGGCGGCGGTGCCACCGAAGACACGCTGGCTTATTTTCGCGAAGTGCCCGATTTCCGCAACTACACCATGTGCGAATTGCCGCACACGCCGTTGATGTCGGCCACAGCTCAGGGCGACCGCGATTTCGCCATGACCATGGCACGCAATTTCCTCTACAGCAGCCTGATGGTGCTGGTGTGGGACCAGCTGCAAAACTCCAAAGATGCGCAGTTGGCCGCGATTGCCGCCAAGTCGCTCAAAGAAGTGCGCTACCACCTGCGCCATTCGCGCGACTGGCTGGTGCGTCTGGGCGACGGCACCGGCGAATCCCACGCCAGAGCACAAGCGGCCCTCGATCAGCTGCTGCCCTACACCCAGGAATTTTGGGCCAACAGCCTGCATGAAGCCGCCGCACTGGCCAACGGCACAGGCATCGACCTGGCCGCTTTGCGAAACGACTGGAACCAAATCGTGAACGAGGCCCTGCAAGAGGCCACCCTGCAGCGCCCAGCCGATGGCGGCTTTGTGCCCACAGGCAAACAAGGCCTCCACTCCGAGCACCTGGGTTTCGTGTTAGCCGAAATGCAAAGCCTGGCGCGCGCTCACCCGCAAGCGACTTGGTAAGCCCAAACATGCCCCCCCTCTTTTCTCAGCCCACCACCGCCGATGTGGCCCACGCCTGGACCCTGCTCGACAGCCTGACCGACCCGGAAATTCCGGTGGTCACTTTGCGTGAGCTGGGCATCTTGCGCGACGTGCGTGCGGGGGGCACGGGACTGGAAGTGGTCATCACGCCCACCTACAGCGGCTGCCCGGCGATGGGCCAGATCGAGGACGACGTGAAAGCCCTGCTGCAAGCGCACGGCCTGCAAGGGCGTGTCGTCACGCAGCTGGCCCCGGCCTGGACCACCGACTGGATGACTGAAGCGGCCAAGGACAAGCTGCGCGCTTATGGCATCGCCCCGCCACATGCCTGCGCCAGCGGCGCCACAGGGGCGGCCAACGTGGTGCATTTTGCAGCCCGCGGGGCCAAGCCCGAAGTGGTGAATTGCCCGCAGTGCGGCTCGGCCAACACCACCGAAACTTCCCATTTCGGCTCCACCGCCTGCAAGGCCCTTTACCGGTGCCTGGCCTGCATGGAACCCTTCGATTACTTCAAACCTTACTGAGCGGCCGCAAGCCACCCAGCTTCAGAGCCTCAAGCCATGTCCGCACCTCGATTCCATGAACTCCCGATCGCACGCATCAACCCGGAAGCGGCAGGCGCCGTGGCCATCACGCTGAGCGTCCCCACCGATCTGCGCAGCAGCTTCGACTTCCAGCCGGGCCAGTTTCTGACCTTGCGTGCCGACATCGGCGGCGCTGACGTGCGCCGCAGCTACTCCATCAGCTCGGCACGCAGCCAACTGCACCAGCATGGTGTGCTCGAAGTGGGCATTCGCCCGGTGCAAGGGGGCTTGTTCTCCAACTGGGCCGCCAGCCAACTCCAAGCTGGCGATACCTTGCGCGTGATGCCACCCGATGGCCGCTTTGTGGTGCAGCGCGCCCGCGCCATCCACCGGGTGGGCTTTGCCGCAGGCTCGGGCATCACGCCCATCTTGTCCATTTTGTCGAGCACGCTGGAAGAACAGCCCGACAGCAAATTCACCTTGGTTTATGGCAACCGCCGCATGGACAGCGTGATGTACAACGAAGCGCTGCAAGACCTGAAAGACCGCTACCCCTCACGCCTGACGCTGATCCATGTCCTCTCACGCCAGGCGCAAGAAGTGCCGCTGCTCGAAGGCCGCATCGATGCGGCCAAAGTGCAGGCCATCATCGACGCCTTCTTGCCCGTGGCCAGCATGGACGAGGTGTTCGTGTGCGGACCAGAAGCCATGATCGAAACCACCGAGCAAGCGCTGCTGAGCGCAGGCGTGAAAGCCGACCGCATTCACACAGAACGCTTCAGCTCGCCCACACTCGATGCGCTGTCGCCCGCAGCCCGCGCTCAAGCGGTGCTGGGCCAACCCGCTGAGCGCGCCAAAGGCGAAGTGCAACTCACGGTGGTGCTGGACGGCAAGCCCTACAACATGCCCATGAACCGCAACGAAAAGATTCTGGACATCGCTTTGTCGCTGGGTCTGGACCTGCCCTACTCCTGCAAAGCCGGCGTGTGCTGCACCTGCCGCTGCAAAGTCATGGAAGGCACCACCGAGATGGAAAAGAACTTCACGCTTGAAAAGCCCGAAGTTGAACAAGGTTTCATCCTGTCCTGCCAAGCGAGACCCACCAGCAAGCGCGTGGTGATCAGTTTCGACGAGCGCTGAAACTCGCGCTAAAACCCGCACATCAAGTCCGCCATGGTCGCTGCGCAAAACGATGCTTATCGGACCTGAAGGCCCGACCTACAGGACAACCTGGGTTCACTCGCTCGACTGCTGCATCGCCCACATGCTGGCGTAGCGACCTTGCTGGGCCAGCAGCTCGGCATGGTTGCCGCGCTCAATGATTTGCCCAGCCTCCATCACCAAAATTTCGTGCGCATCCACCACCGTGGACAGGCGGTGTGCAATCACCAGCGTGGTTTTGTTTTGCGCCACATTGGCCAGCTCAGCCTGGATGGCGCGTTCGTTGGCCGAATCGAGTGCCGAGGTGGCTTCGTCGAACACCAGAATTGGCGGGTCCTTGAGCAAGGTGCGCGCAATCGCCACGCGCTGCTTTTCGCCGCCTGACAATTTCAGCCCGCGTTCACCCACAGAAGTTTGGTAGCCCTTGGGCGTGGAAGCGATGAAATCGTGGATGCGGGCCGAACGTGCCGCACCCTCAATCTCATCCTGGCTGGCACCGGGGCGGCCATAAGCAATGTTGTAGGCCACGCTGTCGTTGAACAGCACCGTGTCTTGCGGCACGATACCCAAGGCTTGGCGCACGCTGTTTTGGGTGACCTGCCGAATGTCTTGCCCTGCAATGCGGATGAAGCCTTGCTGCACATCATAAAAACGGAACATCAGGCGCGCCAGCGTGGACTTGCCCGAGCCCGAAGGTCCGACCACCGCCACGGTTTTGCCAGCAGGAATCGTGAAGCTGATGTCTTTCAGGATGGGGCGGTCGCTCTCGTAAGCAAACGACACGCGGTCAAACACCACATCGGGCGCGCCTTGCCAAGCCAGCGCAGGCGCACCGGGTGCATCGGCCACTTCGCGCTCACGGTCCATCAGCACAAACATCTTTTCCAGATCGGTCAAGCTCTGCTTGATCTCGCGGTACAGCACACCCAAAAAGTTGAGCGGGATGTAAAGCTGAATCATGAAGGCGTTGATCATGACCAAATCGCCCAAGGTCATGCGCCCGGCCACCACGCCTTCGGTGGCGCGCCACAGCATGGCCACCAAAGCCGCTGCAATGATGAGTTGCTGCCCGGTGTTGAGCAAGGACAAAGAGGTTTGGGCCTTCAGGCGCGACAAGCGCAGGCGCTCCAGGCTTTCGTCATAGCGGCCCGCCTCGAATCGCTCATTGCCAAAGTATTTGACGGTTTCGTAGTTCAAGAGCGAGTCAACCGCCCGCGTGTGGGCAGCCGAATCGAACTCGTTGGCCTGCTTGCGGAATTGGGTGCGCCATTCGGTCACGCGCACGGTGAAGAAAATATAAAACACCAAGGCTGTCAACGTGATGCCTGCAAACCAAGCGTCGAACTTGACGGCCAAAATGGTCAGCACCAGACCCACCTCGATCAGCGTAGGGATGACGCTGTAGAGCGAATACGAAATCAGCGACTCGATGCCGCGCACGCCGCGCTCAATGTCGCGCGTCATGCCCCCGGTCTGTCGCGCCAAATGAAAGCGCAGACTTAAAGCGTGCAAGTGCTCGAAGGTTTCCAGGGCGATGCTGCGCGAAGCGCCTTGGGTGGCTTTGGCAAACACCAATTCGCGCAACTCGGTGAAGGCCGAGGTCAGCAAACGCAAAGCGCCATAAGCCACCAGCAGCGCCACCGGCACGACCAACACCGCTTGCGCGTCGCCGGGCTTGAGGTTCATGGCATCGACCAACTCCTTGAGCAGCAGGGGCACACTGACGTTGGCCAGCTTGGCACACACCATGAGGCTCAGGGCAATCACCACGCGCCATTTGTATTGCCACAGGTAGGGCAAGAGGCGAGAGAGGGTTTTCCAGTCGTTGCCAGGCGGCGTTTGAGTCGCAGCGCCGGGCTTGGCGCCCGAGGCATGGGGAGAAGCAGGGGCAGCGGTTTCGCCGTGGTGGCGCATAAAGGACAATCCAATTCAACGATAACCACCGATTGTGCCCATGTCTGAAACCCAACGCCCCAACACTGTGTCTTTGCCCACTGACCAAGAGCTGGTCCTCAAGGTCATCCCCATGCCCGCCGACTGCAATGCCAGCGGCGACATTTTTGGCGGCTGGGTCATGGCGCAGGTCGACTTGGCCGGTGCTGTGTTGCCCGCCCGGCGTGTGCGAGGACGCATGGTCACCGTGGCGGTGAACGAGTTCATCTTCAAACAAGCCGTCAAAGTGGGCGACATCCTGTCCTTTTTCTCACGCATCGTCCGGGTGGGTCGCACCTCGGTCACCGTCAAGGTGGAGGTCTTTGCCGAACGATTTCAATTGCAAGGCCAGTACATCAAGGTCACCGAAGCGAACCTGACCTATGTGGCGGTGGACGACCAAGGCAAGCCCAGGCCCGTGCCGGCCGAGTGAATCGCTGCGGCACTCAGGACACAATGTAAGCCGCAGCACCGGTGGACATCAAGGTCCCATCGGGTCCGCAAAACTCCATGCGGGACGAGCCTACACGCGAACCCACGCGCAGGGCATGGGCCGTGATGGTGAAGTGCGCACCGATGCCGGGGCGCAGATAGTCCACCCGCAAGTCGATGGTGCCCAGCTTGGCAAAGCGCTCCAGGCGCTCGGCGGGCGGCTCGTCCATGTGTTTGGCAGCCTGCGCCGCCATCACGGCTGCGCTGCCAATGGCGTCCAGCACCGCGCTGATGACGCCGCCGTGGATTCGGTTGTAGGCGAAGTGCCCGACCAGCTCAGGCCGCATGTCGATGCGGGCCTCCACCCCTTCGGGTGACACCTTGACCAGTTTCAGGCCCAGAGTTTGGTTGAAAACGATTTTTTCTTCGTAGATCTGGCGAAAGCCTTCGATGTACTCGGGTTCCAGAACGACGGGGGTGTTTGGGCAATGGGGCATCAAGTGATTTTATCGATGGCCGCGCAGCCGGGGTGATCGGCGTCTGGGCAGGTTCCCTATCGCCGTCTGGGACCACAAAAAGGCCCTGCCACCCGCTGCAGGAGCGGTCTATGACCGCGATGGAACTGATCGCGGTCATAGGACCGCTCCTACGGGGCAAGCTTCAAAGCTTGGAAAAATCGGGCTTGCGCTTTTCCATGAAAGCACCAAAGGCTTCCTTGGCGGCGGGTTCGCGCAGCATGCGGCCAAAGCTTTGGCCTTCTTCGTCCATTTTTTGCAGCACGGCCTGCTGGTCGCCTTTCATCAAGCGCTTGGTGGCGATGAGTGATGACAAGGGTTTCGCGGCCAATTTGCGGGCCTGTGCTTGGGCATAGCCGTTGACTTCGGTGGGTGGCACAACGCGGTTGACCAGGCCAACTTCTTGCGCGGCTTCGGCAAAAAAGGGCTCGCCCATGAGCAAGGCCTCTGCGGCGCGGTGGTAACCAAACATTTTGGGGGCCAACAAGCTCGAAGCAGCCTCGGGGCACAAGCCCAGGTTGACAAAAGGCATGGAGAACGCCGCGTTGTCGCCGGCGTAGACCAGGTCGCAATGGAACAGCATGGTGGTGCCGATGCCCACCGCAGGCCCTGCCACGGCGGCGAGCAGCGGCTTTTCGAAGGTGGCGATGCCACGCAAGAAACGGAACACGGGCGACTCTTGCGTGCTGGGCGGCTGGCTCAGAAAGTCACCAATGTCATTGCCTGCACTGAAGATGCTTTCGTGCCCCTGAAACACCACCACACGCACGCTGGGGTCAGCCCCGGCCTGCGCCACCGCATCGGCCATGGCCGCGTACATGGTCGAGTTGATGGAGTTTTTCTTGTCCAGGCGGTTGAAAGTGATGGTCATCACCCCCGCGTCAATGTGTGTCAGGATGTCAGACATGGTGTTCCTTGTGGTGTGTCGTACGGGGCGAGAGGGCTTACTGCACCCGAATCCAAGTTTGGGTACGCCCCAACATGGGGGCACCGATGTAGCCGCGAACTTCCAGCTTTTTGCCGCCGTCGATGGGGGTCAGCCGCAGGCTGTAGTTTTTGCCGTTCTCGGGATCAAGAATTTTCCCACCCTCCCACACCGCTTTGCCGTCACCTTGTTGACCGCCTCGGATGATTTCCATGCCGATTTTGGGCTTGTCTTTGCGGTCGTCAGTGCACAAATTGCAATTCGGGTCGGTGTTGGGGTTGTTTTGCAGTGCGCGCTCCACCACGCCGGAGAGACCCGCACTGGCCGTTTGGGTGATGCGGATCTCTGCTTTGGGCTGCTTACTCTCATCGTCGATGCTGCGCCACAGGCCCACCGGGCTCATTTGGGCGTGGGCAGCCAGACTCAGCAGGCCAGCGCTCAGGGTCAAAATGGTTTTGATCATGGGGGAGTCCTCCTGATTCGGTTGCAGGGGTGAGGTCAAGCCAATGCGGCGTCGGTGTCCATCAGCACATCGCTGCCGGCCCTGATGCGGCGCATCAAGCTGGAGGTTTCGGGCATCAGGCGGGTGAAGTAAAAACGCGCGGTTTGCAGCTTGGCTTGGTAGAACGGATCGGGGCGTTGCGCCTCTTCTTCCGCCTCAGCCAGTTTGACCAGCGCAATTTGCGCCGAACGGGCCCAAAAGTAACCGAGCACCAAGTGCCCCACCACGCGCAGGTAGTCCACCGCCGCAGCACCCACTTCGTCGGCGTTGCTCATGGCTTTCATGCCGACTTCACCGGTCAGCTGCGTGAGCTTTTGGCCCAAATCGGCCAAGGGCTTGATGAACTCACCCATGGCTTCATTGGCCATTTCGGCCTTGACCAGTTGCTCGACCAGTTTGCCGAACTTCTTGAGGGTGGCACCCTGGTTGCCCAGCACCTTGCGGCCCAGCAAATCCAGCGATTGGATGGTGTTGGTGCCTTCATAAATCATGTTGATGCGGGAGTCGCGCACGAACTGCTCCATGCCCCACTCCTTGATGTAGCCGTGGCCGCCAAAAACTTGCTGGCAGGCCGATGTCGCCTCCCAGGCGTTGTCGGTGGTGAAGGCTTTGACGATGGGCGTGAGCAAGGCCACGACTTCGGCAGCCTCGGCCCGCACGGCCTCGTCGGGGTGATGGAGCTCTTTGTCGAGCAGCAAGGCGCAGTAGCAAGCGAGGGCGCGGCCGCCCTCGGCGTAGGCCTTCGCGGTCATCAGCATGCGGCGCACATCCGGGTGCACGATGATCGGGTCGGCCGGTTTACCGGGTGCCTTGACGCCCGTGAGCGAGCGCATTTGAACGCGGTCTTTGGCATAGACCAAAGCATTTTGGTAGGCCACTTCGGTCAGGCCCAGCGACTGGTTGCCCACGCCCAGGCGGGCCGCGTTCATCATGACGAACATGGCGGCCAGGCCTTTGTTGGGCGGGCCCACCAGGGTGCCCACGGCTTCGTCCAACACCATTTGGCAAGTGGCGTTGCCGTGGATGCCCATCTTGTGCTCCAGGCCACCGCAGTAAATGCCGTTGCGCTCGCCCATACTGCCGTCGGCCGCCACGTTGAATTTGGGTACGATGAAGAGGCTGATGCCTTTGCTGCCGACAGGCGCATCGGGCAAACGGGCCAACACCAAGTGCACGATGTTGGGGGCCAGATCGTGCTCACCTGCGCTGATGAAAATCTTTTGGCCACTGAGCTTGTAACTGCCGTCGGCCTGAGGCTCGGCCTTGGTGCGCAAGAGCCCCAAGTCGGTGCCGCAATGCGGCTCGGTCAGGCACATGGTGCCGGTCCACTCGCCGCTGGTCATCTTGGGCAGGTACAGGGCTTTTTGCTCAGGCGTGCCGTGCGCGTGCAAGCACTCATAAGCACCGTGACTCAAGCCGGGGTACATGGTCCAAGCTTGGTTGGACGAATTGAGCATCTCATAAAAACACTGGTTGACCACAAACGGCAAGCCTTGCCCGCCAAACGCTGGGTCGCAGCTCAGCGAGGGCCAGCCACCGGCCACATATTGCGCATAGGCTTCTTTGAAGCCATCGGGCGCTTTGACTTCGTGTGTGTCGCGGTTGAGTTGGCAGCCTTGAGTGTCACCTGAAATATTCAGGGGAAAGACCACCTCGGCGGCAAACTTGCCCCCTTCTTCCAGCACCGCGTTGATGATGTCGGCATCGGTCTCGGCGTGTTTGGGCAAGGCTTTGAGTTCGGCGCTCACGTTGAGCAACTCGTGCAAGACAAACTGCATGTCGCGAAGTGGGGGGGTGTAAACGGGCATGGGAAACTCCTTGAACCGGTGGGCAATGCTTGGGGAATTGGGAAAAATCAGTCGTTCGCAGGCTTGCGTCGCGCCTTGGGCACGGCAGCGAGCTTGTGTGACTTGGCCACGCTGGCAGGCGCAGGCAGGGCAGGTGTACCGGTGCCGGCGTAGCGGGTCAGGATGTGCTGAAAGCCTTGGCGTGCGCGGTCAGTCGCACTGGGGTTGCGCAAAAAGCGGGCCTCGTAATGCAGCGCTAGGATCAGACCATGGATTTCAAAAGCGATCTGGTGCGCATCGGATGCGCGGCTGAGCTGGCCTTCGACCTGGGCGAGCTCCACAGCCCGGCGCAAAGCGGTTTGCCAAGTGGCCACCGAAGAGGCCAGCGCGTCGCGCACCGGGCCGGTGCGGTCGTCAAATTCGACCGCCCCGCTGATGTAAATGCAGCCCGAATCAATCTCAGCCGAGGTCTGCACCATCCAGTTGTCAAACAAGGCCTGCAATCTCGATACGCCGCGCGGTTTTTGCATGGCGGCGTAAAACACCTCAGACTCGAATCGGTCGTGGTATTGACGGATGACAGAGATCTGCAGCTCTTCGCGCGAGCCGAAGTGAGCAAATACGCCCGATTTGCTCATGCCCGTGACTTCGGCCACCGCCCCAATCGACAGGCCTTCCAGACCGATTTGTGCAGCCAATCCCAAGGCAGCATCAATGATGGCAGCCTTGGTTTGCTGGCCTTTGATCAGCACACGGCGGCCATTTTCGGCAGCGGGTGAAAGCTCGGTTTCGCGCGGGATTGGGGTGTCGGTCATGGTGCACCAAAAAAGAACGATCGTTCTATTTTGCACCAATTTTCCGCCACACACGCATGCACCCGCCCAAATCAGGGTAAATCAGGGGGCGTTGAGCGTTGAGCGTTGAGCGTTGAGCGTTGAGCGTTGAGCGTTGAGCGTTGAGCGTTGAGCGTTGAGCGTTGAGCGTTGAGCGTTGAGCGTTGAGCGTTGAGCGTTTGGCTTTTGGCGTTGCGCGGCGAACACTAGACCCGACATGCCTCTCGCCTCTCGCTCAACGCTACGGCCCAGCCTGATCTCTCAGCGGCAAATGTCCCGCCAACTCAAGCTGCATGCAAATCATATTGACCAGCATGGCCACCGAAGGGCGGCCAGTTTCGATGACAAAGTGCGCCGCGTCTCGGTACAGTGGGTCACGCGATTCAAACAAGGTGCGCAAACGGCTGAGCGGATCGTCCACTTGAAGCAAAGGGCGGGCGGTGTCATGGCGCACGCGCCGAAATACATCTTCCGGTGTGGAGCGCAAGTAGATCACCTGGCCACGTTCATGCATGTGCCGTCGATTGGCTTCGCGCAGAACGGCACCGCCCCCCGTGGCGATCACGCCTTGCTGCGTTTGGGTCAACTCGTCAATCACCTGCTGCTCCAGATTCCGAAAACTGTCCTCCCCCTCGCGAGCAAAAAACTCCCGGATCGAGCAGCCCAGACGGTGCTCGATCTCATGGTCGGAATCGACAAACGGCTGACCAAGACGGCGCGCCAACTGGCGGCCAATGGTGGTTTTGCCCGAGCCGGGAAGGCCCACAAAGATGATGATCAAAGGAATTCTCTTGCAGAAAAAATCAGCGTCAGCCCCCAAGCTCGGGGCCTGGGGATCGCGGCCTGCAAGTGTATTCGACGCGGTTTGGGCGCTGCTCCCAATCACACGCTCATGTCACAAGTCAAGGGAACAGCGCGAAGACCGTCGCGAACATCAAGGCTGCTCAGTCGCCGGACCATCGGCCATGACGCGGGGCGTCAAAAAAATCAGCAACTCGCTTTTGCGCAGGGACTTGTCGCGGTTCTTGAACAACCAGCCCAAGCCCGGCACATCCCCCAGGCCCGGCACCTTGGCTTCGTTGTTGCGGTCGGTCTCCTCAAAAATGCCACCCAACACCACGGTGCCACCGTCCTCAACGCGCACCTGGGTCTTGACGTGCTTGGTGTTGATGGCAAAACCGGCCGGGGTGAGCTGGCCCACGCTGTCGCGGTTGACGTCCACCTCCAGCACCACCGAGCCGTCTGGGGTGATTTGTGGCGTGACCTCCAGCTTCAGGTTGGCCTTGCGGAAGGTGATCGAGGTCGCGCCACTGGCCGATGCGGTCTGGTACGGCAATTCGGTGCCTTGCTCGATCAAGGCCTTGGTTTGGTCGGCTGTGACCACCCGCGGGCGCGAGACCACCTTGCCCCGGCCATCGGCTTCCAGCGCGGAGATTTCCACGTTGATGAACCGATCGGCCGCCGCGTTGAACAAGGACACTGCAAAACTGGCTGGCGCATTCAATGTCTGCCCAGCCAAGCCCGCAGGCAGCTTGACCTGGTTGCCGGTCACCACCCCCGCGCCCGTCTCAGCATTGCCCGCCCCCAAAGCCAGGGTGTTTGCCCGCTGGTTCACACGCAAGGGCACCGCCAAGCCAGCCCCCAATCGCACGCCCAGCGATTGTCCGAACTGGTCGTCGGCCTCGACAATGCGAGCTTCGATCAGCACCTGTCGCACGGGAATGTCCAGCTGCAGCAACAGTTTTTGCACCTCTGTCAGTCGCTGCGGCAAGTCGGAAATGAACAATTGGTTGGTGCGCGGCTCTGCCAGAACACTGCCCCGGCTGCTGAGCCAGCGGCCACCTCCCGATCCGGCCCCTTGCAAGCGCTGAGCGACATCCGTGGCCCGGGCATATTGCAAACGCATGCTCATCGTCTGCAGCGGGCTCACAGACTCCAGCGCGGCTTGGGCTTCCAGTTGCATTTTTTCGCGCTGGGACCATTCCCCCTGCGGCGCCACCCACAGCACACGCCCATCCTGACGAGAAGCCAGTCCCTTGGACTGCAACACAATTTGCAGGGCTTGCGGCCAAGGCACATCGGTCAGCCGAACCGTCACCTGGCCCTTCACACTGTCGGTGGCCACCAAATTCAAGCCGGTGAACTCGGCAAAGACCTGCAGCAAGGTGGTGATCTCAACATTCTGAAAATTCAGGCTGATGGGCCGAAGATCATCGGCGGCGCCCGATGCGAGGGCACTCTTCAAAGCGGGAGCTTCAATTCCAATCTTCGGACTGGCCTGCTGCGGGGTTTGCGCTGCCACACCAGGCGCCATGCAAAAACACAAACAACACTGTGCGGCAAGCCACATCGGGCTTTTGCAAGCGCTCAAAGGAAGTGCACTGGATCTCATGGCGTTGCCTTTTCCAAACCAATCACCTGCATCGGACCTTGCCCAGCGCGCAAATGCACCTCCCGGGCATGAATGCTTTGCACCACATGACCTTGCGTACCGATGCGCTGGCCCACTCGGGCAGGCACCCAATGTGGTCCAGCCATCAAAATCAGCTGCGCTTCATGCGCATGCCGCCAAATGCCCGCCAGACGCACTTGCTCAAAGGGCCAATCGGCAGGGTCAGGCGAAAGCAGCGCTGTTTGCACAACCGAAGTGCGGTTCTCTTGCGGTGAGGTCAGGGAGGGCACGCCAGCCCCGGTGAGCCTGAACAGCGGGCCCTCGTCCTGTAAGTTCGGGGCCGCCACAGAAGAGGCCACGATGGGCACAGGCGTTGTCACAAAGACAGGGCCACCTGCCCTGGCTCGCCATCCGACAGGGGCAGGACCGGGAAACAAGGCCCCAGGCGCCATCGCTGAGCCCCCACCCGGCATACTCGTTGCCGGAGAAAGCCACAGGCGCATCACGGCTTCGATGGCCACCCCGCCCCCCTGGGGAGTGATGCGCAACCGCTCAATGGCCCAGATTGGGCCGCGCGCGTTCATGGCTGCCCAAACGGCCACCCAATCGTCAAATCGGGCCTGCAACCGCAACGCCACGGCCTGGCTGGGCCAAGCGCCCATGGGGCTGGCTGGCTCAGGTCGCAAAGACAACAAACGCACGCCGTGTTGCGCGAACAAGCGCTCGAGTTGTGGCCAAACTGCGGACTGCGTGCCTTGGACAGGCCACCAAGCCATGACCGGTGGCGGGCCCGCTGGAGCCGTCAAGTCGGTGTGGGCTCCAGGCCCATGGCTAGCCTGCTTTTGCTGCGCCAGAAGTTGCGCCCGCAGGTCTTGTAGCTGAGCCTGACTTTCCCACAAAGCGTCCAAGGCTTGGAGTTGCCCGTTGCCTACCCCCAGCAAACCCAGCCCAAATCCGGCCAGTGCAAATGCCCAGCGGCGTGCCAACCAGCGCCACCGGTCGCGCCAAAGGCTGGGCCAACCCAGCCGCCAAGCAGGGGCCAAGGCACGCCAGGTCAATGCTCGGGGTCGACTCATGGTTGCGCCCTGCCGGGCTCGGCCTCTCGCCGATTGATGCCAGGCGCTGCGGCAACGCGGCCTGTCCCCAACTGCGGCCAATGGGCCTGCCAGACAAACTCCTGCGTCGCCGGTGGGGCTGCGTTGTCAGCACCCGCCGAATTCAGCAGGCTGACCAGCGTCCAGGCTGGGTCCCGTGCAGGGTCAACCAGTGGGACAGACAAGCGCGCTTGGGCCTGCGCCATTCTCTGCAAATTGATCGCCTGGCCGTGCAACTCCAGGCTTTGTGAATCGAGCTGAAAGCGCAACAACTGCACCGAGTCCGGGCCGGCCTCCTGCAGCAAGGCCTGATGCAAGTCCTCCCAGGCCTGTAACTCCACCTTCAGCGCTTGAACATGTGCGGCTTGCTGCTGCCATGTGGTGTGCTGCGCTTGCCGAGCCTTGTCTGTCGCCAACTGGGTTTGCACCTGCTTCAAGCGGGACTGCAGCAGGGCAACTTCTTGCGCCAGATGCAGCCGTTGTTCCTGTACCCCCGCCATTCCCAATAAGGCCGCCAGGCCCCCCACCACCAAACCGGCCAAGGAGGTCCACCTGCGGTGAAGTCTTCGACGCTGCCTCGCCAAAGCAGGGTACTGCAAAAGGTTGAAGGCCATCGTCACAGCCAGGCTTTGAGCGCCAGACCCGAGGCCACCAGGCGGGGCCCGGCGTTCGATTGCAGGGCCTGCTTCAACAAAACATCCCATTCCACAGGCGCCCTGCCCAAGCCTTGCCGTTGACCCAGTTCCTGATCCAAAGTTAAATCGAATTGCCAGTCTTGCGGGGCTTGCGTGAGCAAACTGTCCAGACCCCCCTTGAGATGGCTCACCGCCCGATGGGCTGCGCACCAAGCGGGCTCGACGCTGTCGAGCTGCCAACCGGCCCTGCGCACCGCGTCCTTGAGCGCCAAAATGTGCACCTGATCGCAACCCACCCAATTCACGCGGGTCAGCAAGCCCTGGCTCACCGGGTCGGCTTCAAAATCAAAATTGACCTCATCTGGCGCCAAACCCAGCACCTGTGCCACTTCCAGCTGCACCTCGCTAGCCCAGTCATCGCGGGGCAACTGTGCAGGCAACTCCAGGACCCCCGCCATCACCTTGTCTTCCGCCAAGGCCACAGAAACCTGCTGGCGCGCCCGCACGCCCACCCGCCTCAATCCTTCAGTGAATCCAAAAGCAGCGTGATCCGAGCCCGTGGGAATGATTTTTTCCATCGCTTGCACGCGAACACCCACCACTTTGTGAAATGACAAGCCCATCAAGGCCCAATCCTGGCCATCCGAGGCCAAGCCCCAGGCCCGCCGCACCCGAAGACGGGCCAGTTGCTGCCAAAACCGAGACCAAGATGGCATGATCCTCCTTGTCCAAGCCAAAGATGGCTTGTGTTGCCAAGTTTTGTAACATGATTTTGCTGGAAGAACAATCTATTTTTATATTTAAAGTATTCATATTTCAAAATTTGACACTGTGCTGGCGCGCAGGATTTTTATAATGCAATGCGCCTGGTCATCCGCTGGCCGCACCCACCCCAAGCCCTATGCCCCATCAAGACACTGCACCGGACACCCGCCAAAGAGCCCCCAAAACCAAGCCCCCCGCTTCCAGCGCTTGGGGCTGGCTGGTCAAGTTGAGCTTGTGGGCCATGGGATTGCTTGCAGCAGGCTTGTTTTGTTTGCTGATGGTGGTGGGCGTGGCCATGGTAACGGCCTTCCCCAACTTGCCTGACATCTCGGACCTGGCCAACTACAAGCCCAAACTGCCCCTGCGCGTGTTCACCGCCGATGGTCAGTTGATGGGTGAATTTGGCGAAGAGCGCCGCAACCTCACGCCCATCCAAGACATCCCAAAAATCATGAAGTACGCGGTGCTGTCCATTGAGGACAACCGCTTTTACGACCATGGCGGCGTGGACTACCTGGGCATTTTGCGTGCGGGCATCGCCAACATCGGGCGTTTGAAAAGCCAAGGCGCTTCCACCATCACCATGCAGGTGGCGCGCAACGTCTACTTGTCTTCCGAAAAAACCTACACCCGCAAGATCTACGAAATTTTGCTGACCTACAAACTGGAACACCTGTTGACCAAGGACCAGATTCTGGAGATCTACATGAACCAGATCTTCCTGGGCAACCGAGCCTATGGTTTTGCCTCGGCGGCAGAAACTTACTTCGGCAAATCGCTCAAAAACATCTCCATTGCCGAAGCGGCCATGCTGGCCGGATTGCCCAAAGCGCCCTCGACTTTCAACCCCATCGCCAACCCCAAACGTGCCCGTTCACGCCAGCTCTACATCATCGAGCGCATGGAAGAAAACGGCTACATCACCGCGCAACAGGCTGCGCAAGCCAAAGCCGAGCCTTTGGCCTTGAAATCATCGGGCAACAAAAAAACCCTACACGCCGAGTTTGTCGCAGAAACGGTCAGGCAAATGGTCTTCGCCCAATACGGGCAGGACACCTACACCCGTGGGCTGAACGTTTACACCACCATTCAGTCGCAGGACCAAATGGCGGCCTACCAGGCGTTGCGCCAGGGCCTGATGGACTACGAGCGCCGCCAAGTTTACCGTGGACCTGAAAAATTCATCAACCTGCCCAACAACCCCAAACTGGCCGAAGACCTGATTGACGATACCCTGGAAGACCACCCGGACAACGGCGATGTGGTGTCAGCGGTCGTGCTGGAGGCATCCCCTAAAAAAGTCGTGGTGGTCCGACAAAACAGCGAACAAATCACCATCACAGGTGATGGCCTCAATCCAGTCCAATCGGGCCTGTCAGACAAAGCCCCAGAGGCCAAACGCATACGCAAAGGAGCTGTAGTCCGCATTGTTCAACTGCCTAAGGGCCAGTGGGAGCTGACCCAATTGCCGGAAGTCGAAGGCGCTTTTGTGGCTTTGACGCCGCAAACTGGCGCCATCCGAGCCCTGGTCGGCGGCTTTGACTTTGCCAAGAACAAGTTCAACCACGTCACCCAGGCCTGGCGGCAGCCAGGCTCCAGTTTCAAACCCTTCATTTATTCCGCCGCGCTGGAAAAAGGCATCTCGCCTGCGACCATGATCAACGATGCGCCCTTGTTTTTTGATGGGGGTGTGACCGGTGGCCAGCCCTGGGAGCCCAAAAACTACGATGGCAAGTTTGATGGCCCCATGAGCTTGCGCACCGGCTTGGCCAAGTCCAAAAACATGGTCTCCATTCGCGTGCTGCAATCGGTGGGCACCCGCCCGGCACAAGAGTGGGTCACCCGCTTTGGCTTTGACGCGGACAAACACCCACCCTACCTGACCATGGCCTTGGGCGCAGGCTCGGTCACGGTCATGCAAATGGCCACGGGCTATTCGGTTTTTGCCAACGGGGGCTACCGGGTCAGCCCCCATTTGATCAACCGCATCACCGACTACAAGGACCGTTTGTTGGTCGACAGCCCTGCCCCTGAAATCGATGACACGTCAAAACGTGCGATTCCCCAGCGCAACGCTTTTGTCATGAACAACCTGTTGCAGGAAGTGACCCGCTCCGGCACGGCCGCCCGCGCACAAGCGACACTCAAACGGCCGGACATTTACGGCAAAACCGGCACCACCAACGATGCCATGGACGCCTGGTTTGCGGGCTACCACAGCCAAATCGCCGCCGTGGTCTGGATCGGTTACGACACACCCCGCAAACTCGGCGACCGAGAAACCGGGGGCGGTCTGAGCTTGCCTGTCTGGATCAAGTACATGGAAACCGCCTTGCGGGCCCTGCCCATCACCGAGCCCACGCCTGCAGAGGGTTTGGTCCAAATCGGGGGCGAATGGTTTTATTCGGAATTTTCAGGCAACAACGGCATTGCGTCACTGGGCGGCAACAGCGACACCAGTGGCCAAGCAGACGCCATGCAACCGCAAGAAGAGCGCAAGCGAATACTCGACCTGTTCAGAAATTGAAGCCCTTGAAGGCTTGACACACGAAGCCAATGGCCCAAATGCTCATGGACTGAACGTCAAGCTTTGTCCTGATTGTTCCGAGGCATATCGCGACAGGCTCTGCCAAAACTCACCCTGGCCCTTGGTGTCTTGCCAGTGCGCGCCGTCAAATTTGTAATGAAAACCGCCGCAGCGGGCCGCCAGCCACACTTCATGCAGGGGCTTTTGCAGGTTGATCACGATCTGGCTGCGGTTGGGGAACGTCAAAGTGACCATGCCGCCCACCCGTTGGTTGTCCACGTCGGCATCGGTGTCGTCGTTCAGACGATCACAGCTGATCTCTACGCCCGTCAGCAGGCGTTCAGCTTGGTCCAGAAATTCAAGGTCGGTCATTACAATCGCAGCATGTTGAAGGTGATGAAGATTCTAGTCATGCTGCATGCCCTTGTTGGCGGTGCGGCCGTATTGAGCGCTTGCGGTCAACGGGGCCCGCTGGTCCTGCCCAGCACGCCGGCTTCGGCCGGGCGCGCCACCTTGCCCCAAACACTGAACCCGCTGCACTCGCCCCCCAAGGCCTCGCCAAGCGCGCCTGCGCCCGCTGGCCAAGCCACCACACCGCAACCGATTCCTGCTGCAACGCCTCGATAACGAGCACAGACCCAAGCTCAAGCCCCGTTGACACCTGCCTACTTGACATCCCTTTTTTTTCCCCGAGCATCCTTAACCCATGACCTCTAACACCGCGCTCCCAGGACAACCTCACATCGCCTATGCGGGCGACCAGCTGCATGTGGAGGGCGCGGCGCTGTCTCAACTGGCCCGCGAACACGGCACGCCCTTGTTCGTCTATTCCAAGGCCGCCATGCTCGCGGCCCTGGCCGCCTACCAGCGCGGCTTTGCCGGCCGCCAGGCGCAAATTTGCTACGCCATGAAGGCCAATTCCAGCCTGGCCATCTTGCAGGTGTTTGCCGAGGCCGGTTGTGGCTTTGACATCGTCTCGGGCGGCGAACTGGCCCGCGTGCTGGCCGCAGGCGGCGACCCGGCCAAGGTGATTTTTTCGGGCGTGGGCAAAACCCGCGCTGAAATGAAACAAGCCTTGCAAGTGGGCATTGGCTGCTTCAACGTGGAAAGTGAGGCCGAACTCGATGTGTTGAGCGAGGTGGCCATGGGTCTGGGCAAACAAGCCCCGGTCAGCCTGCGCGTCAACCCTAATGTGGACCCCAAAACCCACCCCTACATCTCGACCGGCCTCAAAGGCAACAAATTCGGCATCGCCCATGAAGAAGCCCTGCGCGCCTACCGCCATGCGGCCAGCCTGCCGGGCCTGAAGGTGGTGGGCATCGACTGCCACATCGGCTCACAAATCACCGACAGCACACCCTATCTGGACGCCATGGACCGGGTGCTGGACCTGGTGGCCGAGGTCGAGTCAGCGGGCATTCCGATCCACCACATCGACTTTGGCGGCGGTCTGGGCATCAACTACAACGGCGACACCCCGCCCGAAGCCGATGCGCTGTGGGCACAGCTGCTGACCAAACTTGATGCCCGAGGTTACGGCCAGCGCCAACTCATGATCGAACCGGGTCGCTCACTTGTGGGCAACGCGGGCGTGTGCCTGACCGAAGTGCTGTACCTCAAGCCCGGAGAGCAAAAGAATTTCTGCATCGTCGACGCCGCCATGAACGACCTGCCCCGCCCGGCCATGTACCAGGCTTTCCACCAGATCGTGCCCGTGACACCCCGCCCGGGCGATGGCGTGGTGTACGACGTGGTCGGTCCGGTCTGCGAAAGCGGCGACTGGATCGGCCACGACCGCCAGATGCAGGTAGCAGCGGGTGACGTGCTCGCCGTGTTGTCGGCAGGTGCTTACTGCATGAGCATGGCCAGCAACTACAACACCCGAGGCCGCGCAGCAGAAATTCTGGTGGACGGCACAAAGGCCCACCTGATTCGCCAACGCGAATCGGCGTTTGACACCTTTGCGTTGGAGCAGCTCGTCTAGAAAGCGACTGAACCCTCAAGACGATGCACAGCGTGTGAGCGGGCACTTAGGGTCGTCGCACTGACCGCAGCAAGCGCCAGCCCAGCAAACCCGCCAAGATGCCGCCATACACCAGCACCTCGTCAAAGTCCTGCTTGCCCGCGCGCATCCACCAAAAGTGCAGCACGGCCAGCACGGCCACCGCATAAACACCCCGGTGCAGCATTTGCCAGCGCTTGCCGCCCAGCCAACGCACAGCGCGGTTGAACGAGGTGGCGGCCAGTGCCAGCAAAATCACAAAAGCACTGAAACCCAACCAAATGAAGGGGCGCTTGAAGATGTCTTGCAGCGTGTCGGCCAGGTCAAAACCCATGTCGAACCAGGCGTAGCACATCAGATGCAGGCTGGCGTAGCCAAACACCAGCAATCCCAGCAGACGCCGAAAACGCAGCAGTTCGGGCCAGCCCAGCAGAACGCGCAAAGGGGTGACTGCCAGCACCAGGCACAGGCTGCGCAGCGTCCAGTCGCCCGTGGCGCGGATCAGGGCTTCGGCGGGGTTGGGGCCGAGCTGGTCCTGCAGGGTTTGCGCCAGCAACCAGGCCAAGGGCAGGCAGCCCAGCACCAAAAGGGCCCACCAAGCGGCGGGATGACGCAGCGCCGCCCTCATGCCCTCAAGACTTTGACCCGCAGCGGCATCAGAAGAACTTTTTCAGGTCCATGCCAGCATAAAGCTGACCGACCTGTGTCTCGTAGCCATTGAACATGAGCGTCTTGCGCTTCTTGGCCAGCAAACCGTCTTCGCCGATGCGCCGCTCGGTGGCCTGGCTCCAGCGTGGGTGGTCCACATTCGGGTTCACGTTGGAATAAAAACCATACTCCTGAGGCGCAGATTTCTCCCAGGAGATGACCGGCTGCTTGTCCGTGAAGCGGATCTTGACCAGGCTCTTGCTGCTCTTAAAGCCGTACTTCCAGGGCACCACCAGACGCAGGGGTGCACCGTTTTGCTTGGGCATCACCTCGCCATACATGCCAAAGGCCAGCAAAGTCAGGGGGTGCATGGCCTCGTCCATGCGCAAGCCTTCGAGATAAGGCCAATCGAGCACACTCGAGCGCAAACCCGGCATGGTCTTGGGGTCAGCCTGGGTGACGAACTCCACAAACTTGGCACCCGGCAGGGGCTCCACGCGCCGGATCAGATCGGCCAGCGAGTAACCGATCCAGGGGATCACCATCGACCACCCTTCCACGCAGCGCAAGCGGTAAATGCGCTCTTCCATGGCGCCCCACTTCAGCAGGTCTTCCAAGTTCACGCGGGCGGGCTTCTTCACCAAGCCCTCGATCTCCACGCTCCAGGGATCGGTCATGAGTGTGTGGGCCCGCTTGGCCGGGTCGGACTTGTCGGTGCCGAACTCATAAAAGTTGTTGTACGTGGCGGCATCTTTGTAGGGGGTGAGCTTGTCCATGACCACGGCACCCGCCATCTTGGTGGGCACCGACGCCAGGGGCGGCAGCTGGCCGGGCCGGGCCATTTGAGCTTGGGCGTCGCGCAGCCCCCAGCCCGCCAAAGCCACGCCCGCCGAGCCCGCGGCGAGCTGTCGCATGAGGTCGCGGCGGGATTGGTAAGCCGCCTGGGGGGTGATGTCGCTGGGCACAGGGTGCAAAAAACCCGATGAAGAAGAGCGGATGATCATGTGATGGACCTGATGGTGAATTACCTCGTGTTCATTGTGAACGGTCCCAATCACTTTTGCACAAAGGGGCCAAAAGTCCCGCAACAAGAGACAAGCCATGCCCCACTGTCGACCGACAGGCCTCGGCATTGGACGTCGCCAAACTGCGGCCAGTTCCAGGCTCTGGCCACACGCCAAGGCCTTTGAGCGGTCGTTAAAATCAAGTACCACCTTGTTTTTTGAAGCCCCATGTCCAACCCAGCCCTGATCGAAGTGGTCGATGACGATCCAGACATCCGGCGCATGCTGCAGCTGGTGTTGGAGGCCCGTGGCTTCAAAGTCCGCACCCACGACGGCGCCCATGCTTACCTGGCAGCCGAGCCGGTGACCGAGCGGCGTGTGATGTTGCTCGATGTGCGCATGCCCAAAATGACGGGCGTGGAACTCCAAGCCCAAATGGTCCAAGCAGGCAACCGCGTTCCGGTGATTTTCATGAGCGGCGAGAGCCTGCCCCATGAAACACTGGCCGCGCAGCAATCGAACGCGGTCACCTTTTTATGGAAGCCCTTCAGAACCGAGGTCCTGCTCAATGCCGTAACCCACGGACTGACGCTTTACGACCAGCTGTGAGTCGGAGGGCCCCAGGCCATTTCTGACTTGAGCAACATCGCCCCTGAAGTCACAGCGTGCCGTAGCTGTGCAAGCCGCTCAGAAACATGTTAACCCCGAGGAAGGCAAAAGTCGTGATGCCCAGGCCCGCCAAAGCCCACCAAGCGGCCACGGTGCCGCGCAGGCCCTTCATCAGGCGCATGTGCAGCCAGGCGGCGTAGTTGAGCCAGACAATCAGGGCCCAGGTTTCTTTCGGGTCCCAGCTCCAGTAACCGCCCCAGGCCTCTGCCGCCCACAAAGCGCCCAGCACGGTGGCGATGGTGAAGAAGGCAAAGCCCACGGCGATCGATTTGTACATCACATCGTCGAGGATTTCAAAAGATGGCAGGCGCTCGGCGATGCGTCGGCGGCCCAACAAAATGCCTGCCACGATGAAGGCGGACACCCCAAAATAAACCATCCAGTAGCTGCTGGTCTGGTCGTTGGCGGATTGGCGGAACACCACCGGCTCAAAACACAACACGATGCCCAACAACCACAAGGGGGCCAGTTTGTACCAACGTGTCTCGCCAGCGGTTTGCTTGATCAGGTAGGCAAAAGCCACCATCGCGGCCAGGGCAAAGGTGCCATAACCAATGAAGTTGGCCGGCACATGGATCTTCATCCACCAGCTCTTGAGGGCAGGCACCAAGGGCTGAATGGCATGCGCCTCACGCACCAGCGTGTACCAGAGCAAAAAGCCCACCGCTGCACTCACCACCAACATGACAAACGCACCCAAAGCGCGGGTCTTGTACTGCGCCTCATAGTACAAATAGAACGCCGCCGTCATCCAGCAAAACATGATGAAAACTTCATACAAGTTGCTGACCGGGATGTGGCCAATGTCCGGGCCCAACTGGTGGCTTTCGTACCAGCGCACCAGGGTGCCGATCAGCGCCAAGCCCACCGCCACCCAAGCCATGCGCGAGCCCAAAGACTCCATGGCATCGCCTTGCCCGCGAATGAACATGCCCGCCCAATAAAACATGGTGCTGATGAAAAACAGCAGGCTCATCCACAAGATGGCCGACTGGCTGGACAGGAAATACTTGAGCAAAAACACCTGCTCGGACCGGGCCAAATCGCCTTGGTAGAGGTAAATGGCCAACAGCGACAAACCCGTCACCACCAGCACCAGGGTGCGCAGCGGCCGCCAGAACCAGGCCAGCCAGATCACCGCTGGCAAAGTGCCGATCAAAATGCCTTGCTCGTACACATCCATGGCGTGCTGGTAGCGGGTGAAGGCGAACACCGTACCCAACAACGCCAACAGAGCAAAGCCCCAATCCAGGGCCGAGCGGCTGGAAAAATAGCCGGGGTTCAAAGTCACAGTCGTCATGGTGTTTTCTCGGAGCGGCCCAGCAAACGGGCGGTCAGTTGTTCAAATTCACGGTCTACGTCCATGGTCTTGCGGTTGGACGACAAGGCCAAGCTCGCTTGGGCACCCGCGCCCTGGGGCGACAGCCAAACCCACAGGCGACGGTCCCGAACATACAGCATGGCAAAAATACCCATGATCAAAAAGGCACAGCCCAAGTACACGATGGACTGGCCCGGCGCTCTGGCCACCTGGAACACGCTGGCTTGCACCTGCTTGAAGTCTTTCAGCAAAAACGTCATGGGCGCGGAGTAAAACGGCGCGTCAGACAGGGCCAGCACAGCTTGCGACATGAAGCCCTGCACTTTGTCGGCAGGCAAAGGTTGGGCTGCGGCTTGCTCGCGCGCCACGGCATCCAACTCGAGCAAGGTGCCGTTCAAAATGCGCACAAACATCTCGCCTGCGCGGGCGCGTTCGGCCTCGGGCACATTGGCCTCCAGAAAATCTGCCAAGGCCTGCAGGCCCGCTACTTTTTGGCCCTTGACTTCTTCTTTGCCTGCAAACAAGCCCAAAGCACGCTCAGCCGAATAGGCCAGTTGCTGGGTCAATTCGGGTCGTTGGGGGTCCACCGCTTGGCGGGCATAACGCTGCACCGCACGCGCACGCAGCTCGGGCGTTTCAAGGGCAGCACGCAATCGGATGAAACCGGTCAACTCGCCGTTTTCATCGGCCGGGGGGCGCAGGTAGCGGTAAGGCTCACTGGGCGCCTCGCGCATGCCCAGCAAGAACACCGGCACGCCGTCACCTGCATCCACCGGCAACATGTAGTTGTTGTATTCACGGGCTTGGCCCGCCGCATCACGCAGTTTGTAGCTGACGCTGGGGCCCACATTGCGCAGGTCTTTGGTCTGGGTGGTTTTGTTACCCGCCCCCAAACGCTCATCGATGGCGCTGCGCAAATCCACCTTGCGCACATCCACCGCTGTGCCTGTGGGGCCTTCACCTTCCGACATGTTCTCGACATTGATGACGCGCAACCCGGTGAACTCCAAGCTCAATTTTTCGTTGCCATTGGTCAGGTCGGTGCTGCCGCCAATGGTGCCTTCCACCTCAAAAGACTGGGTGGCCACCCCCATGGGCACGGCCTGCAGCTTGACGCTGGAGCCGCCGTCGTCAAAGCTGGACTGGTAAATGTTGATGCCCTTGAAGCTGGCCGGGTGGTTCACCTCAACACGCGCTTCCTTTTTCTCGCCCGTGGCCTTGTCGTGGATGATGATGTCGCTGGCAAAAAGCTTGGGCATGCCCGTCGAGTAGTACTCGACGATGAATTTTTTCAGCTCAATGACAAAGGGCAGCTCCTGCAGCAAGATGCCGTTGGACTGGTTCAGGATGGCGGTGCCCGACGCGGTGTCTTCGGCCACCAACAAATTGGCGCGAAACGCCGGGTTGCGCTCGGACAGGCGGTGCTGCGCGGGCACATCGGCGATCAGGCCGCCGCCGTTGTAGATTTCCTTGCCGCCAAACCACATCTGGGCGCGAACAGCCAAGTCGCCATCGAGCAAGCCCCCCACACACACCAGCACGATGGCCGAATGCGCCGCGATGTAGCCCATTTTGTTGGCCGCACCCGCCTTGGCCGCCAGCATCCAGCCCTTGCCCGCCGGGGTGTCCCGCTCTTGCAGCTTGACCTTCCAGCCGCCCGTGGCCAGCAGGGCCCCAAGGCGCTTGGCCGCAGCCTCGGGCGTCTCGTTCAAATGGCCTTCGGCCTTGTGATGAAAAGCCTTGAGGCTTTGCTCGCGGATGTTTTCCTTGTAGTTCTTCAGGTCCACCAGAATCTTGGGCGCGTTGCGGGCAATGCACAGGCTGGTGCTGAGCACCAGGAAAGCCAAAATCAACAAGAACCACCAGGCGCTGTAAACACTGTTGAGATTGAGGGTGGCAAACAACTCGGCCCAAAACGGCCCGAACTGGTTGATGTAGTTGTTGGTTGGCTCGTTTTGCTTGAGCACCGTGCCGATCACCGAGGCGATGCAAATGATCGTCAGCAAGGAAATGGCAAACCGCATCGACGACAGCAATTCGATCACGGCCTGCCCTCGGGGCGAGCTGCGCTCGGATTCAGGGTGGGATGCAACAGTCGTCATGGGGTGTTCAAAAAAGAAGCCAGCATAGAAATGGCGGGACAGGGCCCGCCAGAAACGTTCAAGGCCGGAAAACCGGCCTTGGTGCTTGTCATATCAGCCGATTCTTAATTATGTGCTAGGGCAGTGCCCTTGACCTTAAACCCCCTGAAGTTCACAGGGCAAAACGGACACGTGCCCAGGTCATCACCCGGCCCAACAATCAGCGCAGACCCGCGATGTAGTCCGACACCGCCTTGATTTCGCGGTCGTTCATCTTGGCGGCGACCTGCGTCATTTGCAGGTTGTTCTTGCGCACGCCTTCACGGAACATCACCAATTGGCCCGCGGTGTAGTCAGCGTGCTGACCCGACAGCCGGGGGTACTGCGAAGGCATGCCCGCGCCATTGGGCGAATGGCAGCTCGCGCAAGCGGCGATTTGGCGGTCAGGGATGCCACCACGGTAAATGCGCTCACCCCAAGCCACGGTTTCTTTGGCGTTGGCAAACCCAGGTTTGGCTTGCTTGGAAGCCAACCAGAAAGCGATGTTGCGCATGTCTTCAGGGCTGAGGGCAGCGACCATGCCGCTCATGACGGCGTTGGCACGTTTGCCCGATTTGTACTCTTGCAGTTGCTTGAGCAAATACTCAGGGTGTTGCTGGGCCAACTTCGGGTTGGCTGGCGTGCTGGAGTTGCCATCTGCCGCATGGCAAGCCACACAAGCTTGGCTGAAAATGGCTTCGCCTTTGGCCAGGTCGGGTTTGGCGGATTGCGGCGCAGGGCCGGCAGCCAAGGCAGAACCGGCCACCAAAGCGGCTGACAGGGCGGTGGTCAAGAGAGAGAAAATCGACTTCATGGCGTAATCCAAGAGTTGGCGCAAAACCCAAGGATTCTACAATGAGGTCTGCGTCAGTTTCCTGACGGCCCAAGGTATCCCTGATTTATGAGCTCCCGCCCCCATGTTCGCGTTCCTGCAAGCCCCCCCAAAGCCGCCAAAGCCAGTCCGGCCGTGGTTTCGGCGGCGCGCAACAACCCCGCAGTTGTCACGCCCATGGGCTGGATGCACACCGCCCGTTTTTTGACCACCGCCGCGCAACTGCACCACCTGCCCGCGATGGACGCGCCCGAAATCGCCTTTGTGGGCCGCTCCAACGCGGGCAAGTCCACCTGCATCAACACCCTGACGCAAAAAAAGCAGCTCGCCTTTGCCTCCAAAAAACCCGGCCGAACCCAGCACATCAACCTGTTCGCTTTAGGCAAACAAGGCATCACCGACACCGTGCTGGCCGATTTGCCCGGTTACGGTTATGCCGCTGTGGCCAAGATGGACAAGTTGCGTTGGCAGCAAGTCATGGCCAACTATTTGGTCAGCCGCGAAAACCTCAAGGGCATCGTCATGATGTGCGACCCGCGCCACGGCCTGACCGAACTCGACGACATCCTGCTGGAAGTGATCCGTCCGCGTGTTGAAGAAGGCCTGAAGTTCCTGATCATCTTGACCAAAGCCGACAAGCTCACCCGCGCCGAACAAGCCAAAGCCTTGTCGATTGCGCGTCTGCAGGCCGGTGGCGGTGAAGTCAAACTTTTTTCAGCCCTGAAAAAACAAGGCGTGGACGAAGTGGCCCAACTGCTGTGGGACTGGACCCACTCGGCCGAAGACGCCGCCCCGGCTCCGGCGCACTCCGAACCACCCGAAGCAGAACCCGAAGCAGAACCCGAAGCCCTGGACGAGTGAGTCCAAGCAGTTGACAGCAACTGGATCGCCGCCACGCAAGGAGTGCCCCCGTGTCAACATCCCCGACCGACATTGAGACCTGGCAGCAGGACCTGCCCCACGGCATCACCCTGAGCTGCCGCGCCTGCGGCAAACGGGGCCGTCCCGTGCTGATTTTCCTGCATGGCTTTCCGGAAGCCGCCTGGGTTTGGGACCCTTTGCTGGTCCACTTTTCCAAACCCGAAAACGGCGGCTACCGCTGCGTGGCCCCCAACCTGCGCGGCTATGAACGCTCCAGCGCCCCAGAAGATGTCAAGGCCTACCGGGCCAAGCACCTGGTGCAAGACATTGTGGCCCTGATCGGCCTGGAATCGGGCCTGGCCCCATTGGCCGCTTTGGTGGCCCATGATTGGGGCGGCGCGGTGGCCTGGAGCCTGGCCAACCAGCACCCCGACCTTCTGCGCCAAATGGTCATCGTCAACTCGCCGCATCCCGGTCCTTTTCTCAAAGCCCTGCAAAGTCACGCAGCGCAACAAGCGGCCAGCGCGTACATGAACTTTCTGGTGCAGCCCGATGCGGCAGCGCAACTGGCGGCCAACGATTTTGAACGCTTGCTGGGTTTTCTGGACGGAAACGACCGTTCACTGACCTCGCTCACGCAGCCACCGGGTGACCTCACCCACGCAGCCGCCCGCTGGCTCACCCCTGAAATCAAAGAACGCTACCGGCAGACCTGGCGACATGGCCTGCAAGGTGGGCTGAACTATTACCGGGCCTCACCCCTGCGCCCCGCTACGGCGCAAGACCCGGGCGCATCGGCGGTTCAGATCCCGCCAGAAGCCCTGCACATCGGTGTGCCCACGCTGGTGCTGTGGGCACAAGACGATGTGGCCTTGTTGCCCTGCCTGACCGAAGGCCTGGCGCAGCATGTGCCCGATCTGAAACTGGTGCCCATCGCCCAAGCCACCCACTGGGTGGTGCATGAAAAACCCGAGCAGGTGATCCGTGAAATCACCGGTTTCCTTGCGCCCTTGCTTCAATAAAAGCCCGGCTCAGCTTCGGGCCGAGTCTTGAAGCGCTTGTGCACCCAGTAATACTGCTCGGGCATGGTGCGCACCCAGTCGGCCAACAAGGCGTTCATGCGGGCGGTGTCTTGCACCAGGTCGGCGCTCGGGAAATCGGTCAGCGGCGCATGCACTGATATGTCATACCCCTGCGGCGTCATGCGCGTGACCACCGGCACCACGCGCGCACCCACCACCTTGGACAAACGCGACAGCGAAGGCACAGTGGCGGCTTGTTCGACCCCCATGAAGGGCACAAAAATAGATTCGCTGCGGCCAAAATCCATGTCAGGTGACAAGTGCAAGGGTTCGCCTTTTTTGAGGCGCGTCAAAATTTGCCGCATGCCTTCATGCCGAAAGTACGGCCGCACATTGCCCGAGCGCTCGCGCCCTTGGCGCACCAAGGCATCGACCGCCGGATTGGACTGCCCGACAAAAATGAACGCGATCGGCCCGGGGACATCCAGGGAGACTGCCAGGCCACCGGCATCCAGCCCCACAAAATGCGGGGCAAACACCACCAATGGCCCCGGCTGTTTCAAGGCTTGCAGATCCCCTACCCAGCGCAGGCGTTGCCGCACCAGTGCCTCAGGCGCATGCCAAAGCCAAGAACGGTCCAGCACCGACTGGCCAAACACCACAAAATGGCGGTAAGCCAGCGCCTCACGCTCCGGCTCGGACAACTCGGGCATGCACTTTTGCAAATTAATGGCCACAACGCGGCGGCGCTGACGGGCCAGGTGCCACAGCAACCAACCCAAACCATGACCCACCGCACGCAACCACGGCAACGGCATGCGCGCCAACAAACGCATAACAAAGATCAACAAATTCAGCATGATTTGTGAGGGCTGCTCAGGTCTGCCTGGGGGTTTTGTAGCGGGCATATCCCCAGACGTATTGCGATGGGCACTGCAGGATCAGCGACTCCATGGCCTGGTTGATCTGCACCACGGCGGTGTCCAGGTCAACCGACAGTTCGTGGCTCAGCGCCTGGGTGTGCAAGCGGTAACCGCGCCCCCAAGACAAGCGCTCGCCCCAGATGAGCACCACACGGGCGCTGGTTTGCAAGGCCAAACGCGCCGCCAAAGTCATGGTGTAAGCCGGTTGGCCAAAAAACGGGGCCCACTGGCCCATGCCCTCGGGCGGCACCTGATCAGGCAACAAACCCACGGCGCGGCCTGAGCGCAAGGCCTTGATCATTTGGCGCACCCCCGCCAAGGTGGTGGGCACCGCCTCCAGACCGGGTCTTTGGCGGGCCAAGGTCATCACTTCTCCCAATCCGGCATGGCGCGCAGGACGGTAAAGCACCGTCAAAGGGCCTTGCAGTTCAGAAAAGCGCAGCGCCAGTGCCTGCGCTGTGATTTCAAAACAGCCCATGTGCGGGGTCAAAAAAAGCACCCCTTGTCCGCTGGCATAGGCGTCTAAAGCGGCGCGGTCATCGTCCCAGAACAGTGGCGGGGTTTGGCCCAACCACAAACGAGGCAACTCGGCAGACATGCGCCCAGCCTGCCCCACAGCCCGCCACACCGTGCCCCAGTCCAAGCCCGCTTGGCGGGCATTGTCCAGAAAACGGCTTCTGTAGCTTCCCGAATAGAACCAGGCCAGCCACCCCCCCATGCTGCCCAGCAGATGCAGTAACCACAGAGGCCAACGGGAAAAGATACGGAACCAAAAAAGCATAGGGGGGTGATTTTGCCTTGAACCGGAGACGCTGCGGCTGGCACGACAGCCAACATGTGCCGCCCGCCTTCGAAACAATGGCCCATTGGGCGCATGTCAAGGTCATCACCCACCCATTGGTCTTGATGGGCATTCACCCGTCAATGGGGGTCTTTCTCATCGACTTGGCTCAAAAAATCAAGCTATTTAAGGGCGACATCAGCACCGACATGGTTTGCGGCGCTCTCTTGGACCGCTCAAAAGACACCGACACACCCTGCCCGCTTCGCCAGTAAAAAAGGCCCTGGACTTGAAATGTGCGAAAAAGCCCTTATCATTAGCACTCGAAGGAGTTGAGTGCTAACAACGCCCCTCCTCAGATTTCATCAACACCCTTTTTCAGGTGTTTTTGTTTTTTTAACCCTTGTTTCAAATCCAGGAGATTCCATGAAACTGCGTCCTTTGGGCGATCGCGTGATCGTCAAGCGTATCGAAAGCGAAACCAAAACAGCCTCGGGCATCGTGATCCCCGATTCCGCTGCAGAAAAGCCCGATCAAGGTGAAGTCTTGGCCATCGGCCCTGGCAAAGCCAACGACAAAGGCGACATCAAAGCCCTGAGCGTGAAAGTCGGCGACCGCGTGTTGTTCGGCAAGTACAGCGGCCAGACCGTCAAGGTCGACGGCGACGAGCTGTTGGTCATGAAAGAAGAAGACCTGTTTGCGGTAGTGGAATAACTTGCGGGACAGCGCGAACGACGCGCGAAGCGCCCGTTCGCTCTGTCCTCAACCGATTAAATCAATTTTGGAGTTAGAAAAATGGCAGCAAAAGACGTAATTTTCGGCGGCGAAGCCCGCGCACGCATGGTTGAAGGCGTGAACATTTTGGCCAACGCGGTCAAAGTGACTTTGGGTCCTAAAGGCCGCAACGTGGTTCTGGAGCGCTCGTTCGGCGCCCCCACCGTGACCAAAGACGGTGTGTCCGTGGCCAAGGAAATCGAACTCAAAGACAAACTGCAAAACATGGGCGCGCAGATGGTCAAGGAAGTCGCTTCCAAGACTTCTGACAATGCAGGCGACGGCACCACGACCGCCACCGTGTTGGCCCAAGCCATCGTGCACGAAGGCATGAAGTACGTGGCCGCCGGCATGAACCCGATGGATCTGAAGCGCGGCATCGACAAGGCTGTAACTGCTTTGATCGAAGAGCTGAAGAAAGCCACCAAGGCCACCACCACCACCAAAGAAATCGCCCAAGTCGGTTCGATCTCTGCCAACAGCGACCACAGCATCGGCGAAATCATCGCTAAAGCCATGGACAAAGTGGGCAAAGAAGGCGTGATCACGGTGGAAGACGGCAAGTCTTTGGACAACGAGCTCGACATCGTTGAAGGCATGCAGTTTGACCGCGGCTACCTGTCGCCTTACTTCATCAACAACCCCGAAAAGCAAGCCGCTTTGCTGGACAACCCCTTCGTGTTGTTGTTTGACAAGAAGATCAGCAACATCCGCGATCTGCTGCCTACATTGGAAGCCGTTGCCAAAGCGGGCCGTCCTTTGTTGATCATTGCCGAAGAAGTTGAAGGCGAAGCCTTGGCGACTTTGGTGGTCAACACCATCCGTGGCATCTTGAAAGTGGTCGCCGTCAAAGCCCCTGGCTTTGGTGACCGCCGCAAAGCCATGTTGGAAGACATCGCTATTCTGACCGGCGGCAAAGTGATCGCTGAAGAAGTGGGCCTGACCCTCGAAAAAGTGACTTTGGCCGATTTGGGCCAAGCCAAGCGCATCGAAGTGGGCAAAGAAAACACCATCATCATCGACGGTGCAGGCGCTGCGATCGACATCGAAGCCCGCGTCAAGCAAGTGCGTGTGCAAATCGAAGAAGCCACTTCTGACTACGACCGCGAAAAGCTGCAAGAGCGCGTGGCCAAGTTGGCTGGCGGTGTGGCCGTGATCAAGGTGGGCGCTGCCACCGAAGTCGAAATGAAAGAAAAGAAAGCCCGCGTTGAAGACGCCCTGCACGCCACCCGCGCTGCAGTGGAAGAAGGCATTGTGGCTGGTGGTGGCGTGGCTTTGCTGCGTGCACGTCAGGCTGCTGGCACCATCAAAGGCGACAACGCTGACCAAGAAGCCGGTATCAAGCTGGTGTTGAAAGCCATCGAAGCGCCTTTGCGCGAGATCGTGTACAACGCCGGCGGCGAGCCCTCAGTGGTGGTGAACGCTGTGTTGGCCGGTTCGGGCAACTACGGCTTCAACGCTGCCAATGACACCTACGGTGACATGATCGAAATGGGCATCTTGGACCCCACCAAAGTGACACGCACTGCTTTGCAAAACGCAGCGTCTGTGGCCTCTTTGATGTTGACCACCGAATGCATGATCTCTGAAGCCCCTAAAGACGAGTCCGGCGCTGGCGGCGGCATGCCTGACATGGGCGGCATGGGTGGTATGGGCGGCATGGGCATGTAATTGCCCTGTCTGCCTGGACTGAGGGTTTGCGCCCTCACCCAGCCAAACATAAGCCCCGCAAGGTTCGCGCCTTGCGGGGCTTTTTTCATGGCGGCAGTTCTAGGCCTGCGCTGGAAGGGAGCGCTACAAACACGCGGTGCCGATCGCTCTCGCCTAAAGAGCTCACAGGGCCGCAGCCTCGATCTTCACCACCCAATAAGCGCCTTTATCCTGTACCGCTTGAAAGCGCACTTTTTGGCCAACTTGCAAGGCGCCAACTTGTCTCGGGTCCTTGACCTGAAACACCATGCTCATGGGCGGCATGTCCAGATTCTTGATCTCGCCGTGCTTGAGCGCCACCTTGCCCGCAGCCTTGTCGATGCGCCGCACCTCGGCTGTGGCCCAAGGCAAAGCGGCAGCGTCATCGCTTACGCGTTGCAGGCCGTCACGCTGCGCCATGCGGCGCAGCCCCGGGTAGTGTTGAAAGCTTTTCGTGCTGCCATCTTTTTTTACCAACAGCACGTCGTAGGCGTCTTTGCGGCCCTTGTACTCGGGGCCGTCCATGCCGGGACTGCCAATCGGCATGCCCGGCACCGACAAACCCAAAGCCGCTGGCCGCTCCTTGAGCAGGCGGTGAATGTCGGCAGCGGGCACATGGCCCTCGATCACGTAGCCGCCCACGCTGGCGGTGTGGCAAGAGCCGAGCTGCTCGGGCATGCCCAGGCGCTTGCGGGCGGCGGTGTTGCCCACGTCGCGCACCTCGACCTTGAAACCGCTGGCCTGCAGGTGTTCCACCCACAAGTGGCAGCAGCCGCAGTTGGGGTCTTTCCAGACCTGCACGTTGGTGGCCTGCGCCAGCGCGGTGCGCTCAAAACCGGTGAGGGCCAACACGGCAGCCGCTGCCAGCCAATGCCGCCGAGGCAAGGTGGTGGATTGGGCATTTTTCATGGCGTGTCTCCTTTACTTGACGACGATGTGGCCGATCATGCCTGCTTCAAAATGGCCGGGGATCAGGCAGGCAAATTCAAAGTTGCCTGCGCGGTTGAAGGTCCAGACGATGGTGCCTTTTTGGCCGGGGTCCACATGCGCCATGTAGGGCTCGTCGTGTTCCATACCGGGGTGTTTTTTCATCATCTCGGCATGGGCTTTGAGCTCTTGCGGCGTGCCGATCACGATCTCGTGCAGCACCTTGCCCGCGTTCACGGCCACCAGGCGCACGGTCTCGCCCAGCTTGACCTGAATGGCCATGGGGGCAAAGCGCATGTCGTCGGTCATGCGGATCTCGATGGTGCGTTTGGCTTTTTTAAGATCGCCTGCAATGCCCCAGTCTTTTTGTTCAGCCGGGGATGCAGACTTGGCGAGGTGGTTTTGGTGGGCAGCGGGCGCATGGGCCTGCGCGAGTGGCAGGGACAACAGGCCAAGGCTCAGGATGAAGGTGTTCAATGCAGTGCTCATGGTTTTTCTTGATGTGTGTAGGTGGGTGCAGACGCCACGTTTGGGGCTTCAGAGGTGCCCGTGGCCCTACACCAGGGAAGAAATCCAGCTACCGCTCTGGCCCACGGCCATGTCGGTGGTGACCTCGGGCCCGTGCGCTGTGGGGACAAGTGGCCCATTCTGGAATCATAAGCCCAGCTCCGCAAGACTCGGGGGTTAACGAACCCCAGACCGTTCATGTCTCGCTTTCAGACAAAAGCGTGCAAGCGGCCACGTGCGTCGTAGGTGGTCAAAAACGGTAGCGCGTTGCGCACTGACGCCTGCGTCGTGGTGATGTGAATCAGAGGCGCCGCAAAACGGGGGCGCGCTGTATACCGGCTGGCATCGTAAGCACGACGCCGCTCAGGCTGGCTCAAAACCCTGTAGGCCTGGTTGATCCGGGCCATCTTGGCCGCCCACAAGGCGGATGCGCCGGCTTGGCGGTCGGGATGGTAACGCTGGGCCAACGAGCGAAAAGCCGCCCGAATGACTTCGGGTTCGGCTTGTGATGTGACGCCGAGTTCAGCGTAAAGATCCATGGCGTTGTCCATGGTTGAATCATAAAATATGAATACAAATAAACTAAATAAAAATGTAATTTAAACGTATCAAAATGTTAAAACTTCAAACGCATGGCCTGCTGTCAAGGCCGGGCCCACTGCGCATCTTCATGCCTGACCACCGGGGTTCGCCTTTGGCCGCACACGAACCAGAAGACGGACCCCGGGTCAAGCCAGGGGTGATCAAGCGGGCTGAAAATCAGCCCAAGCGCACGCGCTGCAACAAGGCGGCGCTCGAAGCATCCAGGCCCACCAGATCGCCTGAGGCCATGCGGGCATGGATGTCTTTAGCCAGCACTTTGCCCAGCTCCACGCCCCATTGGTCAAAGCTGTTGATGCCCCAGACCGAACCGCTCACGAACACACGGTGTTCTTGCAGCGCGATCAGTGCGCCCAAGCTGGTGGGCGTGAGTTCGTCGAGCAGCAAGAAGGTGCTGGGTCGGTTGCCGGGAAAGTGTTGGTGACCGCCTTCGTCGTCTTGGCCCAGCATCAACGCCTGGGCCTGCGCGATCGCATTGGCCAGCAGCAGTTCGTGGTGGTCGGCCAAGTTGTGCGTGGGCTTTTTCACAGCGATGAATTCCACCGGCACCACATCGGTGCCTTGGTGCAACATCTGGAAATAGGCGTGCTGCCCGTTGGTGCCCGGCTCGCCCCAGAGCACAGGCGAGGTGCCATAAGGCAGGGCTTGGCCATGGCGGTCCACCCGCTTGCCGTTGCTCTCCATCTCCAGCTGCTGCAGGTAAGCAGGCAGGCGGCGCAAGGCGCTGTGGTAGGGCGCAATGCTTCGGCTGGTGTAATGCAAAAAGTTGCGGTACCAGACGTCCAGCAAACCCAAGCGCACCGGCAAGTTGGCCTCAAAGGGCGCTGATTGAAAATGCTGGTCCATCGCATGCGCCCCGGCCAGCAGATCCCTGAAACCCTGGGCACCGATGGCGATGGCCAAGGGCAAGCCAATGGCCGACCACAACGAATAGCGCCCGCCCACCCAGTCCCAAAATCCAAAAGTGGTGCGGATGCCACATTCGGCTGCTGCGGCCACGTTGGTGGTCAGCGCCGCAAAGTGGCGGGCCACATCGGTGCCGCCTTGCGTCCGGAACCAAGCCAGCGCCGAGCGGGCGTTGGTCATGGTCTCGAGGGTGGTGAAGGTTTTGGAGGCGATCAGGAACAGCGTGTTCTCGGCCTTCAGGCACTTGAGCACGGCAGCCAATTCGTGCCCGTCCACATTTGACACAAAGTGAAAGCGCTTGCCCGGTATCGCCAAGTGTTGCAGCGCCAGCACCGCCATCTGCGGCCCCAGGTCTGAGCCACCAATGCCGATGTTCACCACGTCGGTGAGCTGCGCATCGGCGCGGATGCTTTCGGCATACGCCAGCATGGCCCTCAAGGTGTCGTGAACTTGCTGCAAGGGTACGGCCAGCGCACCGGGCAGCGTGCCTTCGGGCTGGCGCAGCAGCCAGTGCATCACGGCGCGGCCCTCGGTGTGGTTGATGGGCTCACCCCGGAACATGGCGTCGCGGTGCGCGGCCAGGCCGGTTTGACGGGCCAATGCTTGCAGCAGGGCTTCGGTCGCGGCATCCACATGGTTTTTGGACAGGTCGGCAAACACATGCGGGGCAGTCTGGCTCAGGGCCGGTGCCCGCTCGGCATCCAGCGCAAAAGCGCTGCGCAAATCAAAACCTGCAAAGCTCTTCGCATGGCGTTGCAAGGTTTGCCAGGCAGGTGTCAGGTTACAGCGCATCAGGGTCTTTCTGAGATTGAAGCACCTGCAAAACAAGCGCCGACAGAGTTTACGGATGGGCAGGTCGGGCCTTTAGGGTCCGACATCTTTTTAGCGAAACGACATGCCCCACGGCCACGGCGCACCCACGTCCCGTCGGACCTGAAGGCACGACCTACAAGGCAGAATCGTGTTTCAAGCTTTCTTCATCAATTCTTCAAGTTTCACGGCATCGGCGCAAAAGGCGCGAATGCCTTCGGCCAGCTTCTCGGTGGCCATGGCGTCTTCATTGAGCGCCAAGCGAAAAATGGCTTCGTCATACTGCACAGCAGGCAAGTCCATGCCCTGCGCCGCTGCCGCGTTGAGCGCCTGGCTCAGCGGCAGATCGGTCGCGGCCAGCTGTGCCAGCAGCTCGGGGCTGATGGTCAACAAATCACACCCGGCCAAGGCCACGATCTGACCGACATTGCGAAACGACGCGCCCATGACTTCGGTGGTGATGCCGTGCTTTTTGTAATGGTTGAAGATGGCCCGCACCGACTGCACGCCGGGGTCGTTCGCGCCTGACATCGCCGCTTCGTCCCAGGCGGCACCTGCGGACTTTTTGGTCCAGTCGTAAATGCGGCCCACAAAGGGCGAGATCAGTTGCACCTTGGCTTGACCACAGGCCACCGCCTGGCAAAACGCAAACAGCAGCGTCAGGTTGCATCGAATGCCTTCGCGCTCCAGTTCGGCCGCCGCCTGAATGCCTTCCCAGGTCGAGGCGATCTTGATCAGCACGCGCTCGCGGGGGATGCCTTTCGCCTCGTACAGCGCCATGATGCGGCGCGCCCGCGTCAAGGTGGCGGTGGTGTCAAAACTCAAACGGGCATCGACTTCGGTCGACACGCGGCCGGGAATGGTCTTCAGAATTTCACAGCCAAAACGCACCAGCAGGTGGTCCATCACCACGTCCAGTGGCTGGCCCCGGTGAGCGGCCACGGCCTCGGCCAGCAGGGGCGCGTATTCGGGCTTTTGCACGGCCTTCAAGATCAGCGATGGGTTGGTCGTCGCATCTTGTGGCTGGAACTGCGCCAACTGCTTGAAGTCGCCGGTATCGGCCACCACGGTGGTGAATTGTTTGAGGGCGTCGAGTTGGTTCATGGGGGATTTTTAAAACAGACTTGAATTATTGATGAAACAAAGTTACATTACAAATCAATTTTTTATGTAACTCAAGAACAACATGGCTTTTGATCTGGTTTTCTTCGGCGGCACGGGCGATCTGGTCTGGCGCAAACTCATGCCGGCGCTGCTCCAGGCTTTTCGACACGACACCTTACCCGAAGGCGGTCGCATCATCGGCGTGGGCCGCGACGACCTGAGCGACGAGCAATACCGGCAACGAATCCAGTCACGCTTTGAGCAAGTCGAAGGCGACAAACGGCCCAACCCTGAAGAATTTGCCCGTTTTGCCAGCCTGCTGTGCTACGTGCGCATGGACTTGTCCCAGCCCGAAGCCTACGCCGCATTGGCCAGTCGTCTGGCCGAGCGCGACACCGACCATGTGGTGATGTATTTGTCCACCGCACCCAGCCTGTTCACCACTGTGTGCGAACAACTCGCTGCCAACGGTCTGAACACGCCCCAAACCCGCATCGTGCTGGAGAAACCGCTGGGCCACGACCTGGCCTCCAACCGATTGATCAACGAGGCGGTGGGCCGCGCTTTCAAAGAGCAACAAATCTTTCGCATCGACCACTACCTGGGCAAGCCCGCGGTACAAAACCTGTTTGCCATGCGCTTTGGCAACGCCTTGTTTGAGCCCCTGTGGCGGCGCGAGCACATCGCCAACATCCAGATCACCATGTCCGAAGAACTGGGCGTAGAAAAACGCGGCGGCTTTTATGAGACCACCGGCGCCTTGCGTGACATGGTGCAAAACCACGCACTCCAGCTGCTGTGTGCCATCGCCATGGAGCCACCCATCAACGCACACGCCGACGCCATCCGCGACGAGAAACTCAAAGTGTTGCGCGCCTTGAAGCGCTGGACACCCGAGACCCTGGGCCAGCACGTCATTCGCGGCCAGTACAGCACGGGCAACACCGAAGGCAAAGCGGTGCCCGGCTACCCCGATGAGCCGGGTGTAGACCCGCAAAGCAGCACCGAAACCTTTGTGGCTCTGCGCACCGAAATCGCCAACTGGCGCTGGGCGGGCGTGCCGTTTTACATCCGCACCGGCAAGCGCATGGCCTCGCGCGAGGCGCACATCAACATCAATTTCCGCCCCACCCCGCACGAAATTTTCAAAAGCCCGGTGGGCCAGGTGAACAAATTGGTGATCCACCTGCAACCCAAAGACGGGCTGGAGTTGCACCTGTTTGCCCAAGGCCAAAGCAAACGCGGCCAAGGCAGCGGCGGTGCAACGCTCAGCCCGGTGCACCTGGACCTGGACTTTGACAAACGCTTTGGCAGCGAACGCGTGGGCGCTTACGAGCGCTTGCTGCTGGATGTGCTGGACGGCCGCCTGAACCTGTTTGTGCGCAGCGACGAACAAGAAGAAGCTTGGCGCTGGGTCGAGCCCATCCTCCAACACTGGAAAAACGACCCCACCGGCCCGCGCCCCTATGCCGCCGGCACCTGGGGCCCCAGCGCCGCCAGCGCCATGATCGCCCGCGACGGCTTTTGCTGGTCTGAAGAAAGCTAAAAGGAATTCCACCATGCTCGACCGAATCAAAGCCTCCCTGCCCTCGCTGGCCCCAGCCGAGCAACGCGTGGGCAAACTGGTGCTGGCCGACCCGCGTGCCTTTGCCAAACTGCCTGTGACCGAGCTGGCCGAGCGCGCCCATGTGAGCAAACCCACCGTGGTGCGCTTTTGCCGCAGCGTGGGCTACGACGGCCTGTCCGACTTCAAACTCAAACTGGCCGGCAGTGTCAGCGAAGGCGTGCCCTTCATCCACCGCAGTGTGGACGCCGACGACAAGACCAGCGACATTGCGGTCAAAGTCATCGACAACACCGTGGCCGCGTTTTTGAAGTACCGCAACGACGCCAGTTCCTTTGCACTGGATCACGCCGCCCAAGCCCTGGCCGGCACGCAAAAGACCAACCGCCGCATTGAGTTTTATGGCGTGGGCAATTCGGGCATCGTGGCGCAAGACGCACAGCACAAATTCTTCCGTCTGGGCGTCAACGCCATCGCCTACAGCGACGGCCACATGCAAGTCATGAGCGCCTCCATGCTCAAACCGGGCGACTGTGCGGTGATCATCTCCAACTCGGGCCGCACCCGCGACCTGATGGATGCCTGCGACATCGCCAAAAAACAAGGCGCCACCACCATCGTCATCACCGCCAGCGGCTCACCCCTGGCCAGCGCCGGGCACATCCACCTCACGGCCGATCACCCCGAGGGCTACGACAAATACAGCCCCATGGTCTCGCGGTTGCTGCACCTGCTGATCATCGACATCTTGGCCACCACAGTGGCCCTGCGGATTGGTGAAGCGCTGCAACCTGCGCTGCGCGACATGAAGAAAAACCTGAGCAGCAAGCGTTACACCTGAAGGGGCGGGTCTGCAAGGGTTCATCGCGCCGAATCCATCAAAAGTCAATCTGCGCAGATTGACCGACTCAGGCTGCAGACCAACTCAGGCGAATGGCTGTGCCGCGCCCATCGGCAAGAGGACTGCGCGCACTGACTTGCGCCCCATGCTGGCTCGCGATTTCTTTCACAATGGCCAGGCCCAAACCACTGCCCGCAACACCCGAGGGCGCGGCGCGGTAAAAGCGCTCGAACACATGGGCCTGGTGCTCAGGCGCGATGCCCGGGCCATCGTCCTCCACTTCAAGCCAACGGTCCCCGACCCGCACCGTGATGTGTGTGCCCGCAGGACCGTGGTGAATGGCGTTGTCGATCAGGTTGCTCAAGGCCTCGTGCAGCAACAGGTCAACGCCTTGCACCTCACAACGCACCACCTGGGCCTCTAGCCCAAGGTCATCGCCCAGCTGATGGGCACGCATCAAATGCTCTTGCGTCACGCGCCGCGCCAGCGCCACCAGGTCCACCGTCTGTGGGCTGTGCATTTCGCGGGCATGCTCGACCCGCGTCATGGCCAGCAGCTGTTCGGTCAGGCGCACAGCGTCGTCGGTGGTTTGCCTGGCCGCAGACAGCAAGGCCTGCGCCTGCTCGGGCTCGGCATTGCGCTGGGCCAGCGCCAGCTGCGTTTTGAGGGCCGTGAGGGGCGTGCGCAACTGGTGCGCGGCGTTGTCCAAAAAGCGCTTGCGGATGTCGATCAAACGCCCCAGGCGGTCCAGGTAGCTGTTGAGGGTCTCGATCAGGGGCCGCAACTCGCGTGGCAAGTCCGGCGGCTGAATGGGAGAAAAGTCGTCGTCGGCCTTGTTCACCAATTGTTGGCGAAACGCCTCCAGCGGCCTGATGCCGCGCTGTACACCCCAGACCACCAAAATTGCAGCCGCCAACAGCAACAAGCCCTGGCTGCCCAGGGTGTCCCACAAAATGTGTTGAATCAATTGCTGACGCGCCTCCATGGTTTCGGCCACGGTGATCTTGATCAGCGGCTCGCTCAGGCCCGCGTCCTCCATGACGTGCGTGAGCTGCGCCAGGCGCACGGGCTGGTTCAGGTACACCCCATCGTCAAACTGCACCAAAGCAAAGTACTTCACGGCCGACTGCGTGCGCACAGGCGCATCGGGCAAAGCCTCTACCCCCGCCAGCCAACGGCCGCCAGGGGTGGAGACTTTGTAAAACAAACGCGAGCCGGTGTGGTTTTCAAACAAGTAACCTGCGGCCTTCATCACGTCCAGCTGCAGGAGACCATCGCGCCAAGCCAGCTCTTCAGCCAAGGTGCGCGCAGCCAGGTACAGGGATCTGTCATAGGCCTCGTTGGCCGCCTGCACCGCGTTGCCATAGCCCACCCAGGCGTTGACGCCGATCAATGCGGCCAGCGGCAGCAAAATCCAGCTGAGCAAGCGCCTGCGCAGCGACGCCACGGCGCGGACCGGATGCGCTGGCGTGTCTGTCATGCGCTGCCCGAAGGCGAAGTCAGCATGTAGCCCATGCCGCGAAAGGTGGTGATCACCACTTCGGCTGGCCTCCCGTGGGATGCCGCAGAAGATTCAAGTTTTTTGCGCAGGCGGTAAATCAGCACCTCCACCGCGTCCAGGCCGGCGGCCTCCTCGGCAAACACCTCGCTGTGCAGTTGCTCTTTGCTCACGGTGCGCTGCGGCGAAGACAGCAACACGCGCAGCGCAGCGGCTTCGCGTTGTGTCAAAGCCAGCACCTGGCCGTGCAGTTGTGCGGTGCCGTTTTCGGGCTGCATCTCCAGCGGCCCCCAGCGCAGGGCCGTGGTTTTGGCGCGGCCATGGCGGCGCAGCAAGACCTGCAAGCGCGCTTCGAGCTCGCTCAAATCAAAGGGCTTGGGCAAGTAGTCGTCGGCGCCCATGTTCAGGCCCAGCACCCGGTCCGGCACGCTGGCACGCGCCGTCAAAATCAGCACCGGCACCGCATCGCCCCGCGCACGCAAGGCTTGCAACACGCTCAGGCCGTCTGGCCCCGGCAGCTGCAAATCGAGCAGCACCGCATCAAAGCCGTGCCCCGGCTGAAGGCAGCGCTCGGCCGCATGGCCATCGGTGGCAAAGTCCACCGCCATGCCGCCCTGGCGCAAGGCGGTGCCCAGCCACAGGGCAATGTCGGGCGTGTCCTCCACCAACAAAATTCGCGGGGTCATCGGATGCTTGAGGGTATTCACTGAATGGATTTGACAGGTGCTTGACAGCTTGACGCTTGGCTCGGCACCAAAATCGTGCCATCTGCCCAAGGCACGTGCCCGGCAGTGGCTTTTTGATTTTCACACAGGAGACCTGCATGTCCATTTCCAAACGCGACTTCCTGGCCCTCGGCGCTGCCGCTGGTGCTTCCATGGCCCTGCCCACTTGGGCACAAGGCAAACCCCTGTTTGACACGCTCAACATGTTCGTGCCCGCTGCCCCCGGCGGCGGCTGGGATGGCACCGCCCGCTCGATCGAACGCGCGGCCAAGGCCGCTGGCCTGGTGGGCAACATGCAGTTTGAAAACGTCGGCGGCGCCGGTGGCATGGTGGGCTTGCCCCGCTTCGTGAACCAGCGCAAAGGTCAGGGCAACATCCTGATGGTGGGCGGCTCGGTCATGATCGGCGCGGGCATCGCCAACAAGAGCCCGGTGACCATCAAAAACGTCACCCCCATTGCGCGCCTGACCGAAGAGGCTGGCGTCATCGTGGTGCCTGCAGCGGGCAAGATCAAAACCTGGAAAGAACTCGAAGCGGCCATCAAAGCCAACCCCAAAGCCGTCTCGGTGGCCGGTGGCAGCGCTGGCGGCACAGACCACTTGATTTTGGGCATGTTGATCAAAGCGCTGGGCAAAAACCCGCGTGAAGCCGCTTACGTGGCCTTTGCGGGTGGTGGCCCCGCCAATGCGGCCATTTTGGGCAACCAGGTGGTGGCGGGCATTTCCGGCTACTCCGAGTTTGAAGAGCAAATCAAAGCCGGCAAGATGATCCCTCTGGCCGTCTCGGGCAAAAGCCGCATTCCCGGCGTCAACGTCCCAACTTTGAGCGAACTGGGCATCAACGTGTCCGAATCCAACTGGCGCGGTGTGTTTGCAGCCCCTGGCATCAGCGACGCGCAGCGCAACAACTTGGTTGACTTTGTCACCCGGCTGAGCCAATCGGCCGCTTGGAAGCAAGAGCTCGAAACCCGCAAGTGGACCAACGCCTTCATGACCGAGCGCCCATTTGAGCGCGATCTGGCCAAAGACATTGCCGACAAGGAAGTGCTGATGAAAGAACTGGGCCTGGCATGACGCCTGTGCGCCTGGCTCTTTTGCTGTTGGCCGTGTGCGGCGTGGCGGCCTGGCAGGTCACGGTCATTCCGCCATCCCTGATGCAGATGACCGTGGGCCCGGTGCTGGCCCCAGCCGCCATCGTGGCAGCGCTCACACTGGTGGCGCTGCTCTACGGCTGGAGCGCCTGGCGCGGTCGCCAAGTGGACCTGAGCCAGGACGCAGGGCAAGAAGCCCTGCCCGGCGCGACCACCCGGATGCTCAGCTTGCTGGGCGGTGGGGTGGCCTTCATCACGCTGGTCATTCCACTGGGTTTTGTGCTGCCGGGTACGCTGTGCGGCATGTGCATTGCGCGTGCGTTTGACGCGCCCTTCAACGGCAAGTCGCTGCTCATTTGCGGCCTGATCGCCAGCGTGTTCTGGTTTGTCTTTGCCCGCCTTCTGGGCGTAGGGCTGGGCTCGGCTTTGCCCTGGTTGTTTTGAAACACGCCCTCTTCAGGAAGGCCCAAGCCTGAATCCTGAACGCTCAACCCCGAACGCTCATCGCTTAACCCCAACGGAAACCCCATGGAAGCTTTTGACGCCCTGATGGGCGGCTTTGCCATTGCCTTGCAACCCACCACCTTGTTGTGGGGCTTTGTGGGCTGCTTTATCGGCACGCTGGTGGGCGTGCTGCCAGGCATTGGCCCGGCGCTGACCATCGCTTTGCTGCTGCCCCTGACCTACCATGTGCCCGCCACCAGCATGTTCGTCATGTTCGCGGGCATTTATTACGGCGCGGCCTATGGCGGCTCCACCACCTCCATCTTGCTCAACACCCCCGGCGAATCAGCGGCCGTGGTCACCGCGCTCGAAGGCAACAAAATGGCCAGAAACGGCCGCGCCGGACAGGCCCTGGCGACAGCGGCCATTGGCAGTTTTGTGGCCGGTACCATCGGCACCCTGGCGCTCACCTTTTTTGCCCCCTTGGTGGTCGACGCGGCGCTGGCCTTTGGCCCCGCCGAATACTTCAGCCTCATGGTGCTGTCGCTGGTGGCGGTATCAGCCGTGCTGGGCAACTCCATGCTGCGCGGCCTGGTGGCCCTCAGCCTGGGCTTGCTGCTGGGCATGGTCGGCATCGACCTGCAAACGGGCCAACCCCGCTTCACCTTTGGCCGCCCCGAACTGCTCGATGGCATCGAAGTCACCGTGGCCGCGGTAGGCCTGTTTGCGGTGGGCGAAGCGCTTTACCTGGCCTGGCAAGGGCGCGAGTCCAAAGGCGGCGAAGTCATGAAACTCTCGGGCAGCCTGTGGATGAGCAAAAAGGACTGGGCCCGCTCGTGGAAAGCCTGGCTGCGTGGCGCTTTTTATGGTTTTCCCATCGGCGCCATGCCAGCGGGCGGGGCCGAGCTGCCCACGCTGTTGTCGTACTACACCGAGAAAAAACTCTCCAAACACCCCGAAGAATTTGGCCACGGCGCGATCGAAGGTGTGGCGGGTCCAGAAGCCGCCAACAACGCGGCCGCTGCGGGCGTGCTGATGCCACTGCTGACCCTGGGCATCCCCACGTCGGCCACCGCGGCCATCATGCTTTCGGCCTTTGAGGGCTACGGCATTCAAACCGGCCCGCAACTCTTCAGCCAACAAGGCGGCCTGGTCTGGACCCTGATCGCCAGCCTCTACATCGGCAACGTGATCTTGCTGGTGCTCAACCTGCCGCTGGTCAGTCTGTGGGTCAAACTGCTCAAGATCCCGCCGCCCTGGCTGTACGCGGGCATCATCGTCATCTCCACCGCTGGCGTTTATGGCGCAGGCAATTCGGTGTTCAACGTCGGCCTGCTGTTTGTCTTTGGCCTGCTGGGGTATCTGATGCGGCGCTTTGACTTCCCGGCCGCGCCCCTCATCGTGGGCCTGATCCTGGCCCCCATGGCCGAACAATCCATGCGCCAGGCCCTGACCATCAGCCAAGGCGAATGGTCGACCTTTTTCACCCGCCCTCTGTCGGGCAGCTTGATGGCGATCTCGGTGTTGCTGCTGGTAGCTCCGACACTTTGGCGACTGTTTCGCCGCCGCGCGAAACCTTGATACGTAATAACCCGCTTCAACGACTTCTTATTTTTTGGTTAGATACGGGTTCAATTTTTACACCACGAGTCCAGAGACATGCAAGATCCCCAATCCCCTCTCATTCCCCGCCGTGATTACCTCAAATGGATGGGCGCGGCTGGCCTGGCGGCTACTGGCGTCTCGGGCCATGCCCAATCCGCCTGGCCCAGCAAGCCCATTCGCTGGATCATCCCCTTCGCATCTGGCGGGACCTCCAGCATCGTGGCCCGCGGCATTGCGGCCCAGCTGACCAAACAATTGGGCGCCTCCTTTGTCATCGACAACAAAGGCGGCGGCGGCGGTGTGCCGGCCATGCAAGAGCTCCACCGCGCCCCGGCCGACGGCTATACCATCATCATGAGCCACATTGGCCTGATGGCGGTCAACCCCCTCATCTACCCCGACAGCGGTTACGACGTGAACAAGGACTTTGTGCCCGTGACCCTGCTGTCACGCGTGCCCAGCCTGTTTGTGGTGCACAAAGACGTGCCGGCCACCGACATGAAATCCTTGATTGCCTACGTCAAGTCCCGTCCGGGTCAGCTTAACTACGCTTCTGCAGGCAACGCCAGCGCGGGCCACTTGGCCATGGAAGCGCTCAAGCTGGCCACCGGGATGTTCATCACCCACATCCCCTACCGCGGCACAGGCCCCGCCTTGAACGACGTACTTGCGGGGCGTATTCAACTGATGTCCGCAGGTACACCAGCGCTCTTGCCACACATCAAAAGCGGCGTCCTGCGCTGCATTGCTGTGGGCACCACCGAACGCATCCCGGTTTTGCCAGACGTACCCACGGTGCAGGAGTTGGGCTTCAAGGACTTTGAAACCGTGCAGTGGTATGGCATCCATGCCCGCGCAGGCACACCGCCAGAAATTCTCTTGAAGCTGCAACAAGAGTGCGCCAAAGCCGTGAAGTCGCCTGAAGTCATGGCCCAAAACGCCGCCGAAAGCGCCATCCCTGGTGGCGGCCCCTCCAGCGAATACGCCGCCTTTGTGGCCCGTGAACAGGCACGCTGGAAAGAGGTTGTAATCAAGGCACAGATTCGGCCCGGTTGAGTCTTGCACTGCTTGGGTGACCTACGGCCCAAAATGCCAACCCTTGCAGGGCAACTTGCAGGGGTTTTTTTGATGAGGTTCATTTACGGTTCAGTGTTTGGACGTTCTGCGACTTTGCAGCACATCCACATTCGGGGCTGTCAAGACAAGCGTGACCGTTGCTTTTGTACCTCCTGAAGGAGGGTTTGAGCGGTGGACCGGCGAATGTCGAAACCACTGATCAAATCAGCCCACTGGTCCATCACGCCCAGCATGCCATCGAGCCGCTGAGCGGCCCAACGCTGATCGAGCCCGCCGGTCTGCGCCAATTGCATCACATGGCTGCGCTGGATGTTCAAACCCTCACCACAAACATCCATCTGGTGCTCACCACCGGGACCCTGGCTGTACGTCAGGTCAAAACAAGGCGCCAGCTTCCACTGGCGTTGCGCGTCCATGCGGAAAGCCAAATTTTTCGGGTGGTCATCCCGGTTGTGGAACAGCACATTGAAGACAGCGCGCTCAAACGCTTTTTGTACCTCGCGCTCATCGCGCGTGATCATGCGTGTGGCCCTTAAAAAAGTCGTGTAATCCACTGCCGAGGGAATTCTGAAGTCGGCGTGCAAGAAACCAGCCAACGAATGAATCGGGACGCGTTGACCTTGCGCCAGATCGAAGCGCTCAATGCCCAGTGCAGCCTGTTTGGCACTCAAATCAAACACATGCGTGTCGGGCATATCCAAACCGCAAGCTCTGGCCAGTTGTGCATAAAACGCCTCTATGGCACAGACTTCTTTGTGCTCGCCCATGGCCTGAAACTTGACCATCCAGCCTGCCCCGGCGGTCATGGGTGTTGTGCTGATGCGAGCCGTAGCCGGATCGTAAAACACAAGTACTTTGGGCCGGGCGCCCTGCGGAGAGCCACCCAACCAGGCCAAGCGTTGCAAAGTTTCGGTCTCTGCGCCCTGCAAGACCAGAGCAGTTTCGTTGGCCAGCGCCACCAAATCCACCGTGTCGGGCAGGACATCACCCTGTGTGTCAGGCTCGTAGGTGAGCGCACCCATGCCACGGTGGCCAATGAAGCTCAAACGGTCCAGTGGTGAAACTTGTTCGGGCCGAATTCCTTGCCATTTGAAGCGCTTGTCCATCTGTCTATGGGCCAGTTTCAAAATCTTCATGGCGGCTTAAGGGTAATCCCTCAAAGGGATTGCTCCCTATCACATATGCAAATGCTGCTACGCTGAATGTGCAGTTGAGACTTGGAAAACATACACTTATTTCACACCATCGAAGCTTTTCAGCCTGATGGTTTTTTATGGAAATCTAAGGTGATGGCACGAGCAGTCAAATCAGCTATCCGGGTGCTTGGGGTGTTGGAGTTGTTTGATCGACTTCAACGCGAGGCATCGGTCGGCGAAATTGCGCGTGAGTTGGGTTATCCCCTTTCCAGTACATCTATGCTCTTGGCCAACCTGTTAGAGATGGGTTATTTACGACATGGGCCTGATCAACGCACTTATTTTCCAACGCCGCGTGTCACTGCCTTAGGCGCTTGGCTTGAGCCACTGTTGACACCTGGTGCCGAGATCATGCGCATGATGTCGGATCTCGGTAATGAAACCGGAGAGACAATTATTTTGGCCGCACCCACGCGAGACCAAGCGCAATACGTTCATGTCGTGCCAGCGACTACAACCATGCGAATGCATGTAGGACCAGGAACGATGCGTCCTTTATTGGCCTCAGGACTCGGCAGAGTTTTACTTTCGTCCATGCCACAAGAAAAAATCAATCTTCTGGTCATGCGCCACAACGATGGTCCTTTTGCCACTGAGGGGCGAATCAGCAACGCGGCATTGCAACGCGAATTGGCAGCCATCCGCATCAAGGGTTATGCCGTTGTATTGCGTGGCGTGACACCAGGTGCCGGACTCATTGGAATGCCACTGCCACTCGAGTTGAGTGGCCTTCCATTAGCGCTCGGTATTGGCGGATGGGCCAAAGAGATTCGTTCGAGGCAACAAGAATATTTGCAATTAATGCGTGATGCCATAGACCGACATCTTCGTCGCGACTTACGCTCAGCCTCTTGAAAGTAATGTAATGGCCATACCACAAGCTTTTCAATTTCAGACTTCAAGGTCGATGGTTATTTCGGATATTGGATGTCTCTCTAAAATTGATGCCTGCATACAAACCATGGGCAGCGATCGTGTGATGTTGATCTCAAGTCAACGTGCTTCACAAGGAATTGCTGCTCGCACGGTAGTTAAAGTGCTAGGCAAAAAAATTGCATGCCAATATACAAAAGTAACTCAACACTCGGGAGTTGACATCATCGAAGAAATTGTGAAGTTGGCTCAACTTCACAAGATCGATGGATTCGTTTCAGTAGGCGGCGGAAGTTGTTCAGACAGCGCTAAAGCGGCGGCTATTTTGCTGGCGGAAGGGGGAAAGTTAAAAGACCATGCCAATGTTTTTTATCCTCCCGATCGATATGTGCAACAGCATTTAATTCACCCCAAACTTCCAATCATTGCTATTCCACTGAGTCTTTCTGCTGCAGAGGTAACGCCTGGTTTGGGCATCCGCGATCCTCATGGACACAAGTTGGTTTTTTGGGATCCATTGGTAGTTCCACGCTTCATTTTGCTGGACGGAGAATCGTGCACTGATGTACCTGCTGAAATTTTCACAACAACAGGGATGAATGCATTGGCTCATTGCATTGAGGGCATGTATTCGAAAGTTAGAAATCCTATTTCTGAGGCGCTTGCTGTTCAAGGAATTGCCTATTTAAAAGAAGCCTTGCCTCGAATTCAAACTTCACCGCAAGACAAAGATGCACGGAACTTGGGACTCATTGGTGCTTACTTGAGTGGTATGGTCATTAGCAATGCGCGTGTAGGCATTCACCACGGCATTTGTCATGGCCTGGGTGCATTGGGCGGTTTATCACACGGCGTGGCTAATTCTGTTTTCTTGCCACATGCCATGCGATTTAATTTGGATGCGGCCACAGACTATTTGGCCAAGGTTGCAACGGCAATGGGTGTGGACACACACCAACTTTCAACAAAAGAAGCAGCGCTTCAAGCGATCACTGCCGTTGAAAAATTGCAATTGACATTGGGTATACCTCAAGGACTCAAAGAAGCAGGATTGGATCGATCCTTGATTCCACAACTGGCCAAAAATGCCATGTCCGATCGGGGGTTGTATTTCAACCCCCGATTAGCCACCGAATCAGAAGTGATGCAATTGTTGGAGGCCGCTTGGTAACCACTGAAGTTCATCGTTTAATTGCTGATATGCAAAGCGGGAAAATTCGTGCTTTGTCCAGAGCTATATCGTGGGTTGAATCACAAACGCCACAATCGAGTGAGCTTTTAGAAAAAGTATATGCCCTCGCCAAAGCGCCTTGGGTGATCGGCATCACCGGTGTCGGTGGTGCTGGAAAAAGTTCGCTCGTACCCCACATGGCCAAATACTTTGCCAATCAAGGCCATCGTGTTGCAGTGCTGGCAGTCGATCCCTCAAGTCCGATCAGTGGTGGTGCTTTATTGGGAGACCGCATTCGAGACAATGGCGGACAACAGCACCCGAATATATTTTTCCGCAGTGTAGCTTCGCGTGGCGGTCAAGGTGGACTTGCTACTTGCGTTTCAGACCTCACGCGCGTGGTCAGTACAGCAGGCTTTGATATTGTGTTGATTGAAACCGTTGGGGCGGGGCAGTCAGAGTTGGCTATTTTGAATGTTGCCCACACCATTGTGCTGATTCATGCCCCAGGCTTAGGAGACGATATTCAAGCTCAAAAAGCAGGTGTCATGGAAATAGCTGACGTGCTGATCGTGAACAAAGCCGACAAGCCTGGGGCTGATGATGCTGTACTGATGCTACAGCAAGCCTTGTTACTTTCTGAAAAAAATGCACACATGCATGAGGGCTTGAACCAATTCACAAATCTGCAAGCCCACTGGCATCCACCCGTGGTTTCAACAATCGCTATTGAGGGCAAAGGGATTGTTCAAGCATGTGAACAATTGCAAGCACATTTTGCCTTTATGCAATTGGATGGAGGTTACGAAAAACGCAACCATGTCCATGTGATGAAACGCATGAACGATTACATAAAGCAATTGGTATTGGAACGTCTTGCGCATCAAATCCAAGCACCAGCAGTAAAAATAAGAATGGAAAAAGAGTTAATAAGTGACAGGCACGATCCACTGGGAACAGCCCGTGAATTGGCTGATGCTTTTTTCCCGTCGCAAGCGACACATTCGGAGTTTTCTCAACTGTTACGTCAATCATCTCAAAAGGAAATTGCACCATGAACTTCAATCAGCAATCCCAAAAGCTTGTACGTGTTTGGGGATCTATTTTTCTGGGTCTGCTTTTAAGCTTTACCAGCCTATTGAGTTTTGCGCAGGCCAATTACCCCAATCGACCGGTTCGCATCATTGTTCCATTTTCAGCAGGATCTGGAACTGATATTTTGGCGCGTTTGGTGGCTGAGCGATTGACCAAAAGTTTGGGCCAATCGTTTGTGGTTGAAAACAAGCAAGGTGCCGATGGCATTTTGGGTACCGATCAGATTGCCAAATCTGCACCTGATGGGTATATCTTGGGCATGGTTCCATCTAGCCCCATTGTGATGAATCCTGCTTTGTACAAATTACCATTTGATCCCATCAAAGATTTGATACCAGTGGTTGTGATGGCTAATTTGAGTTGTGTCTTAGGCGTTCAGCCTAATTTACCCATTAAAAATGTACAAGAGTTAATTGCCTATGCTAAGGCCAATCCCGACAAACTCAACTATGCTGCAGGTTCAACATTTACACATTTGGCCGGTGAAATGTTTAAATTCATCGGAGGTGTCAACATGACGGCTATTCCATACAAAGGAACGGCACCACAAGTAACCGCATTTTTAGGCAACGAGATTGAAGTCATTTTCGATCCGTTTTTAGCTGTTCAACACATCAAAAATGGAAGAATTCGTCCTTTGGCCGTAACCGCTGCTAAACGATCGAGTGTTTTCCCAGACTTGCCTACACTGCAAGAAGCAGGGTTCAAGGATTATGTGGTTGAAACTTGGGTTGCCATGTTTGCGCCACCCGGTACACCCAAAGCCATTGTTGACTTGTTGCACTCGGAAGTGAACAAGATTACCGGTTCACCTGAAGTGCGTGCACGATTGGCGGACATGTCTTACGACCCCATCATTGAATCGCAAGAACAATTTACAAAACGAATTGCAGCTGACACTGCTCGATGGGCAAAAACAGTAAAAGATTCGAAGTTTCAAGTAACGAAATAAGGAGTTGACATGAAAAAAATTACAAAGCGCTTGATGTTGGTTAGTGCGATGGCCTGTGCTATTTTGGGCGCAACAAATTCGTGGGCTCAAGCTTGGCCCAATAAACCCATTCGAATGGTTGTTCCTTTGGCACCTGGTGGCGGCACTGACATCGCTTCTCGCGTTGTCGCTAATTATTTATCTGAAGCTTTGGGACAACAAGTCATTATTGAAAATAAATTGGGAGCCAACGGTGTTGTGGGCGTAGACTTTGCATCTAAGGCTGCTCCTGATGGTTATACGATATTGGTTGGTTCAACCACCACCATGGCCGCCAATAATTTCATGTACAAGAATCCTACCGTTGATCCTTTAAAAGATTTTCTACCTGTCTCAATATTAGGAACAATAGAATTTGCGATGCTGGTTCCTGCCAGTTCTAACTACAATTCTTTGAAAGATTTGATCGGTGCTGCAAAAGCAAATCCAGGCAAACTCAGCTATGGATTTGGCTCTAGCGCTGCCTTGTTGTGCGGTGAAATGTTCAATGCAGCCGCTGGCATACAAATTGTCAAAGTTCCTTACAAAGGAACCCCTCAATCCCTGATTGATTTGGCAGCAGATCGGATCCAATTGGTATGCGAACCATTAGGACCAAGCCTTCCTTTGATCAAATCGGGCAAACTTCGACCATTAGCGGTAACCAGCGTTAATCGACATGGTCTGGCTCCTGAAGTGCCCACGATGGCAGAAGCCGGTTTACCCATGGAGCACGCCACATGGGCTGGTTTCTTTGTGCCCGCCAAAACGCCCAAAGAAATTGTGACGAGACTGAGTAATGAAATTGTGAAAATAATGGGTAGAGCCGATGCACAAGAAAAAATTCGTGAAACTGGCTTTATTCCCCGTCAGATTGGTAGCGATGAATTTGGTGCTGTCCATCGAAATGATTACAGCCGCATGGAAAGAATCATTAAACAAGCTGGAATAACTCCGGATTAAGGCTCTGAACATGTCGACTTCCTCTAAATCGCTCCCGCAGACATACGATCATTGGCTATCAGAGCACTCCCAAGATCTACAAAACTCTCGAAAGAAATCGTTTGAAAGTTCAAGCGGTATTCCCGTTGATACGCTGTATACCCCTGAGCATTTGCAAAAATCGGGTTGGGACTATCAGCGTGACGTAGGCTATCCAGGTCAAGCGCCTTATACGCGCGGCTTCACACCAGGGGGCTATCGCCAACACCTTTGGAAAATGGAGATGTATGCTGGATTTGGTTCTGCTGAAGAAGCCAATGAGCGCTATCGCTATTTGATGTCGCAGGGCAGTACAGGCGGCATTTCAATTGCACTCGATTTGCCAACTCAAGTTGGGTATGACTCGGACCATTTGATGGCCAGGGATGAAGTGGGTCAAATTGGTGTTGCTTTAACCTCATTGGACGATGTAGAGCGAGTGTTTGATGGCATACCGCTTGATCAGGTTGGACATATTTTTTCAACCGCTAATTGCATTGGTCCTATTGTTTGTGCATGGTTGTTGGCACTCTATGAAAAGCGAGGTACACCTACTGCTGACTGTATTGTTCAATTGCAAAATGATCCGATCAAAGAGTACATAGCCCGCGGCACACAATTTTTACCTATTGAATCGGCAGTGAAATTAACCACTGACATGATCGAGTATTGTCGAACCGCTGCACCAGAATGGTTGCCTATTTCCATTTCCGGCTCTCACATGAAGCAAGCTGGTGCAACGTGCGTGCAAGAAGCAGCCTTCACCATTTGCAATGGCATTACATATGTAGAGAGCTGTTTGGCGCGCGGCATGAAGATCGATGACTTTGGCCATGTGATCGAATTGCATTTTTGCACCGAAATGGATTTCTTTGAAGAAGTTGCCAAATACCGTGCAGTTCGAAAAGTCTGGGCCAGATTGGTACGTGAGCGTTTTGGAGGCACTACGGCCAAGGCACAACACTTTCGATTGCATGCGGCAACATCTGGCCGACCATTGACAGCGCAACAACCACTGAACAACATTGCGCGCATTACTTTACAAGCACTCGCACAAATCTTAGGTGGTTGTGAGCAAACTCGAACCGCCTCTTTTGACGAAGCGCTGGGTATACCCACGCAAGAAGCAGCACGCACATCCATCAGGGCCAATCAAATCATTGCATTTGAAACAGGAATTCCAGACACAGTCGACCCTTTGGGTGGTTCTTATTATTTAGAAAACCTCACGATTGAATACGAAAAACGGATTGACGCCATCATTGCTCAGGTTGACAAGATGGGGGGGTCATTGGTCGCTGTAAAAGATGGCTTCTTCCAACGCGCATTGGCCCAAGGTGCATACCGAGAGCAGTGCGCCGTGGAAAGTGGCGAACAAGTGGTTGTGGGTGTCAATCGTTTTCAATCAGAAGAAGGGCAACCTGTACCGACTTTCAAAGTTGATCCTGGCGCGGCCGAAAGGCAAATTGCAAAACTTAAACAAGTGCGCGCAAGCAGAGATGCTGATGCAGTTGCCAAAGGATTGCAACGCTTAAAGGAAGATTGCCTGGCAAAGCGCAACATCATGCCTGCCACATTGGAGTGTGTAAAAGCCTATGCAACCATAGGTGAAATCGCAGACGTGTGGCGCGAAGTTTTTGGTGTTTATGTTCCTGAATCGGTGAGGTTTTAATGACGAACAAACAAGCAGCAGTTGGTCAGCGGCCAATTCGAGTGGTCCTGACAAAAGTAGGACTGGATGGTCATGATCGTGGCGTGAAAGTCATTGCGCAGGCCTTACGAGATGCAGGCATGGAAGTGATCTATGCTGGTCTTCGCAGAACACCTGAAGAAATTGCACGCATTGTTTTGGAAGAAGATGCGGACGTTTTAGGCCTCTCCATTTTGTCGGGCGCTGTGGTGCCTTTGACACGCCGTGTCGTTGAAGCCTTGAAGGCTCAACAATTAGAAGATGTTGTGCTGGTCGTGGGTGGCATTGTTCCTGAACCATCGCGCTTGGAACTCAATGGCATGGGCGTTACTGGTATTTTTACACCTGGCTCAAGTCTCAAAGCAATCATTGATTTTATTCAAGCTGGCGTAGCCAACCATCGCACCTACCAGGAGTCAAAATGAAAGGTCATGATGTTTTTATCAATGGCGTGGGCTATCACCCCTTTGGGCGGTTTCCAGAAAAAACGCTCAAGACCTTGGCAGCCACAGCTGCCCTTTCGGCTTTGGACGATGCACAAATTCAGGTCAAAGATATACAAGCTGCCTTTTGCGCCAATGCCTATGCAGGTTTACTCAATGGACAAGAGTCCATTCGTGGCGAAACTTGGTTAAGGGGCATTGGTTTGGGCGGTGTGCCCATCATGAATGTTGAAAACGCATGCGCCAGTGGTTCCACTGCGGTTCACATGGCTTGCATGGCTATCGCCAGTGGCAACTACGACACCGTGTTGGTCGTGGGTGCCGAAAAAATGTTTGTCGGCGATACAAGCCGCACATTGGCAGCACTTGCCAATTCTGCCGATACCGAAGTGATGAGCAATATTGGATTGCAATTTTCTGCGTTAGATGCCATTCGCGTGCGTGAAATGATGGCAGAAGAGACTTTGGGCGAAGATGATTTCGCTTGGGTCACCGTTAAAAATCACGACCATGCTTTGAGCAATCCGATAGCCCAATACCGCAAACCATTGACCATCGAACAAGTTCAAACATCGCGCATGATTGCAGACCCCATTCGGTTGCTCATGTGCAGTGCCATTTCTGATGGCGCTGCCGCATTGGTGCTCTCACGCAAACCATCACGCGGTGGCGTTCGCGTGCGTGCGAGCGCCATGGCTTCATCACCTTGGCGACTCACACCTGACAGCACGCCTGGCCCCACAGTGGCGGCCAACAAAGCTTATGACCAAGCCTCTGTGGGTCCTCAAGACTTGGATTTGGTCGAGGTACATGATGCAGTTTCACCAGCAGAATTGATGCATTACAGAGAATTGGGTTTGTGCGCGCACGGTGATGTTGGCAAATTTGTTGCAGAAAAAGCCAGTGCCATTGGTGGAAGATTACCCGTCAACACCAGCGGTGGCTTAAATTCTCGTGGACACCCTGTAGGTGCAACAGGCGTAGCGCAATTAATTGAATTGACTTTGCAGTTGAGAGGTGATGCAGGCGCTCGACAAGTACAAGGTGCACGCATAGCCATGGCTCACAACTCAGGTGGATGGATTGATCAAGATCCGGCTGTTAGCAGCATTCACATCTTAGAAAAAACCACATAAAGATCGATCATGGAAAAAACCAATCCTTCCCTGTTCTTTGTCGAAGGCGAAGCTCCCGGCGCGCCAGGGCTCAAAGGCTCACATTGCCCTGAATGTCAACAAATTGTGTTGTTAGAAGTGGCTGCTTGCCCCAAATGCGGCTATCGCGAATTAGAGACTGTTTGTATAGGACAAAAAGCAACACTGGGGCAATCTTCTGAGGTTCTACATTCCACCGAGGGGTTTGAAGCGCCGTATTTCATTGGACAAATTGAAACTGCTGAGGGCCCGCATACCTTTGCGCCATTGGATGTCAAACCAGGCACACAACTCCGTGTTGGCATGCCCTTGACATTCAAACTTCATCATCGAGCCGATGGCCGGGTTGGATTTATCTACGCAGTTGGATTGGAATAATAGAATGAATGTTGCCGATCAGCTGTACAAGTCAGCTTTACTCTATAAAGATAATATAGCTGCCAGATGTGATGATGAAACGATGACTTATGCTCAATTGGATGAGCAAAGCAATCGCTTGGCAAATGCACTTTTAGCAAATGGCCTTCATCAAGGCGATCGGGTGGCCACTTGGATTGAGAATTCGATTCGATGTATAGAAATTGATTTTGCCCTTGCCAAGGCTGGGCTCGTTCGAGTATCTCTCAATCCAAAATTAACCCCACGAGAGGCTGCTTATATTTTTCAAGACAGCGATGCCAAATGCATCATCTATGGTGCTTCATTTGATCAAGCCATCATAGAGTCTACTCAAGAGACGCCACTCGTACAAATCAAAATTCGTGCAAAAGAAACGAGCCCTACCGATTTAGAAGGCAGCCATAATTATGAAAGCTTTCTAAATTCAGCTGAATCACACGCCCCTGGCATTATTGTTGATGGCGAAGATATTTATTGTTTTTTTTACACATCAGGTACAACGGGAAAACCTAAGGGCGTGATGCTCTCGCATCGATCCATTCTTCAAACTTCATTTAATTTATTGATGGAGTTGGGCCCTATTGCAGCAAATGAAAAAATATTATTGATGCAACCCTTGAGCCATGGCGCAGGATTTTTTGTGTTGCCACAATACATGAAGGGAGGATGCTGCATCATCATGCGTCATTTTGATCCTGTTCAATTGATTGATTTGGCAATCAAATATCAAGTGGAAGTGATTAAATTAATTCCCACGATGCTTCAAAGAATTTTATTGTTGCCAGATGCCAAGAAAATAAAATTACCCCATCTGCGGTACATGATATACGGCGCAAGCCCAATGCCCAACGAACCGCTCAAGTCAGCGATTGAAATTTTTGGTCCCAACAAGTTGGTTCAAATTTATGGCCAAAGTGAATGTCCAGTCACTTTGACCATTCTTCCAAGCGAAGAACACATAGCCAATCCACCTTTTCCGCAACGCCTGCTTTCAGCAGGGCGCCCTTGGGCACCTGTTGAAATGCGGATCGTCGATGATCACATGAAGGATGTAGAAAAGGGTGGTATCGGTGAGTTGGCTTTGAAAGGACCTCACATGATGTCGGGGTATTGGAAGCGCGATGATTTGACTCAAGAAACGATCCAAAATGGGTGGCTCAAGACCAAAGACATGGGTCGAATTGATGAGCATGGATTTGTCTATTTGCTGGGTAGAAAAGATGAGATGATCATCAGTGGCGGCTACAACATAGCCCCCAGAGAAGTAGAAGATATCCTTTATCAATTCCCAGGCGTTGAGCAAGCCGCCGTGATTGGCGAAGCTGATCTTGAGTGGGGTCAGGCGGTCGTCGCGTATGTGGTGATGAACAAGGCCCATCTAGGCCATGCCAAAAATCTAATGGATTTCGGTCGTCAAGAACTGGGATTTAAAAAACCAAAGCGTATTTATATCGTCGTTGAGTTGCCAAAAAATGCAGCAGGGAAAATACAAAAAATAGCATTGAAACCCAGCATGGCTTTAGAGCAAATTGGACAATAAGGTAGATTATGCGCGACGAACTCGGAAGTTTTGTAACCCATGTGTCTTGGAAAAATTTAAACCAAGAAGCCAAAGACAAATTGTTATTGTGTTTGTTGGCCAATTTGTCAGTCGCTGTTGCTGGCTCAAGTGCCATGCGACTGCCAAAACCGCCATTACAAAAAGGACATCTTTTGCTCGATGGTGGAGAAACATCGAGTGCCCGAGAGGCCGCTTTTTACAACGCTGCATTGATGCATGCGCGAACACAGGACGATTTTCATCCGATTGGCAATTTACACATCGCGACCATTGTCATTCCTGCAATTTTTGCGCAAGCAGAACGATTGGCCTCTAGCGGTGAAGCATTTTTGGACGCGCTTGCAGCCTCATACGCCACTTCTGCTGGTCTGTCGCGCCAATTTTCACCTGTGACAACCCCAAGAGGTTTGCGCTCAACGAGTTTGTATGCCTGTATGGGCGCCGCCGTGGGTGTGGAACGATTGAAAGGCAACGATCCATTGGCCATTGCGAATACGCTGGGGTTGGCAACGCAAACCAGTTTTGGTACGACACAGTGTTGGCCTGATGGCAGTGATGAATATCAATTCCATGTCGCCAATGCAGCGAGTCAAGCCCTGTTGTGTTCTGATTTAACGCAGGCCAAAGTTTTATCGGGCAAAAGTGCTTTAGATGGACCTTATGGATTTTATTCGGCACTGATGGGTCTCAGGCCATCATTTGAATCCATCAAAAATGATTTTGAACCCAATGCTGCCATTGTAGAAACCGTACTCAAGCGATACCCAGTCAGTGGCATTTGCCAACCGGTGGTCAGATTGTCTGAACAACTGGCGTTGCAAGTCAAGGACCAAGAAATTGATAAAATTTTACTGGAAATGAATGCGTTTGAGATGAATTATCCAGGCACTCTCAAAGAAGGACCCGTATTTCATTCTTTCTCTGACAAGTTGATGAGTGCGCGGTATTGTTTAAGTTCCGTTCTTGCAGAAGGGCGGTTTAACTTTGATGCATTCTTTAGCAGCCATTATGCAAAACTGGTACCCATAATGGCGCAGACCCATGTTATTTCTGCTTCAGATTTAGGTACGCTCAGTTGTCGCATTTCCATTCACTTGAAAAATGGCGAAATCATTCGAGATGAGTTGAAAAATGGAGGCGCTCAGCTGGCCATTAACTGGTCAAGTATTGATGAATGGGCTCGTGATTTATGGATGAGTGGAGGACGAACACCTTCCTCTTATTCCAAAACAAGAGACGTTATTCTTGACTTGCATAACCTGCAATTGAGTGATTTAAAAAAATCCCTGTCATTAGAATAAATTTTTTAGCTGACTTATCCCGTTGATTTTTTTATTCTGATAGGGACTGTTGCATGATATTCAAGAAAACCAAAATTTCCATCGCCTTGGAATTTTATTATCAATACTCAATCATCAACGCTGGCAACGAAATAATTTGAATTTCTTGGAATTTTAGCCATACATTAGATACTATCAAATAATCTCAATTCAAATCATGAATAATCTCTTAGATAATTTTCAATTGGCACGGTTGCCCCAAAGCTCCGATGCATTGCGAATTGAAGTCAAGCAATTTTTAAATGAAGCGATGCCAACACTCTCTGCCGACCGAAGGGCAAGGTCATGGTTTGGCTTCGATCCTGAATTCAGCCAACGATTGGCCGAGAGAGGATGGGTGGGCCTCACTCTTCCTAAGACTTATGGCGGCGCTGAGCTGGATGCATTTTCACGGTTTGTTTTGGTTGAAGAATTGCTTTGCGCGGGCTCGCCAGTCGCAGCACATTGGATTGCCGATCGACAAAGTGGGCCACTCATTTTTAAATACGGAACAGAAAAACAAAAGTCTTTCTATTTACCTTTGATTTGCCAAGCCAAAGCATTTTTCTGCATCGGTATGAGTGAACCCAATTCGGGTTCTGATCTTTCATCCGTGGCCACTCGTGCTGTCAAAACCGATCAAGGATGGCGTCTCAACGGTCAAAAAATCTGGACCACTAACGGACACCAGTGCCACTTTGCAATTGCATTGGTTCGCACATCCGGCACAAGCGCTGATCGTCATGCTGGTCTGTCGCAATTTATTATTGACCTCTCCTTACCAGGTGTGACTCGAAAACCCATTGTCGACCTAACGGGTGACCAGCATTTTTCTGAAATATTTTTTGAAAATGTGATGTTGAATGAAGATGCTTTGATTGGTGTTGAAGGTCAGGGCTGGGATCAAGTGATTGCAGAATTGGCATTTGAGCGAAGCGGCCCAGAACGTGTTTATTCCAGCATTGTTTTGCTTGATGAGTGGATCAAATGGCTCAAACAAGGACGGGCCACTCCGCAGCGCATTGCCATGGTAGGGAGATTCACTGTGCACCTCAGCACTTTGCGAAATATGTCGATTGCCGTCACTCACCAATTGGTGGAAGACAAAAGTCCAGTGATTGAAGCGGCCCTTGTCAAAGACATTGCCACCGAGTTCGAACAACATATTCCGGCATTGTTAGAAGATGAAATGGGGTCAGATCCAAATGAGATCATTGATCCCAACTTGCTCCGCGCATTGGCTTATGTGAGTCAAATGGCTCCAACTTATTCCTTGCGCGGCGGCACTCGTGAAATATTGCGTGGCATGATTGCCCGTGGATTGGGTCTCAGATGACGAATATTTTTGTAGAAGCACTTGAACCGATACTGGCTCACCATTGCAAGACATCCGATGTACGCCGAATTGAATCCAATGATTCTGGTCATTCTCTTTTTGAAAAAATTTCTGATGCTGGTTTTTTTGAATTATTGACCGATGAATCTGATGGAGGTGCTGGCATCAGCACTCGAGATTTATTTCCAATACTACTTTTACTGGGTCAATATGCAGTTCCACTTCCGATTGCCCAGACGATTGCCGCGCGTTGGTTATGGAAAAACCATGCGAGCATTCCAAATGGATTGATTGCTTTCGCACCTCATCACACGGTCAAGGATGAGTTGTTGATTTGCGCCAACATCCCCATGGGTAGAGTTAGCCAATTCTTTGTTATTCAGGATCGACTCGGCTACAAAATTTTAAATTGCGCTGATGCAATCAATATTTATGACAGTGGAATTCATGGAAGTTTATTGGCAACTTTGAATTGGGAAAGCCATGCGGGTCAATTTTTTGATATCAAAAATTCGCCTACAGATCTCATGTCATTGTCGGCATCATTAAAAGCCGTCGAATTGGCTGCATCCATCAAAAAAGTTTTTGATATGACGCTTCAATACGCCAACGATCGAGTTCAATTTGGAAAATCAATTGGCAAATTTCAAGCCATTCAACATCAGCTCAGCGTGATGGCTGAACATGTCGCTGCAGCAAGCATCGCCGTGCAAGCGGCATTTGATATTGAGACTGGGCCGCCTTCACGCATGCTGAGCGCGATTGCAAAATCAAGAACGAGTGAATCGGCACAGCTGATAGCAGCAACAGCGCATGCTGTTCATGGTGCCATTGGCATTACATACGAATATGACTTGCAAATTTATACCCGTAGACTTCACCATGCCCGCATGGCCTATGGATCCGAGTCTTATTGGAATCAATGGATTGGAGAGCAAGTGTTAGCAAGCCCATCAACTCAACTGTCCGATTTCATTCAAATGACCTCTCAGCCATGACCAAAACAACACAGACGCCCAATCCGCTTTGGGAAAAGTTGAAGAACGGCGAACGTGGCATCGGAACATTTGTTTTTTCGTCTGACCCCTGCCATACAGAAATTATTCGCCACGCGGGCTTTGATTTGGTCGTCATAGACATGGAACATGCACCCCTGGAAATAGGCGATGTTGCAGCACATGTTCGTGCTGCAAACGCAACGGGTATTTCATGTTGGGCTCGCGTGGGACACGCACAACCACAGCAGATGGGAAGATTGCTTGATCAAGGCGTACACGGAATTGTGCTGCCACATTTCGGTTTGGACATGACCCGCACGCAAGAAGTATTGAAAGCATTTCGATACGCTCCCAGTGGCACGCGCGGAACTTGTACGGGTGTTCGAAGCGTTTCGTATGGCTTAACTTCATTCGAAAACTATGCAACCACGTCCAACGAACAAGCAATGGCCATTGGGCTCATTGAAGATGCTTCAGTGGTTAACAACATTGAGTCTGTTTTAGCAAACTGCAAACTTGATGCCATCGTTCCAGGCGGTCCGGGCGATTTGGCCACATCCATGGGATTTCATGGTCAAGGCAATCATCCCGAGGTCATCGCTGCGGTCAAGAAAATTGTTTCAGCTGGGAAAAAAATCCCTGGCCTCAAAATTGGTGTCTATCTGATTGATCCCAAAACAGCAGGAATGTGGATTGATTTAGGCGTTGATTTCTTCCTGTGCTCCATTGACTATCGCGTCATGGCCAATGCTTATCAGTCTATTCAAAAAGAGATGACGAGCATTCCTTCCTTTTAAAACCACTGATTTTTATTGGCCCTGCTGTCGCATCCCGAATGATTGCATGGACTCAAACCGGTCTCCGCTCTTCATGGCCAGGGAAGTCTTTCGTCAGTTGATAGACAGTTTTTACTTCGCCACTGCAGTCCATTGGCCACTCAAAACAAGCGAAATCTCATCAACAGACAAAGGCTTGAAGTCACACCACCGCGTGACAAGCGATCTTGATGCCTTTGAAGTCACGCAAAGCGGGGCGCTCAGCACGGCAGATGTCGGTGGCCTGCGGGCAGCGGGGGTGGAAGGTGCAGCCACTTGGGGGGTTCAGCGGGTTGGGCACTTCGCCTTGCACCGGGGTGCGGGCGCGGCCGGTGTCGTGCATTTTGGGAATCGCGTCCAGCAGCATCTTGGTGTAGGGGTGCTGGGGGTTGCCAAACAAGGTGTGTTTGTCGGCCAGTTCCACCAGTCGGCCCAAATACATCACGCCCACCCGGTCGCTCACATGGCGCACCACGGCCAGGTTGTGGCTGATGAACAAATACGTCAAACCGCGCTCGCGCTGCAGGTCTTTCATGATGTTGAGCACCTGCGCTTGCACGCTCACGTCGAGCGCCGAAGTCGGCTCGTCGCACACCAAAAACTCAGGCGCGGTGGCCAATGCACGGGCGATTGAGATGCGCTGGCGTTGCCCACCCGAGAACTGGTGCGGGTACTTGACCATGTCGAGCGGCGACAAGCCCACTGACTTGAGCAACTCGGCCACGCGGGCTTTGAGCTCTTCAGCGTCGCGGATCAAACCATGCTCTTTGAGCGGTTCGCCAATGATGTCGTCCACCGTCCAGCGCGGGTTCAGGCTGGCATAGGGGTCTTGAAAAATCATCTGGATGCGCTGGCGCATCTTTTGCGCGTCGGCCGACTTGAAAGCGGCGTGCGCGTCTTGCCCATCAAAGGTCAGGCCGCCGCGTGTGGGCTCGTACAAGCCCACCAGCAAGCGGGCCACGGTGCTTTTGCCGCAACCGGACTCGCCCACCAGGGCCAGGGTTTTGCCGCGTTCAATCTCAAAACTCACGCCGTCCACAGCATTCAGCAGTTGGCGCGGTTTGCCCTCGATCACGCGGTTAAGCCAGGGGGCTGACACGTCGAAAGTTTTGGCCAGGTCGTGCGCCACGACCAGGGGTTGGGGTTTGGCGTTGCTCATGGTGTCGCTCATGCGGCGCTCCCGTCGTGCAGCCAGCAAGCGGCCATGTTGGCGCCCGCCTGAACCAAATCGGGCCGGTCCTGGCGGCAGCGGTCAAAGGCTTTGGGGCAGCGGGGATTGAAGGCGCAGCCCTGCGGGATGGCGTTCAGGCGCGGCATGGCACCGTCAATTTGGTTGAGGCGTTCGCGGTCACTGTCCATGTCGGGGATCGAGGCCATCAGGCCTGCGGTGTAGGGGTGGGCCGGGTGGTTGATGACCTGGTGCACCGGCCCGATTTCGGCCACGCGCCCGGCGTACAACACCGCCACACGGTCACAGGTTTCGGCGATCACGCCCATGTCGTGGGTGATCAGCATCACGGCCGCGCCCCGGTCTTTGCAGACATTTTTGAGCAAGCTGATGATCTGCGCCTGGATCGACACGTCGAGCGCGGTGGTCGGCTCGTCGGCCACAATCAGTTGCGGCTCAGCGGCCAGCGCCAAAGCAATCACCACGCGTTGGCGCATGCCGCCCGAGAACTGGTGCGGGTAGTGCTCAATTCGCTCTTCGGCGGCCGAAATGCCGGTGTCCTTGAGCAGCTGAATGGCGCGCTGGCGTGCCTCTTGGGGCGTCACCGGCAGGTGGGCCAAGATGGTTTCAGTCAGCTGCCTGCCGATGGAATACAGCGGGTTGAGCGAGGTCAGCGGGTCCTGAAAAATCGCGCCGATCTTGCGGCCCCGGATGTGGCGCATCTCGTCGTTGTTCAGGTGGTCGATGCGCTGGCCTTCCAGCAGGATCTGCCCTCCCGCCACGCGGCCTGGCGGCTCCAGCAGGCCAATGATGGCCGCACCCGTGAGCGATTTGCCCGCGCCCGACTCGCCCACCACACCCAGAATTTCACCAGGGGCGATGTCGAAAGAAATATCGTCCAGCGCACGCAGCGTGCCGTGGCGGCTGGGGAATTCCACCACCAGGTTTTTAACTTGTAAAAGACTCATCGCAATCTCGGATTCAGCGCGTCGCGCAACCAGTCACCCAGCAAGTTCACCGACAAGGCGATCACCACCAGCATCAGGCCCGGGAAAATCGTGATCCACCACTCGCCCGAGAACAAATAGTCGTTGCCCACGCGAATCAGCGTGCCCAGCGAAGGCGAGGTGGGCGGTGCGCCCACACCCAAAAATGACAGCGTGGCTTCGGTGATGATGGCCGTGGCCACCTGAATGGTGGCCAACACCATGACCGGACCCATCACGTTGGGCAGCACATGCTTGAACATGATGCGCAACGGCGCCACACCCGTCACGCGGGCGGCCTGCACGTATTCTTTGTTGCGCTCCACCAAAGTGGTGCCGCGCACGGTGCGGGCGTACTGCACCCAGCCCGTCAGCGAGATCGAGATGATCAGCACACCAAAGGCCAGCGACTCGTGCGCATTGGGAAACAGGGCACGCCCCACGCCCGCGATCAAAAGCGCCACCAAAATGGCCGGGAAGGACAGCATCACATCGCACAGGCGCATGAGCAAAGCGTCGAGCCAGCCGCCCTTGAAACCCGCCAACAAGCCCAGGCCCACGCCGACCACCACCGACAAAATCACCGAAGCCAGGCCGACGATCAAAGAAATGCGGGAACCATAGATCAGGGCCGACAAAATGTCTCGCCCCTGGTCGTCGGTGCCCAGCAAAAACTTGGAAGTGCCGCCCTCCATCCAGGCAGGCGGCAAGCGGGCGTCGCTCAACTCCAGCGTGGCCAGATCAAACGGGTTGGTAGGCGACACCCACCCGGCAAAGACCGAACAAAAAAGACAAATGAAGGCGATGGCAGCCGCCACCATCGCCATGGGCGATTGGCGGAAGCTGTAACCGACGTCGCTGTTCAGCCAACGTTTCAATGCGTTCATGGATTACTTGATGCTGATGGATTTGAACGGCATGGAGTTGTCACCGCGCTGCACCAGTGTGACCTTTTTGCTGGTGCCCCAGGCCAAGGCCTGCTGGTGCAGTGGCAAGTGGCCGATGTCGGCGTTGTGCAACTCAAAGACCTCTTTGATCATGGCGTTGCGCTTGGCTTGGTCGGTTTCGCTTTGAATTTTCACGGTCAGCTCGTCCACCTTGGGGTTGCAATAAGCGCCCAGGTTGAACTGGCCTGTACCTTTGTCGTCCACGCAGCGCATCAAGGCATTGAGCGCGTTGTGGGCGTCATAGGTGCTGGGGGTCCAACCCAGCAAATAGAAACTGGTATCACGGCGCAGAATTTTCGGGAAATAGGTGCCCTTGGTCTCGGCCTTGAGGTTGATCTTGATGTTCACCCGTGCCAAGTTGGCGGCCACGGCTTCGCAGATCTGGCCATCGTTCACATAACGGTCATTGGGGCAGTTCATGTCCACCGAGAAACCTGTGGGGTAACCCGCTTCGGCCAGCAGCTTTTTGGACGCTTCAGGGTCAAAGGGCAAGCGCTTGTTCAGATCGGGGTTGAAGCCGTTGATGCCAGGGCCGACCATCAAGGCGCTGGGGTTGGAGGCGCCACGCATCACGGTGCGCTTGATGCCTTCGATGTCGATGGCTTGGTAGAAGGCCTGGCGCACGCGCTTGTCCTTGAAGGGGTTCTTGCCCTTCACACTGGAGTACAGCAATTCGTCACGCTTTTGGTCCATGCCCAAAAAGATGGTGCGCAACTCAGGCGCCACCAAGGCGCGGGTGTTGGCACCAGAGTTGATGCGGGGCACGTCTTGTACCGGCACGGGTTCCATGATGTCGATTTCACCGGACAGCAAAGCCGCCACGCGGGTCGGGTCGTTGGCAATCACCGAGAAAATGACTTCGTCCACGTTGCCTTCGATATTGCCCCAGTAGCTGCCGTTGCGCACAAAGGTGGTGCGGATATTGGGCTGGCGCTCACGCAGGCGGTAAGGGCCTGTGCCATTGGCGCGGAAAGACGCGGCATTCTCGATGCCCTTGCGGCGGTCCACCGGGCGTGTGGCTTGGTTGTCCTCGCACCACTTTTTGCTCATCATGAAGACGGTGGACAGCACGTTGGGCAAGATCGGGAAAGGGGCCTTGGTTTCGATTTCGATGGTGTGGCTGTCCACCTTGCGCACTTCCTTGATGTCGTTGGTGTTGCTGCGCATGTCCGAGCCTTCGCCTGCGGCGCGGTTCAGCGAGAACACCACGTCATCGGCCGTAAAAGGCGTGTCGTCATGAAAGCGCACGTTCTTGCGCAGTTCAAAACGCCACACGTTGGGCGAGGTCTGCTTCCACGAGGTGGCCAGTCCGGGTTCAAACTTCAGGTCTTTGCTCACGCCGACCAGCGACTCGTAAACGTTGTTGGTCACGCTCAGTTGCAGCGATTCGTTGAGCGAGTGGGGATCCATCGACAAGGCGTCGCCCTGGTTGGCAATGCGCACGGTGGCGGCATTGGCAACGCCCAGCGACAGGGCCGACACCAAAGCGGCAGCCATCAAGGAACGGGAGAGTTTGGAAGTACGCATAAAAGACTCCAGGGGTTGAGAGAGAGAGAAGTGTTGTGCAAGGTCAAACGGGTGAGCCCACAGGCAGCGCCTGCTCCACCAAACTGGCGTGCAAAGCCGCGCCCAGTGGCAAGATCTCGTCGTTGAAATCGTAACGGCTGTTGTGCAGTGGGTGCGGCCCCGGACCGTGCGGCAGGCCTTGGCCGATGCGGATGTAAGCGCCGGGTTTGGCCTGCAGCATGAAGGAAAAATCTTCGCCGCCCATGCTGGGCAGCATGTCGCGCCAGACCTTGTCTTCGCCTACCAGAGTGGCCGCGACATCGCAGGCAAACTGCGCTTCGGGCACGGTGTTGACAGTGGCGGGGTAGACGCGCTCGTAGGTCAATTCGGCCGAGGCCCCAAAGCCTTGCGCCACACCGTTGCACAAGGCGCGCAAACGGTCTTCGATCTGGTCTTGCACGCGCTCGCTGTAGGTGCGCACGGTGCCCACCAAAGTGGCTTCGCCCGGAATCACGCTCATGGCGCCAGGGTGGCCCGCTTGCATCGAGCAGATGCTGATGACCGCCTGATCAAAAGCCGACAGGTTGCGTGAGACCACGCTTTGCGCGGCCGTGATGATGTGCCCGGCCACCAGCACCGGGTCAACGCCCTGGTGCGGGCGGGCGCCATGGCCGCCTTTGCCGATGATGCGGATCTCGATGCGGTCCACCGCCGCCTGCATGGGGCCGGGGGTGATGCCGATCACGCCCAAGGGCGTCTCGGGCGAGTTGTGTTGGGCATAGACCTGCTCGCACGGAAAGCGCTCAAACAGGCCGTCTTGCATCATGGCGCGCGCTCCCGCATAGCCCTCTTCTCCCGGCTGAAAAATCAGCACGGCCGTGCCGTCAAAGCGCCGGGTTTCGGCCAGGTAGCGGGCTGCGCCCATCAGCATGGCGGTGTGGCCGTCGTGGCCACAGCCATGCATGAGGCCGGGCGTGCCCGACTTCCAGGTGCATTCGTTGTGCTCGGTCAGGGGCAGTGCGTCCATGTCGGCGCGCAGGCCGATCATGCGGCCGGGGTTGGCCGCCGAGCGACCTTGGCCGTACACCAAGGCCACCACGCCGGTTTTGCCGATGCCGGTGTGGATGCTGTCCACGCCACACACCTGCAGCATTTCGGCCACGCGGCGTGCGGTGTAGACCTCTTCAAATCCCAACTCGGGGTGGGCGTGCAGGTCGCGCCGAAACGCCGTGAGCTCGGGGTGGAACTGCGCGATGCGCGAAAAAGCAGCACCCCGCCCCAACACCGATTGCAAAGAAGCGCCCACGCTCAATGGCCCCCGGGCTTGCCCACGCGCAGGCGCGGGTCCACCACAAAATACAGCAAGTCCACGATCAGGTTGATGACCACAAAGATCAGCGCGATCAGGCACAGATAAGCGGCCATGACCGGGATGTCGGCAAAGGTCACCGCCTGGATGAACAGCAAGCCCATGCCGGGCCACTGGAACACCGTCTCGGTGATGATGGCAAAGGCAATCAGGCCGCCCAACTGCAAACCGGTGATGGTCATCACCGGCACCAGCGTGTTTTTGAGGGCATGGCCAAAGTGGATGGCACGGTTGGACAGGCCACGGGCACGGGCAAACTTGATGTAGTCGGTGCGCAGCACCTCCAGCATCTCGGCGCGCACCAGGCGCATGATGAGCGTGAGCTGAAAAATTGCCAGCGTCACGGCAGGCAACACGATGTGGTGCCAGCCCTTGGCCGTCATCAAGCCGCTCGACCACCAACCCATCTGGATCACCTCACCCCGGCCAAAGCTGGGGAACCAGCCCAAGATCACGGCAAACACCAGAATCAACAAAATGCCGATCAAAAAAGTGGGCAGCGACACACCCAGCAAGGACACCGTCATGATGAACTGGCTGGCCCAAGTGCCCCGGCGCAGGGCTGCATACACCCCCATGGGGATGCCGATCACCAGCGCCATGGTGGCGGCCACCAAAGCCAGCTCCAGCGTGGCAGGCAAGCGCTCGGCGATCAGGCGCGAGACCTTGGCGCCTTGCCGCAGGCTGAGGCCAAACTCGCCCTGCACCGCGTTGACCAAAAAGTGGCCAAACTGCACAAAGAAAGGCTGGTCCAAACCCAAGTCCGATCGCAGCAAGTCAATCTGTTCTTTGGTGGCGTCTTGCCCCAGCAAAAACACCACCGGATCTCCCACATACTGGAACAACAAAAACGCGATGAACGCGACCGTGACCATGACGATCACGGCCTGGATCAACCGCTGCAAAATGAATGCGAGCATCAGTTGACCTTGATCAGTGTCCAGTCAAGGCGGTTGTCAGGGCGGTGCACCACATCAACGCTTTTCTTCATCGCCCAAGGGATCACCTGGTTGTGCAGCGGGATGTGAGAGACCGTGTCGTTGGACAATTGGAGGCCTTCGGTCAACAAACGGTTGCGCACGGGCAAATCGGTTTCGGTTTTCACGCGGTCCACGATGTAGTCCATGCGGGTGTTGGTGTAGCGGCCCACGTTGTAATTGCCGTCACCACCGGTGCCCACGCTGCGCGTGAGCGACTGCAGGCTGTAGAGCGCGTCAAAGGTCGGCACGCCCCAGCCCAGCATGTAGATGCTGGCTTCGTAGCGCTGGATCATCGGGAAGTAAGTCACGAGGGGCTGCGTGCGCAGCTTGGCTTTGATGCCCACCTTGGCCCACATGGCCGTGATGGCCTGGCAAATTTCTTCGTCGTTGATGTAGCGGTTGTTGGGGCAGGCAAAGTCCACCTCAAAGCCTTGTGGGTAACCGGCTTCGGTCAGCAGCTTTTTAGAGGCATCCAGCGAATACGGGAAACGGGTGTTCACGGCTTGGGTCCAGCCGTTGACCTGCGGCGCCACCAGGGCACCCGTGTTTTGTGACAGGCCGCGCATGGTCACGCGGTGGATGGTGTCCATGTCAATCGCTTGGTACAGCGCCTTGCGCACTTTCACGTCCTTGAGCGGATTCTTGCCCTTCACGCTGGAGCCTGGCAATTCGTCACGGTGCTGGTCCATCCCTAAGAAAATGGTGCGGTTTTCAATGCCGTCGATCACCTTCAGGTTGGCGTTGTTGCGCATGCGGCCCAGGTCTTGCGGGCTGGGGTCGAGCACAAAGTCGATTTCGCCCGACAGCAAGGCGGCAGCGCGTGTGGCTTCGTTCTTAATGGGGGTGTAGATGATTTCAGTCACGTTGGTGGCGGCGTCCGACCAGCCCCACCAATTGGGGTTTTTCACCAGCGTCAACTTTTGGTCAGGCTGCCATTCCTTGACCATGTAAGGGCCACTGCCCATGGCGTTGCGGTGGGCAAAGTTTTCTTCTTTGGTCTTGATGTCCTTGGGTTCGATCGATTTGTTCTTTTCGGCCCAGGCTTTGCTCATGAGCCGCAACTCGGTCATCTGGTTGAGCAAAACTGGGTTGGGGCCACTGAGGAAAACGTCGACCGTGTTGGTGTCGACTTTCACCACTTTGCTCATACCCTGGGTGTAGACGTTGAAGTTGGAGGTTTTGGCGCGGGCGCGGTCCAGTGAGAACACCACGTCGTCGGCCGTCAGGGCCGAGCCGTCGCTGAACTTGACGCCCTTGCGCAGGTTGAAGCGGTACTGTGTGGGCGACACCTCGCGCCAAGAGGTGGCCAAGCGGGGTTCGATTTTGAAGGTCTTGCTGTTGTAGTAAACCAGCGAGTCAAAGATGGCGGCGTGCACGCCATTGCCCAAAGCGTTGTTTTGCGAGTGGATGTCGAGTGTGGGAATGTCGCTGGCGCTGGTCCATTTGAAAGGCTTGGCTTGCACCAAACCAGCGGTCATCACACCGGCCAAGACCAAAGAAGCGGTCAGGGAGCTGGACAGCACAGCGGCGGGGGTCATCTTGTTCATCAAAACACCTCGGTGACAAAAAGTTAGTTAGAACACGAGTATGCAACATTCGAGCCCGCCGACAGGGCAGGGAATTCCCCCAAATGTGCTGTCGCGCACCGGACTGGGGCACTCACTGCAGCCGTATCGCGCCATACCAGGCGCGTGTGGTGCTGCGGGTGTTGTCGGTGTCGGTCATGATGGCCAGCCCCAGCAAGGCCCCGGGCGGCTCGCCAAAGGCTTTCTCAAAGTCGGCCCGGATGTCGCGGCGGTAACTCAACCACTGCCCCACTCGCCCCGCACCCGACTCCACCGCCAGCTTGCGGATGCGGTCGGTTCTCGGGTTCACGATCACCGACCCGGCTGGACAGTCGTTGCACCACACGTACATCAGCGTCGCGTAGGGCAGAGGCTCGCCGGTCAGGCTGAGGGTCAACTCGCTGAGCAGGTTGTTTTGCGCCAAAAAATGCTGGCGGTCGCCCTCAAACACCAGGATCAGGCGCACCGGGGAGTCTTCGGTCTCACGCTGGCGCATGTCCGCGCCCGTTATGAGCTGATCGACTCGCCAGTCAAACTGCAATTTTCCCAATTGCTCTGGGGGGATGTGCAACGCCTGTCTCAACATGCTGGCCGAGGAATCCGCTTCGGCCAGCAAGGCATCGCGCGTGCCTTGCGGGGCCACCCGGTAAGCCGTGAGCAGCTTGCCCGGCAAGCGCATGACCTGCCACTGCGACTTGTCCTGCGCACTGAACTGCAGGGGCAACTGCCGCAGAACCTGTGGCGGCTTGTCTTGCGGTGCTTCGGCCTTCCAGAAGGCGCAGCCGGGCAACAACAGACTGCTGCACAGACTGGCGTACAGCGCCAAACGAAGCCTTGGGGTGCTTGGTTTTATCATCCTGTCTCAAACTTTTTTTGGAGTGTGCCCATGCTAAGCCGCCGCCTCGTGATGCTCGCTGCCCTTTTGCCCGCAGGGTATTTGAACATTGCCTGGGCTCAAGCCGCTTTTCCCTTCAAAGCCCTGCGCATCGTCGTGCCTTTTGGTGCGGGTGGCGTGGCCGATCTGACGGCGCGTGCCGTGGCGCAGCAGCTGTCTGTGAATCTGGGCCAACCCGTCGTCATTGACAACCGGCCCGGCGCAGGCGGCATCGTGGCAGCCGAGCTGGTGGCCAAGGCCGAGCCCGACGGCCACACCCTGCTGCTGATGTCCAATGGCACGGCCGTGAGTGCGGGCCTATTCAAGTCCTTGCCCTTCAACCCCCGCACCGACTTCGCGCCCGTGTCTTTGCTGGGCTTGTTTGACATCGCCATCGTGGTGCCAGAGTCCTCACCGCACAAAAGCCTGGCCGAGCTGATCGGCTTTGGCCGCGCCCACCCGGGCCAGCTCAACTTCGGCACCATCAACATCGGCAGTACCCAACACCTGGCCGCCGAGCTGCTGCGCACCCAGGCCAACCTGATCGCGCAAATCATCCCTTACAACGGCACGCCTGCGGTGATCAACGCCCTGCGCGGCGGCCAGATCGATGCGGTGGTGGAGATCCTGGGACCGCTCAAACCCCAGATCAACGCCAAGGCTGTGCGGCTGCTGGGTGTGATGGGCGCCAACCGCCCCAAAGACCAGCCCCAAGTGCCGGTGGTGCGCGAGTTGCCAGGCCTGAGCAACTTCAATGTGTCGTCTTGGAACGCACTGGCCGCGCCTGGTAAAACCCCCAAAGCCGTGGTCGATCGTCTGAGCACCGAAGTGGCCAAAATCCTGGCCGATCCTGCCATGGTGCAACGCCTGGCGGGTTTCAACGTGCAAGCCCAATCCAGCACCCCCACCCAACTGGCTCAGTTGCTCGATACAGACATCCAGCGCTGGACGGAAGTGATTCAAAAAGCCGGGATTGCGCAGCAGTGATTGGGCTTGCAGCGGCATGCGCCAGCCGCTGCACGTACCGTCCGCGTTCAGCGCGGAGCGATGCGGGTGGCCAAAGGCTGTGGGGTGTAGGCCGTCTGAAACCGGCACTCAGCAGCTTGTGCAGGCCGCAAGGCCGCGCAACGTGCAGAGATGCCCACAGGTGTTGGCTTGGTGCCGAGGTTGACCCAAGCCAGCAAGGCCTCAAACAGCGGCGGGTAAATGACATCGCCCAAATAACTGTGCTCAGCAGAGTCCACAAAGGTTTGCACCAGCCGCGCACCGTTACCAGAGGCTTCCATGCGCAGGCGCAGGGTGTCGCTGCCCTCCACAAACACCGTCGAATCCCGGATGCCGTGTGCCGATAACACAGGCACCTTGAACCGGCCACGGTGATTGACATCGGCATCAAACTTGGCGCTGGCTTGCGGGTCGGCTTTGAAGCGCAGCACGGCCGCATTCAGGGCGGCGTCGTTGGCGGAGCCGCGGTACTGGACTGTGTCATTGCCAAAGGGGCTGGCACCGCCACTTTTGGTGACCACATCGCGCAGCGTGAACGTGCCCCAATTCAGGTGACCTGCAATCGAGTTTTCCGGGATTTTCAAGACATCGACGATGGTTTTGATTTTTTGGATTTGTTCAGCACTGCGTTGGGCTGCTGGTTTTCGCACACCCAAACAATCGTTGACCCGCGTGGCCAACTCCGCTGACGTCAGTTTGCTGTCGGCCGGCAACCCCAGCGACAGTGGGTACCGAGGCTCATTGGGGCGCGGGTGGTTTTGGCACAGGTGCTGGTAAATGGCGCGCAAGTCCAAACGGAAGTCGTAAGTGGTGGGCCCGGCCACCACACCGCTGGTCAGCAAAATGCCTTCCCAGGATTGGGGGTACATCTCGGCCGCACGCGTGGCCACCATCGCCCCCCAGGATTGTCCGTGCAACAAAGTCCTCTGCGGCTTGGCCACATGGTCCACAAAGATGCGCCGAACACGTTCTGTGTCTTCGGCCGCCGTGGTGACGGCAAATCCACCCTGCCTGAACACCGACCCGGCCCACGCGTGGCCTTCGGTCAAAGTGATCGCCCAACGCTTGATGTCTTCGTCTGCCCTGGAGGCCTTTGGCTCGCCCAAGGCGGGACCGCCATGCGCGTGCACCACCAGCACACCGCTCCACTGGGCAGGCTTGGCCAGCAAATAATGCGCGCCCGCAGAATCCTGCCCTCGCCAACACTGGGTGCCCGCAGGAACCCCCTCAGGACAGGCCAGTTGGGCAGGTGGCGCCTCTTTGGGCGCACTGGCGCATCCCGTCAATAACAGCAAGCCCGCGGTGGACAGGCCCAAGCCCAGTGAGGCGCACCACGAACGAAAAGAGACAGGGGGGTACAACATGTTGAAAATCCTGAAAATCCTAACAATCCTCCAATCTATCAGCTCTTCAGCGTTGCCGTACCCGTGCTATCCCTTGCAGGGGTGTGTTTTTTGGATAGACAGCGCCACCGAGCAGTCATAAAAAAACCCACCGTGTTGCCACGGTGGGTTTTGTGTCTTTTAAAACTCAACTGGCTTGCGCCAGCTGGGAATTAGAAGGCGTGGCGCAGACCCAAGTAAAACTGAGCAGCATCAGTGCCAACAGCATTGGCAGGTGTACCGTTCAGGGCTGTCTGGGTGTACAGTGCGTAGCCAGCAGCGGTTTTGTTGTCCAGCTTGGCATAGCTCACACCCAAGGTGGTGCGCTTGGAGAAAGCGTAGTCATAACCGACGGACATCAATGTAGCGCCGGTGTTGGCCTGTGTGACGCCGCCAATTTTTGTTTCGCCAGCTTTGCTGTATGTGAACAAAACTGTACCAGCACCCATGGGCACGGTGACAGGGATGGAAGTCACAGTACGCTCGGTGTCGATGAAGGCTGCACTGGCTGCTGCTGCACGCGTAGCCGATGTGTCATAGGTCAGGCCAATGGTGGCCACGCCCAAGTTGTAGTTGGCCATGAAGGTGGTTGCTTTTTGACCGGTACGAGCAGCAGTCGTCGTTTGGTCTTCGCCCTTGGCTTGCCACATGCTGGCGCCGACAGTCAGAGGACCTGCAGCGTAAACACCTTGGAAGTGCGATGCATTGCCGCCGCTTGTTGTACCGACTGCACCTTCAGAGCCAGATTGTGCGAAGCTGTAAGTGCCTTGCAAAGTCAAACCGCTCATAGCAGGGGCTGTGTAGCGAACCACGTTGGTGGAACGGCTGGCGTTGGCAATGGCTTGGCCGCTGCCAGAACCGTTCACAAAGCCCAACAGTGCGCAGCTGGCCGCTTGCAATGCAGTGGCACGTGAGCCGTGGGTGTCGCCGCCCATGCAGTAGTGGGTGTCCAGCTTGCCCATTTGGACGTTACCGAAACCGCCAGACACGCCCACAAAGGTGTTGCCGCCAGCCAATGGGCTGGATGTAGGCGCTGCACCGTTGTCGTCCATACGGTAACGTGTGTCCACTTGGAAGTTGGCTTTCAAGCCGCCACCCAGGTCTTCGCTGCCGCTCAAAATGAAGCGCGAAGAACCGTCGGCCAAACCAGTGGCTGTACCATTGTTTGCAGCAGCGGCTCCGCCGGAGTATTTGGTCTGTGCCACGCCAGCTTTGACGTTACCAGACAAAGTCACGGTGGATTGAGCGAAAGAGGTGCCGGAAGCTGCCAAAACAGCCAGAGCAATCAGAGATTTTTTCATTGCAAGTTTCTCCAAGGTTAAACAAGGGCCCGAATCAGATGGGTGATATTCACCCGTCGAAACCCTGAGCCAACCTCCAAATCAGGAAGTTGTCTGTATTCCACCAGACGACTGTGTGTTCGCCAAGACATTCGTCCAAGAAAAGTTCTTTTCGTTGCAAGCATGCAACAACCCCCCGTATTTACCCTCGTTCGACTCTAAAAACCGCATTTTTATCAATGGCGACAATGACTTTGGACCCATTTCAAAACACGATTGCTAACAGTTACAAATTCAGTAACCCAGATCCCAGCACGGGCCCGTTGGCGTTTTTCAGCCCGAACGAATCGATTGTTTACACTTGGACCATGAGCAATGCCTTGATTTTGGCCGTGGACAGCGCCCTGCGCACCCTTTGCGCCGAGCCGCGCGCCAGTCGCCCCAATCCGGCGGTCTCTGTGGCTGCGCTTGAGCTCAACGAGGCCGAGCAGCGCCAAGCGGGTGCGCTGATGCGCATCAACCATGTGGGTGAGGTCTGTGCCCAGGCGCTGTACACCGGCCAGGCCCTGGCATGCCAGAGCCCTGCACTGCGCGCTCAACTGGCCGAGGCCAGCCGCGAAGAGACCGACCACTTGGCCTGGACGAAGCAGCGCCTCGACGAGTTGAACGACCGGCCTTCTTTGTTGAATCCGCTTTGGTATGCCGGTGCGTTTGTCATCGGTTTTGCGGCGGGTAAGCTGGGCGGCGACCGGGTGAGTCTGGGCTTTGTGGTGGAAACCGAGCGCCAGGTGGAAGCCCACCTGCAAAGCCACATGGATTTGCTGCCGGCGGCAGATTTGGCGTCTCGCGCCATCGTGTCGGCCATGAAGGCTGACGAGGTCGCCCACGCCCAGATGGCCATGAAAGCCGGCGCGGTGGAACTGCCCGCCCCAATCAAGGCCTTGATGCAAGCCGCCGCCAAGGTGATGACCACGGTGGCCCACCGGGTTTGAGCCGCCTGATACCCGCCCACGGGTACTCAGGGTCTCAGCAGGGCATTTACCCAGCCTGCTCAATGGTCAACCGTTCACTTCCACCACCTCAAAACTGGTCGTGATCTCAGCCGTTTTGCCCAGCATGATGCTGGCCGAGCAGTATTTGTCGTGGCTCATGGCAATGGCCCGCTCCACGGCGCTGGCGGCAACGCCTTTGGCGGTGACGGTGAAGTGCATGTTGATCTTAGTGAAGACTTCGGGGTCGACCTCAGCGCGTTCGCTGCTGATCTTGACGCTGCAGCCGCGCACGTCATGGCGGCCGCGCTTCAAGATCAACACCACGTCATAAGCGGTACAACCGCCCGTGCCGGCCAACAGCATTTCCATGGGGCGCGGGGCGAGGTTTTGGCCGCCGTTTTCGGGCTTGGCCGCGTCAGGCGCGCCGTCCATGTTCACGATGTGGCCTGAGCCGGTTTCGGCCACAAAACCCATGCCCGAGCGGGTGCCGGCAACGCCGGTCCAAGTGACTGTGCATTCCATTTTTGTTTCCTTGTGTGTCATCCGTGCTGAACGCAAGGATTTTGAGTGGTCTTGGAGGTGGTCAACTTTACAAGTTTTTGCACTCCGAGACACTCAACTTGCTGCAACGCAACAAAAACACCCGTACAATTGCGAACAAGCGTGCTTTTTTGCATGCACCCCTTGTCTCCTCCACCCTCTGAAAAGGTGGATTTGCCCCCAGCCGCAAGGCTTGGGGCATTTTTTTTGGCCGTTATCGGCCGTTATCATCAAGCCCACACTTTTTAGGCGATGCGGCACGTCTGCCATCGCACCGGACATGACCACCCCACACCTCCAACCCGCCGATTACCTGATCAAGATCCTCAACGCCAAGGTGTATGACGTGGCGACCGAGTCCGCCTTGGAAACGGCCAAAAACCTGTCGAAGCGCTTGGGCAACCAGGTGCTGTTGAAGCGCGAAGACCAGCAACCGGTGCACAGCTTCAAGCTGCGCGGGGCCTACAACAAGATGGCGCACCTGAGCCCGGAGCAGCTCAAAAAGGGTGTGATCTGCGCCTCGGCGGGCAACCACGCGCAAGGCGTGGCGCTGAGCGCCAGCCGCCTGGGCACCCGTGCGGTGATCGTCATGCCCACCACCACGCCGCAGGTCAAAATCGACGCGGTCAAAGGCTTTGGGGGCGAGGTGGTGTTGTTTGGCGAGAGCTATTCAGACGCCTACAAACACGCCCTGACGCTGCAAAAAAAGCAGGGCCTCACGTTTGTGCACCCCTTTGACGACCCGGACGTGATCGCGGGCCAGGGCACGATCGCCATGGAAATGCTGCGCCAGCACCAAGGGCCGCTGGATGCGGTGTTTGTGGCCATCGGGGGCGGCGGTCTGATATCTGGCGTGGCCAACTACATCAAGGCGGTGCGCCCAGGCGTCAAGGTGATTGGCGTTCAGATGAACGACTCGGATGCCATGATCCAGTCGGTGACCGCCAAACAGCGCGTGACTTTGGCAGATGTGGGGCTGTTCTCGGATGGCACTGCGGTCAAGTTGGTCGGCGAAGAAACTTTCCGCGTGGCCAGCAACTTGGTGGACGCCTACATGACGGTGGACACCGACGCGGTGTGCGCGGCCATCAAGGACGTGTTTGTGGACACCCGCTCGATCGTGGAGCCCGCAGGCGCGCTGGCGGTGGCGGCCATCAAACAGTATGTGGCAGCGCACAAATGCAAGGGACAGACCTTTGCGGCCATCTTGTGCGGCGCCAACATGAACTTCGACCGCCTGCGCTTTGTGGCCGAGCGGGCCGACGTGGGCGAAGAAAAAGAAGCTCTGTTTGCTGTGACCATCCCGGAAGAGCGCGGCAGCTTCAAACGCTTTTTGGAGCTGATCGGCAGCCTGCCCGGCGGCCCGCGCAACGTGACCGAGTTCAACTACCGCATGAGCGATTCGGACAAGGCCCATGTCTTTCTGGGCCTGAGCACGCAGGGCAAGGGTGAGAGCAGCAAGATCACCACCAAGTTCAACAAACACCAGTTCAAGGCCATCGACCTGACCCACGACGAACTGGCCAAAGAGCACATCCGCCACATGGTGGGTGGGCACTCGGCCCTGTCACAAGACGAACGCTTGCTGCGCTTTGAGTTCCCCGAACGCCCCGGCGCACTGCTCAAGTTTTTGAGCCTGATGCGCCCGGGCTGGAACATCAGCCTGTTTCATTACCGCAACCAAGGCGCCGACTACGGCCGCATTTTGGTGGGCCTGCAAGTGCCCCCCAAGGACGACAAGGCGTTTGAGAAGTTCCTCAAAACGCTGGGGTATCCGTATGCCGAAGAGACCGACAATCCGGTGTACCGTTTGTTTTTGCGCGCCTGACAACGCTGCGCGACAGGGGTTTCAGGGCGCTTTAAGGCGCTTTGTCTGCGCCAGGCAATCGGAGCGAAAAAAGGGCCGCGCCTTGCGCGCTGGCACCCAACTGCGCCTGCTTTGGGCCCAGGCTTTGCAAAACCACGCCATCCGCCACGGTTTGCCCTACCCGAAAAGGCCGAGGCGGTTGACCATCCACCGCGATCAGGGCGCTGCCCTGGCCAGAGGCACCGGCCACCACACCCCAAAGCTCAAAGCGCGCGGATTGGGCGATGCTGACCTCGGGCAAGGCCGCTTGCACCCCCCAGGCCCGGGCCAAATGGGACGAAAATGAACTGGTCACGGCTTGGACTGAGCTTTGGACCAAGGGCACGCCCTGCACCGCACTGCCGGCAGGGAAGTTCAACACCCAAAACACCACGCTGGCGGCGGCCGCACAGCCAACCAAAGCGGCCGAAACACCCGGCCAAAGATTGGCACTTTGTGAGGCAGGGGAGATTTGTAACATGGCCGGATTATGATCGAAGCCATGCAAGACCACGCCCCACTCCCCCACCCTTGCGCTGTCGCGGCTGCGGCTCGCCCTGCGCCGGCCCGTCAACGCGGCTTCACCCTGATCGAGCTGATGGTGGTGCTGGCCATCATTGGCGTGTTGGCCGCGTTGATCGTGCCCAATGTGCTGGGCCGCGCGGATGACGCCCGCATCACCGCTGCCCGCACCGATGTGGGCAACCTGATGCAAGCCCTCAAGCTCTACAAGCTGGACAACCAGCGCTTTCCCAGCACCGAGCAGGGCCTGAACGCCCTGATCCTCAAACCCACCACCGAGCCTGTGCCTGGCAACTGGAAGCCTTATCTGGACAAACTGCCCAAAGACCCTTGGGGCCGCCCTTACCAATTTCTGAACCCCGGCATCAAGGGCGAGGTGGATGTGCTGTCCTTTGGCGCTGACGGTCAGGCCGGCGGTGAGGGCAACAATGCCGACCTCGGCAGCTGGCAGTAAACGCCCTTTCGCCCTGTCCCTGGGCTTCACGCTGCTGGAACTGCTGGTGGTGGTGGCCCTGATCGCCGTGGCCACAGCGGGCGTGAGCCTGTCGCTGCGAGACAGCGCCCAAAGCGCCCTTCAGCGCGACGCCGAACGCCTGGCCGTGCTGCTCGAAACCGGCCGTGCCCAGGCCCGCGCCAACGGGTTGCCGGTGGTCTGGCGCACCCAAGACAACTCAGCCAACCCCGTGCAAAGTTTTGTTTTTGAAGGCTTGCCACCGCCTGGCCTGCCGCAAAACTGGCTGGCTGACACCACCCGCGCTGCGCCAGGCAGCGCCATCACCCTGGGGCCGGAGCCCCTGATCGCGCCACAAGCTGTGGCCTTGTCGACCGCACAGTCGGCACCACAGTCTCCCGGCCAGACCCTGTGGGTTGTGACCGATGGCCTGCGGCCCTTCAAAGTGCAAAACACGCGAGAACAGACGCCGCCATGAACCAGCGCGGCTTCACCCTGATCGAGGTGCTGGTCGCCCTGGGCATCACCGCCATAGCGCTGATGGCCGGGCTGCAGGCCACGGGCTCGCTCAGCCGCAATGCCGAACGCCAGACCGTGAGCATGCTGAGCCAAATCTGCGCCGACAACGAATTGATCGTGCTGCGCTTGCGCAGACAACTGCCCGACACGGGCAACACCAGCGTCGAATGCACCCAAGCCGGGCGCTTGCTGCAGGTCGAGGTGTCGGTGCGGCCCACGCCCAACCCCAATTTCAGGCGCGTCGATGCGCGGGTGTTGGACCAAGGCGTTTATGTGCTGCAGGTGTCCACCGTGATGGGGCGCAACTGATGGCGACAACCCAACAAGCCGAGCGCGGCTTCACCCTGATCGAAGTGCTGGTGGCCATCAGCGTGATGGCCTTGATGAGCCTGATGGCCTGGCGCGGGCTGGACGGCATGCTGCGCAGCCAAAGCAGTTTGCAAAGCCGCTCCGACGAGATCCGCGGCCTGCAAGCGGGCCTGGCCCAGTGGCAAACCGACCTGGACCAATTGGCCGAGCTGCCCGGCACCCCCAGCTGGGACTGGAACGGCCAGGTGCTGCGCCTGACACGGCGCACCGCCGACGCCCCCCTGCCCAGCAGCAGCCCAAGTCCCCCCACAAGCGCAACCAACCGCCAGCCCCCCCCCGCGCCCGCCAGTGTCCGCGTGGTGGCCTGGACTTGGCGCAGCGACCCGGGCCGACCCGGCGGGGGTGACTGGCAGCGGTGGCAATCACCGCCCTTGAGTCAGCGCCAGGACTGGCAAAGCGCCTGGGCGCTGGCAGCGCAGTGGGGCCAAACAGCCAACGACAGCACCCGCGCCGGCCAGATCCAGATTCACCCCTTGTCGGGCTGGCAGCTGTTCGTGCACCGGGGCGGCAGCTGGGCCAACCCCTTGTCGAGCGCTGCCGTGACCGCAGGCACGCCTGACAGCCCCAACGCCACCCCCGGCACAACAACCAGCGCCACCCCCCCCACCCCGGATGGTGTGCGTCTGGTGCTGAGCCTGCCCCCCGGTCCCGCCGGATCGGGCCCGCTGACCTTGGACTGGGTGCGGCCGACCTTGTCAGGAGCGCCTCCATGATGCGCCCCTTCTTACGCCCCAAGATGCGCCACCTGAATCGCCCCCTGAAGCGCCAGCGCGGCGCAGCCTTGCTGACGGCCATGCTCACGGTGGCCTTGGTGGCCACGCTGGCCAGCGCCGCACTGTGGCAACAGTGGCGACAGGTCGAGATTGAGATCGCCGAGCGCGGTCGCAGCCAGACCGCCTGGATGATGACGGGCGCACTGGACTGGACACGGCTGATCTTGCGCGAAGACGCGATTTCGGCGCAAAGCGCCGCAGCCGACCACCTGGGCGAGCCCTGGGCCTTGCCGGTGCAAGAATCCAAACTGTCGACCTTCCTGTCGCAAGACCAGCAGTGGCGCGAGGGCGATACCGAGGTTTTTTTGTCGGGCCAGATCACCGACGCCCAATCGCGCATGAACGTGGTGAACTTGGTTGAAGACGGGCAAATCTCACCCCCGGCGCTGGCCCGCTTTGCCGCCTTGTTCGAGCGCCTGGGCCTGCCATTGGCCGAGCTGCAAAGCCTGGCGCAGCAGTTGCCCGCCAGCTTGCAGGCCAGCCGGGCCAGCCAAGCCCCAAACAGCTCAGGCACCAACTCAGGCACCGGCAAAGAAGGACCCGCCGCCTTGATGCCCCAGCAAACGGCTCAATTGGTTTGGCTGGGTCTGAGCCCCGGCACGCTGGCCGCCTTGCAGGCGCACATCACCTTGCTGCCCGAGGCCACCCCCGTGAACCTGAACACCGCCTCGGCCGAGGTGCTCTCGGCCGTGGTGCCCGGGCTGGACCTGGCCTCGGCACGGCAAGCCGTGGCCCAGCGCCAGCGGGGCCACTGGGCCAGCCTGAACGCCGCGAAAGAAGCCCTGGGGCCAAGCGGCCGCCTGCTGAACGACAAACAACACAGCGTGCAAAGCCGTTACTTTGAGGTGCAAGGGCGCATGCGCATCGACAACGTGGTGCAACAAGAGACCGCGCTGGTGCGGCGCGATGGCAGCCAGGTGCGCATGCTCTGGCGCGTGCGCAGCCCCCAATTGCGACTTGATGCCCCTCTACAATGATCTGCACATGCGCACCCTGATCATCCAACTGCCGTCGGGCCCACCCAGCCCCACCCTCGCCTACCCCCATGCCCGGGTCGAGGCCGAGCCCGGCTCACGCCCGCTCACGCTGCAGTGGGCGGCGGCCGCTTTGTTGCCTGCCGCCGATCGCCAATCCGAAACCGTGGCCCTGGTGCCCGCCGCTGCGCTGTCGTGGCACCGCGTCGAGTTGCCTGCCGGCCTGCACAAACAGGCCCAGCGGGTCAAAGCGGCCTTGCAAGGCCTGCTGGAAGACCGCCTGCTGGACGACCCTGAGCACGTGCACCTGGCCTTGCAAACCGATTGGACCAGCACCCCGCGCCCTTGGGTGGCTGCGTGCGACCGAGTCTGGCTGAGCGACCACCTGCAAGCCCTCGAACAAGCAGGTTTGCCCGTGCACCGCATCGTGCCCGAACTCTCCCCAGGCACGCCAGGCAACCCGGTGCAGCTCACCGCCCTGGGCGATGCCGACACCGGCTGGCTGTGGGTCAGCCACCCCGAACGCGGCGTCTGGGGCCAGCCCTGGCCAGCCCTGCGCCCAGCCGGATTGGCGGCCCATGAACGACTGGGGCTGTCCAAGCCCGAGCGGGCCACGGCCACGCTACTGGCCGAACCCGGTGCCGTGGCCTTGGCCACAGAGCTGCTGGGCGCTGGCGTGCGCCTCATGCCCCCGGCCCAGCACTGGCTGACCGCGGTGCAAGGTGATTGGGACCTGGCCCAATTTGAGCTGCGTGCCAACGCCCGCAGCCGCCAACTGAAAAACTGGCAACGCACCGTCAGCAGCCTGTGGCACAGCCCCGCCTGGCGGCCGGCCCGCTGGGGCTTGTGGCTCTTGCTGGCCGCGCAATTGGTCGGCCTGAATGCCTGGGCCTGGAAAACCCGCGCCGACTGGCAAGCCCAGCAAAGCAGCTGGGGCCAGGTGCTGCGCGAGACCTTCCCGCAAACCAGCTTGGTGGTCGATGCGCCGCTGCAAATGACCCAACAAGTCGAGCGGCTGCGCCAAGGCTCGGGCCAGCTCGGCGCAGGCGACCTCGAAGCCATGCTGGCCGCGCTGGGCCAAGCCCTGCCGCCAGGGCTGGCCGCGCCGCGCCAATGGTCTTACCAAACGGGCCAGATGCGCCTGCAAGACTTTCAGCCCGATGCGGCCCAACAGCAAGCCTTGCAGCAAAGCCTGAGCGCACTCGGTTACGCCTGGCGCGCCCAAGGCGACGGCTGGTTGATGAGCGCCCAAGTGGAGGCCAAGCCATGAACCTGCCAACCCTGACCGCGCAATTGCGCAGTGGCTGGCAAGGCGTCTGGTCCCGGCGCAAACCGCGTGAACAGCGGCTGATCGGCATTGGCGTCTGGGTGCTCGGCCTGGCCGCGCTGTGGATGCTGGCTCTGGCCCCGGCACTGCGCACCTGGCAAGAGGCCCCGGCCCGCCAGGCCCTGCTCGACGCCCAAAGCCAGCGCATGCGCCAGCTGCAAGCGCAAGCCCAGAGCCTGCAAAAGCCTGTGGCCATCTCCCGCGCCGATGCCGCCAAGTGGCTGGAGAAAAGCCTGGCGGAACTCGGCCCCAACGCGCGCATCAGCCTGCAGGGTGAAACCGCCACCCTGAGCCTGCAAGCCGCCCCGGCCGCCGCACTGGCCCGCTGGCTGAGCCAAACGCGTGACAACGCCCAGGCTTTGCCCACTCAAGCCCAGCTGCAGCACGCCAGCCCCCCCGGCCCGGACAGCTTGGATGCCACCTGGCGCGGCAGCCTGGTGCTGCGTTTGCCGTCCAATCCATGAACGCCATGAAAACCCTTCGTCGAGCCAGCGCAAGTCCGGTCAGTCCGGTGCGTGCGCCCTGGTCTTTGGCCTGGCTCGGCGCACTCTTGGGCCTGGGCCTGGCGCTGCTGGTGTGGGCGCCTGCCCGCTGGCTGGCTTGGGGCGTGGCCCAGGCCAGTCAAGGCCAGGTGCAATGGCTCAACCCCCGCGGCACGGTGTGGCAAGGCTCGGCCCAGCTGCTGCTCAGCGGCGGCGCGGGCAGCCGCCAGCCGCAGGCCCTGCCCGGCCGGCTGCACTGGAGCCTGTCACCCACCTGGACAGGCCTGCGCCTGGGCTGGCGGGCCGACTGCTGCATGACGCAGGCCGCCAGCTTGCAAGCCGCTTTGGGCTGGAACACCCTGCACCTGCAAACCAGCGACCACCAGTCGAGCTGGCCAGCCGCCTTGCTCAGCGGTCTGGGTGCGCCCTGGAACACGCTGCAGGCCGAAGGTCAATTGCAGCTGCGCACCGAAGCGCTGCAACTGCACTGGGCACAAGGCCGCCTGCAAATGCAGGGCCTGGTGGCGCTGGGCCTGCACGAGATGTCTTCGCGCCTGAGCCCCGTCAAACCCATGGGCAGCTACCGCCTCACCCTGACCGGCACCCCGCAAGGCACGCCCACACCGGGCTTGGCGCTGAGCACCCTGCAGGGCCCTTTGCTGCTGTCGGGCCAGGGCCAATGGGTGGGCCAGCGCCTGCGCTTTACCGGAGAGGCCAGCGCAGCCGAAGGGCATGAGGCGGCATTCGATAATTTGCTCAACATCCTGGGCCGCCGCCAAGGCGCGCGCAGTTTGCTGTCTTTGGGATGAACCCGGTTCAGCCTCAGCCCGCATGATCAGCCCCCACCTTCAACCCCTGTTGCAACCCAGCTGCACCCCCTGTTTCAAGACCTGAACACCATGAACGACTTTGCTCACATGCGCCCCTTGAACCGTGCCCGCTGGCCACGCAGCGCTTTGGCCTTGGCCTGCCTGGCGGCCATGGGCTGGCTCATGCCACAGGTGCATGCCCAGAACGCGGACAAACCCGCGGCCAATCCAATGACGAACCCACCGGCCCTCAAGTCCTCACGCCGCGAACCCGTCACGCTCAATTTTGTGAACGCCGAGATCGAGGCCGTGGCCCGCACCCTGGCCACCTTGTCGGGTGCCAACGTGGTGGTCGACCCGCGAGTCAAGGGCACGATGTCGCTGTCCAGCACCGTGCCCGTGCCCCCGGCACAGGCCCTGCGCTTGTTTGCTGCGCAGCTGCGCACCCAGGGCTTTGCGTTGGTGGAGTCGGCCGGGCTCTACACCGTGGTGCCCGAGGCCGAAGCCAAGCTGCAAAGCAGCGCCGTGTCGGCCGGGGCCGTGCCCGCCGGGACCGGGCAAATCGTCACACAAATCTTCAAACTCAACCACGAAAACGTGAACAACCTGGTGCCGGTGCTGCGCCCCCTGATCAGCCCCAACAACACCATCAACGTCAACCCCGGCACCAACGCGCTGGTCATCACCGACTACAGCGACAACCTGCAGCGCCTGGGCCGCATCATCGCGGCGCTCGATGTGTCCAACGCCACGGGTGTCGAGGTGCTGCGCCTGCGCCACGCCATTGCGGGCGACCTGGCCCCGATGGTGCAGCGCCTGATCGAATCGGGCGCAGCCGCTGCACCAGCCGCGCAAGGCCAGACGGACAGTTCCTTTAAGACCACCGTGATCCCCGAGGTGCGCACCAACTCGCTCATCGTGCGGGCGGCCAACCCGGCCAGGCTGGCGCTGGTGCGCAGTTTGGTCGACCAACTCGACCAGCCCAGTGCCACCGGCGCGGGTGCGGCCAGCGGCAACATCCATGTGGTCTACCTGAAGAACGCCGACGCCACCAAGCTGGCGACCACCTTGCGCGCCGCCATCGCGGGCGAAGGGCGCAGCGGTGCGGTCGCGGCAGGCGCATCACCGGGCAATCCAGCAGCGCCTGCAACAAATCCCGCAAGCAGCAACATCAGCCCCTCAGCCCAGCCGTCCACCGGTGGCCAGATCCAGGCCGACCCGGCCACCAACGCGCTTATCATCAGCGCACCCGAGCCGCAATACCGCCAGCTGCGCAGCGTGATCGACATGCTCGACCAACGCCGCGCCCAAGTGTTTGTGGAGAGCCTGATCGCCGAGGTCAGCGCCGACAAAGCCGCCGAGTTTGGCGTGCAGTGGATGAGCGGCACCGGCACCAACGGAAGCCTTGTGGGCTTGTTGGGCACCAACTTTGCAGTGGGCGGCACCAACTTGCTGACCCTGGCTGCAGGGGCCGCTTCGGGCAATTACACGGCATCGACAGGCTTGAACCTTGCCGTGGGCGCACAACGCAACGGTGCCTTGGCCCTCGGTGCTTTGGCGCGGTTTTTGCAGACAAACGGCGATGCCAACGTGCTGTCCACGCCCAACTTGCTCACGCTGGACAACGAAGAAGCCAAGATCGTGATTGGCCAAAACGTGCCCTTTGTGACCGGCTCCTTCGCAGGAGCAGCAGTGGGCACCACCAACCCCTTCACCACCATTGAGCGCAAAGATGTTGGCCTGACTCTGCGGGTGAGGCCACAGATCAGCGAAAACGGCACGATCAAGATGCAGGTCTACCAAGAAGTGAGCAACGTCGACGCCAAATCCATTGGCTCCAAAGATGGCCTTATCACCAACAAGCGCTCGATTGAGACCAACGTGCTGGTGGACGACGGCGCCATCGTGGTGCTGGGCGGCTTGCTGCAAGACGACACCAGCACCAGCCAAGAAAAAGTGCCGGGCCTGGGAGATATTCCTTTGTTTGGCAATTTGTTCAAGTCGGAAGTCCGCAGCCGCAAAAAGACCAACCTGATGGTGTTCCTGCGCCCGGTGGTGGTGCGCGATGGCGCAGCGGCCGACGCCCTGTCGATGGGCCGCTACGAGCAAATGCGCTTGCAGCAACAGGGTTTCCAGCCGCTGCCCACCGGGCCGCTGCCTGTGGCAGGCTCGGCGGTCTTGCCACCTGTGGACAGGTCGCCCACCGTGACACCCATTGCCCCCGCTGAAGCGAAGCCAGCGACATCCACCCGCCAGCCCTGAACCCGCCATGCGCCACCCCCTGCCCTACGCCTTTGCCCGCACCAGCAAACTGTTGCTGGAGGGCGATGGCGACCGCCTGACCCTTAGTTGGTGTGACGCCAGTGACCGTTCGGCCTTGTCCGAGGTAGCGCGCAAATTTGCAGGACCCAGCCTCCAGATGCAAATCGTGGAGGCCGCCGACCTGAGCCAACGCATCCACCAGGCCTATTCGGGTGGCCAGGCGCACGGCGCGTCCACCGCCGCTGCGGTGGTCAGCGAGGTCGAATCCGAAGCCGACCTCTCGCGCATGATGCAAGACCTGCCCGCGGTGGAAGACCTGCTCGAAGCCAGCGACGACGCGCCCATCATCCGCATGCTCAACGCCTTGCTCACCCAGGCCACACGCGACGGGGCCAGCGACATCCACATCGAGCCCTACGAACGCCACTCGAGTGTGCGTTTCCGCATAGACGGCACCCTGCGTGAAGTTGTACAACCCAACCGGGCGCTGCATGCCGCACTGATTTCGCGCCTGAAAATCATGGCCGAACTCGACATCGCAGAAAAACGACTCCCACAAGACGGCCGCATCAGCTTGCGACTGGGCGCACGCGCAGTCGACGTGCGCGTGTCCACCCTGCCCAGTGCGCATGGCGAACGCGCCGTGCTGCGCTTGCTCGACAAAAGCGAAGCGTGCCTGACCCTGGAGGCCGTGGGCATGCAGGGCCAAGTGCTGCAACAGCTGGACCAACTCATCAGTCAACCGCACGGCATTTTGCTGGTGACGGGGCCCACCGGCTCGGGCAAAACCACCAGTTTGTATGCCGCGCTGCAGCGGCTGGACGCCACGCGCCACAACATCATGACGGTGGAAGACCCCATCGAATACGAGCTGCCCGGCGTGGGCCAGACCCAGGTGAATGCGAAGATCGACCTGACGTTTGCCAAGGCCCTGCGTGCCATCCTGCGGCAAGACCCCGACGTGATCATGATCGGCGAGATCCGCGACTTTGAGACCGCGCAGATCGCCATTCAGGCCTCACTCACCGGCCACCTGGTGCTGGCCACGCTGCACACCAACGACGCGGCCAGTGCGGTGAACCGCCTGATCGACATGGGCGTGGAGCCGTTCTTGCTCAGCTCATCGCTGTTGGGCGTGCTGGCCCAGCGCCTGGTGCGCAAGCGCTGCACCGCCTGCCACGGTGCGGGTTGCGCGGCCTGTGGCCAAACCGGCTACGCCGGGCGCACCGGCATTTTTGAGCTGCTGGTCGCCACCGACGAGGTCCGCGCCCAAATCCACCACCGCGCCGCCGAAGCCGAGCTGCGCGCCACCGCTCTGACCCAAGGCATGGTGCTGATGCGCCACGATGGCCAGCGCCTGGTGGATGCCGGCATCACCAGCGCCGAAGAGCTGCTGCGCGTCACGCGGGACTGAAGCCCGATGAGCCCATGCGCCCCCCGTTGTCCCAACCCACCCTGGTCAGCGACAGACACTTGGCTGGTGATCGCCTTGTGTGGTGTGGGCATGTCAACCGCGGCCATGGCGACCACGGTCCCATCCAAGTCTGAGGCTGCGATGACTGCGCCTGAGGCTTCGGAGGCAGAAACAGCCGTCCCGCAAAACACTGGCCAACGCTCGCGCTACACCCTGGGCCTGAAACTCAAAACCCGGGAATTGTCCGATGGCCACACTGAGCTGGCGCTGCGCCCGGTCCTCGGTTTTCGCTATGGGCGGTGGCGGCTGGGCCATGCCACAGGTGACGAATGGCTGGCCTTCAGCGGTTACCGCAAAGAGTCGAATTTGGCCTACCAGCTGCGCGACGATGAACGCCTGAAAGTGGCGCTGTCTTTGCGCATCCAGAACCTGCAAGACAACAGCAGCTTTGACGGTTTTTCTTCGGGCAAGAACACTTTGCGCGCCCGCGTGAGCGCGAACTACCAACTCAATAAACGCTGGTCGGTGGGCACCGACCTGACGCAAGACCTGATGGACCGTGGCGACGGCACCACCTTGTCGGTGGGGGCATCGTATGGCCTGCCGCTGAGCGAGCGCAGCGCGATCAGCCTGAGCGGCGGCGTCGAATGGGCCACAGCCGACCACTGGGCCACCCAGCTGCGCCTGTTGCCCCCGCCACCCGGAGGCTGGCACTCTGGCTTGGGCTCGGTGGGTCTGGGCCTGAGTTACCGTTATGCCCTCAGCCCACAATGGGCCTGGTTTGGCACAGTGGGCAGCTCGCGCCATCTGGGCCAAGTCCATGCCGTCAGCCCCAGCACCTTGAGCTGGAATGGCCAGATCGGCGTCCTTTACTTCAGCCGCTGAAACCTGACACATGCCCGCCTACCGTTTTGAAGCCCTGCAAGCCGATGGTGTCCTGCGCAAAGGCACGCTCGAAGCCGACAGCCTGAAAACCGCCCGCACCCAGTTGCGCACGCAGCAGCTCGTGCCCCTGCTGGTGGAGGCCATCGCCTCGGGCTCGGCCAGCGAAACGGCCAGCGCCCTGCCCTGGTGGCAGCGCCCCATTGGCGCAGGCCGCGCCTTCAGCACCAGCGAACGCGCCGTGTGGACGCGTCAGCTCGCCGGTCTGGTGGGCAGCGGCTTGCCGGTCGAACGCGCCTTGGCCGCTTTGAGCGAAGAGGTCGAAGACGAGAAGCAGCGCCACCTGCTGGCCGCCATCCGCGCCGACATCAACTCGGGCAGCACCCTGGGCCGGGCGCTGGCGCAGTTTCCGCAAGAGTTTCCAGCCATCGACCGCGCCGTGATCGCCGCAGGCGAGCAAAGCGGCCACTTGTCAGATGTGCTCAACCAGCTGGCGAACGACTTGGAAGACCAGCAAGTGCTGCGCGCCAAGCTCCTGTCGGCCTCGCTGTACCCGGCCATCGTCAGCCTGGTGGCGCTGGCGATTGTGATTTTTTTGGTCACCTCGGTGGTGCCGCAAGTGGCCGGGGTCTTTGCGGGCACTAAACGGCAATTGCCGGGCTTGACCGTGGCCATGCTGGCCATCAGCGACTTTGTGCGCAACTGGGGCTGGTTTCTGCTGTTGCTGTTGGCGGGCGGCTTGCTGGCTTTTCGGCTGGCCATGCGCCAAGCGGCGCTGCGCCTGCGCTTTGACGCCGCCTGGCTGCGCCTGCCCCTGATCGGCCGGCTGGCGCGGGGCTACAACAGCGCCCGCTTTGCCTCCACGCTGGCCATGCTCACGGCCGCGGGCGTGCCCATCCTCAAAGCCCTGCAGGCCGCGGCCGACACGCTGTCCAACCAGGCCCTGCGGGCCGACGCCCTCGAAGCCCTGGTGCGCGTGCGCGAAGGCGCGCCGCTGGGCACGGCGCTGGCGCAAAACGCCCGCTTTCCGGGCCTGCTGTCCATGTTTGCAAGGCTGGGCGAACAAACCGGTCAACTGCCGGTGATGCTGCAACGTGCGGCACAACAAATGTCGGGGGAGGTGCAGCGCCGCGCCCTGGCCTTGGCCACCGTGCTGGAGCCCTTGCTGATCGTCGCCATGGGGGGCATGGTCATGCTGATCGTGCTGGCGGTGCTGATGCCCATCATGCAGCTGAACCAGTTTATCAAGTGAGCGCTGATGAACCGCTTTTTTTGAAGTTTTGAAGGAGTGAACCATGCCCGCCACATTGGAAGGTCAACTCGTCGTCGCGATTTCGTCTCGCGCCTTGTTCGACTTCGAAGAAGAAAACAAGGTGTTCGAGCAAGGCGACGACCGGGCGTACATGAAGCTGCAGCTTGAGCGCCTGGAAGCGCCGGCCAAACCCGGCGTGGCCTTTTCTTTGGTGCGCAAGCTGTTGGACTTCAACAATGCCGATGCGCAGCGCGTGGAGGTGGTGATCCTCTCGCGCAACGACCCGGTCTCGGGCATGCGGGTGTTCCGCTCGGCGCAGCACTACGGCCTGCCCATCCAGCGCGGCAGCTTCACACGCGGGCAGCCGCCGTGGCGCTACCTGCGGCCGCTCAACGCCAACCTGTTTTTGTCCACCCATTTGTCCGATGTGCGCGCCGCGCTCGATGCCGGTGTGCCTGCCGCGCAGGTCTACCCGCACTCGGCGCTGGCGTCCGAGGCGCACCCGCACGAGGTGCGCATTGCTTTTGACGGCGATGCCGTGCTGTTTTCCGACGAAGCCGAGCGCGTGTTTCAAGCACAAGGCCTGTCGGCATTTCAGAAACACGAAAGCGACAGAGCAGGTCAACCCCTGCTGGCCGGGCCTTTCAAGCCCCTGCTGCAAGCGCTGCAACAATTACAGCAAGCAGGCACACCGGCCATGCGCATCCGCACCGCACTGGTCACGGCCCGCAGCGCCCCGGCGCACGAGCGCGCCATCCGAACCCTGATGGACTGGAACATTGAAGTCGATGAAGCCATGTTTTTGGGTGGCTTGCCCAAAGGCGAATTTCTGCGCGAATTCGAACCCGACTTTTTCTTTGACGACCAAACCGGCCACATCGAATCGGCGGCTCGGCATGTGCCTTCGGGGCATGTGGCTTCGGGGGTGTCCAATCCGGCGTGATCAGCGCTTTTTGTCCTGGTAAGGCGTCACGGCCTTGGCGTCGATGCGGTAACTGGCCACGCCCATGTGCGAGTCGGTCTTGGTGGCACTCAAGGGGCCGGACACCCAGACCACGTCCATGAGGCGCAGGTTCTTAACAGGTTTGTCCAAGAGCACATGCACGATTTGGTTGGCCGGGGGCGGGGGCGAATGCACGCAAGCGCCGAAGTAAGGCACCAGCAAAAACTCCTTGATGCCAGCGGCCAGGTCTTCCAGCGGCACCACATAGCCCGGCAGGCGCACGCCCTGACCAAGAATCAGGGGGTTGATGGGCGCGTTGTCCCACATTTGGCGCATTTTTTTCAGCGCCTCCTCGGCCTTGGGGTCGTTGTCTTTCAATGCGTCAAGGTTGAGCGCCTTGAGGTCTTTGTACGGGTCCCAGCCTGCCGGAATCAGCTGCTCCCAGCCGATGGTGCGCGTGGCTCCCGGCACGTTGGCACCGGGCGGAGAGGCGTCGGCCGACAAGGCGGGCTGGACCAGAGGCACGGTGTCGCGCACGGTCTCTCGCACACTTTGCGCCTGCGCACTCCAGACCCACAACGCAGGCAGCAGCACGCCCACCGTCCAACACCTTGCAACTTGTCTCATCCCTGCGCTCTCATTCCCGTTGTCATTGCAGCGCATTGTGCAGCAACCCCACCTCACACGCGTGGCGACAAGCCGTCGGCCAGGGACAATCGGTAGGCCCGCCAAGCGGGCCCGAGGCTGGCCAGCAATCCGGCCAGCAAGACCGCGCCCGCCAGCGCCAGCTGCGAAGGCAAAGGCGCCTCCATTTGCAAGCGAATGCCCAGCGACTGCTGCAGCCAGGGTGTGGCCAAGGCCATGCCCGAGTGGGCCAACAGCACACCCAACGCGACCCCGGCGCAGGTGACCCACAGCCCTTCGAGCGTGAGCAGACCCAGCACATGGCGCGGCGCGGCGCCCACGGCGCGCAGCACCGCCAGTTCGCGGCGGCGCTCGTTCAGGCCCGCCAGCACCACCGCCACGAGCGAGACCACACTCACCAAGGCCACCAGGGCCGAGACTGCCAGCAAGGCGTTTTCACCCAGGCCCAGCACCGACCACAACTCCCCCAAGGCCACGCCGGGCATGACGCCGATCAGGGCTTCTTCTTCGTAGAAATTCACGAAGCGCTGAACATTGAAGACGGCCGCACGGCTTTTCAGACCCACCAGGGCGGCCGTGACTTCTTCGGGCTCCAGGTTGAATTTGCGCGCCTGGTCGGCCGGGATCTGCCCGCCCGGCATGGGCGTGCCCGCGACCCAGTCGAGGTGGATGGCTTCCAGGGCCTTGAGGCTCACTTGCACCGAACGGTCCACCGGGGTGCCCGTGGGGGCCAGAATGCCGACCACCTTGAAGGGCTTGTCGGCATGTTCGTCAGTATTTCCGTCGGCTGGCTCGCCTTTGTGGTCATGGTCATGGTCGTGCATGCCGTGGCCCAGCGTGATACTTTGGCCCAAGCCATAGCCCATCTTGCGCGCCACTTCGGCCCCGATCACCGCCTCGTACAAACCATCGAGCGTGTCGGCAAACGCCGCGCCTTGCTGCAAGACCAGCGGCTGTTTGTCGCCATAGGCAAAGTGCTGAAAATAAGCGGGCGTGGTGCCGAGCACTGGAAAGCCCCGGTGCGAGTCGCCCAGACTCAAAGGCACGACCCAAGACACCGAGCGGTGCTGCGCGAGCTTGAGCACACTCTCCATGCGCATGCTTTGCGGCACGCTGCCAATGTGGAACACCGAAAACAGCATCAGCTGCAACGGGCTGCTGCGCGCGCCCACGATCAAATCGACACCGCTGACCGATTGCGAAAAACTGTGGCGGATGTCGTGGCGCAAACGCTCCAAAGTCCACAGCAAGGCGGTGGCCAACGACAGCGACACCACCACCCAAACCAGGGTGCTGCGCCGGTTCCAGGCACTTTGCCGGGCGATGGTCAGCAGCTTGTTCATGCCTTCACCCCCGCTTGTTGCAAGGCGGGCAAGGACCACTGCACATCAAAGCGTGCGGCCTGCTGTTCGTCGTGGCTCACGCACACCAAGGCGCTGCCCGCGTCGCGTGCGGCCTGCAGCAACAAGTCCATGAAGCCCTGGCGCAAAGCCGCGTCGAGTGCCGAGGTGGGCTCGTCGGCCAAAATCAATTCGGGCTGACCCATCAGTGCGCGGGCAGCGGCCACGCGCTGCTGCTGGCCCACCGACAAGGTGTCGGCCCGGCGGCGCCACAGGGCCTCGGGCAAACCCATGCGCTGCAACCAGCTTTGGGCCGCGGTCTCGGGGCCACCGGCAGCTTGGCAGCGCTCGCGGCGCAGCTTGGAGAAACGGCAAGGCAGGGTCACGTTGTCCAGCACACTCAGGTAGGGCAGCAAATTGAACTGCTGAAACATCACGCCCACATGGTCGGCCCGAAAGGCGTCGCGCTGGCCGGCCTTCAAAGCGGCCCAGTCTTGCCCCAGCAAAGACACGCGCCCTTGGCGAGGCGACAACACCCCCGCCAGCAGGCCGAGCAAAGTGCTTTTGCCGCAGCCGCTGGGTCCGTGCAAAAAAACAGTTTGTCCACGGTCCACCAGCAGGCGGCCCAGCAGCAGTGTGTCTGGCCCTCCCCGGGTCCAGGCAAAGCGCAATGGCTCGATGTCGATCACACAGTTCTCCCTGTTGAGCGGGGCAATATACCCCGTCAATTGGGCTCAGCGGTTTTTCTCCGGCCTTCTCTGCGGGCAATCCAGACGGTGGCACCCAAGATGACCAGGGCCCCAGCCCAAGTCCACTGGCTGGGCACATCGCCAAACACCAGCCAGCCCAGAATCGAGGCCCAGACCAGGTCGAGAAAGCGCAACGACTGGGTGGCCGAAATGTCGGCCAGCGCAAAGGCCCGCGTCAGGCAATAGTGGGCCAGCGTGCCCAACACGCCCGTGGCGGCAAAGCCGATCCACTGCATCAGGGTGGGCGCTTGCCAGTTGGGCAGCGCCATCGGCAAGCTCAAAATCGTGACCGTCAGGGCTTGCCACAGCACAATCACGCCCGCTTTTTCGTAGCGGGTCAAGGCTTTGGTGATCAGGAAGGACGCCGCAAACACCGGCGACGAGGCCAACATGATCAGGTTGAACCAGCCCCCCTCACCCGACATCTTGGGCAAGACCACCACCAGCACACCCGCAAAACCAATGATGGCGGCGATCCAGCGGTCCCGGCGCATCGGCTCGCCCAAAAACCAGGCCGCGCCGAGCATGATGAAAATCGGACCGGTAAAGCCAATCGCGGTAATGTCGGCCAGCGGAATCTTGGGCAAGGCCGTGAACCACAACACCAGCCCCAGCGTGTGCACCCCACCGCGCCAGAACTGGCCCACCATGTTCACTGGCATGTAAGACCGCCAGCCACCGCGCCAAACCCAAGGCAAGATGAACAACAGGCCAAACAAGTAACGCAAAAACTGCGATTGGTAAACGTCCAGTTGCAGCGTCAGCTCACGGGCGATGGTGTTGAGGAAAGAAAACAGCAACCCACCCAGCACCATCCAGACCATGCCCCGAACGGCCGCTGGCAAGGCGTCAAAGGCCCGCCTGCTGCGGTGCTGCGCAAGCGACCACTGGCGGGATGGGGACCAAGGCTTGCGCGGTTTCATGCCGCTGCGCTTTTGTAGGGGTGAATCACCCGATCATCTTAGGGGCAATGCGCACCCTCGCCGGTCGCTTGCGTTACCAACCTTGCCTCCTCGCCACTTCAGGTCGGCGGCAGGGGTGGCAAGGACCTGGCTGCCGGGTTGGCAGCCGGAGCGGCCGGCGCTGCGGGTGCCAAAGCCGGCGGTGGCGGTGTTGCCGTTGGGCTCGTCTGGGCTGGTGCCGCAGCTGGCGCCACTGCCACGGGAGCCACGGGTGCTGCGGGTGCGGGTTGCGCTGCTGGCGCCCCAGCAGGTGGCACGGAACCCGGCGCCACAGGCGCAGCCGAACTGGCGGGTTGGGGCGTTGCTTGCGGCTTGGCATCGGGCGCAGGCACGCCCCTGATCTTGTCGATCTGCTTGAAGACCCAATTTTTCTCTTGCGCGGCCAGTGCTTTTTCTTCGGCAATTTGCACCTTCAAGGCGGCGATCTTGTCTTGCAGCGCACGCTGCTCGGCCGCCTTGGCCTCTTGGGCTTGTTGCTCGGCCTTCAGCCGGGCGTCTTCGATGGCCTGCCGATTGGCTGCATCTTCAGCGGCCTCGCGGGCCACGCGGTCTTTTTCCTGCTGGATGCGCGAGGTCCTGACCGATGCGATCTCACGCACCCCAGAGCTCCAGGGCAAATTTTGCAATTGCATTTGAATGGCGGCTTCGCGCGAAATCGTCTGCACCTTGCCGTTCACGCTGGCCGTGAAGAAGCCTTCACACCGGGTTTTGATGCCCGCCACGGTGCAGGCATGGCTTTGCGGGCTTTGCGTGCCCCAGGCTTTGGGCCGCGCCAAAAACGCCTCGCATTGGGCAAAAGCCCGCTCAATTCTGGCGTCCTCACCGCTGGGCTGCGGGTCATTGAAGTCAAACCACTCGGGCCGCACCCGGTCCAGCTCGAACGCGGTACGCACGCACTCGGCCTTGGCCGGCGCCAATTGCGCCTGCATGCCAGCCCACACGGCCCGGGTCAAGGCATTGCTGCTGACCACCTTGAAGCGGGTTTCGCCTTGTGTGGGGCAGCCATTGACCACCTGGTCATTGATGCGACGGGACTGGCCTTGCCAACGCACCGTGACGGACTCCTCATTCAGCGGTGTGATGGCCATGGCCGTGTCAAAGAACGGGGCTTGCACCACACGTTCCACATCGGCCTGACCGGGCACGCTGATGCGCAAATTGCAGCGGGTCTCGCCATTGACCACCCTGGCCGCCACCGGCACGGTCTGGGTCTGTCCGGCCAGCAGCACGTACTGGCCCGCCCATGCCCAAGGCGCAGCACACAGCCACAGCAAACCAACCCAACCAACACTTGTTCTCATCGCGCACCCGTCCACAAAAACCTTTGATTGATGAGGCTCTCTGAAGTTTTCAATGCTCAAAGCTGTTGTAGGTCGGCGGCTTCAGCCCCGACATGCAGCCTGCACCGAAGCCATCCATGTCGGGGCTAAAGCCACCGACCTACAAGATGACTTAGCGCACACATTTCAAACTTCAGCAAGCCTGGTCCATAAAGGACGTATCGGCAGCAAAGCGCCCAACTTGATAGCGCGGCGGGAGGTCATCCATGCGAGGTTTTGGCTCAACAGCGGCTCAGCGGCCGGTAAAGACCGGCGTGCGGCGCTGCGCAAAGGCCGCCCGGCCTTCGGCAAAGTCGGCACTTTGGCTGGCGCGCTGTGCGCGCTCTCGCATGCGGGTCACGTCCCCCAACCCAGCCTCAATTTCGCGAATCGATTGCTTGGTGTCTTGCAAGGCCAGGGGGGCCAACGCCAAAAGGTCGCGCACCAAGGCCTGCTGGGTGGCTGCCCAGTCGTCAGCGCTGACCAGGGCCTCGAACAGGCCCAGGGCATCGAGTTGCCGGTCGGTAAAAGGCCGGGCCGTCAAAAAAGCCCTTTTGGTGGCGGCCAAGCCAAAACGGCTGACATAACGCTGCAAGCCACTGGGGTAATAGTGCAAACCCAACGCGGTGGCTGGCATGCGCCACTCGATGCCTTGCAAGCCGATGCGCAGGTCGCAAGCCAACACCACATCGGTCGCGCCGCCGTACACGCTGCCGTTCAGCGCGCAAAGGGTGACCGGACGCATGGCGGCCAGGGCATCGGGGATTTCTTCAAACAGGGGCGCACCATGCCCGGACTCGTCAAAGCCGCCGATGTCAAAGCCCGCGCAAAAAACCGGCCGGGGCTGCCCCGCCGTGTTGGCCGTCAGCACCATCACGCGCACCTCGGAGTCGAGGTTCACAGCGTCAAAGTGCGCCATCAAAGCCGCGAGGTCGGCATTTTCCAGTCGGTTGCGCTGGGCCGGGCGGTTCAGGGTGATGGTGGCCACACCGCCTTCGGTGTGCAAAACGGGAACAGAAGCTGGCGTGAGAGTTGGTGACATAAGGGCAATCCAAAACAAAAAAGGGTGTCCTAAGACACCCTCATTGTAGGTAACAGCCCCTGAGTTAAGGGCTGGCCCATGAAGCCAAAGCTCAAGCCTTGGCTTTGGACTTGCTCATGGCGGACTTGACCGAAGCTTCGGCTTGGGCCGTGACAGCCTTCATGCTGGTTTCGGCGCTGTCAGCGGCTTGCTTGGCCACTTTTTTCAGAGTCTCGGCAGCGGTTTGGCTGGCTTCGAAAGCCGTCTTGAGCACGGCCACAGCGGCGTCAGAACCGGCGGGGGCGTTCTTCAGGCTGTTTTCGACCAGGCTTTTGACGGCTTGCTCGGACTCGGCCATTTTGCTTTCGACGGCCTTGGTGAACTGGGCACCGGTGCTGTTGGCGATGTCAGCGATGTGACGACCGTAAGAGACCGACTTTTCGAAGGCAGGCTGCACCAGAGCGGCTTGCACAGCCATCAGGTCTTGAGGCGACTTGGCGGCCATCAGGGCTTGCATGTTGGCGAAAGACTCGCCCACAGCGGCTTTGCCAGCGGCCATGTTCAGCTCGACCAGGCGCTCGAAGCTGGCGAAAGCCGATTGCGACAGGCCAGCGGCTGCGTTCAGGTTGGCTTGTTGGGTGGCGGTGAATTGTTCAGCGTTGAAGTTCATGATTTTTTCCTTTGAGAAGTTTTGTTGCACTGCAGCAATTGGAACAGCATGGGTGCGCTGTGGCAAGGGAAAACCCGCACTTTAGAGTCCGCTCTCCAAATCGGGGGCTGTGGTGTGCAGGTTCGTTGATGCGTCGGGCCCAAGGGGCTGCCATGGGCGAGGCAAGGTTGTTGAGTGGCCTCTGCGCCGGGCTCACTACACTTGATGGTTCGGCCAATCTGGCCCCCTCACCTTGCATGTATGGAATTCATCAGCCTGTTCTTCATTTTGGCCATGGGCATCCACTGGCTCAACCTCCAGGGCCAGCGCAAACGCACTGCCTTGCTGGCCGAGCAATTGCGCCCTTTTCAGATCGAAAAAAACATGGCCCAACTCACGGGCGCCTACATGCGGGCGCTGGGCGAGTCTGACTTGGCGCGGCAGCAGCAAATCATGCAACTGCAAGAACAGGCGGAGCAACAGATGGCCAACGAGTTCCAAAACCTGGCGCGCGAGTTTGCCAAGCTGCCCGCCCCCGTGGCGCGTGGCTTCAAAGTGGCGCTGCCCTACATCGACCAGCTCTCGCCCAAAGCCACGTTTGACATGCGCCGCATGCTGGAAGTGCACGCCCAAGGCATTGAGCGGGCGGTGAACAACCTTCAAGGCCTGTCCACCAAAGAGCGCTCGTTTCGCATGATGGGCGAAATGTTTTTGATGCAGCACAGCTGCCACTGGTTTTGCCGCTCCAAGACCATCGCCTCGGCCCGCATGCTGACCCAGCACCAAACCCGCTACGAGCAAGCGCTGGACGCCGTCAGCCCCGAAACACGCCAGGCCTATCTGGCCGTGGTGCAAGGCTGATCAGCCCTACTTCCAAGCCGTGCGCAGCGCGTGGGCGCACAAGGCCACCGCCGTGTTGGCCTCTTGCAGCACCCGCCCCATGGTGATGAAACCGTGGATCTGCCGCTCAAAGCAGATGTATTGCGATGACACGCCCGCCTGGCTCAGGGCATCGGCGTACATCAGGCCCTCGTCGCGCAAAGGATCAAAGCCCGCCGTCAACACGAACGCTGGCGGCAAGTGGGCGTGGCTGGGGGCCAGCTGCGGTGAAGCGCGCCAGTCTTGGGCGTCTTGCGGGCCGCGCAGGTAGTTGCCCGAATACCAGGCCATGGACTCACGCGTGAGCATGTAGCCTTGGCCGTTGGCTTGGTACGAAGCCGTGTCGGGGGCCATCAGCGTGCTGGGGTAAATCAGCAATTGCATGACTGGCTTCAGGCCCAAGTCGCGCAAGCCCAGGCAAGCCGCAGCAGCCAAGTTGCCCCCTGCGCTGTCGCCACCGATGGCGATGCGTGCAGGGTCAATGCCCAAAGTGGCCGTTTGCGAGGCCACCCATTGCCAGGCCGCCACCGCATCGTCGTAGGCTGCTGGGAATTTGTGCTCCGGTCCCATGCGGTAATCCACCGCCACCACCACGCCACCGGCTTGCTGGCACAGGCTGCGGCACAGCACATCGTGCGTATCCAGATCACCCACCGTCCAGCCCCCACCGTGCAAGTAAACCAAGGCGGGCAGGGCCTGCTTGGCCTCACTCGGGTGGTACACCCGCACCGCAACGTCCACGCCCGAATGGCTGAAATGCAGGTCTTGCACACGCCCCACCTCGGGGGCCTCGGACTGGGTGATGGAACGCCTTGCCAGGTAAGAGGCCCGCGCCTCCACCGGCGTTTGCGTGTAAACCGGGGGAATGCCCTTTTCGCTCAACAAAGTCATCAGGGCTTGGGCTTGCGGGTCGAGCATGGGGGCACTCCGAGGGGTTGAAACGTTGGCGCATTATGTGTGCGCGAGTGGCCCCCTCTGGGCAAATGGGCGACACAACCAGGCGCAGCCATCGCGTCACCCCATCCGTCATGGCGAGGAGCTTGCGACGTGGCCATCCATCTTCGTTCGGTCGAAAGGTCAGCAGCGCTGGGACCACCCCAGCAGATGGATGGCCACGCTTCGCTCGCCATGACGAAGAAAAAAGGCTCCGCAATGTCGGATCAAAAGGCGCGACATTTGGCTGCAAGGCTGACAGCGACGTGGCAGGCGTTGGCTTTTCAGTTGACCAGGGCTTGCCGCGCCGCTTGCGCGATGCTGCCAGCGTCCACCGCAAAAAAGCGGCGCAGGGCGGCCCGCGTGTCGCTGCGGCCAAAGCCGTCTGTGCCCAGCGTGGTGTAGCGGCGGCCGTCAGGCACAAAAGCGCGCACGCTCTCGGGCACGGCACGCACGTAATCGGTGGCGGCGATCACCGGGCCGTGGGTGGCGCTCAGCAAATGGGATAAATGGCCAGCGCGCACCCCTGGCGCAGCGTCTTGCGCCATGCCGTCGCGCGCCAGCTCGCTCCAGCTGGTGATGCTCAGCACCTCCACGCCCACGCCTTGCGCAGCCAATTGCTCAGCGGCCTTGATGACTTCGGTCAGGATCGCGCCAGAGCCGAGCAAGGTCACGCGCTGTGCGGCATCGCTCGGGCCGTACACCCCAAAGCGATACCCCCCGCGCAGCACATCGCCCTCGACCCCTGGCGGCAAGTCGGGCTGGGCGTAGTTCTCGTTCATCAGGGTGACGTAATAAAACACATCGGCCTGCTGTTCGACCATCTCGCGCATGCCCTCGTCCAGAATCACCGCCAGCTCGCCCGCAAAGGCGGGGTCATAAGCCTTGCAGTTGGGGATGGTGGCCGCCACCAAATGGCTGCTGCCGTCTTGGTGCTGCAGGCCCTCGCCACCCAAGGTGGTGCGCCCCGAGGTGGCACCCAGCAAAAAGCCCCGCGCCCGTTGGTCGGCCGCAGCCCAAATGGCGTCGCCCACACGCTGGAAACCGAACATCGAGTAATAAATGTAGAAGGGCAGCATGGCCAAGCCGTGCACGCTGTAGCTGGTGGCGGCCGCCGTCCAGCTGGCGATCGCGCCCGCTTCGCTGATGCCTTCTTCCAGAATTTGGCCGTCGGTGGCTTCGCGGTAGCTCAGCACCGAGCCAATGTCTTCGGGCGCATAACGCTGGCCCACGCTGCTGTAAATGCCCACCTGCTTGAACAGGTTGGCCATGCCAAAGGTGCGCGCCTCATCGGCCACGATGGGCACGATGCGCGGGCCAAGCTGGCTGTCTTTGAGCAAGCCGCCCAGCATGCGCACAAAGGCCATGGTGGTGCTCATCTCTTTGCCGTCGGCCTGCAACGCAAACTGTCCGTAGGTGCTCAAAGCGGGCACGGGCAAGCGCTCACACGCGGTCTCGCGTTTGGGCAAGCTGCCACCCAATTGGGCGCGGTGCTCGCGCAGGTAACGCATCTCGGCGCTGTCGTCGGCGGGCTTGTAAAACGCCAAGCCCTTGGCCTGCTCATCGCTCAGCGGCAAATCAAAGCGGTTGCGGTAGTCGATCAGGTCTTGCCCATCGAACTTCTTTTGGCTGTGCGTGGTCATCTTGCCCTGGCCTGCGCTGCCCATGCCAAAGCCTTTTTTGGTGTGCGCCAGGATCACCGTGGGTTGGCCGCGGTGCGCCGCCGCAGCGGCATAGGCGGCGTGGATTTTGACGATGTCGTGCCCGCCGCGCTTGAGCCGGTCGATCTGCTCGTCGGTCATGCCCTGCGCCAGCCGCGCCAGCTCTTCGTTTTGGCCAAAGAAGTTGTCGCGGTTGTAGCGCCCGTCCTTGGCCGCAAAGGTCTGCATCTGGCCGTCCACGGTGTTGGCAAAGGCGCGCAGCAAAGCACCCGTGGTGTCGCGCGCCAGCAGGCCGTCCCAATCGCTGCCCCACACCAACTTGATCACGTTCCAGCCCGCGCCGGCAAACAGCTTTTCCAGCTCGTCGATGATGCGGCCGTTGCCGCGCACCGGGCCATCGAGTCGCTGCAAATTGCAGTTGACCACCCACACCAGGTTGTCGAGTTTTTCGCGGGCGGCCAGCGTGAGCGCGCTCATGCTCTCGGGCTCGTCCATCTCGCCATCGCCAAACACGCCCCACACCTTGCGGGCGCTGCAGTCTTGCAACTGGCGGTGCGTCAGGTAACGCATGAAGCGCGCATGGTAAATCGAGCTGATCGGCCCCAAGCCCATCGAACCAGTGGGGAACTGCCAAAAATCGGGCATCAGCCAAGGGTGCGGGTAGCTCGACAAACCGCGTGCGCCGCTCTCGGGCGCGGTGATTTCTTGGCGGTAATGCAGCAAGTCGGCCTCCGTCAGGCGCCCTTCCAGAAAGGCGCGGGCGTACACACCGGGCGCGCTGTGCGGCTGAAAAAACACCAGGTCGCCTTGGTGCTGTTCGGTGCGGGCATGAAAGAAGTGGTGAAAGCCGGTCTCAAACAAATCGGCCACGCTGGCGTAACTGGCGATGTGCCCGCCCAGCTCACCATAGGCCTGGTTGGCACGCACCACCATGGCCAACGCGTTCCAGCGCATGATGGCCACCAGCCGCTCTTCGGTGGCCAAATCGCCCGGAAACACCGGCTGCTCGTCGACCGCGATGGTGTTCATGTAAGGCGTGTTCAGCTCGGGCTGCCAGCCGGTGCGCTGCTGGCGCGCCACGATGGCCAGCTCATCCAGAATCTGCCGGGCCCGCGCTGGGCCTTGGGTGCCGATCAGCGCCAGCAAAGCCTCACGCCACTCGGCGGTTTCTTCCGGGTCCACATCGTGGGGGTGTGACAGCGCGTGCAAGAGGGGTTCAAAAGGTGCGTTCATGCACTTCACTTTACAGAGGCCGTCGGCGCATGTGCTGCGTATTTGCACCCATCAGACCTTTATTTAAAGCACAATATGCCGAAATTAAAAGGAATTCAGCACATGATTCTGGACAGCATGGATTTGAAGATACTGGACGAGCTGCAGCGCGACGGCGCACTGTCCAACGTGACCCTGGCCAAGCGCATTGGCCTGTCACCCTCGCCCTGCTTGGCGCGTGTCAAGGCTTTGGAGAGCCATGGCGTGATCCACCGCTACGTGGCCTTGGCCAGCGCGGCGGCGCTGGGGCTGGGCCTGACGGTGTTCATCTCCATCAGCCTCAAGACCCAAAGCAAGGAAACCTTGGCCGACTTTGAGGCGCACATCGCGCGGCACGACGAAGTGATGGAGTGCTATTTGATGACCGGCGACAGTGACTACCTGTTGCGCGTGGCCGTGCGCGACATGGCGGCGCTGGAGCGCTTCATCTTGGAGCAACTCTCGCCCATTCCCGGCGTCGAAAAAATCCGGTCCAGCTTTGCGCTCAAACAAGTGCGCTACAAAACGGCGCTGCCGCTGGGTTTGGGTTGAACGCGCTCGCGGCTCAGGCCCGGATCGAAAACCCGCCGTCTACCGCCAGGCATTGGCCAGTGATGTACTGGGCTTCGTCAGACGCCAAAAAGGCGGCGGCCTTGGCAATGTCCCAGCCCGTGCCCATGCGGCCGGTGGGGCACATCGCATTGCGCTTTTCCACCATCTCTTCATGCGAAGCGTATTGGCCTGCAATGGCTTTGTAAATGTGGGGCGTGTCCATCATGCCGGGCATGATGGCGTTGACCCGGATGCCCTTGCGTGCGTATTCGAGTGCCATGGACGCGGTCAGGTGGTTCACCGCAGCTTTGCTGGCGTAATACGCCGGATAGGGGTAGCCGGTGTAACGGATCGCGGCGAGTGATGAAATGTTGACAATCGCGCCTTTGCCTTGCCGCACCATGACGGGCAAGACCGCCTGGCAGGTCAGGAAGACACTCTTGAGGTTGACATCCATCGCATGGTCCCACTCCCCCTCATTCAGCGTTTCCATGGTGCCCATGGCAGGCAAACCCACGTTGTTGTGCAGCACGTCAATGCGCCCGAAATGCGCCACGATCTCATTCATGACCGCGTTCACTTCATCGCGCTGGGTCACATCGCAGCGCCAGGCCACGGCCGTACCGCCTTCGGCGACGATCAGGTCCACCGTGGCCTGAGCAGCGTCCAACTCGATGTCGATGGCCGCAATCGTCGCTCCGTCACGCGCATATTGCACCGCCGCCGCTTTGCCATTGCCCCAACCGGGTCCGACCGAACCGGCACCACACACCACAGCCACACGGCCATCAAAACGACGAGTCATGTCTCAACTCCTGGGAAAAAGACAGCCAGCGGGCCTTTGTCAGCGCCCACCAATCACGGAGGGCAACCACAAAGAGATCGATGGCACAAAGGTGATCAAAAGCACGACACCGATGGCGGCGGCCAGAAATGGCAACACTTCCCGGTTGACCTCGTCCGACCGCGCCCCCGCAATGAGTGCGCCAATCGACAGGCTGATGGCCACCGGCGGCGTGATCAAACCGATCAGCAAATTGATGCCGACGATCATTGAGAAATGGTAAGGATCGATACCGAACTTGGCCGCCACCGGGTACAGCACCGGGCACAGCAGCACCAAAGATGGACCGTTTTCCATGAAGGTGCCCACCAAGAGCAGCAGCACATTGACCAGCAACAGGAACACGATGGGGCTGCCGATGGAGCCGAGCATCCACTCGGCAATGCGCTGGGGTGCTTGCTCATACGCCAAGAACCACGACACCACCTGCGCCCCGCCCAAAATGATCATGATCACCGCCGTGCCGCGTGCCGAGCTCACCAGTGCCTGCCAAATCTTGCGCCAATTCAGTTCGCGGTGAATGAAAAGACCCACCATCAACGCATACACCACCGCCACAGCAGACGACTCGGTCACGTTGAAAATGCCTGTGCGAATGCCCACGATCAAAAACACTGGCATCGCCAATGCCCAAAAAGCCAGCTTGAACTCGCGCCAAATGCCCGCCAAGTTCACCTCCTGCGCCGCCGGGTAGCCGCGGCGCCTGCTGATCACCACCGCCACCACCATGATCGCGCTGGCGTACAGCACGCCCGGAATCACCGCTGCCATAAAGAGCTTGAGCGGTGACAAATTGGTCAACACGCTGATCATCAAAAATGTGATGGAAGGCGGAATGATCGGCCCCACCACGTTGGCCGCCGCCGTCAGCGCGGCAGAAAACCCCCGTCCATAACCCGCCTTGATCATGGCCGGGATCAGCACCTTGCCGAGCGCCGAGGTGTCGGCAATGGCAGAGCCAGAAATGCCCGACATCAATGTGGCCGAAGCCACGTTGGTCATGGCCAGCCCACCACGAAAACGACCAAACACGGCATTGCAAAACCCGAGCAAACGGTCGGTCATGCCGCCCTGCGACATGAGCTCCCCAGCCAGCAAAAACAACGGAATCGCCAGCAGCAAAAAGCTGTCCAGCCCTTGGTAAATTTGCTGGGGAACGATCATCAGATCAATGTCACCGACAAACACCACCGCAATCGTGGCCGACAGCACCAGTGCAAACGCAACCGGCACCGCCAAAAGCAACAGCACCGTCAGGGACAGCAACAGCACACCAAGCATCGTCATGGGATTCTCAATCGGTTGGGGACAGCGAGTCGACCGGCGGTGTCTCCCCCCCCATGCGGGCCAAGGTGAGCATCAGCGCCAGCAACACCGCGCCAATGCCCATCGCCGAATAAGGGATGGCCATGGAAATTTCCAGTGCAGGGGAGTCCTGCGTCGCGTTCATGTCGGCGAAACGTGCCCCCGACCAACCCAGCACGGCGGCTGTGGTCATGATGCACAAATCCCGAACAGCCAGCAGCCAACTGCGCACAGATGGGGGCACGGCGTTGACCAATGCCCCCACAGCAATGTGCCCACCATCGCGCAGACAGGCGGCAGCCCCAAGCATGGCCATCCAGGCCACAAGCATGCGGGCAACCTCTTCGGTCCACCCAGGCGCTTTACCGATGACATACCGGCCAAACACTTGGTAAAACAAAGACAAGGCCAAGGCCAGCAACATCAGTCCCAACAAGATGTTAAGGGTTTTTTCGATGCGCACGGCCCAGGCAATGGCCAACCGGGACAAGCCCTTAGGCGCCCCAGTTTCAAAGGCTCGCTCGCTCACTTGACGTTCGCGAACTTGATGGCCCAAGGTGCCAAGTCAGGGAATTCCTTGCCAATGTCGGCCACGCGGGCTTTCATGGCGACGGTGTCAATGGCGTTGAACTTCATGCCGTGGCCTTCGAGCTTCTTGCGTAAGGCGCCTTCTGTCGACACCATGGTGTCGGTCGCCTCCAGCATCACACGCTCGCCTTCGTCTTTCAGGAGTTTCTGCACGTCAGCAGGCAGACGCTTGAAACGTGCGTCCGAATAAATCCAGGTCATGGCGCCAATCACATGGCGCGTGTCGATGGCGTACTTCTGAACTTCGTAGTACTTCATCGTGTCGATGATCTCCAGCGGGTTTTCCTGCCCGTCAACCACGCCCTGCTGCATAGAAGTGAACATCTCGGCCATACCCATGGGCACCGGGCTGGCACCCAGCAACTCCCAGGTCATGCGGTACATCTTGAGCGGGGGCACGCGCAGCTTCAAGCCCTTGATGTCGGCCACCGATGCCACAGGCTTGTTGGAGCTGAGCCAGCGTGCGCCACGGTAGCCCGCACCAATGATGCGGAATGAACTCTTTTTGGCCACTTCTTCCATGAACTCGGCACCCACAGGGCCGTAGTAAACCTTCTTGAAGTGGTCGACATCGCGCACCAGATAAGGATAAGCCTCAAGGCCTGGCAGCACGTTGTAACGGTCGAGCGTACCGATGGACTGGAGCACGATGTCGTTGGTGCCGATCTTCAGGCCCTCGATCGAGGCAGGCCAATCGCCGGTCGAGCCACTGGCCGCGATCTGAATTTTCACCTTGCCACCCGACTTGGTTTCCACCGCCTTAGCATAAGACTCGGCGGCATTGAACCAGATGTTGCCAGGGTTGTAAACGTGCGCCATTTTCAGGACGATCGGGGCCTGCGCCCAGACAGGACCTGCAGACATACCTGCCACCATGGCTGCAGCACCAAGTGCCTTGAGCATTGCGCGTTTGTTCGTCTTTAACATCTTGAAAGTCTCCTGAATGAGGTGAATGATTTCGTGGCAGCCACCATGTTCTTGCTGCTCAAATCAGTATGTCACCCGATACCCACATGCCCACAAGGGAAAACCCTAGGACTCATGCCCACCAGCACGGATGCAGTTACCTGCGTGACACAGCGCAAACTCAAACCCCAAGGGCTTGGCGCGATCCTGACAGACATGAGCTGATCATTTTTGCGACTTGGTTTGCGCTTTTATTCAGCCCCCCGCCCGCGCTTTCAAATACGGCCCCACCATGTGCCGGCTGGTGCGCTGCAGGCCCATGAGCAGTGCGTGGTCGGTTTGGCTGCAACCGTAGCGGGTTTTCAGATCGTGCTGCATCTGCGCCAGCAAATGCGCGGTCATCTCGGCATCGGCCATGGCCCGGTGGGCGCGGCCTGACGAAGGCAAATGGTGCAGCGCGGCCAGTGTGCCCAGCTTGTGGTTCGGTGCTTGCGGGTACAGGCGGCGCGACAGCAGCAAGGTGCAGGCAAAGGGGTGCGCACCGTCTTGGCCGCAGCGCGCCAGCTCGGCCTGCCAGAACTTTTTGTCAAAGGCCGCGTTGTGCGCCACCATGGGCCGGCCCGCCACAAAGCGCGCCGCCTCGCGCATCACCTGCTCGGCCGGCGGCGCGGCCTGCACCATCTCGTTGGTGATGCCGGTGAGCTGCGTGATGAAAGGGTTCACCCGCACCCCGGCGTTCATCAGGCTCTGAAAGCGGTCCACCACCTGCCCGCCCTCCAGCATCACCACCGCCACCTCGGTGGCACGGTCGCCCATGCCCGGCGAAATGCCCGTGGTTTCAAAGTCGATGATGGCGATGGCGCTCACGGTGATGTCCGTTGTCAAGAGGGGGGTGCGCCATTATCCCCAGTGGTTCAGGTATGCCGTCGCCACAAGAGTGCGAGTGATCTCCCGCAGGTCGGGCCTTTAGGTCCGACATTTCAATTGGCGGTGATTCACAAGGCGCATCGTCGGACCGTGAAGGCCCGACCTACAGATGCCCTGGGTGCACCCATAATCAACGTCTTCGTATTCACCCTCTGCATGTTCCCACCCCCCCATGACCGACACCCTTGCCCAACTCTTCCAACCCACCCGCATCGGCGACATCGACATGGCCAACCGCGTGGTCATGGCCCCTTTGACCCGCTGCCGCGCCGACGAGCCCGCAGGCGACATTCCCGGCAGCGCCATGAACATCGCGTACTACCGCCAGCGCAGCAACGCGGGCCTGATCATCAGCGAAGGCACACAGGTCTCACCCGGAGGCAAAGGCTACATGGCCACACCCGGCATTTACTCGGATGCGCAGGTCGAAGGCTGGAAGCCCATCACCCAAGCCGTGCACGCGGCGGGCGGCAAGATCGTGGCGCAAATCTGGCACGTGGGGCGCATCAGCCACCCCGACCTGACGGGCGGCGCTGAGCCCATCGCCCCCTCAGCCGTGGCCGCCAAAGTGATGGCCTATGGCCGCAACGGCAAAGTGCCCGCCCCCGTGCCACACGCCCTGAGCGAAGAAGAAATCAAAGAAGTCGTGCAGCAATACCGCCAAGGCGCGGCCAACGCCATGCGCGCCGGTTTTGACGGCGTGGAAATCCACGGCGCCAACGGCTACCTGATCGACCAGTTCTTGCGCGACAGCACCAACCTGCGCACCGACGCCTACGGTGGATCGCCCCAAAACCGCATCCGCTTTGCGCTGGAAGTGGTGGACGCTGTGGCCGCCGAAATCGGCGCAGGCCGCACAGGCATCCGTCTCTCGCCCGTCTCGCCTGCCAACGACTCGGCCGAGAGCAACCCCCAAGCGGTGTTCGGCCCGCTGGTCGAAGCGCTCAGCCAACGCGGCATCGCCTTCATCCACTTTGTAGAAGGTGCCACCGGTGGCCCGCGTGACCTGACCGGCTTTGACTTTGCGTGGGCACGCCAGGCCTTCAAAGGCGCCTACATCGCCAACAACGGCTACACCCGCGAGATGGCCATCGACGCCATTGATTCTGGCCGCGCCGACGCTGTGGCTTTTGGCCGCGCCTACATCTCCAACCCCGACCTGGTGCAACGCCTCAAAGCCAACGCCCCATTGGCCAAAGCCAGCTCCAGCACCTTTTATGCACCAGGGCCTGAGGGGTACATCGACTATCCGGCGATGTGAGGGCAGCCAAGTCAATCGGATCAGCAGGTCAGTGGTAGTCCTGCTCTCGCTGATGCCGCAAGGCCAGCACGAACACGACATCGGCGGTCGCGTCATGGACGTACAGCGCTAAATAGCCCGAACGCCCCCGTGAAATCACCAACTCGCGCATGCCATGGGCCACAGGCCGGCCCATGAGCGGGTGACGCTCCAACACTGACAAAGCGTCCAGCACCAAGTCCACGGTTTCAACCGCGTATTCAGGCCGGTTGAGAAGCAAGAAATCCACCAGCTCTTCGAGGTCCTGAGCGGCCTCGGGCGAGTGCACCAGACGCGTCATGAACGCGGGGCCAGCAATTGCTCCAGGCCCTGCACGGGCGGGCGTTGGCTGTCGATGCCGCGCACCTTGTCCTTGAGGTATGCCGCCATGGCCTGCCCATCCACACCCATACCGGTTTGCAGCAAGTTTTGCCTGACCTGCAAGGCCTTGGCCACCCAGGCGCCATCTTCGTTTGAGCGGGTGACCGCCGACTCGATGGCCTGCACCATGAACGCGTGCGGCGTGACCCCGCGCTGACTTGCGGCCAGCAGCACCTTGGCACGGGCCTGTTCATCCAATTTGACTGAAAAGGTGGGCATGTGATGGCTCCTGTTGCCTTCAGTATAGCCGGGGTGTTACCTAATGAACACCGACTGTGAAACTATCAGACCATGCGGGTGTTGCCAGTCAGGAAGTCAAAAATTGATATCAAAATAAATAAAGTGATATCATTCAGGCCGATTCAAGGAGACTCGGCCGTGTCATCCATCACCATCCGCAACTTGCCCGAAGAAACCCACAGAGCCCTGCGACTGCGCGCCTCATTGGCAGGGCGCAGCACAGAGGCCGAAGTGCGCGCCATTCTGGAACAAGCCGCACGCCCGGCGGGGCGAATCCAACTGGGATCGCTGCTGGCCGAAATTGGCCAACAAGCTGGCGGCTTTGACTTGGATCTTGAGCGCGACAAAACACCCGCTGAGCCCATGAGGTTTGAATGATCTTGCTCGACACCCACGTCATCTCTGAGCCACTGAAACTGTCAGCAGACGCCGGCGTTTTGGCGTGGATTGATGCGCAATCCATAGCCACCCTTTACCTGTCCGCCATCAGCCTGGCCGAATTGCGCTTTGGCATCGCGGCCCTGCCCGCGGGCAAACGCAAAGAAACCCTGCACCACGGTTTGGAACAACGCATCCTGCCTTTGTTTGCAGACCGAATCCTGCCTTTTGACGTCGCCGCATCGCAAACCTATTCGGACATCCTTTCGGCAGCCCGCGCCCAAGGCAAAGCCATATCGAAGGCTGACGGCTACATCGCCGCCACCGCCAAGCGCCATGGCTTCATGGTGGCCACGCGCGACACCAACCCGTTTGAAGCGGCAGGCCTCACCGTGATCAACCCCTGGACAGCTCAGCACTGACCACCCCCAAGCGCTGCACACATGAACGGCCCCATCCTCTTTTGCGGCGATCCGCACGGCCAATGGCAGCACATCATCGATGCGGCGCTGCAAAACGACGCCCGCGCCGTCATCTTGCTGGGCGACCTGGAGCCGGCACGCCCGCTGCACATCGAGCTGGCGGCCATCCGCGAACGCGTCTGGTACATCCACGGCAACCACGACACCGACCACGCGGACAACTTTGCCAACGTCTGGCACAGCGAACTGGCCGAGCGCAACCTGCACGGCCGTGTGGTCACCCTGCCCTGCGGCACGCGAATTAGCGGGCTGGGCGGCGTGTTTCGTGGCGCCGTTTGGTACCCCAAAAACACCCAAGCCCCCAAGTTTCGCAACCGCGAAGAACAGGCCCGCATCACCCTGTGCCAAGACCGCTGGCAAGGCAGCGTGCCCCTGAAACACTGGTCCAGCATCTACCCCGACGACATCGAACAACTGTCAGCACTGCAAGCCGACATCCTCATCACCCACGAAGCGCCCGGCTACCACGAACACGGATTCCATGAGCTGGACGAACTGGCTCGCCGCATGGGCGTGCGCATGACGGTGCATGGCCACCAGCACGACAACATTGACAGCAGCTTGCGCTGGGCTGAGCAGGGTTTTGAAAGTTATGGGGTGGGGTTGCGGGGGCTGATGGCGTGGCCTTGAGAGGGATGACTGGGTGGCAAAGCGTTTCGAAAACAAGAGGGAGCGGGTAAACCCCTAAAAAAGTCAACAACCAAACGATTGTTTTGCAGGACTCCAATCGATAGCATGAAGGGGGCACACATCAATTTCCGCCATGTGGCAACTTTGAAAAACGACTAGGAGTCAACGATGAAGAAACATTTTCTGGTTACCTGCGCTGCGCTTGCCCTTGCACTACCTTCGCAAGCCCAAGATTACCCATCCTTGTCATTGAAGATGGCACACCCTCTGGCACAAACCTTTCCGGGTGCCGAATGGGACAAGTGGTTTGCTGAAGAAATTGAAAAGCGATCTGGCGGAAAGATCAAAATTCAGATTTTCTGGTCTGGTCAGCTGGGTGGCCTCACAGAAATTAAAAACTTGGTGGGCAATGGCGCTGTGGACATCGGCGTGTTCGCTCAAGCAGTTCATGCTTCTGAGTTGCCATTAACTTCTGTTTCAGCCGGTCTTCTCAACAGGGTATCCGCTGATGCGAAGACAGGCTCCGAATTGGCACGTGCCAGCTACGCGACCAAAACTGTGACCGATGAACTCCAGGCTCAAAACCTCAAAGTCATCAAGTGGACAGTTCCCTCCCCTTACAAACTGCTTTGCAACAAGGCGGTCAACACCTCCGCCGACCTCAAAGGATTGAAAGTCAGAGCGGTTGGCGGCGCCTATGTGCCCATTTGGATGGAGGCTTATGGCATGGTGCCAACGCGGGTTCAAGCCACCGAAATCCGGGAAGGTCTGCAGCGTGGAACGCTCGATTGCAACTTCGGCCCCATCGAATGGACGCCTTTTTCAGACTTGCAAAAAGTGGCACCATATCTTTCAGACTTGAATACGGGCTCCTTCACAACCTTCCAGATGTACGTGCCCGCCAAGGCTTACAACGCATGGCCACGCTCGGTGCAGACCTTGTTCACGCAAGTGGCTCAAGAAGCCATGCAAAAAGACCTGGCGGCTCTGCCCAAAGTCGAAGCCGATGCGATGGACAAATTCAAAGCCACAGGTGGCAGCATCGTTCAGATGAAAGATCTGCAAAATTTCATCTCGCGTTCGCCTGACATGATCCAAATCTGGGTCGACAAGTCCACCAAAGACGGCATGGGCGAGAAGATCAAAGAATTGATTCCACTGCAAAGGAAAGCGGCTCAAAGCTTTGCAAACTCGCGCAATTGATATGACTGTCAAATGAATGCATTGATTCATTGGACAGAGAAAGCGGCACTGGCGGTCTGCGCTGGTGCCGTTTTCATCATGATGGTCGTTGGCGCGATAGACATCGTGATGGGCAACGTGTTGGGCTTTTATTTGTCGTACAAAGTTGAATTGTCCGGGACGCTGTTGGCCAGCAGCATTTTTTTGGCTTGCAGTCCTGTCCAAAGGGGCAATGAACATATTCGAGTGGATTTGTTTGAATCTTTTATGGGGGATAAAACCAAAAAAGCAACCACGCTTCTTGGCACCCTTTGCGGCCTTTTGTTCATTGGTTTGATCACCTACGGACTCTGGCATCAAGCCATCAAAAGTGTGATGATTTTTGAGGTCTCGGCAGACACTTCTGGTTTTCCAATTTGGCCCTGGAAGTTGGCATGCCCCATTGGCGCAAGTCTTTGCGTTCTGACCTTGATCGGTCAACTGGCTCAGCAAATTTTCACGTCCCCATCATTGAAGGAAAGCAAGTGACTACGGGACTGATCGGTTTTGTCGCCATGCTTTGCCTGTTGGGTTTGGGTGTCCCTGTCGCTTACGCAGTGGGTACCGTAGCCATCACAGGCATCTTTTATGCTGTTGGATCGACTTTTCTGTTGTCCACCATCCAGTCCCTCCCCTACGCATTTGCAAGTGACTACAACTTTGTCGTTGTTCCCTTGTTCGTTTTGATGGGCACATTGGCATCACGAGCTGGGATCATCACTGATCTGTACAAAGCTGCTTTTCAGTTGACCAGTGGAATTCGTGGCAGCCTGATGATGGCGACTGTGATGGCTCAAGCCATGTTTGCAGCCATATCGGGCTCGACAACTGTTGCGGCAAGCATCTTCACGCGCATGGCTTTGCCAGAAATGATCCGCTATGGCTACAACCCAGGCGTATCTGCTGGCTGTGTCGCTGCTGCTGGCACTCTGGCAGGGCTGATTCCGCCCTCCATTGCCATGGTGCTGTTCGCCGTGCTGACGGGCGAACCCATTGGCAAGCTGCTGATCGCTGGCATCTTGCCGGGTGTCATGACCGCAGTGGGCTACATCGTGGGCATTCGGATCATGCTGATCTACAGACCCGAATGGGCCCCGATGATCAGCGAAAGATTCAGTTTGAAGCAAAAGCTGCAGGGCATTTCAAAAGCTTGGGCTGTTTTTTTGCTGATTGGTTTGGTGGTTGGCGGCATTTACACAGGCACGTTTCCGCCTTCAGCTGCAGGTGCCGTTGGCGCCACCGGTGTTCTTCTGATTGCCCTGTCGACCAAGCGTTTGCCCAAGGGTGCGCTGTGGGAAAGTCTGATTGAAAGTGCACGCATCTCCGCTGTACTTTTCTTGATCGTCATGGCCGGTCTCTTGTTCAGTCGATTCCTGCTGATCAGCGGCTTCATCGGCGACCTCAAAGCATTGGTGGTCACCCTGGAGATGAGCGCCTTCGTGTTCATAGCCTTGGTGGTTATTCTGTATTTGATCCTGGGCTGCTTCGTAGACAGCGTGTCATTGATGATCATCACGCTGCCCTTTCTTTATCCCATTTCCACGTCCCTGGGCATCAATGGCATCTGGTTTGGCGTGCTCATCATCAAGCTCATTGAAATTGCCGCCATCACGCCACCCGTGGGTCTGAATTTGTTTGCGGTTTTGTCATCGGGCAAGGGGCTCGTCAATTCGCGTCAATTGTTTGCAGGTGTCATGCCCTTCCTCGTCATGGAGGCGGTATTGCTGGCATTGCTGATGGGTTTCCCTGCCATCGCCACCATCTTGCCCGAATTGATGGACTGAACATCAGGAGAAGAATATGAGGGCGACAGACGCGCTGGACAAAGCGGGATTGAGAACGCCTAACGCCATCTTCGTCCAGCAGGGCGGCATTTGCGTGAGCTACCAAGAGGCGGTAGCGATGTCCCATCGAATCGCTGCAAAAATCCAGCACATGGGCATTGCGCCGGGCACCCGTGTCGCCTTTTTGTCCCCCAACGATTGGCGTGGCTTGATTTTCATGTACGGGCTCTGGCGCGCAGGCATGGTCTTGGTGCCTGTCAACGTCAGAAACAGCCCCGTCTTGAATGCAAGCATTTTGCGGCAACACCAACCCACGGCCATGGTGCACCACAGCCATGTCGCCACGCTTGCCGCGCACGTGAAAGCAGAACTGCCAACACTGTCTCAGTGGTGTTGTCTTGACCAACAAGATGGCGACCTACCTTCGCTCATGGATTGGATGGCGCCTGCTGGCTCGGTGGCCAAAGAACTGCCCAACGATCCTTTGGCTCCTTGGACGCTGTATTCCACCAGCGGAACCACAGGCAGCTCCAAAGGTGTTCTGCACACGCACCTGTCTAATTACGTGACCAGCGTCGACATGCTGTTTGCCATGCGCGCGCACGAAGCCAAACGGCATTTGGTGGTGGCGCCCATGACCCATTTTGCGGGCAGCTTCATCTTCGCACTCACCATGACCGGGTCCACGCATGTGTTACTGGACAAGGCGGACCCGCTGGAAATCCTGCAGACCATTCAGAAAGAAAAGATTCAAATCCTCTTTCTGCCACCCACCGTGATTTACATGCTGCTGGCCTCTGAAAAAATCAACGCATTTGATTACGCAACGCTGGAACATTTCGTTTATGCCGCAGCGCCCATGGCCGAAGGACCCCTGAAACAGGCCCTGTCGGTTTTTGGTCCCGTCATGGTGAACATGTATGGTCAAGCAGAAGCCATCGGTCCCATCACCGCTTTGTCACCCACCGAGCACATGCAAGGCGCAACACCTGCACCTGCGAACGTCTTGCGATCGATTGGCTCCCCCTCCATCAGCCGACAAGCGCGGGTCATGCGCGAAGATGGCCAATGGTGCGAGACAGGCGAGCCCGGTGAAATCGTCTTGCGCGACTGGGTCAGCCGTGCCGCCTATCTGGACGATGAACCCGCAACGGCTCTGGTGCACCGTTTCGGCTGGTACCACACAGGTGACGTGGGTGCCATGGATCAAGACGGCCGCATCACTCTCTTGGACCGTAAAAAAGACGTGATCATCTCTGGCGGCTTCAACATCTATTCTGCCGGTGTAGAACAGGCTTTGATGACGCATGCAGCTGTACAGGAGGCCTGTGTCTTTGGCATTCCAGACGACAAATGGGGTGAATCGGTACACGCCGTGCTGGAACTCAAGCCCAACTGCGTGGTCAACGCTGTCGAACTGCAGAACTTGGTGAAAGCGCAAATCGGATCGGTCAGTACACCCAAGTCACTGGAATTCACAGACAGCCTCCCCAGAAGCGCAACGGGCAAAGTGCTCAAACGGGAACTTCGAATGCGCTACTGGCAGGGCAAAGACAGGGCGATATGAGCCGCCGAACAGATGGCACCCGTGGTTTATCGGGCGACACCTTCAGTGGCCTGAAGCCACTCTTGGTGCAATGTTTCAACCCTTCGGGCCACTGTCTCCACCGCGCCCACAGAGGCCACACCCTGGCCAGCACTCCACGCGGTTTTCCAACTGGCCAAATCGCTCGACCCCTTGGGCAGCAAACTGCCATCGGCTTGCATGATGCCTTGCGCCAGCAGGGACGATTTCAAAAAGTTGGCAGGGATGCCCGTCACCGCATCGGTCTTCACAATGTCATCGGCACCGGCACTGGCCAAAGCCTCTTTGTACGCTGGCGACGCCATGCTTTCGGGGGTGGCGATGAAGGGCGTTCCAATGTAGGCCATGTCAGCCCCCGCCACTTGAATGGCTCTGACTTGACGCCCGGTGCTCAAACAACCCGCAACGGCCAAGGGGCCCGACCAAAAGCCTCGTACCTCCTCGATGAAGGCAAAGGGGTTGATCCAACCTGTATTGCCGCCTGCGCCTGCCGTCAAAAGAACCAGCATGTCCACGCCCGCCGCTATGGCTTTTCTGGCATGCCGGACAGTGGCCACATCCGCCAACACCTGACCGCCGTAGGCATGAACGCGCTCGACCACATTGACGGGCGACCCAACAGAAGTGATGACCCAAGGAACACGGTGGTTGATCACGATGTCCAAATCGTCATACCGCCTTCCATTGGAGGGATGCAGGATCAGGTTGGCCGCACAAAGCCCAGTCGCGCCGCGTGTTCGGTCCTTGATTTCTGCCAGCCAGGCATCCAGCAAAGCGGGCGTTCGGGCGTTGAGCGTTGGAAAAGATCCCACAATGCCTGCGTTGGCCGCTGCCACCACCAGTTCGATACCGCTGACCAAAAACATGGGCGCGGCAACCACCGGAACCTTGAAAGAAGAAAGCGCTTTGGTTTCCATGCTGACCGACATAAAGTTTCCAAGAGAAGTTCTGTGAACCACGGATGAAGTGTTTCAACCTGACAAGCCATCTGCCAAGACAAATCAAATTACCATGAATTCACCGAAGGAGAAAACCTTGTTATCCCTTGACCATGCCGAGATCACGATACCTGACATCTTCAGCAGCCACGGTAAGTTTCGCAAACACCAAGAAGCGGTGGTGTGCGGCTCAGTCAGGCGCACTTGGGGCGATTTCAACGACAACATGAACCGCGTGGCCAACGCCCTTTTGGCATCCGGCGCTTCGAGAGGTGACCGGGTGGTGGTCATGATGGGCAACTCGGTAGAAATACTCGAGGTCATGTTCGGTGTTGTCAAAGCAGGCTGCTGTGTGGTCCCGCTTTCGGGTTTGCTGACAGGTCAGCAACTGGCCTCCTTGATCAACGATTGCGGTGCCAAACAAGCTTTTGCCACCCCTGACTTCATCGAACGTCTGCTGCCATTTCAAGATGACCTTTTGCATCTTCAAGCCAGCCAGCGCTACGTTGTGCACGGTCAGGCCGAGGGTTGGATGGATTACCGCGCCTTGACCGATGCCCAGCCCACGGACACCCCGAATGTGGTCTGCCGCTCTGAGGATGCCTTCAACATCATCTACAGCTCGGGCACAACCGGCCTTCCCAAAGGCATCCTGCAAAGCCACCGGGCCAGAGTGCATTGGGCCATTTCCAATGCCATAGAAATGCGCTTCAGTGACCGCAGCCGTGCACTGACCACCACTTCACTTTATTCCAATGGCACATGGCTCATGATGCTGCCCGCTCTGTTCAGTGGTGGCACCTGCGTGGTGATGCCCGCTTTCGAGCCGACGGCATTTTCAAAGTTGGTGGAGGAAGAAAAAATCACCCACACCTTCATGGTGCCTGCGCAGTTCATTGCACTGCTGCAGACCGATCTGGGCCAGCACGACCTGAGCACCCTGCAAGTGATCCTGTGTGCAGGCTCGCCACTCAGGCGTGAAACCAAACGCCAAGTCATCGAACGCATGGGTGACAAACTCATCGAACTGTATGGCTTCAGCGAAGGCTTTGCGACGATGCTCAAACCGGGTGCGCCTGCCGACAAATTTGACACCGTGGGCATCCCCGTCCTGGGCTTTGAAGTGCGCATTCTGGACGAATCAGGGCTGGTGCTTGGCCCCGGAGAAATTGGTGAAATCGCAGGTTACGGGCCAGGCATGATGTCTGGCTACCACGGCAAATCTGCCGAAACAGCCGCGCTGATTTGGCAGGACGAAAGAAGGCGCACCTTCATTCGCTCGGGCGACATAGGACGCCAAGATGAAGCCGGCTACCTCACACTGGTGGACCGTAAAAAGGACATGATCATTTCCGGCGGCTTCAATGTTTTTCCTGCAGATTTGGAAGAAATTTTGGGCCAACACGCCGACGTCCTGGACGCCACAGTCATTGGCATACCGCATGAGCGCTGGGGAGAAACGCCATTGGCTTTGGTCATCCTCAGGCCCGGTGTTGTGTTTGATTCAGCATCCATGCTGTCTTGGTGCAACGAGCGCTTGGCCAAACACCAAAGACTCTCCAACATCGAAACGCGCCCGGACTTCCCGCGCAATGCTTTGGGAAAGGTCTTGAAGCGGATCTTGCGTGAGCCCTACTGGGTGAATGCCAAAACCTGAAGTCACACCCAGCCTCAAGGGACTAAAAATTTAGCGTTTAACATCCTGACAACACATGCGCACACCGAGATGAAACCCACCACCACACCCAGCCCCAAAGCGATAAAGCCCCCGAAAAGTGCCAGTGTCACCCCCTCAAAGACCAAAGACACGGCTGAGGGGGCTATTGGCGACAGAAGGGCGGAGCTGATTGAGAAAGCAGCGCATCTGTTCGGTGAACGGGGGTATGCCAACACGTCGATGCGGGATATATCGGCCGCATTTGGCATTTTGCATGGATCGATTTACCACCACTTTGGCTCCAAGGAAGAACTCTTCATCACGGTCTATGCCTCTGGGGTGGATCGTTTCGTCAACGACGTCGAAAAAGCCATCGAACCCCTGACCGACCCTTGGCAAAGGCTGGAAGCGGCGTGCATCGCGCACCTTGAGGCCTTGCTCATGCGAGAAAGCCCCGCTGCCACCGTTCTGGCCGATTGGTCCGCCAATTACTCAGACAGCATGCGCACTGCCCTGGTGGCGCAGCGTGACAAGTACGAAAAAGTGTTTTCCGAACTGACCGATGCCGTTGACTTGCCATCGGGCATCAAAAGGCGCTACTTCCGTTTGGGCCTTCTGGGTGCTCTCAATGGCGCACTCATGTGGTACCAACCAGGTGGTGACGCTCCGGCCACCGTGGCCAAGCATCTTTTTTCTCTGTTCAGGAAAAGCGCCGAGACCCGCCATCCTTGAACAAAGCGGTCATCATCCGCCGCGCGGACATCCATTTTGGCGTTGGAGAATGGTGATGGAACAAGCGGCTTCATCGAAGCCAATCACCCCTCCCCCATTTTCTGCCAGTGCAATGTTTGCGCCTTCAGATTGCCTGCTGCCGGCCTCGCCGCGCAATTGGGTCACCAGCTCATAAATCATGGACAGCCCAGTGGCACCGACCGGGTGCCCTTTGGACACCAGCCCGCCTGACAAATTGATCGGCAGGTCGCCCCCCAAAGAAGTAGCCCCGCTGGCCACGTAGGCGCCGCCCTGGCCTATTTCACAAAATCCCAGCATTTCAGCCTGGTAAATCTCACAAAACGATGTCGCATCGTGCACCTCGGCAATGTCGATGTCTGACGGCGTCAGGCCTGCCTTTGCATAAGCCCGTTTGGCGGCTACGTGCGACAGGCCCGGTTCGGCCAAGTCGCGGTACTTGCCACCGGTCAACACGCTGGCATTGACCGCAATGGCCCGCTCCTGAACACGCTGGGGCAATTCACGCAAAAAACGCTCCGAGCAAAGCAACGCAGCCGCAGCCCCATCACCCACGGGTGAACACATGGCGCGGGTCAGGGGCCAACTGATCTCCCGATCATGGAGCACCTCCTCTGGCGTGATGGTGAACCGGTACTGCGCATTCGGATTCAAAGCCCCCATGGCGTGGTTTTTGGAAGACGCATAGGCGATCTGCTCACGCGTCGTGCCGAAGGTTTTCATGTGATAGGCCGCCTGCATGGCATAGGTGTCCATGAACAAGGTTCCGCCGCCGCTGTTGGTCACAAACGGTTTGCCCGATTGCTCGCCGGCCTTCAGGTAATACGCCTGCCACTCGTGCGGATCAAGCTGGTCAATCCCCCCTTGAAAAATTTCCATGGTGCGCTCAGGATCGCCCGGGAAAAATGTTTTTTCCACACCCATGGCCAGCGACAAATCACACTCGCCAGAAAGGATGTCTTTGTACGCGCCATGAAACGCCATGGAGGCCGTCGCACAGCCGCCTTCAACGTTGATGAGTGGCACCCTTTCCGGAAAGATGCCTTCGCGCACCAAGGGGGTAAAACACACCTGACCCCGGATATTGCGTTGCCCAAAGGTGCCCATGCCGCAATTGCCAAACCACGCTTGCTCAATTTGCTGGGCGACATCGGCCCCCGTATCAGAAAGCAGCCCCATGAAGGCGTCTCGGGTGAGGTCCTTGAATGTTTTGTCGGCCTGCTTGCCAAAGGGCGTGCACGAAACACCAATCACATACACATCGCTCATGAGGAACCTCCAAAGATCAAACCGGTTTAACTGAGCACCAAGGGCAACTGCGTGGGGCCACGCATCACCAAGGCATCCAACCACTTCACTTCGCCTTGGCCAAAACGCATGGCAGGGTATTGGGCCACCAGTGATCCGATGCACACCTTGGCCTCGAGCCTGGCCAAAGGCGCACCAAGACAAAAATGCAGGCCTTGCCCAAAGGTCAAATGCCGATTGGGGCTGCGGTCCAGAATCAACTCATGCGGCCGATCAAATCGACGCGGGTCTCTGTTGGCGGCATTGATCATTGCAAACACACGGTCACCGGCCACCAATTTTTTGCCATGCAACTCATGATCTACCGCAGCCACGCGCGCAATGCTGTTGCTGGGCCCGTCGTAGCGCAGAAACTCTTCAACGGCAGCATCAATCAGCGCGGGCTCATCATGCAGTTTTTGCTTTTGTTCCGGGTGCTCAATCAGTGCCACCACGGCACTGCCCAGCAAGCTGGTCGTTGTTTCATGCCCCCCAAACAACACGAGCATGCACATGGCCACTAACTCATCCTCGCTCAACGCACCATTCGCATCCTTGGCGTTCACCATGGCCGTGATGACATCGTCGCCGGGAGAGGCGCGCCTTTGTGCAATCACGTCACGGAAATAAGAAGACATGCGATCGGCACCATCTCTGGCTTTTCTGTACTTGTCTTCTTCTGTGCGCGATGTGCCAATGAACAAACGCAAATCGTCAGACCATTGCTTGATTTCAGCAAAGTCTTCACGCGGCAAACCCATCATGTCCAAAATGACGTAAGCGGGCAGCAGCACGGCAACTTTCTCCATGAAATCCACCTCACGCGATGGGTCCATGTTTTCCATCAATTGCGCCACCGTCTTTTGGATAGCGACTTCTCGCGACTGGATCAGCTGCAGCGAGAACACCACATTCATCATCTTTCGAAGCCGTGTGTGTTCTGGCGGCGCCTTGAACACCAGCCACTCATTGAGGTAACGCATCACCCCAGACAGAATGTCGCGCCGCTCGTCTTTCAAGGCCTCGTAAAAAGGCCGCAAGCGATCCGACGACATGTTGGACGACATGGCCACCTGCCGGACATCGTCGTAACGCGTGATGATCCAGCTCTTGATCGCCGGGCTCCAGTGCACCGGATCCCTTTCCTGCAAGGCCTCGTAGAAAGGAAAGGGATTGGTTCTGATCGCCTCGTTGGACGGATCATAGACAAGGGGTTCAGTCATAGGTCCAGCACCAAACAACGGGTTAAGGAACGAGAGCAACAGGGCGTGAAAGCGTCATTTTTTTCATGCTCTTCGGGCAACATGAATTGATCACGGTGGTCTGGCGTGCCCTCCAAAACCGGCGTCAAACAAGATCCGCAATGGCCCTGTTCACAAGAAACCAGCACCTCAATGCCCGCCGCTGCAAGTGCCTGAACTGCCGTCTGGCCCACGGGCACCTCCACCATGGCACCCGTTGATTGAATTTTGATGGTGAATGCCTGATCCATAGTTACAGATCCTCCTGAAATTGGCTCTGTCGATCCGCCAAAAAGTTCTTTTCTCATTTTGGTGTCTTGCACACCTGCCGCTTTGGCAGCACCCATCACCGCATTCATGAAGCCTGCCGGGCCACAGGTATAAAGCCATGCATGCGCATCTGCATCAGAGAAAATTTGTGCAATGCCTGAGGAGTTCTCATCATCAAATGAAAAAGTCACGTTGCTGGCGTAGCTTGAGGACTTGAGCTCCTCAACGAAAGCTGCCCGCTCATGGCTTCGGGCATGGTAGTGAAGACGAAATTTTCTTTTTTGCGCACTGAGCGTCTCGGCCATGGCCAAGATGGGGGTGATACCAATCCCGCCTGCAACCAACACCACCGGGTGGTCATCTGATGGCAAAGCAAACAGGTTGCGTGGACCACGCGCTTGCAGCGTTTGTCCGGCCTTGATGTCGTTTTGAAGATTCAGCGATGCACCACTGCCATGGGCATCACCCAACACCGCAATGCGCCAATGCTTCTCGCCGTGGCGGCTGCACAAGGAATACTGCCTGACCACCTCATGCCCCATGCGATCGGTCGCCTGGATGTCGATGTGCGCCCCGGCTTCCCAGTTGGGAAGCTCAGCGCCATCCAAGCCCCTGAGTTCAGCGACCAGAACGTTGGCCCCCTGAATGGACCAATTCACCACGGCCAATTCGGTCAAGCCTGCCGCTGCTGGATTCATAGCGGGGGCATCCGGAGACCGCCATCGAGTCGAATGGTTTCCCCATTGACCATGGGGTTGGCCGCAACAGCCATGACAAAGTCTGCAAACTCTTCTGGCTTGCCCGGGCGCTGGGGCCACGCTGCGTTTTGCAACAAGCCATCGAGCACATCCTGCGAGACATGGGCCTCCACCATGGGCGTCATGAAAACGCCGGGGCAAATGGTGACCACGCGTATGGCGTGCTTTCCCAGCTCTCTGGCCAGTGGCAAGGTCATGCCAGCGACCGCCGCCTTCGAAGCGGAATATGCCGCCTGCCCGATCTGCCCATCAAATGCGGCGATTGAGGAAATGTTGATGATCACGCCCCTTTGGCCGTTTTCCGTCAAAGGCAGGTCGATCAACTGTTCGGCCGCCAGGCGCAGCACATTGAATGTGCCCAGCACATTCACCTCCATGACTTCGCGAAAGAGCTCCAGGGTGTGAACGCCCTTGCGTCCAAGCAATCGGGCGTTTTTGCCGACACCCGCGCAGTTCACGATCAACCGAGCGGCCCCAAATTGTTCGGCCGACTCGCTCAAGGCCTTCTTCACTTCAGCTTCCGAAGTGACATCACACATCACATACCGGACGGATGCATGGCGGGGGCCGTCATGCCGATCCAAAACAGTCACCTTCACACCGTTGGCGCTCAACTTGCTCACCAACGCTTGGCCAAGACCCGATGCGCCACCGGTCACCACTGCGGTATTGATTAACTCATTCATGCTGGTAAGCTTAGCAGAATGAAATTGACCAAACAAGTGGTTGGTTGGCAGCAGTCACAAACATTTTTTAGCTCAATCAGCACCATTGCCAAGACTTTTGAATCCCTGTTGATTTCGACTGGAGCCCCTGCATGCAAACCCCTCAAGCAGACTGGACAGGCTCACGCCTGTCCTTGACCCAACAAGGCACCACTGCCATCGTGCGTCTATTCAACCCGCCTCACGGTTTCATGGACGAGGCGATGGAGTCCGAACTGACCCAAGCGCTGGACACGCTGGAGGCCTGGAAAGATGGACGCGTGGTGGTGATCACAGGGGCAGAGCCCGGCATGTTCGTTCGGCATTACGACGTGGCCATCCTTCAAAAACGCTCCCAAGCCATGATTGAACGCGGCAAATCGTTTTCTGTGGCGCGCCCTGTCCCGAAAAGCGTCATTCACCACTGCATCGAGCGCATCGAAAACAGCCCCCTGATTTTCATTGCAGCCCTCAACGGGACCGCCATGGGCGGTGGCTTTGAACTGGCCCTAGGGTGTGACATTCGACTGGCACAAAATGGCGATTACCAACTGGGACTGCCCGAACTGAACTTGGGGCTGCTGCCTGGCGCAGGCGGCACACAAGCCATGGCCTCGCTGATTGGGACTGGCCCCGCACTTTTCAATCTGCTGACCGCCAAGGTGTTCAGCCCCCAAGAGCTGCTTTCGGCGGGATTGGTCTCCGCGTGCACCGACGACGTGATGGCCGAAGCCCTGCGACTTGCAAGCCAGATAGAGGCCGTCCCGTTCAGAGCCTGTGCCAACATCAAAAAACTGGTCAGGAACGCCCCGCGTTGGAGTCATGCAGACGGGCTGGCTGCAGAACGCACCCTTTTTTGCGACTGCATGGTCGACCCCATGGCACAACCCCTGATGGACGATGTGGTCAGTCGCAAGCGCACGATTGCAGAGCCACCAGCGCCCCTCAAGCCCTGAAGCCGCCTCGACAGCCACTTGACGCTGCCCCATCGACTCTCAAGCCCGATAGAAAACGCACAAGCCATGCGCCAACCATCCCCTGAAACACCCCTGCCCCATGCCATTGAGGTCATCAGCACATCGCCGGGCAGACCGTTGGCAGAGCGCATTCGCATTCGCGAGAATGAGCGCGCGCCCCTTGCGCCAACGCAAGTGCGCATTGGCATGCTGGCCATGAATATTCTCCCGGCTGACCTGCTGCAAATGGATGGGCAGTATGGCCATCAACCCGAGCTGCCCTACGTGCCCGGCCATGAGGGGGTTGCTGTGGTGCTCGAAACGGGCAACGAAGTCGCGGACTTGCAAGCCGGCGAACGGGTGCTGCCCATCGGCGTATTCGGTGTCTGGTCCGACGAACTAGTGGTTCAAAGGCGCTCACTGGTCCCGGTGCCATCCCATGCCCCTGTGCTGCAACAAGCCATGCTGGCTGCCAACCCGGCAACGGCTTGGGTGCTCCTGCAGCACCAAGTCACCCTCCAGCCCGGTCAATGGGTCATTCAAAATGCCGCCAATTCGGCTGTGGGTCAATGCACTCGGCAGTTGGCGTTGCACTTGGGCATCCCGTTGATCAATGTCGTGCGCAGGCCAGAGGCGGTGGCTGCTGAAGAAGGCGGTCACTGGCTGGTGGATGACGGCCAAGACCCTGATGTACTTCAGGAAAGCGTGCGCCAAATAACCCAGGGTGAACCTGTCGTGCTGGGCCTGGACGCGATTGGTGGAAAAGCCTCTCGGGCATTGGCCGCCAGCTTGAGTCCGCAAGGCCGCTTGGTTCTTTATGGCCTGCTGAGCGGTGATCCGTGCAGCATTTCTGCGCACGACCTGATTTTTCGGAATGTCCATGTTCAAGGCTTCTGGCTGGCCAACTGGTTCAGCAACCCCGACAACCGCCAAAAGGCCAAGACCGTCTACCCCGCCTTGATGGCGTTGGCCGCGCAAAACGTGCTGCGCATGAATGTAGAAAAAGTTTATGAATTGAGCGACGTTCTAGAAGCCATCGCGCACTCGGCACAAGCTGGCAGACAAGGCAAAGTGCTCTTGACGGGAGCCCATTTTCAGAGTCAGCAGACCTAGCCAGTTGGTCGATGGCCAGCGATAAAATATTGACATTGGCTGAAAAACGTTAATAATTTCTGACATGCGCACATCTGAAATGATCAAGCAAGCCATGGCAGACAAACCTCTGGGGGCGGTCTTCTCAAGTGCAGACTTTTTGTCGGTAGGGACTCGCGCAGCCGTGGACCAAGCGCTCTTTCGGATGATGAGCGCAGGGATCATCGAACGGGTCGCCAGAGGTCTGTATGTCACAGCAGGCCAAGTTGTGGACGCACAAACCATTGCCCATGCATTGGCTCAAAAGACGGGGGAGCAAGTAGGGCTTGCGCCAGCCGGAGGAGCAGATGATCTGCTGGTGGTGCCCACTTCTGGCCTGACGCGCACGGTCAAAGCCGCTGGGCACACCGTGCAATTTCGCCGCATGAGTCAAAGGAAAGTCCAGCTTGCTGCCAGCCCCAAGGGCAGGGTCTTGCTGGAACTGTGGACCCGGGGCATCAAAGACCTCACAACACTTGACATCCAGCGTGCCACGGGTGACTGGGCAGAAGGGGAAATGGATAACTACGCAGCGCTGGTCCCGGCGTGGCTGCGCACTGTCATTTCACAAGCCAACGCGCCACGCAAGTCCGTCAAGATCGGTTTATCGGGCGCTTATGACTGGTCAAACCCCAACATCAAAGACGATGTGTTGATCGGCAAGGTACTTGAAAAGCACAAGTTCGAAGATGTGGCTAGGTTGTGCTTTTACTACGGCGTCCCCAAGGTCCAACGCGTGTTCAAGCGGCGCGCATATGAACCCGAGACCCGCGCCAGTGTGACCCGAATGCTGGGCAACATCAGCAAAGGCTTGCGAACAGCACAGGAGCAAGCGAATGCATAAGCTCAAACTGGAATTCATGCCAGAGGCGACTCAGAAGAATTTCGCTCGCCTCCAAAACGACCCCAGACTGGCGGGCTTTACGCTGGTCGGTGGCACTGCACTGGCATTGCAAATCGGACACCGGGTCAGCGAAGACCTGGACTTCAATATCTTTGGCCAGAAATTGCCCTTCAAAGCCCTTGATGGACTGTTGGATGAGCTGGCTGAAGGTGGCTGCACGATTGAAAGCCTGATCACACCTGAACAAAAGCTGGGCTTCAAAATCAACACCTCAGAAAACCTGGATCACTACATTCAGGACTACCTGATTGACGGCGCCAAGGTCACGTTTCATTCACGCAACGAGAGCGATCGGCCCAAAGCGCAGATTGCGCACCTGAAGTCAGCGCCCAAGGTGAAGGTTTCAGAGGGAGGCTTTGATGTGCTGGGCATCGATGGGCTGCTTTCCATGAAAAGCATCGTTGTCTATGACCGCGTGAAGTCTCGTGACCTCTACGATTTGATGGTCCTCACCAGAGACCACGGCTATACCCTTGACGACATCTTTGCATGCATCGATCGTTATCAACCCATCCGAAACAAAGACCCCGAGCACTTCAAGAGCGTGGTCACCGGCGTGATCCCTCTGGACAAAAATGATGAAGGTTTTGCCAGCATCCAGCTGAATGTGAAGATGGCAGAAATTTACAAGCACTTCAAAAAGCTGATTGACGACTATGAAATAAGGGCCGTTCAGCAGATGCGGCTAAGCCCTTAAATTTCATATAGGCCACTTTGTTAGCGCTGCTCACACCCATTGCACGGCCACCAACACGACTGCATTGACAAGGAAGTCCAACACCTGCGGGTCAAGGCGCACAGGCGGAATCAGGCGCAAATCAGGCTTGTAAAACTTGCCACACTGTGCATTAGAAAAATCGTATTCGTCCTTCATGGCGTTCACCTTTTGGCTGGCATGTGGGTGTCTCTCATAGCCTCCAAAGTTTTCGTTTCGCCTTCATGGCGTGTCGCGGTGCCCGAGTTCCACGCCCTTCACACAAAGGTCGCGGCGGAAACGCCAAACCGTTCGCTGAGCGCTCGCACTTGGCGAATGTTGAGTTCGCGCTTACCCGTCAGGATTTCGGACACGACACCCTGACTGCCGATCTCGGTCAGCTCGCTTTGCTTCAGTCCGTGTTGTTCCATCAGGAATTTCAGAGCTTGCACACCCGTGACGTCGGGTAGAGGGTGTTGCTTGGATTCATAGTCCTCGATCAGATCGCCCACGATGTCGACCAAGCCCATCGCGGGATGCTTTTCTTCGCCTTGGGTTTCATCCAGCAGGGCTTCGAGCATCTCGGTCATGCGCGCGTAATGCGCTTCATCCCGGATGGGAGTGATGTCGGTTGCGGCACGGAACTGCTCCCAAATTAGGAGCAGGTGCTTCACGTTGATGGCTGCATTCATGATTTCCATGCTCCTTTGTCGTATTCCCGGTGGGTCATTACTGCCTTGATGTACAAGATCTGCTTTTCGAACCGGATGAAAGCCATCAGGCGGTACGCCGGGTTCAGAAAGTTTCATAAAACTGAAACTCGTTGCTGTCCCGACTGAGCAATTGCATCAGTTTGGGGTGAATGAAGAGCTTTTCTTTCCCATAGCTCATCTCGCGCAGCACGCCCAAGGCCACGAGCTCTTTCAAATACCGCGATGCAGCTTGCCGTTGCCCGATCTGCTTGTCCACGAGGTTGCCAATTCGGCAGTAGGGCTGCTCAAAGATCACATCCACCAGCTCGCGGCTGTAGATTTTGGGCAAGCTCAGCCGTACGTGTTCGGTGGTGTGCTCGGCCAACTGCCGGATGGCCGCGATCTTTCCGGTGGTCCATCGCGATGTTTCTTCCACCGCCTTGAGCATGAACAAGACCCACGGCTCCCAAGCCTGGTCGCGCGTGACTTCCAGCAAAAGGCGGTAATAGTCGGCTTTGTTCGCGATGATGTGCCGACTCAAATAGAGGATGGGCAGGTTCAGCAGCTCTTGCTGGATCAGAAACAGGATGTTGATGACACGGCCTGTGCGCCCGTTGCCATCCGTGAAGGGGTGAATGGCTTCAAATTGGTAATGCCCAACGGCCATTCGTATCAATGGGTCCAGTTCGGTTTCGTTGTGCAGAAACCGTTCCCAGTTGGCCAGCAGGGTCCGCAACCGGTCTTCCCCTTCCGGCGGTGTGTAGATCACCTCTCCCGTCCGGTCGTTGGCCAGTTGGGTGCCGGATGTTCGCCGGATGTCCATGTCTGCACCTTTGAGGGTGCGACACACCTCGACCGCAGTGGCCGTGCACAGTGGCCTGGATTGGAGTGACCGATAGCCATGGTGCAGTGCGGTTCGGTAACGCAAGGCTTCTTTGGTGGCGTGATCCGCTTGCCCATCACCATCCACGTGTTGGAACAGCTGGTCGGTGGTGGTGACGATGTTCTCGATTTCCGAGCTGTCTTTGGCTTCCAACAGCGGAATGGTGTTGATAAGCATCGTTTGGTTGGGGATCAGCTCGGCGGCTTGTTTCAACTCGGCCAATGCAGCGCGGGCCGCAATGCAGGCACGCAGCACAACTTTGCTTTCCAGGTCATTCCCCGGAGGCAGTGTCGGTAACTGGTTATGCGCCCGGTCTGGCTGCCAAACGGTTTCGATGTCGTACATGTACTTGAAAATCAATTATTGAAACATGTTCGAAGAATATGTTCTCAAGAGCAACACGTCAAGTAAGCGTGTCGCAATAATTCAATTTTTCGTACATGAGAGCGCCGTCATGTTCTTGACGAGTACACGTCAACCCTATCATGTCGCTAAAACAGCATTTTGACGACATGATGGCTTTTATCGATCAAATATCGATAATCCCCACCCGCAGCGCGTTGCCTTCGCTGAAGTTGCAGCGTGGCTCGAATCTAGTTCAAAATGGACAATATCAGTTATTTTTGTCCATAATGGCGAAATGTCGAGCAAACCACCCATTGTTTTCCCACAAGAGCAAACGCTGCTCATCGCCTTGGGCGAGCGCCTGCGGTTGGCCCGTTTGCGCCGCAAACTGAGTACGGCCGTGGTGGCGCAGCGGGCAGGCATGTCGCGCACTTCGGTTTACAAGGTCGAAGCCGGCGATGCGGGTGCCACCTTGGGCACTTATCTGCGTGTGCTGGCGGTGCTGGGCCTTCAGGCCGATTTCAACGCCTTGGCCGCCGACGACAAGGTGGGGCGCAAACTGCAGGATTTGGCCTTGGCCCCATCGCCTGCAGAGCGACGCCAGCGCCGGGCAAACGTGCAGTCAACAATGACCGTCGACAGCACTTCTGAGGTGATGCCATGACGGGGCAATTCGATGGGCTAGAGGTCTGGTTGGACTGCGATTTGGGGCCCGCTTGTCTGGTGGGCCATCTGGCGCATGACCGAGGGCAGATTCGCTTTCATTACGACAAAGCTTGGCTGAACGACCCGAGGGCTTTTGCGCTGGACTCCGATTTGTCTTTGGACGCGCACCCGTTTTTCCCCAAGCCTGAGCTGGGTAACTTTGGCGTGTTTCTCGACTCATCCCCCGACCGCTGGGGACAGACGCTGATGAAACGGCGCGAGGCCTTGCAAGCCAAGGATCAAAAGCGCCCAGCCAAAACACTTTATGCCTGGGATTTCCTGATCGGCGTGCAGGATGTCACGCGGCAGGGGGCGTTGCGGTTTCGCCCATCCGGCACGCAAGCGTTTTTGGACAACGATGCTTTTGCAGCGCCACCCGTGACCACGCTGCGCGAACTGGAGCTGGTGGCTTGGCAACTGACTCAAAAGCGCATTGACGATCTCGATGCTTTGCGCAAATGGTTAACCGTTCTGGTGGCAGCGGGTGCTTCATTGGGGGGTGCCCGTCCCAAGGCCAACTTCACAGAGCTGGACGGTTCTCTTTGGATCGGCAAATTCCCGGCGCGTGACGATGACCGTGATGTCGGGGCTTGGGAGTTCGCCACGCATCAAATGGCCCAACGTGCAGGCATCGATGTCCCTGCTGCAAAGCTGTTGCGCTTGGGTGGTGAGTTTCATACTTTTTGTGTGCAGCGCTTCGACCGTGACGGTGGTCAGCGGCGGTTTTATGCGTCGGCCATGACGCTGCTGCGAAAGGACCAAAGCGAGGGCTGCAGTTATCTGGAACTGGCGCAGTTTCTGCGGGCCAGTGGCGATGCAGCGACTGTTCAATCAGATCTGGCTCAGCTGTTCAGGCGCGTGGTTTTTAATGTGGCAGTAGGCAATCGGGACGACCATTTGCGCAATCATGGCTTTGTGCTGAGCTCAACGGGCTGGCGACTGGCACCCGCATTTGATGTCAACCCGAACATCGACAAAGCCGAGCATGTGCTGAACATTGACGATAGGGACAATCGTCCTGACTTGCGCACCGCGTTGAGCACTGCCGCGTTTTATGGCTTGACGGCCGCGCAAGGGCGGTTCATCGTGGACGAGGTGATGGATGTCGTGGGCACTTGGCGCGATGTCGCCCACCAGGCCCACATTCCTCGGGCCGATATCGAAATGACGGCCGCGGCGTTCAGTGCACATGCGGCTTGGCGAAAAAATTGAAAAACTCTGCCAGACCGCCTGTCTGGATGCGTTGCGCTGTGTCACGTCGGGTCACACACGGCACAATCAGGCCATGCCCGACAAAGCCCTCTCGCCTGCCGCCAAAACGCTCAGCGCCCCGCAAAAGGCGCTGATCAAGCTTGGCCTCAAGCGCGACATTGATCTGGCGCTGCACTTGCCGCTGCGTTACGAGGACGAGACCCGCATCGTGAAGCTGCGCGATGCGCGTGAGGGTGACACGGCGCAGATCGAGGCCACCGTGACGGCCTGCGAGATCACGCAGCGCCCGCGCAGGCAGCTGCTGGTCACCGTAGACGATGGCTCGGACACCTGCGTGATGCGGTTTTTCAGCTTTTACCCCTCGCACCAAAAGGCGCTGGCGGTGGGCAACCGCATCCGGGCGCGGGGCGAGGTGAAGGGCGGCTTCATGGGGCTGACCATGATGCACCCCACATTCAAGGCCGCAGGCGGCAACCTGGCCGAGGCGCTGACGCCGGTGTACCCGACCGTGGCGGGGCTGGCTCAAGCCTATTTGCGCCGCGCCGTGATCACCGGCTTGAACCATGCTGATTTGAGCGAAACCCTGCCCCCGGGCGTGCCTTGGCCCGATCCGCGTGGCGCTTGGTCGCTGCGCGATGCGCTGCAGTTTTTGCACCACCCCACGCCCGATGTGTCGCTGGCCGCTTTGGAGGACCGCAGCCACCCGGCCTGGGTTCGCCTCAAATGCGAGGAGTTGCTGGCGCAGCAGTTGTCGCAGCTCACCGCCAAACGCGAGCGCGATTTGTTGCGCGCCCCGGCCTTGAAGATGAAGCGCGGTGCTCTGCACGACCAACTGCTGGCCGCTCTGCCTTTTGCCTTGACGAAGGCCCAGCAGCGCGTGGGCCGCGAAATTGCCCAAGACCTGAGCCGCCCGGTGCCCATGCACCGCCTGCTGCAAGGCGATGTGGGCGCGGGCAAAACGGTGGTCGCGGCGCTGGCGGCCATGGTGGCGATTGACGCGGGCTGGCAATGCGCCTTGATGGCCCCGACCGAGATTTTGGCCACGCAGCATTTTGCAAAACTGGTGGGCTGGCTGGAGCCGCTGGGCGTGAAGGTGGCCTGGCTGATTGGCAGCCAAAAGAAGAAAGAGCGCGCCACCATGCTGGCGTTGATTGAATCGGGGGAGGCGGCGTTGGTGGTGGGCACGCATGCGGTGATTCAAGAGCACGTCAAGTTCAAGTGCTTGGGGCTGGCGGTCATTGACGAGCAGCACCGCTTTGGCGTGGCCCAGCGCCTGGCCTTGCGCGGCAAGATGCAGGCCCCCGGCATGGAGCCGCACATGCTGATGATGACGGCCACGCCGATTCCACGCACGCTGGCCATGAGCTATTACGCCGATCTGGATGTCTCGGTCATTGACGAGCTGCCCCCGGGCCGCACGCCCATCGTGACCCGGGTGGTGTCTGACCACCGCCGCCACGAGGTGGTCGAGCGCATTGGCGCGCAGCTGCAACAGGGCCGGCAGGTGTATTGGGTCTGCCCGCTGATTGAAGAAAGCGAAGCGCTGGACCTGACCAACGCCACCGAGACCCATGCCGACCTGAGCGAGGCGCTGCCGGGGGTGATGGTGGGCTTGCTGCATTCGCGCATGCCCGTGGCCGAAAAGAAAGCGGTGATGGAACTCTTCACCGCCAGTGTGATGGGTGTGCTGGTCAGCACCACGGTGATCGAGGTGGGGGTGGATGTGCCCAATGCCTCGCTGATGGTGATTGAGCACGCCGAGCGCTTTGGCCTGTCTCAGTTGCACCAGTTGCGCGGCCGGGTGGGGCGTGGCGCGGCGGCTTCGGCCTGTGTGTTGCTGTATGGCACGCCCGAAGGCGGTCGCCTGAGCGAGACCGCCCGCGATC
>NZ_CAMDLM010000005.1 GCF_945901735.1 Limnohabitans sp. Rim8
CTGGCTGGGCACCAAGCTCACCAAGTAGTTCTTGCCGTTGTTGCCGTCCACAATCTGGTAGCCCGACTGAACGCTCAAGGTTTTGCCAGTGCCCGGGTTGGCATCTGCATAAGCTTCACTCAAATTGATCACCGCATCGGGCCCCTTCAAACCGCTCACCACAGGCACGGCCTGCGCCTGGACATTGCCATCAAAGCTCTTGGTGTTGGTGACTGCCGTCACCGTCAAAGGCGCCGGGGCGACCGACAAACTGCCATCTGTGAAGTTCACCGCGTAGTTGCTGCTGGTCAATCCCGCTGGCCTGATCACATAGCTGCCTGCGTTGCGCGCGCCCTGGCTTGAGCCCGTGTAGGCCAGAGTGCCGCCCAGCACGCCAGCCGTCTCGTTGTTCACAAAGCCGCTGTAGGCCACGCCGTTGCCGCCCGTGTAAGCGGTCCCATCGTAGGTTTTGTTGGCACTGGCCGCGCTCACCGTCAGAGGCGCAGGCGTCACAGCGCCAATGCTGCCGCTGGCCGAAGTGGGCAGTGTGTAGTTGCTCAGCTGCGTTCCGCTGCTCGCTGCAAAGTCGCTGCTGCTCAAAGCCGCGGTCACGGTCTTGCTGGTGCCTACGTTGGCAGTGTCCAAGGTGCCCGAGGTTTTGCTGACGCTGGCGCCCTCTGCGTTGACAAAGCCTGTCAACGCAAAGTTACCTGCGGCCAACGTGGCTGCCGTACCGCCGTCGTAAACCTTGCTGCTGGTGCCTGTGAGCGCTGCGCTCAATGGTGCAGGCGTCACAGCGCCAATGCTGCCGCTGGCCGAAGTGGGCAGTGTGTAGTTGCTCAGCTGCGTTCCGCTGCTCGCTGCAAAATCGCTGCTGCTCAAAGCCGCGGTCACGGTCTTGCTGGTGCCTACGTTGGCAGTGTCCAAGGTGCCCGAGGTTTTGCTGACGCTGGCGCCCTCTGCGTTGACAAAGCCGGTCAAAGCAAAGTTACCTGTGGCCAAAGTGGCAGCTGTGCTTCCGTCATAGACCTTGCTGCTGGTGCCTGTGAGCGCAGCGCTCAATGGCGCAGGCGTCACAGCGCCAATGCTGCCGCTAGCCGAAGTGGGCAGTGTGTAGTTGCTCAGCTGCGTTCCGCTGCTCGCTGCAAAGTCGCTGCTGCCGAGCGTGGTCGTGAGGGCCTTGGTGCTCCCAACGTTCGCGGTGTCCAGCGTGCCACTGGTTTTGCTGACACTGGCGCCTTCTGAGTTCACAAAGCCTGTGACTACAAAGTTGCTTGCCGTCAAAGCGGCAGCTGTTGTGCCGTCATAGACCTTGCTGCTGGTACCTGTGAGGGCAACGGCCAGCGGCGCAGGCGTCACCGTGTGGGTGCTGTCCACGTAATTGAAGTTGTAGTTGCTGACTGTGCCCGTGCTCAGGACCGCTGCCCCGGGCGTGACGGTGAACGTGCCCGCCTGCGCAGCGCCTGAAGCAGAACCGCTCAAGCCGGTCGGGGTTTGGGTGATCGAAGCCACTGCGTCAGGGCCCACCATGGCGCTCACGCTGTACGTCGTGCCCAAAGCCAGCGCAGCGTAGCTTGTGCCGTCATACACATTGCTGCGCGCTGCATTGGTCACGGTCACGGTCTTGGGGCTGATGACGCCCACATTGCCGGAAACGGCTGTGGGCAAGTTGTAGTTGCTCAGCAGCGTGCCGTTGGTGGCGCTGAAGTCGCTGCTGGCCAGCGTGACACTCACCAACTTGTTGGTGCCGGCATTGGCGTTGTCGTAGGTGCCCGTGGTTTGGGTGATGTTGGCGCCATCGCTGCCTTGCCAGCCGGTGATCAGATAGTTACTAGAGGTCAGCGTGGCCACGTTGGTGCCGTCATACTCCTTGCCCACGGTGCCCGTCAGGGCCACGTTGGTGGCGCTGACGCGCACATCCGCCGGGCTGATGTTCAGCGCCCCATCGCCAAAGCTGATGGCGTAGTTGCTGCTGGTCTGCCCACTGGGCGTGATCACGTAATTACCAACGTTGACCGCGCCAATGGCCGTGCCACCAAAAGCCAGCGTGCCGCCTAAATCACTGACCGTCTCGCCGTTGACAAAGCCGCTGTAAGCCACGCCTGCCGTGGCCGCGTAAGCGCTGGCGTCATAGGTCTTGCTGTCGTTGTTGGCCTTGATCAACAAAGGCGCTGTGGTGACCACCCCGTTGGTGGCGCTGAGCGTGTTGGCTGCCAACTTGTAGTTGGTCGCATCCGTTCCGCCCAAGCCGATGCCCGAGACTGTGAACGACTTGGCATTGCCCGCGTTCGCGTCGGCATAGGTGCCCAAGCCAGTGGCCCTGACCGCGTCGGCGCCCACCACACCGGACAGGCCAAAGCCCAGGCTGCTCATGCTGGTCGTGCCGTCGTAGCTTTTGCTCAGGCCAGAAGTGGCCGTTGGCGTCAGCGTCTTTTGTTCCACCGCGAGCGAACCCACAATGTTGACCGTGTTGCTGTAATTGGCACTGGTGTTGGTGATGCTGCTGGCACCCACTTGGTAGCTGCCTGCAGCGACTTGCCCGGCACTGCTCAAGCTGGCCAACTGCGGGCCCAAGTTCAAAGCCGTATTGCCACCTGCGCCATCCGTGAGAGTAAAGGCGGCTGTGTTGATGGCCGCGCGGCTGGTCAAGTCCACCACCGCGTTGCCGGTGCTGCTCTTGTACTGCACAGAACTGACGGTGTAGCTGGGCGCGGTGCCGTAGGTGGTGCTGGCATCGTTCAGGCGAATGAGCAACTGGTCTGCAGGCACGATGGTGTAGCTGCCCGCCTCGTAGATCAGGTTGTAGTTGTTGCTCGACAGTGTCGAGTCCGCAGCACTGAGCACCCCGGCATAGGTGCCCGCCGCGCCTACGCTGGCGTTGCTGCGAGCCACGGTGGCCGAGCCGCTGAGCACGCTGGCCGTCTGCCCTGCCACAAAGCCCGTGTATCTGACCCCAGCGAACCCGCTGACATCGGCTTCACCGATGAACTTGGCATCGTCTTTGGCGGTGACCTTCAGGTCGGCTTTGTTTACCGTGGCCGTGGCGGCCGTGTAGCTGAAGGTGTAATTACTGGTTTTACCCGTGCTCAAGACCACCGAGCCGGGCGTGACCGTGAAACTGCCCGCATTGGCCACCTGGCTGGCCACCAAGCCGTTGCCGCTGGGGGTTTGGGTGAGCGAGCTCACGGCGTCGTACCCCACCAGGCCGCTGACGGTGTAAGTCATGGCGTTGGCCAGGTTGCTGTAAGTGCTCAAGCCATCGTAGGTGGTGGTTTGGGCGGTGTTGGCAATGGTGACGGGTTTGGGGTCCACCACAATGTTCACCGCATTACCCGCTACAAAAAAGTACCCTCTCACATCCGGCGCAGGCGGGGCGATCTGGAGGGGATAGCTTCCCACGTCCGGGGCACCGCTAGCGGCTACAACTTGTGTGGTGGAAGGGACACCTGTCACCGAGACGGGCGAGCAGTTGCTGGCACTGGTGGAATAGCAATAGTTCAGCGATGTGATGGGCGTGCCGTAGGTGAACCGCTGGTTGGGCAAATACAAGGTGTAAAGCGTGGCGGGCGACTCGCGGAAGAGGGTGAAATAAGCCGCTGCAAACGACGTAGGCACGTAGGTGCTGTCCGTGTTGATCGAGTAGTAAGTCAGCTTGGGCGCAAAGCTGGCATTGAGGGTAAGGGCAGCACTTGTGGTCGCATAGCCCGAGTAAATCAAGGCCACACCGCCTGTGCCCACACTCACCGTGGGTGTGCCGCTGAGCACCACGTCGCCACCCGTGGGGGTGCCCGCTGCAGTAAGGCTGCCCGCACCGAGCCTCAAGGCCGGTGTGGTGTAGCTGGTAGCGGCACTGGTAGTGACCACGTTTTGCGACACGGTTAGCTCGCCTGTACGCGTCATGACCGACACCGTGTCTGTGGAATTGATGCCGCTGTAGGTGCTGCCGCCAGCAGTCACCTGCCCAATGGTCATGGCCGCGTTGTTCACCACACTCAACGCACCCACGCCAGTGCCGGTGGCGATGGTGTGGAGGGTGTTGCTGGTGCTGCTGAGGGTTTTAGCACCGGTCCCTAAGATGGCCAAGCCATTGCTGTTGCTGGTGATGGCACCGCTCAGTGTCAAGGCGCCCGCGCCACTCAAAACACTTGCGCTTGTGAGGTTGACAGCACCCGACAAACTGCTGGGGCCGGTGCTGGCGGTCAAAGTGCCGCCGTTGAGGGTGATGGCCTCTGCGCCGACAGCTGCGCCGCGCAAATCAAGCGTAGCACCGTTGGCCACAGATGTGCCCGCGCCCGTTCCGCCCAAACCAGAGGCATGGCTGATGGCCAAGGTGCCGTCCGATACGGTGGTGGCACCGGTATAGGAGTTGGCACCGGTCAATATCAGCGTACCTGTTCCTAATTTGGTCACACTGCCACTGCCACTGATCACGTTTGAAACACTGTGTGTATCGGTCCGATTGAATTCAAGCGTTGCATTGTTGATGACGTTACCTGTACCCAGGGTTCCTGCGCTGGTCGGGCCCACTCTGACTGTGCCGGCGGTGATGGTCGTGGACCCGCTGTAGGTGTTGGCGCCCAACAGATTGGTGGTCACTGTGCCGATGTTATTGATGCCGCCGGGCCCGCTGATCGCGCCCGTGAAGCCAATGCTGTTAGCGCCAGCGATCGACAAATCACCCAGCAGGGACACTGCTCCCGAGTAGGTGCCACCAAAACCATTGTTGTCTCTGACTGTGCCCCCGGAGATGACCATGCTGTTGCTGAATGTTGTGCGTTCGCCAACCAGGGTGCCACCAGAATTGATGGTGATGGTGCCACTTCCGAACGGGTCTGTCCGTTCTGCCACGCCGTCTTTCAAACTTCCGCCGTTGATGGTGGTGCCACCTGTGTAGGTGTTGGTGCCCGACAAAGTCAGGGTATTGGCTGCCATCTTGGTCACCGCCCCTGTGCCGCTGATCGCGCCTGCATACGTCACGTCATCGCTGCGGTTGAAGGCCAGCGTGCCGCTGTTGCTCACATTGCCCTCTATGCTGCCGGTCGCGCCGCCCGCACCCAATTGCAATGTGCCGAGATTGATGGTGGTGCCGCCACTGTAGGTGTTGGTGCCTGTCAGCACCAAGGTACCGAGAGAAGTCTTGGTCAGGACACGGTCTGTGCCGGAGACAACGCCCGACAAGGTCAATTGCGCACCTGAATCCACACTGACGGAACTGTTGGCACCCAAAGTGACTTGACCAGACAAGCTGGTGGTGCCTGATTGAAGTCGAAGTGTGCCGCCATTCAAGGTGATCGCTTCTGCGCCAACGTTGACACTCACGGGGAAAAGCAGTGTGGCACCACTGTCCACAGATGTGCCTGCGCCCGTTCCGCCCAAACCCGATGCATGGCTGATGGACAAGGTGCCAGCTGATACAGCAGTTTCTCCACTGTAGGTGTTGTTGCCAGACAGCACCAAGCTGCCGCTGCCGGTCTTGGTCAGACCGAAACCAGTGCCCGACACCACGCCAGACAAGGTCAATTGTGTACCCGCCACACTGACGGAGCTGTTGGCGGTCATGGTCACACCGCCCGACAAACTGCTGGTGCCCGTGGAGGTGGCCAAGGTGCCGCCTTGGAGCGTGATGGCTTCAGCGCCCACGGCAGCACCTCGAAGGTCGAGCGTGGCGCCGTTGGCCACCGTGACGCCGCCAGCTGTTGTGCCCAAGCCGTTGGCGTGGCTAATGGCCAAGGTGCCTGCGTTGATGGTGGTGCCGCCGGTGTAGGTGTTGTTGCCGCCGAGTATCCAAGTGCCGCTGTCCTGCTTGGTCAGGCTGCCGGTGGTGGTGCCAATGATGGCGGCGATGCTGCCACCCTGGGCGCCGCCCAGTGTCAGTCCAAATGTGGCGCCAGTGATGGTGCCGGTATGGGTCAATTGAATGGGGCCACTGCCTGCGATGATTTTGGTAATACCCGCCAAGACAACTGGCCCAGCGTATGTGGCTGTGGCTGCGGTGGGACTGCTGTTGCGCAATGCACCTAATTCCGAGACACCCGTGCCATTTAAAGTGAGGGTGCCTGTGCTGGTCATGGTTTGACCTCTGAGGTCAAAGGATCCACCTGAGGCCACCGTGATAGCGCCTGAACCCAGAGCAGTGGAGCTGCCGGCCCTTAAAGTACCGCCATTGACCGAGGTCCCCCCTGAATAAGTGTTGGCGCCATACAAGTTCCAAGCGATTGCGTTACCACTCTTGATGACACTGGTGGTGGTGGTGTCAATGACGCTGTAAAGAAAACTGTCTCCACCCGCAGTCGACACACCACCCAAGGTCAGGGTAAAACCACCGCCGACCAGTGCGTCGGTATTGGTCAAGCTGATCGTCGAGGTGATGCTCGTACCACTCATGATGCTGCTGTTGGCACCCAAAGCCAAGGCGCCAGCGTAAGTGGCCGCAGTGCTACCACTGTTGAGCAAAGCACCAGTAGCGCTGACCCCTGTACCCTGAAGAGTCAACACGCCTGTGCTCGTCATGGTTTGGCCATTGAGGTCCAGCGCTGCGCTATCACTCACCGATATGGCACCTGTGCCCAATGCCGTTGCGCTGCCAGCTTTCACCGTTCCTTCCGAAATGGAGGTGCCGCCGCTGTAAGTGTTGTCACCTGTCAAAGTCAGCGAATTGGCTGCCATCTTGGTCACCGACCCTGTTCCGCTGATCACATTGGCATACGTCAAGTCATCGCTGCGGTTGAAGGCCAGCGTGGCGTTGTTGGTCACATTGCCCTCAATGCTGCCGGTCGCGCCGCCCGCGCCCAATTGCAAAGTGCCGGCCGAAACGGTGGTGCCACCGGTGTAAGTGTTGGTGCCCGACAAGGTCAAGGTGCCCGCGCCCGATTTGACCAAGCTGGCAGCATTGGCTCCGTTGTTAGCAATGGCGCCGCTCAAGGTGGCAGCACCCGAGTTGCTGATACTGATTGCTCCGCCTGCCGAAATAGAAGTCGCATTCAAAGTGCCGGTGCTCACTGTTAACGCACCGCTGGCGGTGGCTGCTTGGTTGAACGTGATGGTGCTGGGCGTCAAAGCAGCGCCATACATATTGATGGCATTGAGAGCAAAGCCGGTTCCATACGAGGTGTGTATACCGGTTGCAACATTCATGCCGCCATTGTTAGCGCCGTTGCTTGAGTTAAATACAAGTTCGTAATAACGATAGGTTGCTGAATTTGAAAACGAAATGGTGTTGCTCAGGGTGGGGCTGGAGGTTCCGCCGTTGCTGAAACTGAGGCTGCTGCTGCCAATCAGGCTGAAGTTGCTCTGCTGATAATCCGTTCCGAGAACTGATAAGTTTGAGAAGTAATTAGTACCACTCGGATGGAATTTATTGGCGCTGGTGAATGGCGTATTGGAGCCGTAAACGCTGACGGCCGTGGGCACCCTGTTGGACATGCCATCACCTCGGGTGACAACGGTCAGGCTGTTAAGCAGTGTGCTTTGTCCGGCATCTACCAAAACCGGATAATTGATGCAACACCAATTGTTGTTAGTACCTGCACCGTTCATGGTGCCGGTGTTGTTGTAAAACATGATCCCAAGCTTACTGTTGGTCGCCGATGTGATGGCTGCCGAGCTGCTGCCGCCCGAGACAATGTAATGGTTACTTTCTATGATCGACGAACTGGTCAAGCCCGTGACGCCAAATGCGTAGTAGCTGTCGTTGTTGTTGCCGTTGGTGATGATGCCGGATGTACCCGCTAAAGGGTTGGCTGTCATCGTGACGCCCGCAGCGATGCTCACGGGACCGAAATAACTTTGATTGCCCTTGGTGCTGACGTTGCCCCCAAGGGTGATGGTGCCTGTGCCATTCACGGTCAGTGCGCCGATGGCTTCGGTCGCGCCGATGGCCCCCGTGAAAGTGGTGGCCCCACCTCCGTTGCTCAAGGTCAGCCCATAACTGGTGGCGCTGAGACTGTCCACTGTGGCGCCAAAGGTGATGGCGCTGTTGGTGTTGGCCAGTGTGACGCCAGAGCTGTTCTTGATCACCACCGGGCCGCCATAGGTCTGCGCGCCGACGGTCGTGACGTTGGCACCCAAGGTGGTGGTCCCGGTGCCGGTGCTCAGCGAAGACAGTGCGTAGCTGGCGCCGACAGCGGCGTTGAACACCAGGTTGCCTGCGCTGGTGCTGCTCAAGGCATAAGCGGCAGACGATGCGCTGTTGACCGTCGAGCCGAAGGTGATGGCACCCACGCCACCGTAGCTTGAGTCAGACGCGAGGGTAACGGCGCCGGCGTACGTGCCTGCGCTGCTGCTGGAATTGACCAGTGCACCGCCATTGGCCACACCCGTGCTGTTCAAGGTGAGCGCGCCGGTACTGGTGAGGGTCTGGCCATTGAGGTCCAGCGCCCCGCCAATGCCCACACCGATCGCACCTGATCCGGCCGCCGTGGCAGAGCCCAGTTTGAGGGTGCCTGCACTGATGGTGGTGCCGCCGGAGTATGTGTTGGCGCCGCCGAGTATCCAAGTGCCGCCGTCCTGCTTGGTCAGGCTGCCGGTGGTGGTGCCAATGATGGCAGCGATGCTGCCACCCTGGTCACCGCCCAGTGTCAGTCCAAATGTGGCGCCAGTGATGGTGCCGGTATGGGTCAATTGAATGGCGCCAGTTTGTGCAATGACGTTGGCGTTGCCAGTCAAGACAACCGGCCCAGCATAGGCGGCTGCGGTGGCATTGCTGTTGCGCAACGCACCCAAATTAGCGTAACCCGTACCATTTAAAGAGAGCGTGCCTGTGCTGGTCATGGTTTGACCTCTGAGGTCAAGGGATCCACCAGAGGCCACCGTGATGGCGCCTGAACCTAACGCAGTAGGGCTGCCCGCTCTGATGGTGCCGCCATTGATGTCTGTTCCACCAGAGTAAGTGTTGTTGCCATAAAAGGTCCAAAAGACCGAACTGTTCTTGATGATCTTGGCGGTGGTGTTGTCAATACTGCTGTAGAGATGGTTAGCAGACGACACCTCCGGACCATCCAAGGTCAGGGTAAAACCACCACCGGCCAGTGTGTCGGTGCTGGTCAAGTTGATCGACGTGGTGGTCGAACCACTCATGATGCTGCTGTTGGCACCCAACGCCAAGGCGCCAGCGTATGTGGCCGCAGTGCTACCGCTGTTGAGCAAAGCACCCGTACCACTGACGCCTGTACCCCGAAGAGTCAACACGCCTGTGCTCGTCATGGTTTGGCCATTGAGGTCCAGCGCTGCACCATTACTCACTGATATGACACCTGTGCCCAATGCCGTTGCGCTGCCAGTTTTCAGCGTGCCAGCGGAAATGGTGGTGCCGCCGCTGTAAGTGTTGTCACCTGTGAAAGTCAACGTATTGGCTGCCAACTTGGTCACCGACCCTGTGCCGCTGATCACGTTTGTATACGTCAAGTTATCACTGCGGTTGAAGGCCAGCGTGGCGTTGTTGGTCACATTGCCCTCAATGCTGCCGGTCGCCCCGCCCGCGCCCAATTTCAATGTGCCGAGATTGATGGTGGTGCCGCCACTGTAGGTGTTGGTGCCTGAGAGCGTTAAGGTGTCTGTGCCTATCTTGGTTAAGGCATGGGCACCGCTGATTGCCCCACTTGCGGTGATGTCGCCACTGGAACTGCCCACAGAAGAGGCCATGCCCAAAGTAATATTTCCCGCATAGGTACCGGCGGTGCTGCTGGAGTTCGTCAACGCGCCGCCACTGCTGATACCCGTGCCATTCAAAGTCAGCACACCGGTGCTGGTCATGGTCATGCCATTGAGGTCCAGCGCTGCACCATTACTCACTGATATGGCACCTGTGCCCAATGCCGTTGCGCTGCCCGTTTTCAACGTGCCTGTGCTGATGGAGGTGCCACCGCTGTAAGTGTTGGTGCCTGTGAAAGTCAACGTATTGGCTGCCATCTTGGTCACCGACCCTGTGCCGCTGATCACGTTTGCATACGTCAAGTTATCACTGCGGTTGAAGGCCAGCGTGGCGTTGTTGGTCACATTGCCCTCAATGCTGCCGGTCGCCCCGCCCGCACCCAATTGCAAAGTGCCCGCAGAGATGGTGGTGCCGCCGGTGTAGGTGTTGGCACCCGACAGGGTGACCGTGCCGTTGCCCGCCATGGTCAAACTGCCCGCGCCGCTGATCACGCCGGATAAAGTGACATCGCTTGATCCGGTGAACGAGATGGTGCCGGCATTTCTAATATCAAAGCCAAGACTGCCCACATTGGCGGTGTCGAAATTCACCGTCGAACCGCTGTTGATGATCGCCTCGCTGACCGTCGAGCCTGCCACGGGGGCAATGCCGCCCAGCCAATTGGTGCTTAAAGACCACAAACCCCCAGAAGCACCGTTGTAGGTGGCCGCGACCACGGATGATTCAAAACTGGTGCACAAACTCACAGTACACAGGACCGGCAACCCCCCGTTCACCGAACCGGCATAGCCAAAGCCCGCACTGCCAAAGGTAAAGCCTGCGATATTAGTGGCTGCCTTTAAGTTGGCGGTTGTGATGGAGGACACATTAGATGCAGTGCTACCAGACCCATAGGCCGTATTGGTGTTATTTCTGAGAAGTGAGCCAACACCTGTGATTGTTGGGTTTTTGCTGGAGTCCCAGTACAAATAGGTCAGTGTCGTGCCATTGGCGTACGTGTTCGTATTCAAGCCATTTCCAATCTGCCCGATCAAGCCGCCTGTTGAGTTTTGGCTTGAAAATGCAGGCCCTGTCACCGTGTTAGATGCATACGCATAGGACACTGTTCCGCCACCGTTGTTGTACATGTTGGCTATCAACCCGCCGACAAATCCGGTAGCCGTTGAGGCTTGAACGTTACCGGTTGCATAAACATTGGAATACAGAGAAACGTGAGCTGAGTGACCTACCAAGCCGCCGGTATCCCCGCCACCAGCATTGGTCACATTTCCAGCGGCATACGAATAAGTGATACTGCCGCCATCCAGTTTGCCTACCAAGCCACCAATGCTATTGGTTAAAGTATTGTTGGCATTGACTGCACCGGTTGCATAGGAATAGGAAATGTCGCTGTTTCTGATATATCCGATGAGGCCACCCACAGAATTGTTTCCGTTTGCCACAGAAGTAGCCGTAACTGCGCCCGATGCGTTGGCATAGGACACTGTGGCACGTTCTCCAGCTCTACCGATCAAACCACCTACGCCACCGCTCGCAGTGACTGCACCCGCAGCAGAGACATTCTTAATCGTCACGTATTCAGCATAGCCAATCAGACCCCCCACATAACGTTCATTGGTGGTATTCACAGCAGTGATGACGGTTGTCGAATAGGCATTGAAAACTGAGCCGTAGCTGTCTCCACCCAGTTGGCCTATCAAGCCACCGGTGTGCGAGTTTGTGTTCGTACTGGTGGTCGTAATACTTCCGGCAACGCCGATATTGGAAATATTTGTCGATTCTGCGGATGCATAGCCAAACAAGCCTGTATTGGATGAGGCTGTTGAGTTGTTGATGGACAAGCCACTGATTTCATGGCCAAAACCATTGAAATTACCCTTAAATGGGGTGCTGATTCCAGGGGCAACAACGGCTTGCGAATAAGACGTCGTGAAAGCCAAGTTGCTACCCAAGATGTACCGCACAGCGGTACTGTTAAGGGTCATATTTCGAAAGTCAGTTTCGCTGTTGATCACCGTATAAGTATTGTTATTGATCTTGATGGTTCCGCCAGAGGCCAAATTGACATTGATCTGGCCATTGAATCCGGTGGCAGCACCGGTGCTAAAGGCAGTGCCATTCCAATATCCGGTATTCAATCCGCCCGTTGGCGTGCTGGCCATGCCCATGAGCACGGCGCCGCCCGTGGTGTAGCCCGTGATGGTGCTGGTGCTCGGGTTCAAGGCCAGCGAGCCTGTCCCCGTGACCGTGAGCGAGCCGGTGGCAGACGTGGTGCCCACATAAATGTTGTAGCCCGAGTTCAAGGTCAGGGTGTTGGCGGACCAGCTCACCGCGTCGATGACGTAGATATCACCCATGGTGCCCGTGGACGTGACCGTGCAAGTGATGCCCGCGCAGGTATTGGGCGCGGTGATGGTCACCGAGCCGTTAGCCAACGCGGTCGTCAGCGCGGCCCCGGTGATGTTGCCGCCGTTTGCGCTGATGGTGAAGTCGTAGGGGTCTAGCAGCCAGTTGCCGGCTTGCCCTTGGGGCGCCAGCGTACTGACGCGGGCCGTGTCGGCCACGTTCAAAGTCGCTGCAGACGTATCCACAAACCCGCCATCACCGCCCTGCTCTCCGCCCTTGGCGCTGATGGTGCCGTCCACCTGCGTGATGCCGCTGGCGTTGCCCAAGTCGGTGATGATGTCGATGCGCCCGCCCTTGCCTACACTGTTGGGAGCCGCATCGGCGCTGATGCTGCTGGTTTGCGCCAGTTCAATCTTGTGGCTGGCACTCAGGCGGATGGTGCCGCCGTCGTTCACCAAGCCGGTGGCCGATATCGATCCGCTGTTTTTCACCACACCGCCGAGCAATCCGCTGGCCGCTTGCGCCGACAAGATGATCAAGCCGCCCGGGGCTTGCACCGCTTGGCCGTTGTCCACCAGGGTTTGAAGGGTGGCTGGTGTGACCAGCACATTGGTCAACTGCTTGTTGCTGTTGAACTGCAGCTCAAAACTTTCACCCGCCGCCAAAGCCACCGTGCCGCCCATCTGGGCCAGCACCACGCCAAGGTTGCGCACCTCGGGCGCCAGCAGCGCTATGTAGCCACCCAGGCCTGACGTGATGTGGCCTTCATTGAGGATGCTGCCAGTGGCCCCGTTGCGGTTGAACTGGTGTTTGCCGTTTAAAAAGTCTGCATCGCTGATGCTGTGCGTGCTGGCGGTGAAGCTGCCCACATCCACCCGCGAGCCGGGTGCAAAGTACACGCCGTTGGGGTTGAGCAAGAGCACTTGGCCGTTGGCATTGATCTGCCCAAAGATCTGGCTGGGGTCGCTGCTTTGCACACGGTTGAGCAGCACGCTGGTGCTGTTAGGCTGCGTGATGTTGACCTTGGCGTTGGCCCCCACGTTGAAGCTTTGCCAGTTGACGATGGCCTGGTTGGAGCTTTGCTGCACGGCCATGCTGGCGGCGGTGGCGGTTTGGGTTTTGCTGAAGCTGACGGTGCCTGCAGCGACTTGCGCGCCGGTGGGCAACTGGTTAACGGCAGGCGGCGTGATGAGCGGCGGCGCCGCCAAGGACGGACCGGTGCCCACAGCACCACCGGCCATGAGCGCTGCTGCAGTCACCAAACGCAGGGCGCTTTTTTTGCCGCGGGCACTGACGTGCTCGGCGACCGCCACCCAGGTGTTGAGGATTTCGCTGTAGACCAGTTTGTAGTTGCTGTTCATGATTTAAAACGCCTGTGAGACGGTGATCCAGATGCGGTTGGTTTTCAAGGTGCCGTCTTGGTCTGCACCGCGATTGACTTCGGTGGTGATGGCATTGGGGTTGGTCCCGACGCGCCGGGCATAGGTCGTTTGCACCGAGGTGCCCGAACTGTTGCGCCAGCCCAAGGACAGGCCAGCGCCCTTGAGCGCGTAGGCGTTCAGGGCGGACGCGCCTTCAAAGTCGTTGAGTTTGTTCACACGGATGCGGCCATGGTCATAAAAGCCCGTCAGGCTCAAGCCGTCGGCCACTTGCCAACGCAGTTCCAGGGTGAGCATCTGGCCCGAGGTGCCGCCCCCTTCGCTGCTGGGGTAGGCGCGCACGCCGCTGCTGCCCCCGAGGTAAAACTTTTCTGAAGAGTCCAGGTTTTTGTTGGCCAACTGCCCAGTGAAAGCGGCGTAAAACGACAAGCCAGAGGCGAGTTGTTGCTGTCGGCTGATGGCGTAGCGGATCTTCTTGTAGCCACCCGCGGTTTGGGTGGTGCTGGCATCGCTTGACTGCGTGGGCGAGCCGTCCAGGTTCAGTTTGCCCGCCGTCAAGGTCAAAGAAAACGCGTTGGCGCCACCTTGGCCCAGGCTGTCAAAGCTGTTGCCGCTCAAGGCCAGCGACACCGGTGTGCTTTGGTAGGCCGACGCAGAAACACCGCTGGCGATGTTGTCATAGGTTTTTTTCTCGGCGCTCAAACTGGTGTTCAGGTTCACACTGCGGCTGCGCAACCAGGGGTAGCTCAGCTCCAGGCCGGCCGTGCTGGCATCGCCTTGGGTGGGGTTGCCTTGCCGTTTTTGGCTGGCGTAGGGTTCAGTGATCAACTCGTAATCCAAGCGCGAAGCATTGAGCCCCAAGCGCCAGCCGTCTGTGCCCAGGGGTAAGCCGTAGGCCAATCGGGCGTAGCGCGTGCCTTTGGACGCCATCGCATTGAGGCTCATGGCGTCGCCCCTGAAGGTGGGGCTGTTCAGATTCAACGCGGCCATGACGCGTGAGGTGCCTGTAGAAACGGCGCCTGTGTTGTCGGCCGTGACATTGGCGTTGAGCCATGGCTCATCGGCCAGTTGCAAGACCAGATCGGTTTGCCCCGCTTGCGCGCCTTGGGCCAATGCGCCCGAGACGGTGATGCCTGGCAGGTCGTCGGCCAAGAGCAAAGCGCGGTCCACCGCATGGATGTTGAAGAACTTGCCCACTTGTTGCTGGCGCGCAAAAATCTGCAACACGTCTTCTTTGGGCACCCGGGTCGCTGTATCGCCGGCCACCAGGGTTTGGCCAAAGACCGCCTCGACGATCTCAATGGTCACACTGCCTTGGTCGATTTTTTGCTCGGGCAAAAAGGTTTGCACCACCCAGCCTTTGTCGCGGTAGAGGTCAGCCACCAACACCGGGCTACTTTGCAGCCGCGCAAAGTCAAGCGGGCGGCCCAGCAGCGGGGCCAGTGCGGCGCTCAATGCTTCGCTGCTCAGCAAGGTGTTGCCCTTGAATTTGAATTCTTGGACCACGATGGTCTGGCCCTGCAGCGGTTCTTCTACAGTGGGCTTGGGGGCTTGTTGGATCTGCACACGCTGTTTGTCGGCCTGTTGGTCACGCTCGATTTGCTGCTGCAAGGTGCTTGCACTGGGCAGTGTTTGAGCCACGGAAATGGCGGGAAACAAGCTAAAAGAAAGCAGGGTTGCCACCGCCAAACGGTCTGTAAAACCGAGGTGTTGGGCCGTTGGGCTTGGGGTGCAATGGTTGTTCATAGTTTGGGCGCTTTTGAAGAATTCGATGTTTTTATCAGTCGCATATCTCCAAAACTTGCAGTGCGCTGCAAGGTTTGCAGGCCCCCGCCGCTAAGATGCCTGACATGTTTCGATTGAAGGTTCACTCACCCACCAACCAACCCAGTGCCTGGCGCTGGTTGCTTGGGGCGTGCTTGGTGATGCTTGTTTTTGGGAGTGCCTTGGCCCAAAGTGCTGCGCCCACAGAGGGCATGTCAGCCCAGCGCTTTCAGGTTCAGCGAACCCTCTTTGTGGATGAAAGCGGGCGCTTGGATTTTGAAAGCGTACGCACACAAGATTTCAAGCCTTTCAACCCTCTGGAGCGATTGGCGATTGGTGACAAGGTCGCGTGGCTGCGTCTGCACATTGAGCAAGCCAATGGTGCAGATGCGCCGCTGTTGATGCAACTCATACCACCCCATCTGGGTAACGTGTCTGTGTACTCACCCTCTGGCACTGGTCAATGGCGAGAGAGAAGCTTGACGCCGCAAGACTTCATTTCAAAGACTGAACTTGGGGCAGCGGGCCAGGGTGAGGATTTCTATCTCAGAATCCATTCACGCCACAACGCAGCGGTGATTGCTTTTGTGGGGAGCAAAGAAGAACTGAATTTGCACGACAAGAAAATGGCCGTCATGACGACCATCATCAGCACGTTGGCACTGGTATTTTTTCTGGTCATGTTGTGGCGAACTTTTCACCATTTCAGCTTGTTGAACGCCTTGATCTGCAGCTTGTTGGTGTTATCGCAAATCCAACATTGGCTGACCTCGGGCCTCGCCATCACCCTGTTGGACTTGTCTTTGGCTGTGATCATGGGCCTAGCGACGCCCATCATCATTGCCAACGTTGCCATCGCCGGGGGCATCTTCACCGTGTTCTTGACAACGCTTTTCTCCGAGCAAGGCTGGCTGCGCTGGATGTGGTTGTGGTCTATTTTCCAGCTGGGCATGGTCGTTTATGCCTTTTTTGAGCCCAGCGCAGCCTCCAATTTGAGCATGTTGGCTTGGCGATGCGGCCCCCCGATCTTTTTTGCTTTTCTGCTGACAGCCGCGATTCGGGACCCCCGCACCCTGCGACAGCTTTCCAATAAAGTGGCATTTGGCGTCTTGTCGTTGTCATCTGCGATGTTTGTGGCGGTGTCTTGGAAGTCCGGGGGGGTTTTGGGTGGACATGCTGTCGAGTTGACATCGGATTTGTTTATCCAAAACGTCCTCAGCAGGACGGTCCCGCTTTTGGTGATCATGGGCTTGGCCACTTGGTTTTATGAGCGCCTCAAAGCCAATCAACTTCACGTTATCCAAAATGAACTGCAGTTGTCCCAAGAAAGCTTGGATTTGGAGAGCAAACGCCTGGAGCGTCAACGCAAGTTCACCGCCATGCTGGCACATGAACTCAAAAACCCACTGGCCGTGAGCCACTTGGCGCTGTCGGGCATCAAGGCGCGCATCGGTCAAGATGACCCTTTGCAACAACGGTCGGCGGCCATCGAGCAGTCGCTGCAAGAGATCGACGCCATCATTGACCGCTGCTCTGAAATGGACGGTTTTGAGCAAGGCCAGTTGCCCATGCGCATCGGGGCCTTCACGCTGAACGATTTGATGGCGGCCCTCAAAGCGACGCACCGCAGCGATCGGATTTATATCTTGGTGCAGGGCATTACAAGTGAGACGGTTCTGGTATCAGACATGCATTATCTGAAGATCATTTTCAGCAACTTGCTGACCAATGCACTCAAATACTCACCACCCGACACCTTGGTCGAGCTGGCTGTGCAAGCGGTGCAGCGCGACGGACAAGCGCCCATGGTGTCGTTTTGCGTGTCCAACGAAGTGGGCGAAGCCGGTACGCCCTCGCCCGATTTGGCGTTTGAGCGCTTTTACCGGGCTGAATCTGCGCGCAACCAATCAGGCGCAGGACTTGGCCTGTGGCTTTCCCAATCCTTGGCACACGCTTTGGGCACCGAAGTGGTGATGCAAATCCAATCACAAAAAATCAGTTTCACACTGGTTTTGCCATGCAAATGAAAACTGATGCCGCCAATGCCCCGCTGGGTGATCTGCTGGTGGTCGACGACAACCTGCGACTGAGCGGAGAATTGTCTGTCGTGCTTCATGCCGCGGGCTGGTCTGTGCGCTGTGCCGACGACGGCGAGAGCCTGCGGGCTTGCATGGCGCAGCAAGCGCCCGACATTGTGGTGCTTGACTTGAACTTGCCCGGTGAAGACGGTATCAGCCTGTGCAAGTGGTTGCGCAGCACCCATCCGCGCATTGGCATTGTGATGCTCACGGCCCGAGTCATGGGCATTGACCGCACCGAAGGTTATGTGGCGGGCGCCGATATTTACCTGACCAAGCCCACGCGGGCTGAAGAGTTGCTGGCGGTGGTGCGCAACTTGCGCCGGCGCTCGCAATTTTGTGCACCAGCGGTTGCGCCGCTGCCTGACCAACCTTGGACCTTGCACATCAAAGACCAGCGCTTGCTCTCGCCAAAATTGGACATGCTCAGCCTGACACCCAGTGAATGTTTGCTGCTGGAAACCTTGTCTACGGTCAATGGCCTGTGCACCTATGAGCTGTTGACCGACAAAATGGGCCACACCGGATTGAGCGACAAACAGGCCAAAGCGCGATTGGAAGTCATCGTCAGCCGATTGCGCAGCAAATTGGCCAAGTTCCCAGTCGATCGGCTGGAGATCAAAACCGACCATGGCACCGGCTACAGCCTGCCAAAGCCTTTGGCCATCAAAGCCCAAGAAACCAAATGGGGTCAATGACCCGCTGCGCAGTTCCACCATGCACAGCACGATGGCACCCAAGATAGTCGGTTTTCGGTCAGCGGCAACAGTCCCCGCTTGCCCACCCGCCTGATGGTCTCGCTCCTAAACCTCAAAAACGCCTTCAAAGAAAGCGACGAAGACTTGGTTCAGCGCTCAGATGCTCAGGTCCAGCCGGTTGTAGTCCTTCATCGTCGCGCGCACGGTCTCGTCCCAGCTGAAACGCTCGCCAGATTCGGCGTGCGGCCGATAGACGAAGGGCGTCTCCTGTGTGAAGCGCTGCCGCCGGGCGTCGATACCGTAGCCGATAGCGCGGGCCCGCTCGCGGATGCGGGCGTCGTCGAACACCGCCGGCGTCGCATGGATGCCGCCGCCCATCACGCCGAGCACCGAGCGTCGCCGGTGAAAGCCAAGGTTGAGCGTGATCCGCCAGTCGGGGCTTGTGTTGGCGAACGAGCCGTGCACCGCCTGCCGGTTGGTGATCGCCACGTCTCCGGGCTGGCAGATGATCGGTACCGCCTCGGGCAACCGGTCGGAGCCGGCCCGCGCCACCATCGCCTTGATGTCGACGCGGCGCTGGGCGTGCGACCCGGGCACCACCCACACGCCGTTGGCGGGCGTGCAGCCGTAGACCTGCGCCATGAAGTTGAAGCCGTGCGAGCCGGCGTCCCAATCGGGGCTGTCCCAGTGGGTGAGGCCGTCACGGTGCCAGGCCACCGATGCGCCCAGGCCGGGCTCCTTGATGAACAGCGCCTCGTTGAAGGGCACGAAGTCGTCGCCGTTGACCGCGGCTGCCACGGCGAGCAGGTCGGGATGCCCGTAGACCCGAAGATGTGTCTCGGAGAACTGCAGCGAGCCGAGGATCAAGTAGACGATCTCGTCGGGTGCACCAGCTGCCGCCGTCGGTTCATGCATCTTCACCGGATGGCGGCCCCCGGCAAGCGCGGTGCCGCCAAACGGATCGGCCAGGGGCTTCGACCAGAACAGGGTCGGTGCAGTGTTGTCGACCGCCAGCGCGGGCCGCCCCAGGGCATCCACCGCGGCGCCGCGATGGACGGGCAACCGGCCGAGCACGTTGTCGCGCAGGTCGGCCTCGATGTCGGCCAATTCCTCCGGGCCCAGCACGCCTTCAAGCACGTAGAAGCCGCAGCGCCAGTAGGCGTCGAGAATATTGGGGTGGATTCGGCCGTCCGCGGTGCGGCGAATGGGGCCACGGTTGCCGAGCGCGAAAGCCCGGGCCTCGCCGTCGCGCAGGTAGGACTGCATCGCGGCAGCATGCGCTTCTTGCGTCTCGTCGGCCGCGCTGACCGTGTCGGCGGCAGATGACGTGGATGAAGCGGATACCGCCGTTGTTTCTTGCAGCTTGTTCGGATGTTTCATTGCCTGGTCTCCTGACGATCGCGATCGGTGTCGCGTTGCCGATACCCTGAAGCCGTCCGCAGTTCAGTCCGGCAGAGAAAATCGGTCCTAGCGCGCCAGCGTGACTTGGCGTCTTTGATGCGCTCGCTGGTGCTTATCATAAATTCATTCCACACGAAGTCACTACCGGTAACTCATATAGATTTTGTTGCGCATGCAAAACTGCACCGTGCGATCGGCAACAACCCAGACGGCCAGATGCTGAACAACAAAGTGTTTTCGGGGGTCAAATTACGGCCGAACAGGACATCGATTTAAAAGCAGTTTCCCGTTTGGATTCCGTGCGGCCAAAAAAAAAGCACCGGGCGTTTCCGCCAAGTGCTTGATTTTCCTACCGAATTTGGTAGGCGCGACTAGATTCGAACTAGCGACCCCCACCATGTCAAGGTGGTGCTCTAACCAACTGAGCTACGCGCCTGCTAAGCCTTGAATTATAGCGAGAAAAACCCCCCATTTGGGCGGCGTTTCAATTACGGGTGCTTACCGCCTGCGGGCCGCCCTCACCCCTTTGACGCCGCGCACGCTGCCCAGAACTTTGTTCAAAGTGCCCGCATCGCCAATTTCCACCGTGAAGGTCATCCAGGCCGTGCCCTTGACCGACTGGGTCTGCACGCCGATCACGTTCATCTTCTCTTTGGCAAAAACTTCGGAGATGTCGCGCAGCAAGCCTTGCCGGTCAAAGGCTTCCACCGCCACATCGACCGGGTAAACCGAGGCATCAGAGCCTTTGTGTTCGCCCCAGCGAACATCGATCACGCGCTCGCCGTGGCGCGCAGCCAGTTCGCGGAAGTTGCTGCAGTCTTGGCGGTGGATGCTGACGCCCTTGCCGCGGGTGACAAAGCCACCGATCGCATCGGGTGGCGCGGGTTTGCAGCAGCGCGAGAGTTGCGTGAGCAAGGAGTCCACCCCCACCACCAGCACGCCCGATGCCGACTTGCGGGTGACTGCGCCCTTGAACTTTTTCTGAAAGTACTCATCAGCCTCCAGCGCGGGCTCGGGGGGGTTGAGCAACACCTCGATGTTGCGCAGCGAGTACTCGTCCTTGCCCACCACCTCAAACAAGCCGTCGGCCGATTTGAAGCCCAATTGGCTGGCCAAATCGTCCAAGCGGATCGCGGTGCGGCCCAGGCGCTGCAGGGATTTTTCGACCGCCTCACGGCCACGGGCGATGGTCTCGGCGCTGACTTGCGCATTGAACCAGGCCCGCACTTTGGCGCGTGCGCGTGGGCTGGCCAAAAAGACCAACTCGGCGTTGAGCCAGTCACGAGATGGCCCGCCCTCCTTGATGGCGGTGATCTCCACCGTCTGGCCATTGCTAAGCGGGGTGTTCAGGGGCACCATGGCCCCATCCACTTTGGCACCCCGGCAGCGGTGGCCCAGGTTGGTGTGTACGGTGTAGGCAAAGTCGATGGGCGTGGCGCCTTGCGGCAGCTCGACCACGGCGGCGTCGGGCGTCAGCACATAGATGCGGTCGTCAAACAGGCCACTGCCTTGCGCACTGGCTTGGGCAGCCCCTGACAGGTCGCGCTCCCAGGCCAGCAACTGGCGCAGCACGGCAATCTTGGTGTCGTATTCGCTGGTGGCCGACACCCCCGCGTAGCCTTTGGCCCCGGCTTCCTTGTAGGCCCAATGTGCGGCCACCCCGTTTTCGGCGTGCTCGTGCATGGCCTGGGTGCGGATCTGCACCTCAATCGGGCCCCCATCGGTGTCGCGCACCACAGTGTGCAGCGATTGGTAGCCGTTGGCTTTGGGCTTGGCGATGTAGTCGTCAAATTCTTCGGCAATGGGGGCAAAGTGTTCGTGCACCCAACTGAGCACTTGGTAGCAATCGGCCACGCTGGGCACCACCACACGCAGCGCACGGATGTCAAACACGCGGTCAAACGCCAGCAACTTGCCCCGCATCTTGCGCACGATGCTGTAAATGTGTTTGGGTCGTCCCGCCACCGTGGCCGCAATGCCCTGGCTGGCCAAAGCTTGCTGCAGTCGCTCGCGCAGGGCCACCATGTAACGTTCGCGTTCGGTGCGTTTTTCATCCAGCAGCCGGGCAATGTCCTTGTAGGTGACAGGCTCCAAAAAACGGAAGGACAGGTCTTCCATCTCCCATTTGATTTGCCAGATGCCCAAGCGGTTGGCCAAGGGCGCAAAGACCTGCAGGGATTCGCTGGCCAACTCGGGGGGCACGGTCAATTTGGTGGCGGCGAAGTGGCGCAGGGTTTGCAAGCGCGAGGCCAGGCGCAGCATGACCACCCGCAAGTCGCGGCTGAAGGCCAGCAGCATCTTGCGCACGTTTTCTGTCTGCAAGCGGGGGCTGAGCGGTGCGTTGTCAGTCCCCCGGGTGTGGGCCTCGGCCGCCCGGGACATGCGCTGCACCAGCACCAACTGGTGGGTTTGCATGGCCAGTTGCGCCAGCGGCAGACCAAAGGCCTTGGCCATCACTTCTTCGGGCTTGTTCAGGTGCGGGCAGGCATAAACCAAGTAACTGGCCGCCTGCATGGCCACCGAACCGCCAATGCCGGCCAAGATCGCGGCCACAGCCTCGGCATGCGCCAGGATGTTTTCGCCCGTGTCCAGCGTTTCGCCCGCGATCAACGGCTCGGCAAAAGCGCGGGCTTTGGCCAGGGTTTCGCCGTGTTGGGCACTTTCGGCGGCATCGGCCGTGGCCAGCATGACGGGCGGAAGATGCGCGGCATGCATACGGCTGGAGGCCGACATCGGCCTGGCCGAATGGCTGGAAGTGGGGCTGCCCATGGACTCAATCGCCCAGCAAGAGCTTGGCCACCACCGCAATTTGGGCATCGCCAGTCAAGGTGGGGGCATGGCCAAAACCCGGCCAAGTGTCCAGCTGGGCGCGGGGGCCGCGCTCGGTCATGGCGGTGGCGGTTTCGGGGGTGAGCAAGTCAGAGTCTTGCCCGCGGATGAGCAAAGTTTTGGCCTGAATCTGGTCGTACAAAGCCCACAACAGGGCTTCACCCGCCGCGGCCGCTTCGGGTGTCAGGGCCCGCACCGGCACGCCAATGGCCGGGTCGTAATGCAAGGTCACGGCGCCGTCGGTGCCGGGGCGCAGCATGTGCGCAGACATCTCGCGCCACACATCGGCAGGCACGGGCCCAAAACCGGTTGACAAGGCCCACAAAGCGGCAGCCGCCTCATCCAGATCGCGGTACTGGCCGTATTGGCCCACATAGGTTTGCATGCGCTGCACCGAGCCCCAGACGATGGCTGGCCCCACATCGTTCAGCACCAGACGGCGAATCGGCACAGGCAGCGGCAAACCAGCCTGCCCCGCCAGCACCATGCCGATCAGCCCGCCCATGCTGGTGCCCACCCAATCCAAGGTTTGCAGGGGGTTTTCTGGACCCATTTGCTTTTGGACCTGGGCCAGCAAGGCCAGCATGTCGGCGGCATATTGCGCCATCTGGTAGCCGGCAGGGTCAGCCAGCCAATCGCTGCGGCCACGCCCCACCACATCGGGGCAAATGACCTGCACGGGATGCGGGCTTTGGGCGACCAAGGCCTGGGCCAGTCGGTCAAAATCCCGGCCCTGACGCGTCAGGCCATGCACACACACCACCACATGGGCCGCTTGCGTGTCACCCCAGCGCCAAAAAGCCATGCAGTGCTCGCCTTCGGGATGGGGACAGGCCACAAATTCAAGTTGAGGTCGGGAGTGCGCAGGCATCGTGGCGGTCATGACAAAGGGTAACAATCAAAAAGCGCTGCGGCTCTAACAGAGCTTTGGCAGCGCCATAATGGGTTTTTTGATCATCCTAATTCATCTTTCGGAGTGGACATCATGTTGCAAGGTAAAACAGCGTTGGTCACCGGCTCGACCAGCGGTATTGGTCTGGGCATTGCCAAGTCTTTGGCCAAACAAGGCGCCAATATTGTGCTCAACGGCTTTGGCGATGCCGAAGGCCCCAAGGCCGAAATTGCCGCACTGGGCGTCAAGGTGGTTCACCATGGCGCCGACATGAGCAATGCCTCTGAGATCGAAGCCATGATGAAGTTCGCGGCCGACACCTTTGGCCGCGTGGACATCCTGGTCAACAACGCCGGCATCCAACACGTGGCCAAAATCGAAGATTTTCCGGTCGAGCGCTGGGACGCCATCATTGCCATCAACTTGACAAGCGCTTTCCACGCCACCCGTTTGGCCTTGCCCGCCATGAAAGCGGCCAATTGGGGAAGGATCATCAACGTGGCTTCGACCCATGGTTTGGTCGGCTCTGCCGAAAAATCGGCCTATGTCGCTTCCAAGCACGGCGTGGTGGGTTTGACCAAAGTCACCGCCCTGGAAAACGCCACCACCGGCGTGACTTGCAACGCGATTTGCCCCGGCTGGGTGCTGACCCCCCTGGTACAAAAACAGGTGGACGCCAAAGCCGCCGCCATGGGCCTGTCCAACGAAGAAGCCAAAAAAGTCCTGTTGCTGGAAAAAGAACCGTCCATGCAGTTCACCACCCCCGAAGAGCTGGGCGAACTGGCGGTGTTCTTCTGCTCTGCAGCCGGCAACAACGTGCGCGGCGCAGCCTGGAACATGGACGGCGGCTGGACGGCTCAATAAAACCATGAGCCACTCCCCCCGCTTGGACAAAATTGTCATCGTCGACGATGACGCCCGCATTCGAGACTTGTTGCGCCGATTTTTGTCGCAAGAAGGTTTTGACGTGTTGTTGGCCGAAGACGGCCGGGCCCTTGACCGCATCCTGCTGCGCGAGACCATCGACCTGATGGTGCTGGACCTGATGCTGCCCGGGGAAGACGGCCTGAGCATCTGCAAACGCTTGCGGGCCAGCGGGGTCAAAACGCCCGTGATCATGCTGACCGCCAAAGGCGAAGACGTCGACCGCATCAACGGCCTGGAGATTGGGGCCGACGACTACTTGGGCAAACCCTTCAACCCCCGGGAGTTGCTGGCCCGCATCCATGCGGTGCTGCGCCGCAGGCCGGTCATCGAGCTGCCCGGTGCGCCCTCTGCCGAAAACGAGGTGATCAACTTTGGCCACTTCAAGCTCGACTTGGGGGCCCGAGCCCTGAGCAAAGACGGCGTGGACATGGCGCTGACCACTGGTGAATTTGCCATGCTCAAGGCCTTGGCCAGGCACCCCCGTCAATCGCTCACCCGCGACAAGCTGGCCCAACTGGCGCGTGGCCGCGAGTTCGAGCCCTTTGACCGCAGCCTCGACGTGCAAATTTCCCGTCTGCAAAAAATGATCGAAGTCGACCCCGCCACGCCCAAAATCATCCAGACCGTCTGGGGTGTGGGCTACGTCTTTGTGCCCAATGGACAACCGTGAACCAGCGCCCATTGACGCAGACAAGGTAACGCCCACGACATCCGCTGGCCCCCTGGTCACGCTCAGTCTTTTTTGGCGCACCTTTATTTTGTTGGCCTTGCTGATTTTTTTCAGCAGTGTGGCGTGGTTGCTGATGTTCAAAACGCAGGAATACGAGCCCCGCATCCTGCGCAATGCCCACCAAATCGCCACGGTGGTCAACCTGACCAAAACCGCGCTGAAAAACAGCGATGAAATAGCGCGCTTGTCTCTCATCACCATGCTGGCCGACGAGGAGGATGTCAGCATCCAGCTGCGCGAACCCACGGATCGCATTGCGACCTTCACCGATTCCGGCATGGACAGCCGACTGGTCAATGAGATGATCAACCGACTGGGGCCCGGCACGGTTGTGGCCTCCAGCGTGAACGATGAAGAGGGTTTGTGGATTGGCTTTGCCATAGAAAGCGACAGCTATTGGTTGCAAATGGACCCCTCTCGCCTCAGGCCTCTAGGGGGGACGGCCTGGCTGATCTGGCTGAGCATCACCACATCGCTGTCACTGTTAGGGGCGGCCGTCATGGCTGGCTTGATCAACCGGCCGCTCAAGCGACTGTCCTACGCCGCCAGTCGCGTGCGGGAGGGGCATTTTCATGGCGCAGCCTTGGACGAGGGGGCCGCGACCAGCGAAATACGTGAAGTCAACATCGGCTTCAACCGCATGGCCGAGCGCTTGGCCAAAATCGAAGCCGAACGCGCTTTGATGCTGGCCGGGATCTCGCACGACCTGCGCACGCCCTTGGCCCGCTTGCGCCTAGAAACAGAGTTGAGCGTGAGCGACCCGCAAACCCGCGAACTGATGGTGGCCGACATCGAACAACTGGACGACACCATTGACAAGTTCTTGGACTATGCCCGCCCAGAACCCACCGAGTTGGGGCCTGTCCTATTGACCGGCGTGATCAGCCGATGCATCACCCCGTGGCGTAACAACACACGCTTGCAAATCACGGTGGACGTCGGCGAAGACCTGCAAATTCAAGCCGAACCTGTGGAACTGGGACGGGTGCTGTCAAACCTGCTGGAAAACGCACGGCGCTACGGACAAAGCCCCGCGGACGGCATCACACGCGTCGAAATCGTTGCTCGCGTGCACGAAGGCTGGGTGCTGCTGCGCGTGCGAGACCAAGGCCCAGGGGTGTCTGTCGAAACCCTGAAAAACCTCACCCAACCTTTCTTCAGAGGCGATGCGGCCCGAACATCGGCCACCGGCTCTGGCCTGGGCCTGGCCATCGTCGAGCGCGCCGTTCAGCGCATGGGCGGCACTTTTTCAGTGTTCAACAACAGCGCTGGCGGCTTGATGGCCTTGATGAAATTCAAGCAAGCCGACAACGACTGACCCGTTCCCACGGGGCCAGTTGGCCAAGCCCCATAAAAATTCAGGTAGAATAGTGGGTTTTCGGCAAGCGCGACAGCAGCACCTCCGGCCAGACCACCGCCTTCAGCGCGACGCCCCCAAGCGGGCAGGTCACCGTTCCGCAAGGACTGCATTCCAAATGTTCGCCCAACCTCTTGCCCATGCAGATTCAACGCTCAACTGATACTTTGATCTGTGCCTTAACCCACGCCCGCGCCGGGATGTATTTGGCGCTGACTGTGTCTGTTTCCTTGTCCCTTTTTGTGATCTGAGGTTGTCCATGCCCGCTCAAAAGCCCAAGAAGCCTGCCCAGGCCCCTGCCAAGTCCAAAGCCGTTGCCCAGACCCCTGTCACCGCCAAAGCCAAAGCGCCCGTCGCCAAGGCCCAGGCAGCAGTGAAAGCGCCAGCCAAAGCACCTGCCAAGGTGTCCGCCCCGGCGGCGGCCAAAAAATCTGCCCCACCGGTGGGCAAATTGGCCCCCAAGGCAGCAGCGCCCAAAGTCAAAGCCACGCCACCCCCAGCCGCCTCTGCTCAGCCTGTGAAGAAAGCCGCCTCCGTGCCCGCCAAGAAATCCGAAGTCATCGACAAGAAACCCGCTGCCAAAGCCAAAGAGGCTGCAGCCGACGTACCACTCAAAAAACCAAGCAAAGTTGCCAAAGCCGCAGCGCCCGCCGAAGACAACACGCCGGCGGCCAAAAAAGTCGTGGTTGGCGCCAAACGCGGACCCAAGAAAAAAGGCAGCATTGCCGAGCCAAGCATCGACGATGAATTGGCCGAACTCGAAGCCGAACTCGACGAAGAACCGGTGGCCCAGGCCGATTCGGGCACCACTGAAAAGGTCAAGCCCCTGCGCATGAAGATCAGCAAGGCCAAAGAACGTGCCTTGATGAAAGAATTTGGCCTGGACGAGACCGTCCTGACCGAAGCCGAAATGAAGCAGCGCCGCGACCGTCTGAAAGCGCTGATCAAACTGGGCAAAACCCGCGGCTACCTGACCAACGGCGAAATCAGCGACCACTTGCCCGACAAGCTGGTCGACGCCGAAACCCTGGAAGTGGTGATCGCCACCCTGAACGACCTGGGTGTGGCGGTGTACGAGCAAACGCCCGACGCCGAGAGCCTGATCATCACCGACAACGCGCCTACCGGCTCAACCGAAGAAGAAGCCGAAGAGGCCGCCGAAGCCGCCCTGTCCACCGTGGACAGCGAATTCGGCCGAACCACCGACCCCGTGCGCATGTATATGCGTGAAATGGGCACGGTGGAACTACTCACACGCGAAGGCGAAATCGAAATCGCCAAGCGCATCGAAGGCGGTTTGATGGACATGATGGCCGCGATCAGCGCGTCTCCTGCCACCATCGCTGAAATTCTGCGCCTGGCCAACGAGATCCGCGAAGGAAAAATCGTCATCTCCACCGTGGTGGATGGTTTCGCCAACCTGAACGAGGCTGACGACTACGTGGCCGAAGAAGACTTCGACGAATTCGACGAAGCCGACGACGACGATGGCAAAGGCGGCTCCAAAGCCCTGACCAAGAAGCTCGAAGAGCTGAAAAATCAGGCCTTGGAACGCTTTGACCGCATCACCGATTACTTCGAAAAAGTGCACAAGATTTACGACAAGGAAGGCTGGGGCACCCCCGCCTACGTCAAGGTGCAATCGGTCCTGTCCGAAGAACTGATGACCATCCGTTTCACCGCCAAAACCATCGAAAAATTGTGTGACATGGTGCGCGGCCAAGTGGACGATGTGCGCAAAAAAGAGCGCGAATTGCGCCGCATCATCGTAGACAAATGCGGCTACCCGCAAGACAACTTCATTGCCGACTTCAGCGGCCGCGACAAAAACGGCAAGCGCATCCCCTCCAACTTGCTCAACCTCAAGTGGATCGAAAAACAAGCCGCTGCGGGCAAGAGCTGGAGCGCCGTCATGGGCCGCAACATTCCGCCCGTGCAAGATCTGCAGCAAAAACTGATGGACTTGCAATCGCAAGTGGTGGTGCCGCTCGATGAGCTGAAAGACATCAACAAGCGCATGAACGCCGGTGAGCGCTCGTCTCGCGATGCCAAGAAAGAGATGATCGAGGCCAACTTGCGCTTGGTGATCTCGATCGCCAAGAAGTACACCAACCGCGGCCTGCAATTCCTCGACTTGATCCAGGAAGGCAACATCGGCTTGATGAAAGCCGTGGACAAGTTCGAATACCGCCGAGGCTACAAGTTCTCGACTTACGCCACTTGGTGGATTCGCCAGGCCATCACCCGCTCGATTGCGGACCAGGCCCGAACGATCCGCATCCCGGTGCACATGATCGAGACCATCAACAAGATGAACCGCATCTCGCGCCAGCACTTGCAGGAATTCGGCTTTGAGCCCGATGCCTCGATCTTGGCCGAGAAGATGGAAATTCCGGAAGACAAGATCCGCAAGATCATGAAGATCGCCAAAGAGCCGATCTCCATGGAAACGCCGATCGGTGATGACGACGACAGCCACCTGGGTGATTTCATCGAAGACAGCACGCACACCGCGCCCATCGATGCCGCCCTGCAAGCCGGTCTGCGCGACGTGGTCAAGGACATCCTGGACAGCCTCACGCCCCGCGAAGCCAAAGTGCTGCGCATGCGTTTTGGCATCGAGATGTCCACCGACCACACCCTGGAAGAAGTGGGCAAGCAGTTTGACGTGACCCGCGAACGCATCCGCCAGATCGAAGCCAAGGCGCTGCGCAAGCTCAAGCACCCTAGCCGCTCTGACAAACTGCGCAGCTTCATCGACACGATGTAAACCTGCCGGTCTGTAAAAAAACCAAAGCCTCCCGACTGCAAAGTCGGGAGGCTTTTTTCCGCGCTTCGCTCGCGATGACAACCCGTACCCGTCACTGCAAGGCCGCAGGCCGTGGCAGTCCATTCATAAAAAAAGATCACAAAGCGCTAAAGACAAAAGCTTTGAAATCAAAGCCCGGTTGTGGAACGAATCGGCCTGGTTGCCCGCCATGGCTGCAGGCATTCGTGACCTGGGCGGCACCGGTTTGTTTGGCTCTGAATACCTGGTGGCCAGCAAACGCTGGGGGCGTCTTGATTTCAGCATGGGCATGGCCTGGGGCTATTTGGGCAGTCGGCAAAACTTGTCCAATCCCCTCAGCGTGGTCAGCTCACGCTTTGACCAAAGACAAAACGATGTGGGCTCTGGCGGCACCGTGAGCACCCAAACCTTTTTCAGGGGCCGTACCGCCCTCTTTGGCGGCGTCGAATACCAAACCCCCTGGGGCCCCGTGCTCAAGGCCGAATACGACAGCAACAACTACCAGCACGAACCCTCCGCCAACACCCAAGCACAAAAGACGCCCCTGAACCTGGGCCTGGTGTACCGCTTGGCCCCAGGTCTGGATGTGTCCGTGGGCCGCGAAAGGGGCACCACCTGGTCAGTGGGCTTCACGCTTGACACCGACCTGTCGCGCCTGGCCATACCCAAACTGACCGACACGCCTGCGCCAACCGTCGCACTGCAAGCCCCGTCCGCAGCACCGCACTGGCCAAAAACTGGGCAAGACATTCAAGCCCTGACCCAATGGCAAGTCCAACAAATCCAGCGCCGGGACAACACGCTGATCCTGGAGCTGACGGAATCGGACTCGGCCTACCACCCGCCACGCATCGACAAAGCCATGGCCGTGCTGCAGCGCGATGCCCCGGCCGACATCACGCACATCGAACTGCGCCACCGCGCTTTAGGCGATGTGCTCACCGTGGACCACATCGACCGCTCAGCCTGGCTGCAACCCTTTGCACAACCTGCACGCACCAGCACACCCGCACCGGCCGTGACGCACAGCTACCCGCCAGCGCACAGCCTGACGCCAGGCAGCACCCTGATGACCCACACGCCAAAGCCCTACAGCCTCACGCCGGGCATCCACCTCAATCATTCCATAGGCGGTCCCGACGCCTTTGTGCTGTACCAGCTCAATTTAAAGCTCAACGGTCAACTGGCGCTGCCGGCCGATGTGCAACTGAGCGGCAGCCTCAATGCCGGCCTGCTCAACAACTACGACCGCTTCAAATACACGGCCCCATCGGACCTGCCCCGGGTGCGCACCTACATGCGCGAATACCTGACCGAGTCCAGGATCACCCTGCCCAACCTGTACCTCAGCCGCGTCCAAAGACTCTCTACCCACTGGACCAGCGCCGTCTATGCGGGCTATCTGGAAAGCATGTTTGCCGGTGTGGGCGGCGAAATGCTCTACCGCCAACCCGGCAGCCGCTGGGCAGCAGGCCTGGACATCACCCAGGTCAAGCAACGCGACTTTGCACAAAACTTCTCATTCAGAGACTACAAAGCCAAAACAGGGCATGCCAGCCTTTACTGGCAAACGCCATGGCAAGACGTCAACATGGCCCTCAGCGTGGGGCAATACCTGGCACAAGACCGCGGCATGACCCTGTCCATGAGCCGAACCTTTGACAACGGCGTGACCATGGGCGCATTTGCGACCAAAACGAATGTGTCAGCAGCGCAGTTTGGCGAAGGCTCTTTCAACAAAGGCGTTTTCTGGTCCATCCCGTTTGACGCCTTCATGACCAGCTCAAGCCGGCAAACAGCCTACTTCAACTGGACCCCCCTGACCCGGGATGGCGGCGCCATGTTGAACCGACCGGTGCAACTGATGAACGCCACACGCCTGCTCGACCCCCGCCTGCTCACCCAGCGCCCCGCCGAATTCCCAGAAGACCAACGCATCCCGGATGACCGCAAACACTGAGCTTGGGCACCAGGGTGCAGCCCAGAGGCCACCCCACTAAAAACGCCGCCAACATGGGGCGGCGTTCGTTGCACCGACCGTGCAAAACTCAATCCAATTGATCTGCCAACGCCAACAATTGAACAAAAGCAAATTGGCAGCCAATTGATGTCGTCAGACTCAAGGCCTCACAGCCGGCTCTTCCACATCCAAGCATGGGACACGATGCAGCCAGATCGCTTCGTTCCTCGCGATGACTGGACCGGGGGGCGATGACGCGACCGGTGAAAGCCTGTCACAGCGCCGGCTTAACGCGCAAAGGGCTGGACAGCGGCTGGCTTGTGACTGGTGTCTTGTGGGCTGCGGGCCGTTGTCGCGTGATAGAGCGAAAAATCTCTGTTCAGGCGGGCGCCGCCGTCCCGGGTCAAGGGGCTGTAGACCAAATTGGCAGTGTTGCCGCTTCGGGTGGTGGTCATCACGTCAAAAGGAATTTGCAAGTACAAACCTTTGTCAAAACTGCCTTCGCCAAATTGCTGCGCTGACACATTGGTTTTGGTCGCCCAAACGCCAACTTTGACGCCGTTGCCAAAAGTTCTGCTCAAATCGATGGTCGCGCCGACATCACCCGCCAAATACTGCCCTGCACTCAATCTGACGTGGGTAGACTTCCAGCCCGTGTCCCAATAAGCCGTGACATGGCCTGTGGTCACTTGGTAGCCGGTTTGACTGCCTGCACGGTCAAAGCCGAGCAGTTGGTCAAAACTGCGTTGTTGAACTCGGTTCACATCAATACCCAGCGCAAACGGGCTGTGCCAGGGGCGGTACAACCATTCGCCACCCACCCCGGCGTACATGCTCTCCAAATAGCCCGCGTACATGCTGTAAAACTGGTTGGCCGAGGCCTGTCCAAAGTGCGTGATTTGCAGGTTGGGAATGTTGACGCGCGAAGTCGTCATGTATTCGCGCATGTGCGTGCGGACACGCGGCATCTCACTTGGACCGGTGTATTTGAAGTTGTCGAAATTGTCCACAAGGTTCAGGCTGACAGCACCAGAGATGGACGTGTTTTGGCTGAGCCTGAGCCGCATGGGCAAAGACACACCGGCTCGGAACAAGAAAAACCCATCCGGTCCGCCAATGTTTTGCTGCCAGCTGGGCACCACCGCAAACCCAAATTTGGCGGGTGTGGGCAGCCAAGTGGTTTCCGCTGGCGCGTCGCTCTGACGGCTGACCGGGGCAAAGGCCTGAATGGATGGGGCCGCAGCCGAGGGCGGAACCCGTGACGTTTGCTGCCGAACCCATGAGTCTCGGTCCACCGATCGTCCGGACAACAAGGCCCCTTGTTCGGTGAAGACCAAATCAAAGCGGTCGATGTGCGCAGGGGCATCGCGGTGAAGCACGGCCACCATGCGGTCAATGCGCTCATCCCAATGAGCGCCTGATGCGCTCTCTACAAAAACCTTCATCACTGGACCGTGGGTCTCAACGCGCTGAATGCCCCAGTTGGCCATGGCCTGCAAATCGGCGGCCGTTCCAGTCATGTCGACCGTTGTGCTTGGGCGTGCCGCTTGAACCTTCGGCGTCGCCAAGTCAGACACCTTGGGGGTGCTCATGTTGGCAAGCGACGTGTGCAGAGTCAGGGCGAGCGACAACTGGTTGCCCCGCTGAACACCCAAAGACAGGTCCACCGAAGGGTTGTACCGGTAAACCAAGCCCAGGTTGAATGGCGATCTTTGAACCTGCTGATTGCCTTGAGGCTCGCTTTGGTAGTGGTTGCCATCGTATTCGGCCTTGAGAAGCAAAGACTCCCAAGGCGTCTGGTATTGCACCCCCCCAAACAGCGCCGCAGGACCGCGGAAAAACGACTGCGTGTTGGGCGTTCCGCCCATGGCCACCATGCCACCACGGGTATTGAAGCGCGGGCTGATGGCGGACAAAGGGTTCCGGATGTTGCCACTGGCCCCCAAGTAGCCCCAGCCCACACCCAAACTCCAGTCAAAAGCGCCAAACCGCTTGTTGCCCACCAGATATTCACCAGAAAAAAGACCTGTTCCCCCGGCATCGACTAGACCCACAGCCAATTGCGGTAGGTAAGCACGCTCTTGTAACAGCCTGACTTTCAGATCAATGCTTTTGTCTTTTAGCGTTTGATCACCAGAAAGTTCTTGTGGGCCATACAAACGGTTGAGAACATTGGAGTACCTGAAGCCCGCTTCCAAGCCGTCAAAGGGTTGCACAAAAACGTTGTAGCGCTCGTAGGGGTAGACCCGACTGAAGCTCAAGCGCACATCCCCCGCAGGCGCCATGCGCGCAGTGGGCGTCTGCATCAGCCCTATGACACCCCAGTCGTTGGCACTCAAACCTTGTGAGCGGGCAACTGACAAGGGCTGTGTTGGCGCCGCTTGTGCAAGTCGCGGCAAATCAAACGACGACACCAGTCTGTCGTAAGTCTGTGTGGCCAAAAATTGGGCCACCAGTGCAGATGTCGGTCGGCTCCAGACGCTGCCGCGTGGTGGCGCCCAAACCAGGGCGCCCGGGGCCAACTCGGTTTGTGTCTGCTCGTTCCATGAAGCGATGTTGAATTCAAAAACCTGCCCATCGGGTTGAATCACCCATGCCGTGTCAATCGGGTCAGCGCGCTCAGTGGCGCAAGCCCGCAGGTAATGCCGCGCCTGCGCCCCTGGCGCATGATCGACCAGGCACGGTCCACCTGTCGGGCTGATGACAGCAACCGACGTGGGCCGATGCGGCAACAACAGCACATGATCGGCCTGCAAAACAGGGTCTTGACCGGGGTGGGCCTGCAGCCAACGTGCGTCTGTCATGGGCAAAGCCACCCGGCCTGTCACAGGCAAAGACGTCACCCATTGGAACCATGCCGCATGAACGCCGTTGGGCCCATGGCCTGAATCGTTCAAAGCCGTCAGCACATCGTTTTTTAAACGCAACTGCGCTGGGCGCTCTGCGGGAACCTGCCAGCTCAGGCCAGGGTGATAAGCCCGAGCATCAGAGGGTTGGCGAAGGAGCCAATCGCTTAAACGCTCGTCAGGCCGTGCGGCCAAAGAGGGGGCTGTGAAAGCCGCACGCAGCGGCAAAGGCACCTGCTGCGCCTGGACAGAGGCGACCAAGCTGGCCAAGGTGGCGATCAAAACGCCGGCCCCCATGTGCTTCAAAGACGTGCGGGCCATTTTTGCCATGCGATGCACATGCTTTCTGTGAGGCACTGTTCGCCATAGATGACTTGCGTCACACCGGCATGGGTGTGCAAACCAAAACGCGCTGAGGCCAGGCCATGAGGAGAAGAAACCACTTTTTCTTCAAGCCAGCGCAATTGGGTGGCCGAAAAGCCCGCCAATTTGGCGTCTTTGGGGGCCGCAATCGGGAAGATCGCTATTTGCTCAGTGATGCCAAAGCGGTAGCTCGGCATTTGGTCTCTGACTCGCACAAACACCTGCTGCTGCGAGTTGGTCGAGGCCTCAAGCCAAGTCGGCAAATTTTGGTAGCGCACGTCACGCCAATCCAAGGCCAAACCCACGGTGGACACCATGCGGCCGTTTTGCAACTTCAAGACTTCGCCTTGGCTGCTGTACCAGGTTTCGACAGGACCTTGCTGGGTCTGTTCTCGGTAACCGAGCACCATCAATGCCACTCGCCCATTCAGGCTCACCCTCAGATAGTCGAGTTGGGGGTTGAGTGGGTGCTGGTCAATGTTTTGACCCGAGTCAAAGGCTTGCGCCAAAGTAAGTGTGACAGGGGTGTGACCACAAGCTGCCAGCAGTGTCAGCCCCACCCCATAAAACACCCAGCGTACAGACGAAAATCGCACAAACAACCTCAAAAGAGAAAAAAATGCCCCGGCGCGTAAGCCCGGGGCTGGGGTTTGTCAGGCAGAACTTGACTGTTGATCAACAGATCACAAGGTGCCAGTGGTGCCCGTTGTGCCAGTGGTGCCCGTTGCGGCTGTGATGGTTGTGCCCGTTGTGCCAGTAGCAACAGCGACAGCTTGATAAGCCTGAATGGTCTGGTTGGCAGCCGTTTGCGATGCCAAAGAAGCGACTCGGGCTGTTTCAGTCAAGGTAGCCAACTGAGCAATCACGGCTGGACTGGCCAGGTTGGTGTTGCTGGCCACAAAAGTGCTGATGGCCTGCATGGCCGCAGTGAGATTAAGCGCTGCTTCAGCCGCGTCTTTGGCCGTGGTGGCGGCTTTTAGGCTGAGACCCAAAATTTCGGCATTGGTGCAAACCGATGCCGCGCAAATCACCTTGCCGTTGCTGGTGACCGAGGCAATAGTGCGGGTGGCCACAGTGAGATCAGAAGCAGCTACTTGCGCAGCCTGGTTCGCCGCTGTGGAGGCTGTAATGGCTGCATTCAAACTGCCGGTATCGATCGAAGATCCGGCAAGCAGGGCAGCAAAAGAGGTCGCTGCAGTGAGCGCTGCAGTGGCTTGGGTCGCTGCCGCAGTGGCAGATGTTGCGGCAGTCGTCGAAGATTGATTGGTGGCCGAAGGCGCGGCCACCGCACCGCTGCTACCGCTGTTCAACGCGGCAATGACGGCCAAACCCGCAACCGCACCCAACACCATGTTCTTGGAGATGGCCCCTTGGGCACCTGACGTGGCCGCACCTGCACCAGCGCCGACAGTTTGGGCTTGGACGGAAAAATGCGCGCTTGCAATCAAGGCGGCTGCGACAAGGGTGGAAATTTTCTTGGCTGTCATGGCTGTCCCCGAATCGAGTTTAAAAACATAATAGATTAAAGCATAAAAATGATAGGCTGACAATTTAGATGTATTGTTAATTTTTAAACTAAAAAAATTAAAATAAATGATTCAATTTAAATCCAAATTCAATTGTTTGGTTAGAAGGCTCTATCGCAGTCTGCCCCCTAGGGTCCGATTGATCGATATTCCAGTAGGTCAAAGTGGGCCCCATGGACCAGTTGTCAAAGCGCCAAAGGGCACCGACACGCAGTCCTTGCCCCTTGGGTTGCTTCAATTTCACATCTGAACTGAAAGTATTTGAATCCGAGAACTTGGCCCAGTGGGTACCTTGCACCAGGTGCAAATACTCCAAATGGGTCACCAGCACCGAATCTTTGGACCACTTCTGTTTGTGCATCACCCCCAACGGCAGGGTGACGTAGCGGGTGATACGCCTGTACCCCAGGGTATTTTCTGCGCGCAAATCATGGTGCAGTTGCCTCAAACCCAAGCCAATGTAGGGGGACAACACCGATGGCCCGAGCTGCACATCGCGCCCCACCAAAGCGCGGGCTTCCCCATACCAATTGTCGGTGCCGTCAATAGACGTTCGAGGGCTTGTGTAATCGGCCCTGCCTGTTTTGTAGGCAAGTTCGCCGCGCACAAACCAGGTTTGTTGTGTTTGAGGCCATTGGGATGCAAAAGCGTAGGTGCCAGCGTAATCGACTCCCATCACCTTGCCCTGGAGCGACATGAAGCCAGGCTCTTTGTATTTGTAATGCGACAGCGACACACCCACACTGTTTTCGGTTTGGGTGTTCAGGCTCAGGCCTTGGGCCAATGTGCTTGTGGCACACCATAAACCCACACTAAAGACCAAGAGATGTTGATTGGCTGAATTTTTCATGGTCGATTTATTGAAATTTACCAAATGGCTTGATTGGCTTTTCACCCTGAAATTTTGACTTACATAGATTATTTACAAGCTTAACTTATAAAACTGTCAAATCAAAAGATGCATTTGTGGCAATCCAATGCGTGCGATGTGCAGCGCAGCAGCGCCATGTTGCACCGGCCAGTGCAACGGTCGAACGCAACAAAGGCGGCTGCCAACCTGGCTTTTCTCGAAAGAGACTGGCGTCAGCCCCCACTTTTATTGACCCGCACCCGCTGGAACCCGCTCACCAGCAGCCATGCACCCACCACCCCCACGGTATCCGCAGCCAGGTCGGCCCATTCGGCAAAACGCCAGCCCACGGCCCACTGGGCCCATTCAATGCCGGCGCCGTACGTGATCATGCCGATCACCACCCGCGCAGAGGCACCGGGCCAAAACAACAATGCGCCACCCGTCAGCACCACAAAAGCAAAAACATGTTGCGCTTTGTCCCACCAATCAAAAACCGGCAATTCCAAATGCTGTATGGGCAGCAAGGCCAGCACCGTGACGGTCCCCATGGCCAAGGCCCAAATGACAAGAGCAATTTTTCTGTACGGCATTGAAACTCCAAAAAAAAGCCGCCCGAAGGCGGCTCTGACAAAACAATGGGGATCTGACCCCAATTTACTGGCAATAACGGTGGCCATGGATTGCCGCGGCGCTGCGCTCTCGCAATGACAGGCCTCACTCTCGTCATTGCGAGCAACGAAGCACTGCGGCCAAGGGCTCCAAGCTCAGAGCCGAGGCGCTGTTGCGGCCAGTGGGTTGCCCAACAAAAACGAAATGGGTGAACACCAATGGTGTTTGACCATGCGGGCATAAATGGCCACATAGCCCAAAGCCAAACACACAAACGCAGCAACAGACCAAGCCAATGAGTCATGCGTGAGGCGGGCCAAAACAACGGCCGTCAAGGTCATGCAACCCATCATTGCGCCCGTGATGGAGTTGCGCACGTCGTTGGAATATTGGCCAAACCAACGGGCCACATAGCGGCGCTTGAACAAGCTGTGAAAATGCAGGCGGTCGGGCATGCCGGGGTGGTCTTTGCGGACTTTGCGGCGGAAGATGCTGAACAGCACTTCGGTCACTGGGTGCACACAAATTGTGAGGGCGGCAAAGGGTGAAACGCCGGGGTTGCGTTCAATCAGCAGCACCGCCACCCAGGCCAAGGCAAAGCCAATGAAGTACGAACCGCCGTCGCCCAAAAACAGTTTGCCAAAAGGCCAGTTAACCCAAAAGAAACCCCACACGCAGGCCGCCAAAATGAGCGCCACACTGGCCAGTGTGGTGTCGCCCACCTGCCAAGCAATGAGCGCATAGCCCACAAAGCCCAGGGTGACCATGGTGCTGGCCAGGCCATTGAAGCCGTCGATGATGTTGATGGCGTTGGCCACCCCCCCCAACGCAAGGGCCGTGAAAATGACCGATGCCACAGTAAAACCCAGCAACCAGTCAAAGCCCCAGACGCTGACTTGGGTGATGGCGTAGCCGGTGATGGCCCAAGCCAGCAGGCCCGAAGCCATGGTGGCCAGCAGGCGCTGCATGACGCCCACGCGTTTGGTGATGTCTTCGACCACGCCAAACACAAAGGCCGGCATGCCCGCCACCAGAATGGGAAACAGCATGGCTTGCAGATCTTCTGTGGCCACCCAACAGGCCACACACACCGCCAACACAATCGGGATGCCGCCCACACGCGGGGTGGGTGAGGTGTGAAATTTCTGGATGCCGTCGGTAAAGTCCATCGTCAATGCACCGTGCCAGCGCTTGGTGATGACCAGCAACACGCACAGGGCAAAGCTGGCGGCAAAGCCCCAAGTGGCGGCTTGCAGTGCAGGTGATTGGAAAACGCCTTGCAGGGCGTAGACGAGGTTCACGGCTTTGGGGGGATGGATCCCGGATCAGGTCAGGGTTGACATGGACTACCGACCCAGGGCTTTGCGCCAGCTGGCTTGAAGCCGCGCGAGTTTGCTGGCGGATTCTGGGTCTTGGCCTGCGTTGCGCAGGGCCTGGCGGATGAAGACGAACAAAAGCAGAGCAAAGCCCGCGGCCAAAGTGGCGATGATCGCGATCAGGGCTTTTTTGGGTTTGGATTTGCGCTCGGGCGGCTGTGCGGCGTCGAGCACCTGGATGACGGCGCCTTCGCGCGATTCGTCGACCTTGGCCATCTCAAACTGGCGGGCAAAGAGTTCAAACAAGGTTTCTTGGTATTTGAATTCGCGGAACTTGGCGACATAGTCGCCCTGCCCTGCTGCGGTGGCGGGTTCGTCTTTTTCTTGTTTGGCCAATTGGGCGCGCAGGCTGGCCAGCTCGGTCATGGCTTGCTTGAAGTCGGGCGCGGTGTCGGCCAAATAGCCGCGCATGGCGCCCACTTTGACTTCTTGGGCCGTGACTTGGGCCTTGAGGCCCGCCACGGCAACCAATGCCGAAGTGGGGTTGGACTTGAGGACGCTGCTGCTGACACCGGTGGCGCGCAGGGCTTGTTCTGCCTCGGTTAATTTTTCTTTGACTTGGAACAGTTGCTTTTCAAAGAACATGCGGCGTTGCTGCGCCTCGGTCACGGCCAGTTTGGCCAGCAGTTTTTGCAGCTCTTCGACATAGCCGTTGGCCAGTTCGGCGGCAAACTTCGGGTCTTTGTCGTCAATCTCAACGCTGATCAGGCCGTCTTTGCCACTGGATGCGCGTGTGCTGTCCGTCAGCGCTGTGCGGGTGTCGGTTTTGAATTTCGTTTCGTAGCGCTCTTGCAATTGAAAGCGCTCGATCAGCGCGTCTTGCACGCTGTTGCTTTTCATGAAGGCCAGATATTGGTCAGCGGGGTTTTTCAGGCCCGCTGCGGCACCGGCCAAACCACCCAGCCCACCCAGGCTGGCCAGCATGCTGGCGGCAGCGCTTTGTTGCTGCTGGGGTGGCAAAAACTTGACGCTGGCGGTGTAGATGGGGGCCATGGCAAAGCTGATGCCCAAAGCGGCCAAGCCCACAACCAAGGGGCCCAGGATGAGCAAACGCAAGTTGTCGACGATGGTTTGCAGCAGGTCGAGCAGGCTGATCTCGTCGTCTTCTGGTTCGCTGGGGATGTGGGTGTTGTCGGTCATGCGGGGGGGGTGTGCAATTGTCGGGGCTGAAGCCGCCGACCTACGGGGTCAATGGGTGGCGGGGGCGTTGTTCGTTTTGTAGGTCGGTGGCTTTAGCCCCGACATGGGGTCAATGCGCCATCAATCGTTGGGCTTCGGCCATCATTTTTTGGCCTGCATTCGCCAGGGCGGCAACGTGTTGGTGTCCCGCTTGAAGGGCGCTGGTCAGAAGCGCCAAGTTTTCGATGTATTCGTGCACCATTGGGTTGCGGAGTTTGCTTATGTCGAACCAGGTTTCGGCCGACTCGATCAAACCCAGACGTTCTGCTCGGTCAAAGTTGTGTAGGGCTGCACCGGGCTTTTCTGCCAAAACCAAGAGGAGTTGGGGCAAAAGGCAGTGCTATTGCTGGTGTCGATTTGGGCGGGGGTCAGGCGCATGGCGGGTGGGGTGCGTCAGTTGCGCAGGGTTTTGAAGGCGGCGGCGCCAATGCCAAACTGGTAAAGGATGGCGGTCCAGTCTTTGGCGCCTTGGATGAACTGGGTGTAGGCGGTGCGGCGGTCCAGCACCTCGGGGATGAAGATGGAGTCGCCCGGTTGCAGACGGGTGCCCATGAAGCCCGTGTTGCCCAAGCCGAGCCAGCTGCGCTGGGCGCGGTTGGCCAGCACGGTGCCGTCGCTGCGGATGAGCATGGCCGCTTGCAGGTCGGCTTCGCGGGTGGGGCCGGCTTTGTCGATGTAGTCGCCCACGGTCGCCGTGTCGCGGTGGATGAAAGAGTTCTCGGCAAGCACAGCGCCAAACACGGCCACAAAGCTGGGCTTGCTGGGCACGGTGATGCTGTCGCCGTCTTGCAGAGCCAGGGGGGGCAGCTCGGGGCGGTTGACGTCCATCTCCAGGGCGATGCGGCCGCTGGCTTTCAGGCCGCGCAGGCGCTCGAGCATCATGCGTTGTCCGGCCAGTTGGGCTTGCACACTGGCCCCCTTTTCTTGGTCGTAGACGTTTTGCAGGGACGTGGCGGTCTCGGCGGTGATTTGCGCTTCCATGCGGCGAACGGCTTGGTTGAGGTTGTCTTGCTGCTGGACGCGGGTGCTTTCGCGGCTGAAGACGGTGCCGTACAGGTATGCATCGCGGCTCAGGCCGCCCGCACGCTGCAGCAGTTGGGGCAGTGTTTCGCCGGGGCTGAGTTGGTAGATGCCGGGCACTTTGACTTCGCCGCCCAGGCGCACAAACTGGGTGCGCTTTTCCAGCGGCACGGGGATGTCGTCCACACCAAAGATGGTGACCACGTCACCGGGCATGAGCTCGATGTTGTGGGCGAGGTCTTTGTCTTTGATGGCCTTGCCCAAGTTGAAGGGGATCAGGATGGTTTTGACGGCTTTGGGGTCCAGGCGTTCGATGGAAGCGTAATCCCAGTTGATTTCGGTCAGCTGGGTTTTGACGTCGTTCACCACACGTTCACCCGTCACGCTGCGGCCGGTTTCGAACTGGACCGAGCTGTTTTTGCGGCTGTAATAGTCGGGCAAGATCAAGGCGGCGGCTTCGGGCACCAGGTCGGACACGCGCATGCCGGGTTTGAATGAATAACGCAGGGGCGATGCCACGTTGCCGCGCAGGGTGACGGCGTTGGCAAACTGGCTGCTGATTTTGAACAAGATGAGCAAGTCGCCGTCACGCACGGTGGATTTCAGTCCGGCGGCGTCCAAGGTGCGTTCTTGCACTTCGCGGGGGGTTTTGGCGTCTTGTTTGTTGACGCGCTCGAGCAGGGCTTTGTAAGGGGTGGTCAGGGTTTGCGATCCGGCGCTGTAGCTCAGCAGTTGGCCGACGCTTTCTTCGGCGCTGGCCAGCTCAAAAATGGCCGGGGTGTCGGTGGCGCCGGTGACGGCCACGCGAGGGCCTGCGGGGGGCACAACGATGACGTCGCCGGGCAACAAGCGGGCGTCGTCACTGGTCACGCCGGCGTGGATGAATTTGTACAGGTCGAGGGTGGTGACGGTTTTGCCGCCGCGCACCAGTTGCACAGCGCGCATGCTGCCGTTGGCGGCAGGCCCACCGCTTTCAAACAGGGCGCTGATCAGCGTTGACATACTGGACACGGTGTAGGCGCCGGGGTTGCGGGCCTGGCCAACCACAAAGATTTGCATGGAGCGCAGGCGGCCCATGGTGGCACTGAGCTCGAAGTTGTTGAACACGCGGCTGACTTGCTTCTTCAGGTGCGCGTCAAGCCCGCTGGCGGGGGTGCCGGCCACGGTGATGGGGCCAACTTTGGGCACGGTGATTTGGCCGTTGCGGTCCACCGGCAGGCGCATGGCCACATCCACTGACCCCCAGATTTTGAGGTCGATTTCGTCACCTGGGCCCACCGCGTAGTTGGCGGGCACGGGCACGTCGGTCAGGCTGGGAAAGCGGCCACGGTCAAACAGGTTGTAGCCATACAGCGGCAGGGCTCTGCCGGTGGCGTCTTGCACAAAGCGCTGAAACTGGGTTTGGGCCAAGGCAGGCGACGCGCCCAAATCGGCTGTGGTGTTTTGGCTTTGTGCGCCTGCCCCCACTTGGCCCGGCGTGCCCTGCAGTGCGGGTCGGCCACCCAGGCCTGGGATGCCCGTGCTGCCCATCCCACCGGCCAGGCCGGCTGCCGCTGCCGCTGCGCCGCCGCCCATGGCGGGGGCTTCTGCGACACCCAATGAGGGGGCTGCCAACGCAGGGGCCGCTGCCTGAAACTGCGCCTGCGATTGAAAGCTCAGGACCGCCATGCCGGCAAGCATCAAAGCGTTGAGCACGTGGCGGACGGTCAGCAATGGGGTCTTGTGCATCATGTGGAATAGAGGTCGTGGGCAGGTGCCGGGCAGGCTACCGCGATGTTTGCTGTCGAAAATGGACAAAACATCGTCAGGGAAAACCATGAAAAACGCCCTGACCCGCAAAAAAGCGGAGGGCGTTTGAAGATAAATAGTGTAACCGCATGTCGGTGACAAAGCAGTGAAGGGCTGCTCAGCGCGACTGCCCTTTGTGGCCATAAGGGCAGTGGTTGGGACGCGGCCCAATCTGGGGATGCAATCGGCAGGTGTTGGGGCGTTGGGCATACACCGTGCAGCGCCGGGTGTTCGCATCCAAAAACTGGCAGTCGCCACTGGCGCGGCGGGCCAAGCTGAAAATGCTGCTCTTGAAATTGAAGTGCTCGATCAGGCCGGCTTTGCTTAGGCGTTTGGCAATGTGTTTGGGGTCTTCGTGCTCGGCCTCAAACGGGTCGACCAAGCCCAGGCGCACCAAATCGGCCAACTTGACCTCCACCGGCATGGTGCAACAGTTGGCGGCGCAGGTGTCGCACAGCCCGGCTTTGTAGCGGGTCCAGGTTTCACAGCGGTCAACGTCAACAACGGCAATGGGGGATCTCATGGGGCCTTCAGACCGAAGAAAACTGCAAAGGCACCACGCGGTTCATGTCCACGTTTTGGCGGGCGATCCACAGATCATGGGCATCTTGCAGGCTCAACCAACTCTCGGGCGTGCGGCCCAAAGCCTTCGACAAACGCAGCGCCATCTCAGGCGTGACCCGGCAGCTGCCTTTGAGAATGCGGCTCAGCGTGGACGGTGCCACATCCAGTTTTTCAGCCAGTTCACGGCCGGAAATCCCGTGCGGGTCAAGGTAAATGTCCTGAATGAACTCACCAGGATGAGGGGGGGTGTGCATGGCCATCAGTGACAGTCCTCGTTATCCAGTAGCCAACTGTTGACGCAAGCCTTTGTGGCGAAACGACTTTGTCGTGGCTGGACTTTAGCAGGTTGCGCACCACGCAACAAAGCAGCTGCATACACCTTTGGGCAACCAGGCCAGTGAATCCAGGCTTCACGCAGCCTGCGCATGACCCCAGTAGTGAAAAGTCATGGGTCGTGGCCCAGCCAGGTAGGCCGATTGCGTGTGGGCAACAAAGCCTGCATCTTCTAGCAATGCGGGTATGTCTCGCCCCAACTGGCAACCGCCGGCCAGCGGACCCCACAACGGCTGCAAGCGGTCTTGCCAACGACGGACACCCTCATCAGGTGCTCGGCCGTGCTCGCAAAACAAGAGCTTGCCGCCCGGCACCAGCACCCGGCGCATCTCGCGCAAGGCCTGCGCCGCATCGGGGATGCTGCACAGGGTGTAGGTGCAGACCACGGTGTCAAAGCTGGCGTCTTCGGTGGGCAGTTGTTCGGCCGAGAGGCCCATCAGCTCTACGGTGATGCCCGCCTCGCGGCTGCGCTTTTGGGCCAGGTGGTGCATTTGCAGGGCCGGGTCCACGCCCACCAGGCGGGTGATGCGGGTGCGGTCATAAAAAGGCAGGTTAAGGCCGGTGCCCATGCCGATCTCCAGCACACGGCCTTGCGCTTGGGGCACCAGCTGGCGGCGCTGCGCCTGCACCATGGCCAGGCCGCAGGCAAAGTCAATCAGGTAAGGCAGGATGTGGCGGTCGTACGGGTTCATGGTGGGTCATTCTGTCACGGCCCATCCTATGAAAAACAAACGTCGGACCTGAAGGCGCCGACCTACAAATTCCGACATCCCCCGCAGGTCGTGGCCTTCAGGTCCGACAGCCATCCCTTCGCGCAGCGACGCATCAGCCCTTCTTGGCCACCAGCGTCAAGATGTCGTAACTGGCCACCACCTCGCCCAACTGGTTGGTGACTTCCACGTCCCAGGCCACCACGCCTTGGCCCACGCCGTTGGCGTCTTTCTTTTGGCGGTCGATCTTGCGCTTGGCCGTCAGGCGCGCCTGGATGGTGTCGCCAATGCCCACAGGCTTCACAAAGCGCAGCGTGTCCAGGCCGTAGTTGGCCAGCACCGGGCCAGGTGCGGGCGAGACAAACAAGCCCGCCGCGGCCGACAACACAAAGTAGCCGTGCGCGATGCGTTTGCCAAAAGGCGAATCCTTGGCCGCAATCTCGTCGAAGTGCATATAAAAGTAGTCGCCCGACAGGCCGCCAAAGGCCACGATGTCGGCCTCGCCCACGGTGCGGCGGTGGGTCAGCAGGCTTTCGCCAATCTGCAACTCTTCAAAGTAGCGGCGGAAGGGGTGGACCTCGGTCTCGATCAGCTTGGCACCGCGCATGTATTCGCCCGTGACGGCGGCGATCATGGTGGGACTGCCCTGCAGCGCAGTGCGTTGCATCAGGTGCTTGACGGCGCGGATGCCACCCAACTCTTCACCGCCGCCCGCGCGGCCGGGGCCACCGTGCTTGAGCTGGGGCAAGGGCGAGCCGTGGCCAGTGGATTCAACCGCCGATTCGCGGTCGAGGATGTGCAGGCGGCCATGCAGAGCGGCCGCCACCGGGATGATGCGGGCAGCGATGTGTGGGTCTTTGGTGACCAGCGTGCCCACCAAACTGCCCTGCCCGCGTGCGGCCAGTTGCAGGGCTTCGTCGATGCCGTCGTAAGGCATGAGTGTGCTCACCGGGCCAAAAGCCTCCACATCGTGCACGCTGTCGGTGTGCAAAGGTTTTTGGCACAGCAGCAGGGTGGGCTGGAAAAAAGCACCTTGTGTCACGCCCTCGCCCACCGGACTGAAACCAGCACCGCCGCCGAACACCAGTTCGGCGCTTTGGCGCAGCAGGGCCACACGCTCGGCCACGTCGGCCTGCTGCGCATGCGACGCCAAAGCCCCCATCTTCACGCCTTCTACCGACGGGTCGCCCACCACCACCTTGGCCAATCGGGCCTTGAGCTTTTCAACCACGGCGTCCAGGTGCTGGCGCGGCACGATGGCGCGGCGAATCGCGGTGCACTTCTGGCCCGCTTTGACGGTCATCTCGCGGGCGACTTCTTTCACGAACAGATCAAACTCTTCGTCATCGGGCGTCACGTCTGGCGCGAGGATGGCGCAGTTGAGCGAGTCGGCCTCGGCGTTGAAGGGGATGCTGTGCTTGACCAGATTGGGGTGCACACGCAGCATGGCGGCGGTGTCGGCCGAACCCGTGAAGGTCACCACATCCTGGCCGTTCAGCCGGTCCAGCAGGTCGCCGGTGGGGCCGATCACCAACTGCAAAGCGCCTGCGGGCAAAATGCCCGATTGCGCCACCAAGCGCACCATGGCTTCGGTCAGGTAACTGGTGGACGAAGCGGGTTTGCCGATGCAAGGCATGCCCGCCAAAAAGCTGGGCGCGAACTTTTCCAAGAGGCCCCAGATGGGGAAGTTGAAGGCGTTGATGTGCACCGCGATGCCGCCGCGTGGCACCAAAATGTGTGTGCCCGCAAAGCCGCCTTTTTTACCCAGCGGGAAAGCTGGGCCTTCGTGGATCAGGTTGCCGCTGGGCAACTCGTAGCTGCCGATGCCAGCGTACGCAAACAAAGTGCCCGCACCGCCTTCGATGTCCACCCAACTGTCGGCGCGCGTGGCACCGGTGTGGGCCGAAATGGCGTAGAGCTGCTCTTTGTGCTCACCCAGGTACTTGGCCAAGGCTTTCAGGCGCTGGGCGCGCTCCTGAAAATCGAGCTTGAGCAAATTGGGCAGGCCCACGGTGCGGGCATGGTGCACCGCATCACCAAAATCGATGGCCTCGGCGTGGGTTTGGTAAAGCGTTTGGCCGTTGAGGGCGCTGCGCAGGTTTTGCGCGCCTTGCTGGCCAATCCATTGGCCACCGATGAAACTTTGCAGGACTTGGGACATGTGTGTGCTTTCCTTGAAGAGGTCAAAAACCCGGTGCCATGGCAAGCCCTTGTGCTGCCAATGCGTTAACCAACCGGGCGGTCGGTTAATTTTAGTCGCAATGACAGGGAGGGAATGGATCCCAAATGCAGACTGTCCGACTTGGGATTTGATAAGTATACTTATCGAATGACTCTTTTCTCTTCGTCTGTACCCACACAAGGAACAACCATGAGCCCCTCGCACAACCCCCTTCCCGTCATCGTTGCCGGTGGCGGCATTGGTGGTCTGGCAGCCGCATTGGCGCTGGTGCGTCAAGGCTTTCAGGTCACCGTACTGGAACAAGCCCCCGAGATCGGCGAAATCGGGGCAGGCATCCAAATCGGTCCCAACGGGTTTCATGCGTTTGACGCTTTGGGCGTCGGCGACAAAGCCCGTGGCCGTGCGGTCTACACCGACTTCATGGTGATGCACGACGCGATCGACGAGTACCAAGTCGGCAAGATCCCCACCGACGAAAAATTCCGCGAGCGTTTCGGCAACCCCTACGCCGTGATCCACCGCGCCGATGTGCATTTGTCCTTGCTCGAGGCCGCGCAAGAAACCGGGCAAGTGCAATTTCACACCAGCACCCGAGTCGAGCGCATCGAACAAAACGACAGCAGCGTGACGGTGTGGGACCAAAACGGCAAGGCCTTCCAGGGCTGCGCCTTGATCGGGGCCGATGGCGTCAAGTCGGTGGTGCGTGAACAATTTGTGGCGGACCCGGCCCGTGTCACCGGCCATGTGGTGTACCGCGCCGTGGTGGACAAAAAAGACTTTCCAGCCGACCTGCAATGGAACGCCGCCGCCATCTGGGTGGGCCCCAATTGCCACCTGGTGCACTACCCACTGCGTGGCGGTGAGCAGTACAACGTGGTCGTGACTTTCCACAGCCGCGAGCAAGAAGAGTGGGGCGTCAAAGACGGCAGCAAAGAAGAAGTGCAAAGCTACTTCCAGGGCATTTGCCCCAAAGCCCGCCAGCTGATCGACCTGCCCAAAACCTGGAAGCGCTGGGCCACGGCCGACCGCGAACCGATTGGCCAATGGACTTTTGGCCGCGTCACCTTGCTGGGCGACGCCGCCCACCCCACCACCCAATACATGGCCCAAGGCGCTTGCATGGCGATGGAAGACGCTGTCACTTTGGGCGAAGCGCTGCGCGTGCACAGCAACGATTGGACTCAAGCGCTGGACATGTACCAGCGCGCCCGCGTCGCCCGCACCGCCCGCATCGTGCTGTCGAGCCGCGAAATGGGCCGCATCTACCACGCCAAAGGGGTCGAGCGTCTGGTGCGCAATGACCTGTGGCGCGGCCGCAGCCCCGAGCGCTTTTATGATGCGATGGCATGGCTGTACGGCTGGAACGTGGGCAACTGCCTCAATGCGGCGCAACACAACGCTTAAACAGGAGACACAACATGAACGATCTCGGACGAATCGAAGACTTGCCCCCAGACTATGTGCAGGACCTGCGCAATGTGAACCTGGTACCGCTGTGGCCCAGCCTGCGCGGTGTGCTGCCGCCCAAGGTGCCCACGCGCCAGACCCAGCCCACCTGCTGGGCCTACAAAGACATCAAGCCCCTGCTGCTCAAGGCGGGCGAGCTGACCCCGATTGAAAAAGCCGAGCGCCGCGTGCTGGTGCTGGCCAACCCCGGCCACGGTCTGGACAAAATGCAGGCCTCAGCGGCCATGTACTTGGGCATGCAACTGCTGATGCCCGGCGAGTGGGCGCCCAGCCACCGCCACACGCCCAACGCGGTGCGCATGGTGGTGGAAGGCGAAGGCGCATGGACCACGGTGGACGGTGAGAAATGCCCCATGAGCCGGGGCGATTTGATCCTGACGCCCACCGGGCTGTGGCACGAACACGGCCACGACGGCACCGACCCCGTCATCTGGCTCGATGTGCTGGACTTGCCCCTGGTCTATTACATGGAGGCCAGCTACCACATCAACGGCGAGCGCCAAACGGCGCAGCCTGGCCGCAGCGACAAGCAATACGCCCGAGGCGGTGTGGTGCCCAGCCATGTGTTTGACCGCAGCAAAAAGGCCTACCCCATGCTGCGCTACGCCTGGCAAGACGCCAAAGCCGCGCTCGAATCGCTGGCGGCTGACAGTGTGAATTTGGAGCAGGTGCAAGTGACCTACACCAACCCCGAAACCGGTGGTGACGCCGAAAACATCTTGGGCTTTTACGCCCTGATGCTGCGCCCCGGCCAGACCCTGCGATTGCCAGCACGCTCACCCGCCCAGGTGTTCCACGTCATCGAAGGCGCGGTGCAAGCGCAGATCGTGGCCAGCACCTTCACCCTGGCCGAAGCCGACACCTGCTGCGCGCCGGGTTATGAGGCCGTGACGCTGAAGAACCTTCAAGCAGATCAGCCAGCCTTCCTCTTCATCGCCGACGAATCGCCCTTGCACCGCAAGCTCGGCGTCTACGAAAACCGCGGTTGAACCACCTCTCTGTAGGAGCGATCGCAGGCCGCGAACAATCCATCGCGGTCAGAAACCGCTACTACACCACACACATCTGCACACACACATCACTAACCCATGACCACTTACCTTTTTACCCCGCCCGCCGTTCCCTCCCTGCCCGTCCGTGGCCATCCAGAACGTTTCCCCGTGAACCGCATCTTCTGCGTGGGCCGCAATTACCATGCACACGCCGTCGAGATGGGCCGCCCCGTGGACAAGAGCGTTGAGCAGGCTTTCTACTTCACCAAGTCGCCCCAGACCCTGGTGGAAAGCGGCCTGGACTCTGCTGCCGTGGTCGCCTACCCACCCCGCACGAACAATTACCACTTCGAGATGGAACTGGTTCTGGCCATTGGCAAAGTGGGTTTTCGCGTGAGCGAAGCCAACGCGCATGAGCTGGTTTATGGCTTCGCCGCAGGCCTGGACATGACGCGCCGTGACCTGCAGCTGGTGGCGCGCGACAAAGGCCGCCCTTGGGACACGGGCAAAGACATCGAGCAAGGCTCGGTGTGCTCCGAGATCGTGCCCATGCCCGGCGTGGTGATCGAGAACGGCGCGATTGCTTTGGAAGTCAACGGCGTCACCAAGCAGTCGTCCAACGTGGACAAGCTGATCTGGAACATCCGCGAGATCATCGCCGACCTGTCGACCTACTACCACCTGCAGCCCGGCGATTTGATTTACACCGGCACGCCCGAAGGCGTGGGGGCCGTGGTGCCTGGCGACAAAATCACTGGCCTTGTGGAAGGCGTGGCCGAACTGGCGCTCACCATCGGCGCTGCGGAATAATGCAATCTCCCACAGACGCTTTTTTTCTGACGTTTGCCCGCCCGTGAACAGGACCTCACCATGAAGCTCTATAACTTTTTCCGCAGCGGCACCAGCCATCGCCTGCGCATTGCCCTGAACCTCAAAGGCATCGCCACCGAGTACGTGGCGGTGGACCTGCGGGTCGATGAACAACAAAACGACACTTTCAAAGCGGTCAACCCCCAGCAACTGGTGCCCGCCCTGGACACCGGCGACAAGGTCATGATCCAGTCACCCGCCATCATCGAATGGCTCGAAGAAAAGTATCCCAAACCCGCCCTGCTGCCCTTAGGCGCTGACGAACGTGCCCATGTGCGCGCACTCGCGGCCATCGTGGGCTGCGACGTTCACCCCATCAACAATCGCCGAATTTTGCAAACCCTGCGCAAGCAGTTTGGGGCCAACGAAGACGCGATCAACGCTTGGTGCGGCCACTGGATGAGTGAAGGCTTTGACGCCTACGAAGCCTTGATTGGTGCCGACAAAACACGCGGCCGTTTCAGCTTTGGCGACACGCCCACCCTGGCCGACCTGTACTTGATTCCACAAGTGGAAAGCGCCCGCCGCTTCAAGGTGGACATGAACCGCTGGCCCTTGATCAGCGCCATCGACAAGGCTTGCGGCGAGTTGGAGGCGTTCAAAAAGGCCGCGCCCATGGCACAGCCAGACGCCTGATCAACCAAACACCTCGGTGTCCACCTCGCTGTTGGACTGGGCGCTGTAGCGGTTACCGGCCACCGTGTTGTGGTTGATCAGGGCATCCAGGCGGGCCAGCAAGTTCGCATCCAGTTTCACATCCACCGCCGCCAGATCGTCCAACAGGTGATCCACCGAGGTGGTGCCGGGGATAGGGACGATGTGTTCGCCTTGGTGAAGCAACCATGCCAAGGCCAGCTGCGAAGGGCTGCAGCCCGCCTCTTGCGCGAGCGCGTGGTAGGCGGGCAAGAGCTTCAAATTGGCGGCGTAGTTCTCGGGGGTGAAGCGCGGCATGCCACGGCGGATGTCTTTGGGGTCAAACCTGGCCACATCCAGCGGCGCACCGCACAAAAACCCACGTGCCACCGGGCTGAAGGCCACAAAGGCCGCGCCCAGTTCTCGGCAGGCCTGCAGCACCGCGATCTCGGGGTTTCGTGTCCACAGCGAATACTCGGTTTGCACCGCGGCAATCGGGTGCACCGCGTGGGCTTTGCGCAGCGTGCTGGCCGACACCTCGGATAAGCCAATGGCCTGAATCTTGCCCTGGCGCACCAAGTCACTCAATGCGCCCACGCTGTCTTCGATGGGTACTTTTTTGTCCCAACGGTGCAGGTAATACAGGTCGATCACCTCGGTCTGCAAACGGCGCAAGGAATCCTCACAGGTCTTCTTGATCGTCTCGGGGCGACCATCGATCACCTTCACCTTGCTGCCGTCGCTTTGTTCCACGCCTTGCATGCCGCATTTGCTGGCCAGCGTGAACTTCTGGCGATGTGGTTTCATGACTCTGCCTACCAGCGTCTCGTTGGCGCCAAAACCATACAAGGCGGCCGTGTCGAAAAAGTTCACACCCTGGTCGAAGGCAGTCAATAACACACGTTCGCCCTGTTGGGCTGAAACGGGCGCGCCATAAGCGTGGCTGAGGTTCATGCAGCCCAAGCCGATGGCGCTGACGGAAAAGGAGGCGATTTGGCGGTTTTTCATGGCGATATCTTATCCAACCCATTTCACATGCGCCGCACGCCACACCAGCGCAGCAGCGCTTTTCCGAGTTTGATCAAAAGGAACAAGGCGCAGGCCAGTGTGATCACCCCAGCTAAGGCCCCGTTAACATCACGCCTTTACGCTACAAGTCCCAACCCGATCCTGCCCCACACATGAACGACCACACCTCCGTAGAGCCCAAACGCCAGGGCCTGTCCCGTGTCTGGCACGCGTTTTTTTATTCGCTTGAAGGTTTGCGGGCCGGATGGCTCGAGCCCGCGTTTCGGCAAGAGGCGATATTGGCGATTCTGATTTTGCCGGGCGCTTGGTGGCTGGGCCAAAGCTGGGTGGAGGTGGTCTTGCTGGTTGGCGTGGTCGTTGCGGTGCTGGTGGTGGAGTTGCTCAACACCGCGGTCGAATATCAGTGCTCATCTCAATGTGCCCGTCGCGCGTCATCCGTGTGATCAGGCCTGAGAGGTTTTGTCGGCTGACCATCAAGTAGCGAGCCAGTTCGCCCACCCCCATGCCTTGCGCCGCCTCGGGTCGAGACAAGGCCCCCAGCACCGCCCACTGCTGCGTGGTCAGTCCTTCGTCCTGCACCGCCCTGCTGCCCGTTTTGTGCAACATATTGGCGCATTGATACAACTTGAAAAAAATACGGTTGGCCAGTTCCATTCGAGACGTCAAATCAGTACGCCGCATGTGCAGCAACTGCGAACTCACAGATCACTTTGGCGAAGGTGCTCAGAAATGCGTCTTAACATCAATGCCCATTTGCGCCAAAGACTTGGCACGGTAAGCCTTGGGGGTCATGCCGATGTGCTTGCGAAAGAAACGGCTGAAGTAAGCGTCGTCCTCAAAGCCGAGTTCGGAGGCCAGTTGTTTGATGGGCAAAGCGGTGTAGACCAGTTCGCGTTGCGCTTCCTGAATCAAGCGGTCATTCATGACCTGCAGGCTCGATTTGCCCAAGACCTCACGACACAGGCGCGAGAGTTGCCCCACCGTCACGCCGACCTGGTTGGCATAGGTTTGCAAGGAATGCTCGGAGCGGAAATTTTTGTCGATCAAGCTGCGGAATTTTTCGATTTGCCGCGCCTTGCGCGAGATACTGTAGTGGGTTTGGGTGCCCGACTGATCTGACAATTTGCAAATGCGGTGCACTTGCACCATCAGGGCCAACAACAAAGACGTGCCTGCAGCCACCTGACCTTCAGCCGGTGTGTGCGACTCTTGCTCCAGCGCCAAAAACAAGGGCATGAGCTGGTCGATGTAGCGCATCTCCGACTGCAAGGAGAGCAAACGCGGGGTGCGTATGGTGTCCAGCAAGGGCGGCATCATCAACGCCGCCGCCGATTCCAGCGCCTTTTGCATGGCCGTGACCACCGGGCCATTGGTGTCCTGAGAAAACCGGAACCCGTGCACATGACCTGCCGGGATCAACATCACGCAGGGCGCATGCAGTGTTTGCTGAACATGCTCAATCTGTACATCCACATGCCCCTCTGTGAGGTAAAGCACCTGGATGAACGAATCGTGTCGATGGGGATGGATCAGCCAGTTGTACAAGGTCGAACGCTGCGGAATCCATTCGAAATTAAAAGCAGCCGAATCTTCATGGCGGCTCGAATCGCCATACAAATCGTAATTCGGGATTACCCTAGAAACCACCATTTTTGCGCTCCAATTCGCACGAATTGTCCTGTTATTCGATCGAATCGTCAAAATTATTTTTGCCTCTTATTCCAACAATGTTTAGTAGGAAACAGGATCAAGGACATGACCATGAGTGGAGACAAAAGCTGGCTTGAGTTGGACGACCGCGTGTGTGTGGTCACCGGCGCCGCCAGCGGCATCGGCGCATCGGTCGCCGAGCGTTTGACGCAAGTGGGCGCGCGCGTGGTGCTGCTTGATCGCGATGCACAGGGCTTGAGGCGCATGCAAGATCAGCTGCAAGCGAAAGGCGCGAAGACCTTGGCCGTGACCTGTGACATCAGCGATGCGGCCAGCGTGCAGGCCGCCGCAGAAAAAGTCCTGTCCACATGGGGCACCGCCTATGCGCTGATCAACAACGCGGGACTGCTGCGTTCTGGCGGTTTGGCCGATGTGAGCCTGGACGAGTGGAATGAAGTGCTGGCGGTCAACCTGACTGGCTACCTGCTGTGCGCCCGCGCCTTCGGTGAGGCCATGCGTGCTGCCGGTGAAGGCTGCATCGTCAACGTGGCGTCCATCTCGGGCCTGTTCCCGCAAAGCCACAGCGGTGCCTACAGCGCCAGCAAGGCCGGCGTGCTGCTGATGTCACGTCAGATGGCCGTCGAATGGGGCCCGCAAGGCGTGCGCAGCAACGCGATTTGCCCCGGCATGATCCGCACCGCTTTGTCGGCCAAGTTTTACGAAGAGCCTGGCTTTGAAGCCAAGCGTTCAGCCGTCACAGCCAGCCGCCGCATCGGCGAGCCGCAAGACATCGCCGATGTGGCGATGTTTCTGGCCAGCCCACGCTCGGGCTATGTCAATGGCGCCGAACTGTTGGTCGATGGCGGCATGTCCTGCATGTTGATGGACATGGTGCCGCGTCCTGGCTACAACCAAACCGCTTGAGGAGACAAAGATGACAAGCCATTTCGATTGTGATTTGTTGGTGGTGGGCTCTGGAGCCGCAGGTTTGTCTTGCGCGATCACAGCCAAAAAACGTGGCCTGGATGTGCTGGTCATCGAAAAAGAACCCGTGTTCGGCGGCACCACCGCCCTGTCGGGTGGCGTGCTCTGGATCCCCCTGAACGCGCATGGCCGCAAGCAAAACCCACAAGACACGTTGGATGCCGTGCGGACTTACATGATGCAAGAGACCGGCACTTACTACGACGAAGCGGCTGTCGCCGCTTTCATGGATCAAGGTCCGAAGATGGTGGACTTTTTCGAGCGCGAGACCGAGATGAAATTTATTCCGACGCTCTACCCGGACTACCACCCCGACGTGCCAGGCGGCGCTGCCATTGGTCGCTCGATCCTGGCGCAGGCCTATGACATCCGAGGTCTGGGCAAAGACATGCCGCGCTTGAAGCCCCCGCTCAAGACCATCACCTTCATCGGCATGATGTTCAATTCCTCCAATGCGGATCTCAAGCATTTTTTCCAGTTCACGAAGTCACTGACGTCCTTTTTGTATGTGGCCAAACGCCTGGTCAATCACATCAAGGAACTGGCGCTGTACCAACGCGCCATCAACGTGACCAGCGGCAATGCGCTGGCAGCGCGCCTGGCCAAATCAACGCTGGACTTGGGCATTCCCATCCTGACCTCGACACCGGCCAAGCGAGTTTTGACCGAGAACGGCCAAGTGGTCGGCATGCTGGTCGGCGGCGAAGGGGGTGACCGCGAAATCCGCGCACGCCGTGGCGTGGTACTCGCTTGCGGTGGCTTTCCGCAAGACGTACAACGCATCGCCAAGGCTTATCCGCACCTGCAAAGTGGCGGGGAACACCTCTCCCCTACCCCCGAAACCAACACAGGCGATGGCGTGCGCATGGCCGAGACCGCCGGTGCCGATGTGGACTTGCGCTTGAAGGATGCAGCCGCCTGGATGCCAGTGTCCAAAGTGCCATTTGGAAACGGCGAATTTGGTGTCTTTCCCCACTTGCTGGACCGCTATAAACCCGGCGTGATTGGCGTGCTGCGCAACGGCAAGCGTTTCACGAATGAATCGAACTCGTACCACGATGTGGGCGTGGCCATGATCAAGGCCTGCAAGGGTCAAAAGGAAACCGTGATGTGGCTGGTCTGTGACAAGACCACCTTGGGCAAGTACGGGTTGGGCTTCGTCAAACCCGCGCCCATGCCTTTTGGCAAATACATCCGCAATGGTTACCTCTTTGAGGGCAAGACATTGGCCGATCTGGCGCAGGTCACCGGCATCGATGCGGCCGGCCTGGAAGCCACCGTGCACGAATACAACACCGGTGCCGTCAAAGGTGTGGACGAACAACACGCCCGCGGCACCACCGCCTTCAACCGCTATCTGGCCGACCCCAACCACCAACCCAACCCCTGTGTGGCACCGGTTGAAAGAGGTCCGTTCTATGCGGTCAAACTGATGATGGGCGACCTCGGCAGCTTCGATGGCATCCAGACCAGCGTGGTGGGTGAAGTCAAGAAAAGCGATGGCTCGGTGATCCCTGGTCTGTACGCCGTCGGCAATGACCGTGCCAGCATCATGGGCGGCAACTACCCGGCCGCAGGCATCACACACGGCCCCAACATGGTGTTTGCCTATGTGACGGCCAACCACATCGCGGACAAGGTAGGTGCCTGAAATGAACACGCTCATCAAGCCGGTAGGGAGCGCAGCATGAGCGGTGCACCTGTGGCCGTTGTCACCGGCGCGGCCGATGGCATTGGCTGGGCCACGGCACAGCAACTGGCCCATGCGGGATGGACCGTGGCCTTGTTCGATTTGAACGGTGCGCTCGCGCTTGAACGTGCGCAGGCCCTGGGTGCCCAGCACTCGGGCTGGTCCTGCGATGTGACCGATGCGGACGCGGTGCAAACGCGGGTGAGCGATGTGGTGTCACGCCATGGCCGCATCGATGGACTGGTCAACAACGCCGGGATCGCCGACCAAACTGCGCCGACTTTGCAGCAAGACATCGTCGCTTTTGACAAGGTGTTGTCGGTGCATTTGCGGGGTGTGTTTCTCATGTCCCAACAAGTGATCGCGCAGATGACCCAGCAGCCGCGTGATGCTCGCGGCAACCGGGGCGCCATCGTGAACATTGGCTCCATCGCCAGCTTTGGCGGCATTCCCGGTCGCAATGCTTACTGCGCGGCCAAGGCCGGCGTGCTCGGCATGACCCGGGCTCTGGCCAGCGAATGGGCGCGCCGTGGCATACGCGTGAACGCCGTGGCACCCGGTTATGTGAAAACCGCCTTGGTGGCCAGCCTGGTCGATCGCGGCGCCATCGATGCCCAGGCGATTGCACGCCGAACCCCCATGGGGCGCATGGCCGCCCCCGAAGAAATTGCCCAAGTGATCGCCTTTTTGGCCTCACCCCTTGCCAGCTACATCACCGGTGCGGTGTTGCCGGTGGACGGTGGCTGGACCGCCTTGGGTGCGCCCGAGACGGCACTTGGCCCCCTTGAAGAAGATTAAAAAGGAGACAACCCAGATGTTGACGATCAATTTATTCAACGGGCTGGTCTACGGCGCATGGCTCATCGTGATGTGCTTGGGCCTAGGCGGCTTTTTTACTCGAGATCAGACATGCATATTTTAGTAACGGGCGCGACTGGGGGAATTGGCCGAGGCATCTGCGAGGTGCTGGCCTCGCAGACGACACAAGAACTGAAGCTGACTGTGGCCAGCACACAAAACGGCGAACGCCTGTCGGCCTTGCTTGAGGCCCTGCGTGACATGGGCGTGCAGGCAAATGGCGTGGTGGGCGATGTGACCCGCCCCGAAGATGCAAGGCGTATGGTGCAAGAGGCCCTGATGGTCCATGGCGATCTGGACGCCTTGGTCTGCGTGGCGGGCGCATCAGGGCCTGGCAAATTGGCCGAATTGTCGGTCGAGCAATGGGACTTGACCTTCAACCTCAACACCCGCTCGGTGTTCCTGATGGCACAAGCGGCATACCCGTCGCTCAAGCGCTCAAGCGGCAGCATCACCGCCATTGCTTCCATGTCGGGCTTGCATCCGCATCCGGGCTATGGCGCTTACTCGCCGGCCAAAGCAGCACTCATCATGCTTTGTCGTCAATTGGCGCAAGAGTGGGGGCCAGATGGCATTCGAACCAATACGGTATGTCCGGGCATGGTCCGAACCCCGCTGACCGAGGCGGTCTACCAAGACGCGGACACCAAAGCGCGGCGCGAAGCCCTGGTGCCCATGGGACGCATCGGTCGGCCCGATGACATTGGGCAAGCCGTGCATTACCTGATCAGCGCGGGCGCAAGCTACGTCAATGGTCAAAACCTGGTGGTCGATGGTGGTGTTGCCGACCACATGCTGACCATGATCCCGGGACGCCCCGGCAAACCACCCACGAAAGATTGACATGAATCCAACTTATCTCTCGCAATCGTTTGGCCTGCAAGGTCGGACCGCTTTGATCACCGGCTCGGCCAGAGGCATTGGCTTGGCCATCGGCACGGCACTTGGGCATGCAGGAGCGCGCGTGCTGATCAATGACCTGCACGCGCAAGCCGCAGACGATGCCGTGCACACTCTGCAAGCACAAGGCATTGAGGCGCGTGCAGCCTGCTTTGATGTCGCTGATATGACTGCTGTTCATACTGCAGCGCAAGCGCTGGACACCGCGGGCTGGTCGGTCGACATCCTGGTGAACAATGCAGGCAACCAAAATCGCAAAGCCCTGGTGGAGATGAGCCGGCAAGAGTGGCAACAGATCCAGGACGTGCATGTGGGCGGTGCGTTCAACTGTTCTCGCGTGTTTTTGCCCGGCATGTGCACACGGGGGTTTGGCCGGGTCGTCATGACCTCATCGGTTTCGGGCCAGTCCACCATGCCGCTCATTGGCGCTTACTCCACAGCCAAGGCCGCCTTGGGGGCCATGGCCCGCGCCATCGCGGTGGAGTACGGCGCCAGCGGCATCACGGCCAATGCGATTGCGCCTGGCTTTGTTCGAACCGAATTCACAGCGGGTCTGCAGCAGCGCGAAGGTTTTGAGGATTTCTTGCGCCAAGAAGTGCCACAAGCGCGTTGGGCCACGCCAGAAGACATCGCCCCTGTGGTCTTGTTTCTGGTGTCCCCCGCAGCGGGGTATGTGAATGGCCAGACGCTGGCCATTGATGGCGGTCTGCTGGCCCAGATGTGAAACGCTCAAAAGCGAAACACCCGAAGCGTCAGAGGTGACAGGACTGGCGCTTGGTACATTTCATACTTGCAAGCAATCACTTGGAGCAAGCATGAAAACAATCGGCATGATCGGCATTGGCATGATGGGCCATGGCATCGCGAGCAACTTGCTCAAGCATGAGCAAAGCCTGACGCTGCTGATTCACCCTGGCAACCAACCGCTGGACGCCCTGCTGGCCGCAGGCGCACGCACCTGCACCACGCCCCAGGCCCTCGCCGCAAAGTCAGATGTGATCATCTTGTGCGTGACCGGCACGCCACAGGTTGAGGCGGTGTTGCTGGGCGAAGACGGTGTCTTAAAGGGCATGCGCCCGGGCACCATCGTCATCGACTGCTCCACTGCCGTGCCCGCCTCCACCGAAAAAGTCGCGGCCTTGGTCATCGCCCAGGGCGGGCAGTTTCTTGATTCACCCATGACGCGCACCCCCAAAGAGGCCGCCGAAGGCCGTTTGAACTTGCTGGTGGGTGGCGATGCAGCCTTGTTTGAAAGCTGCAAACCCATCCTGGCCTGTTTTGCCGAAAACATCGTGCACACCGGCCCGATTGGCTCAGGCCACCGCATGAAGCTCTTGCACAACTACGTGTCGCTGGGCGCCGTGACCTTGCTGGCCGAAGCCGCAGCCTGCGCGCAACTTGCGGGCGTGGACGCCCACACCTTTGTAGAAGTGCTGTCCAAAGGCGGGGGCTGGGGCGCCGCGCTCGACCGCCTCAAGCCCACTTTGACGTCTGGCGACACCTCGGGCCTGCGCTTTTCGATGAGCAACGCGCTGAAAGACTTGAGCTATTACAACCAGATGGCCATCGACACGCAGGCCGACCACACCGTGGCTCAAGCGGTTAAAAATACGCTGGAGACCGCTTGCAAGGAAGGCGACCCGAATGCGCTGGTGCCTGAGTTGGTGGCGCTGCTGGTCAAGCGTCCAAAGGCCTGACCCTGAATGACCGTTGCGTCATAACCATTGGAGTCGCGTGATTGGCTTGCGGATCTGGAAAAAGGTCTTCTCATCACTGAGGCCAGTGAAGCTGCTCACCCGCGCCTGAGTGCCACCGAAATGGGTGAACGCTGCGGTATGACGGTCTTCAAGTCATTGGCTGGTCCTTGCAAGACAAGTCTGCAGAAAGATCAGTTCAGTCCGCGAAGACGCTTCCACCATTGCGTTTGGCTGACCACGGTGAACACAACTGCCGCCAAGATGACCGCAGAAAGGGGCGTTGTGAAAAACTCGGTGACAAACAACCACCCATCGTTGTTGGTGGCCATCATGGCCTGGCGGTAACTGCGGTCCATCATCGGGCCCAAAATCATGCCAAGAACCACGGGACCCACTTGGAAGCCGTACATCTTCAGGAAGTAACCCAACACACCGAAGCCCAACATCCAGTAAACATCGACCGGGTTGTTGTTGATGGCATAGGCCCCCACCGCCGACAAGACCAAAATCAAGGGCAACAAAACGGGCTTGGGGGTCTCCACAATCTTGGCAAAAATCTTGATACCAGTGAGGCCAAAGATCAGCAAGAAAATATTCGCCAAAGTGAGCGATCCCACCACAAACCAGAACAAGTGAGGGGTCTCGATCATCAGCATCGGACCGGGTTTGAGGCCATGAATGTAGAGCGCGCCAATGATCACAGCAGTCACGGCATCTCCCGGGATACCCAGTGTCATCATCGGAATATAAGCACCACCGACAGCCGCATTGTTTGCTGATTCAGGTGCCACAAGACCTTCGTATGCACCTTCGCCAAAGGGACGTGAAGGATTTTTGACCGTGCGTTTGGCATGGTCGTAGGCCATCAAAGCGGCAATATCACCGCCCGCACCAGGCAAAGCACCCACCACTACGCCAATCCCAGATGTTCGTGTGGCCAATGGCAGGTATTTTTTCAGCAAGCCCCATGAAGGGATGATTTTGCTCACGTTTTGCTTGACCGGCTTCAAATCCAACTGATGGATTTGCGCGATCACCTCGGCCACACCAAAAAAACCAATCATGGCGGCCACATAAGAAATGCCCGCCGACATCTGAAGGCTGCCAAAAGTCAGGCGGTTTTCACCGGTCATCGGGTCCAGGCCCACACAGGCAATCAAGGCGCCCAATGCGCCGGAGAATATCCCCTTGGACAGCGATTGGCCAGACAAGGTTCCCACCAGCAAGAGGCCCCACAAGGCCAACAAAAGGTATTCGCGTGGACCAAACATCAAGGCCAAATCGGCCACGGCAGGCGCTGCGATGGCCAGGGCCAAAATACCAATGAACCCTCCATAGACCGACACCACCGTGGTCAAACCAATGGCCTGCCCAGCTTCGCCACGTTTGGCCAAGGGATAGCCATCCAAACCTGTGGCAATGGCAGCGGGGGCACCTGGAATGTTCAACAAAATCGCACTGCGCGATCCGCCATACACACCGCCCAAATAAATACCCGAAATCAGTGCCAGCGCTTCGTTGATGTCCCACTTGAACGTGAATGAAATCAAAATGGACACGGCCATGGTGACCGACAGCCCCGGAATGGCACCGATGTAAATACCTGCAAAAGTTCCTGCTGCCGTCAGCAGCAACATTTTTACGTCCAGCCAGGACATGAAGAAATAACCCAACGATTCCATCATTTCAACCACTCCGGTGTGAAGGGTCCCAAGAAAGAACCTGCTGGCAAAATCACAGAAAACGCCGTTCGGAAAACAATGAAAATACAAATCAGAACCAAGGCACTGACCAGCAAATTGACAACCATCTTCTTGCTTCCCAAAACTTGCATCGACAGCAGAAGAAACACGTAGGATGAAACCAGAAACCCCGTCACCTCCAGCGCCAACATGTACGCCACGATCAGAGCCGTGAACAAAACCAGCTTCAAGGGTGCCAATTGAATGACAAATTGCTGAAACACCGATTGGCTGGCCTGCGCACTCGACGATGCTTTCCAAGCTTGACGCACACTCAACAGTCCCGTCACCACCATCAATGCGGCGCAAAGCATCGGGAAGACGCCTGGGGACGAGATTGAATCGAATTTGGAAATATGGAAAGACGTCCAGAGCATGAAAGCACTGAATGCCACCATCAATGCCATGAAAGTCAATTCACCCGGCAATCGTGGATGGTTGGTGTGCATGAAAAAAATTTCCTAAACAAAATGCACCCTTTACGGGTTCGGCAAAGCCCGCACATCAGGCCCACACAAAGGGGCCCAATGTGCCTGTCCGCATCAAGGCTTTGGAATGCCCAGGGTCGCTGGATCCACTTTGGCGGCACCTGCACCTTGGTACAACCACGCGGTGGTGGACTGGAACCGCTTGATGAACTGCTCGGCCTCAGTGCCGCTGAGGTTCAGCATGGTGGTGCCACGGCTGGTCATCATTTCTCGGTACTTGGGGTTGTCACCGGCCTTCTTGAAGGCTGCCACCAATTTGGCTTTGACATCTTCAGGTGTCTCTTTGCGCACAAAGACACCGTACCACGAGCCCCAAGGCAAGAACTTGGTGATGTTCTTGAGTGACGGCGCATCTGTCACGGGTGCAATACCCTGAAAAGGCTTGCTGTCCACCACACCCAGCGCTTTCAGACGACCAGCCTTGATGTGCTCGATGGCAGGGCCTGAAGCGACGAATCCGATGTCAACGTGCCCACCTTGAAGGGCAGCAATCGCAGGACCCTCTCCGTCAAAAGGTACTTTGATGGTTTCAAATTTGGTCAACGTGGTGACCATGGCGTTCATGGTGAAAGGCACCGTACCTTGTCCAGCAAGGTACTGCTTGACCTTGTTGGGGTTGGCCTGCACATGGCTGATCAAATCCTGCATGCTGTTCCACGGCGCATTGGGACGAGCCACCACCAAAATGCTGTTGGCCACGGCTGCGATGTTGATCGGGGTGAATTTGTCGTAATCAAAATCGGCCACACCCATCACGCGGAACAGCGCTTGTGGCTCGGCACCCATCAAAAGGGTGTAACCATCTGCAGGCTGTTGCAACACAAAGTTTGCGCCAATCACACCAGCGGCACCGGGTTTGTTTTGCAGCACGATTTTTCGGCCCAGTGCTTCTTCTGCATAGGGCGCATAACCGCGCATGGCCACGTCGGTACCGCCACCTGCGCCCCACTGGATCACTGCAGTCACATCACGGGCGGGATAGGCTTGTGCCAAGGCTTGACCACCCACGGTGACCGCAGTGACAGCAAGCAAGGCAGCGCTCAGAAATTGTCGTTTCTTCAAGGTCATTTTGTCTCCATCAAGTTTCATAAAAAAGACTCAAGTCCAATCACCCGGACTCATGGGTTTCACGCTTTTGCAGAACCCTCAGGTCAATGAACTTTAAAAGGGTCCAACCATATCTTGATCCATGCAGACCCTAAAAAGTATGGTTAACCTATTAGAAACCGTTCGACAAACGAACGCATCAAGGGTAAACGCTGATCTGTTCAGAGGCCTCAATCCAGCGGACTTGCAACCGTCAAATTTTGACAATGCCCATGCCACTGGGACACGACGATTCACGCCATGAACAGGACATTTCGTGCTCTTGCTCATGAGGCGTCTGCCAGTGCATTTTTCACGGCCAGGCTGGCAAAGACCAATGCCGGGCCAATCGTGATACCGGGCGCTGGGTAGACACCGCCCATGATGGAATTCATGTCATTGCCCACCGCATACAAACCGGCGATGGATTGGCCTTGTGCATTGAGCACCTGGGCATGTTCATTGGTCTGCAAGCCTTGCGCGGCTCCAATATCACCAGGGTAGAGCTTGACGGCGTAGTAAGGGCCTTGGCTGATCTCGCCCAAGTTGGCGTTAAGGCCACCGGCGGCGGCATCGCCAATGTTCTGCTGGTAGGCCGTCACGCCGCGCTGGAACTGGGTGTCCACCCCCACTCGCGCAAAGGCATTATTGTTGGCAACCGATAGGGCCAAACCGTCTGCCGAAATACTCAGCTTGTCCGCCAACTCTTGCAAGCTGTTGCCTTCGGTGAGGTAACCATCGGCCAAGAAAGGTGCCAAGCCTTTGCCACCCGGTCGCACCATGCCCATGCCATATTGGCGCAGGGCTTTGGCATCGGCGATCAAGTAAGCGGGAATGGCTTGCTGGGCCGACTGCATGCCCAGCGCAAACAGGTGGTAGGAAGTGCTTTCGTTTACAAAGCGCTCACCCGCCTGGTTGACGGTGATCATGCCGGGCTTGGCGCGGTCCATCACGAAGTGCGGGAACACGGCAGTGCTGCCATCCGCGCGTTGGCGCAAAGACACTGGCGCCCAAAATGCAGGGCTTTGTGCGCCCTGGCCCTCCACAGCGCCCAAACTGCGAGCCAAAGCCAACGCCTCGCCGGTGTGGCCAGGCGCACCTGGGCACCACCCGGCAGGAATACCGGGCAACTTCTGGGCGCGCAAAACCGGGTCGCGGTTGAAGCCACCACTGGCCAACACCACACCTTTTTGGGCCAGCACACGGGCATTGCCGGTGGCGCTGCCCAGACACACGGCCACCACACGGCCGCTTACATCGCGCTCCAACGAATCCACCGAAGTTTGCAGCGCGAGGGTAACCTTTTTGTGTTCAGACAAGGAATGCAACAAACGCCCCACCAAAGCATTGCCCATCACCAGACGGGTGCCACGCGCATGGCGCAGGCGGTCACCCAAATGGCGCAACACGATGCGAACCGAATACTTGAACGAGGCCCAGGACTTCGTCATGGCCAGCAAATGGTTGATGTCAGTGCGGTCCACCATCATGCCGCCCAGCACGGTAAATTCTGGGATGGGTGGGCGCAACAGTGGGAACAAGTCCCCCAGCAAGCGGCCATCAAACGGCACCGGCTCCAGCGCGCGACCGTTCAAGGTCGAGCCGGGCAAATCACTGATGTAGTCCGGGTGCTTGGGGTAAGGCCGGAACTTCACCGAGGACTGCGCTTCCATTTTGGCCACCGCATCGGGACCGTTCTTCAGGAAGGCGTCACGCAAAGCCGCAGGCGCTTGTGTGCCCACAGCATGGTTCAGGTAAGTCGTCACATCGGCCAGGGTGTCGTTTGGGTTGACTTGGGCCGCATGGTGCGTGCCCGGCACCCAAGTGGTCCCAGCGGACCAGGCGGTGGTGCCGCCGATCCATTCGGTGCGTTCGACCACCAGCACTTTGGCGCCATCCAAGGCGGCAAACAGCGCCGCCGACAAGCCCGCGCCGCCGGCACCGATAACCACCAAGTCAAACTCGGTGCCGTCTTGCAAGCCCTCCAGACCGCTCTTTAAAACTTGCACCTCATTTCCCCATCAAAAATTCGACCATCAGGCCTTTGACTTGGGCAAACATCTCTGTACCCGTCAGGGTGTTGCAACCCATCGCACGTGCTGCGGCAATCATCGGAGGCACAGCGGGCGCGGTGATCACGCAACCGACAAACATGTGCGGCTTGAACTTAGAAGCATCCATCGGGTGCGGATCGCCCTCTTTCATGCCGATGGGCGTGGCGTTGATGGCGATGTCAAAGCCTGTCGGGTCGCTGCTGCCTGCGACCACACTGCACTGACCCAGCGAGGCCAGGCGCTGCACCAAGGCATCGCGGCGCGCCGTGTCTTGGTCATGGATGGCCAGTTCGCGCAAACCGCCTGTGGCCAGGGCATACGCGATGGCCGAACCGGCACCGCCTGCACCCACCAGCAAGGCTTTGTGGTCCGCCAGCTTGAGGCCTTTCAAAGCCAAAGCCTGCACATAAGCTTGGCCATCAAACATGTCGCCATGCCAAGAGCCATCGGCATTGCGGCGCAATGTGTTGATGGATTTCAAAAAAGCACCCCGCTCCGAGGTGGTGGTGCACAAATCAAAGTAGGCGAACTTGTGCGGCACCGTGACGATGATGCCGTCCACGTTTTTGCACAAGGACACACCCGCCGCCCATGCGGCCAGATCGGCCGCAGCCACATGGGCCGGTATGCACAAGGCGTTCAGCCCCGCATCCTGAAAAGACTGGCTCACGCCCGCAGGCGATTTGACTTGGGCAATCGGATCTCCCACGATGAAATGGATGCGCGAAGCACCGTCCAGAGTCAAAGGTTTGTTCGTGTTCATGGCCGCGATGATACATAAAAACGGAATTAAATTCCATTTTTGAATTTATTTCCGAAAATCAATATACTTGCGCGATTGAACCCCCTTGCCACCCTGCAAAGCACCATGCAAAAGTTCCCTCTGGCCGTGATTGGCGCTGGCGTGATTGGCCGGACGCACATCGAGCGCATCCTGAAAACACCCGAGTTCGCTCTGGTGGGCGTGGCCGAGCCAGGTGAGGCTGGTCGCCAATGGTGCGTCGAACGGAACATCCCGGTTTTTCAAAACCACCAACGTTTGCTGGAAGCGACCCGCCCCCAGGGTCTGGTGATCGCCACCCCTAACGCCACGCATGTGGAGGTAGCGGCCGACTGCATGGCAAGCGGCACAGCGGTGCTGATTGAAAAGCCGGTGACCGACACGCTGGCCGCCGCCGAGCGGCTGATCCAGCTCGAACAAGACACCTGCGTGCCGGTGCTGGTGGGTCACCACCGCCGCCACAACCCGATCTTGCAAAGGGCACGTCAGCTCATTGCGGACGGTCGCTTGGGCCAAGTGATCAGTGCCAACGTGATGGCCAATTTTTATAAACCCGCTGCATATTTTGATGTGGCTTGGCGTCGCCAAGCCGGTGGGGGACCGGTGCTGATCAACCTGATCCACGACATCGACATGCTGGTGTTTCTGCTTGGCGAAGTGCGTGCGGTTCAAGGCAGCCTGTCCAGCGCCGTGCGGGGTTTTGAAGTAGAAGACACCGGCTCGGCCTTGTTCGAATTTGCATCTGGCACGCAAGCCGTGATGACGGTGTCAGACACGGCAGTGTCTCCCTGGTGCTGGGATTTTTGTGCGGGCGAGCAAAGCCAATACCCGCGTCAAAACGTGCAGTCGCACTTTTTGTCGGGCACGCAAGGCTCGCTGTCACTGCCCGATCTGGCGCTGTGGCGCTACGAGGGCGAGCGCCACTGGCACTATGAAATGATGCGCGAGCAAAGCCGGGTACACGAGATCGACGTGTACTTGCAACAGCTGCGGCATTTCCGCGCTGTGGCAGAGCGGCGAGAACAGCCCATCTGCTCGACCCTGGACGGCTGGCGCACCCTGCAAGCCACTTTGGCCTTGCTGCAGGCGGCCCGCAACGGTCAACGTCAAACCTGCCCCACCTTCAGGACATCAAGGAAACACACATGAGCGGCGTCCTCGAAAGAACCCTGGGCATTCTCGAGTTGCTCTCGCAACACGGCGAAGGCCTAGAGCTGGCCGCCATTGCCGATCAGCTCGACATTCCCCGCAGCGGCACGCACCGCCTGCTGACCGACTTGGTGCGCCTGGGCTATGTGCGCCAGACACGCGGCCACGGCGACTACCTGCTGACCACCAAGCTGGTGTCCATGGGGCTGAGCTACCTCAGCAACAGCGGCATCGTGGACATTGCACAACCGCTGCTCAACCGCTTGGCCGAGGTTTCGGGCGAGCTGGTTCGCCTGTCGGTGGTGGATGGCGAACGCCTGACTTGGGTGGCCCGTGCCCAAGGTGCTCGCCAAGGTCTGCGCTACGACCCCGACATGGGCAGCGATGCCCGCCTGTCCTGCTCGTCGTCAGGTTGGGCCTTGCTCTCCACGCTGAGTGATGACGCGGCCCTGGCGCTGGTGGCCAAACAAGGCTTGGGCTCACCTGAACAATTCGGCCCCGCTGCCCCGACCAGCTTGCAAGCCGTGATGGACGCCGTGACCCAAACCCGCGCGCGAGGCTACAGCATGACGACCGACACCTACAGCATTGGCTTGTCGGCCATGTCAACGCCAGTGCGCTTTGCCGGTCAGCCCGCATTTGGCGTGCTGACGATTGCAGGCCCCACGGTGCGCTTCACGCCCGAAAAAATGCAAGCCCTCGCGCCCGAGCTGATCAGCATCGCGCAACAGTTGGCCGCGTCCAGCGGTGCATCGCCCTTTTTCAGCCTGACCGCTGAGGTCGGCAACGCAGCACCCACCGATGGGCGCAAGCCGATTTACGCGCTCTGAGCCGAGCGGATCGCCAATGACTTCGAGCTTCACTCCTGACAACACCTGCGACTTGCTGGTGATCGGCTCTGGGGCCGGCGCCCTGTCTGCGGCCGTGACCGCGGCCCACTTGGGCCTCAAAGTCATCGTGGTCGAGAAAGACCCGCAATACGGCGGCACCACCGCCTGGTCGGGCGGCTGGATGTGGGTGCCACGAAACCCCCTGGCCGTCGAAGCGGGTCTGCTGGAGCGCATTGAAAAACCACTGTCGTACCTGCGCCGTGAGCTGGGCGACAAGTTCGACGAGTCCCGGGCCCTCGCCTTCCTGAACAACGCTCCGCGCATGATCGAGTTTTTCCGCCGCCACACTGCGCTGCAGTTCATCGACGGCAATACCATCCCCGACTTTCATGGCCACACCATCGATGCGGCCACCGGTGGCCGCTCGATCTGCGCCGCACCGTTTAACGCTCGCCAACTTGGCGAGCGCCTGCACGACCTCAAATCACCTTTGCACGAGACCACGCTGTGGGGCATGGGCATCGCCTCGGGTGCGGAGCTGCGCCACTTTTTGAATGCGCTGCACAAGCCAGCTTCGTTCTGGTACGTCACCAAACTGCTGCTGCGCCACGGACGTGACCTGTTGGTGCACGGCCGTGGCACGCGACTGGTCAATGGCAATGCCTTGATTGGCGGACTGGCCAAGTCAGCACTGGACCTTGGGGTGGACCTCCGGGTGAACAGCCCAGCCGTGCGTTTGCTGCAAGACGGAGCGCGTGTCACGGGCGCCGTGGTTCAAATGCCTCAGGGAGAAGTCAACATCCAAGCCCGCTGCGGCGTGGTGCTGGCCACAGGCGGCTTTCCGCACGACCCGGCCCGCAAGCAGCAACTGCTGCCCCACGCGCCCACAGGCCATGAGCACTGGTCTGCAGGCAACCGGGGCAACACGGGCGACGGCCTGCGCCTCGGCGAATCCGCAGGCGGTGTGGTGGCGGGCGATCTGGTGCAAGCCGCTGCGCTGGCCCCGGTATCACTGGTACCCCGTACCGATGGCAGCGTGGCGCACTTTCCGCACCTGATCGAGCGCGCCAAGCCCGGGCTGATTGCCGTCACGGCGCAAGGCCAGCGCTTTGCCAACGAGGCCGACTCGTACCACGACTTCATGCAGGACCTGCTGGCCGCGACACCCACTGGTCAGCCACCCGTGGCCTGGTTGGTCTGCGACCACGACTTCATCCGCTTCTACGGCCTGGGCGCGGTCAAACCGGCCCCCATGCCGCTCGGCCCCTGGCTGAACAATGGTTACCTGGTTCGCGGTCAGTCTCTGGCTGAACTGGCCCAGGCCTGTGGCATCGACGCTCAGGCCTTTAAAGCCACCGTGCAGCGCTACAACGCCCAGGCCCAGGACGGCAAAGACCGTGACTTTGGCAAAGGCGCAACGCCCTACAACCGCATCCAGGGTGATGCGATCAACGCCACACGACACGGCCTGCGCAACCCCTGCATGGGCCCCATCGAGCGTGGCCCTTTTTATGCCGTCAAAGTCGTCATGGGCAGCTTGGGCACTTTTGCCGGTTTGCGCGTGAACGACCACGCGCAAGTCACCAACGCCCAAGGCCAGGCCATTGCAGGTCTGTATGCCGGGGGAAATGACCTGAACAGCATGATGGGCGGCCACTACCCGGCCGGCGGCATCACACTCGGCCCGGCCATGACTTTTGGCTTCATTGCCGCGCACCACGCGGCTGGCTGCGACCCAGCCGCCACCTGCGAATACCCGATCACAACAACGTCAACCGACACCTCGAAAGCCCACACCATGTTCTACGAACTCGCCACCATGACCCTGCCCTTTGGTACCGCTGGCCAAGCCGCCACGAATGTGCAGGCCTTTGCCACAGCCCCCGAAGCGCAAGGCGAATTGCTGGGCTGCTGGTTCACCGACATTGGCGTGCTCAACCAGATGATCGTGTTGCGCGGCTTTGCCACGCTCGACGCCTTGCAGGCCGAGCGCGATCGCACCCAGCAAAGCACCAACCCCTTCGGATGTGGCGAGATTTATCAAACGCTGGAGCAGCACAGCTACAAAGGCTTTCCCTGGATGAAGCCCGTGCGCCCCAGCGCCGAATCCGGCATCACTGGCCCGGTCTATGAAATCCGCACTTACGGCATCAAGACAGGCGGCGTGCAACCCACCATCGACCTGTGGGAACAGTACGTGCCCGCACGCGACAAGCTCTCGCCATGCGTGATCGCGATGGTGGCACTCGACGGCCCGCTGCGTTTCACCAACATCTGGGCCTACGACAGCCTGAACGCCCGCAGCCAGATCCGTGGCGAAGCGGTGGCCCAGGGCATCTGGCCACCCAAAGGCGGCCCGGCGCAGCTGACCACGAACATGGTCTCGACCATCGCCATGCCCACGGCTGTCTCACCTTTGAAATAAACCCCCATGTCACGCATCTACTCCCTCGCCTACCTCGGCTCGCACCGCTGCTCGCCCGCCGAGGCCATCCGCGTCGCGGCGCAGACCGGCTACCACTTTGTGGGCCTGCGCCTGTGGCCCAACGCCCCCGGCGCACAACAGCAACACCTGCTGAACCAGCCAGAGGCCCTGCGCGAAACCCTGGCCGCACAACGCGACACCGGCGTGGGCGTGTTCGATCTTGAAATCATCCGCATCGGCGACAACTTTGACCCGCACACCTGGGACGCCTTGTATGCCGCAGGCGCAGCCTTGCAAGCCAAGGCCATTCTGGTGGCGGGTGACGATGCACACGAAGCCCGCCTGACGGAGAACTACGCCCGACTGTGCGAGGTGATGAAGCCTTTTGGCATGACGGCCGATTTGGAGTTCATGCCGTGGACAGCGGTGAAAGACGCCAAGACGGCGCTGCGCATCATGCAAAACGCAGGCATGCCTGCCAACGCGGGCATCCTGGTCGATGCCCTGCACTTTGGCCGGTCCACCACCACGCTCGACGACATCCGTGCCATCCCGCGAGAACTGCTGCACTACGCTCAAATATGCGATGCCCAAGCGGGACTTCAGTTCACGACCGAACAAATGATCCACACCGCCCGTTGCGAACGCCTCTTGCCTGGCGACGGCACGATTGACTTGCAAGGCCTGTTTGCCGCCCTGCCCTCGGACTTGCCGATCAGCGTCGAAGTGGTGAACCTGGGCCGTGAAGCCCTCACCTCGGAGCAAGACTGGGCCGCCGAATGCCTGGCCAAGAGCCGCCCCTTCACCGAATAAATTTCAAACACAGGACATCACATGGATTTTTCCCTCAATGAAGAACAGAAAATGATGATCGAAACGGTGCGCCGCTTCATCGCCGAAGAACTTCAGCCCCTCGAAAACGAGGTCGAGGAAACAGGTTTTCTGGACAAGACCAAAGCCCAGGCCATCCACGACAAAGCCAAAACGCTCGGCCTTTACGGCATGAACATGCCCGCTGAGATGGGCGGTGGTGGTCTGTCCAATATGGACCGCATCCTGTGCGAAGAGCAGTTCGGCCACACCACCGACATCCTGATCCGCCGCGCTTTTGGCAATGTGTATGAGCCTCTGCTGCACTGCAAGGGCGAGCAAATTGAGCGCTGGCTCAAACCCGCCGTGGCCGGCAAGCGCACCTGCGCCATCACCATCACCGAATCGGGTGCAGGCTCGGACGCGGCAGGCATCAAAACCAACGCCAAGAAAAATGACCAAGGATGGGTACTGAACGGCACCAAGCACTTCATCAGCGATGGCGAGTGGAGCGATTTCTTTTTGGTATCGGCCAAAACAGGCGAAAAAGAAATTTCGATGTTCATGGTGGACAAGGGCCTGGCCGGTTTCACCGTGGGCAAGGACCAGAAGATGATGGGTCTGCGCGGCACGCCACACTTGGAGCTGTTTTTTGACAACGTGCAAGTCGAAGACGCTGCCTTGCTGGGCGAGGCGGGTCAGGGCTTCAAATTGGCCATGGGCGCACTCAATGTGGTGCGCCTGGCCCAGGTGGGTGCCCGCGCCGTGGGCAAAGCCACGCATGTGTGCGAGCTGATGCTGAACTGGGCCAATGAGCGCAAGCAGTTCGGCACCAAGATCGGTGACTTCCAGATGGTGCAACAGATGATCGCCGACAGCGTGATCGAGATCAACGCGGCCCGCTGGATGGTGTACCACGCCGCCTGGATGCTGGACTGTGGGGCTGACGCACGCGAGCAGATTGCCATGGTCAAAGTGCACGCGGCTGAGACCCTGGGTCGCGTGGTGGACCGTGCAGTGCAGGTGTTTGGCGGCATGGGCTTTTGCAAGGAGCTGACCATCGAGCGCTATTACCGCGATGCCCGCATTTACCGCATCTACGACGGCACCAGCGAGATCCACCGGGGCGTGATCGCCAAGAGCGCGCTCAAGAAGGGTGCTGTGCTGTTTGATGTGAACCGCTGATGAGGGTGTGCCCGCTGTGTCTGCATGGCGGGGGCCGAGTGAATGGGATGGGCGGCCTCCTCATACTGGGGTACCAGAAATCGTCGGCCGCCCATCCCACTCACACGGCAGGTCTGCATAGACTTGAAAGATTGTCACCCCGGACTTGAAAGACTGTCACCCCGGACTTGATCCGGGGTACATGACTGCAAACCTGGATGCCGGATCAAGTCCGGCATGACAAAACCCGGCGACCACAACACCAAACCCGACCAACGCCAGAACAGACCCACGCAGCACACCAAAAACTGCCAACTCAGAAATAAGACGAGACTCAAAAAATGCAAACCAAATTCATGACCGCCACCCAAGCGGCTCAACTGATCCAAGACGGCGACACCGTGGGCCTCATGGGCGGTGGTGGCGGTCTGATGGAAGCAACCCACCTGTTTGAAGCGGTGCAAGAACGTTTTTTGAGCACGCAACAGCCTCGAAACCTCACCGTCATCCATGCCCTAGGCATTGGCGACAAGAAAACCAAAGGCATGAGCTGCTTCGCGCACGAAGGCCTGGTCAAGCGCGTCATCGGTGGCCACTGGGTCTGGTCACCGGCCATGCAACAACTGGCCCTGGCCAACAAGATCGAAGCCTATATCCTGCCCGGCGGCGTGAGCAGCCAACTCATGCGCGAGATCGGCGCAGGCCGTCCCGGCCTCATCAGCCATGTGGGCCTGGGCACCGTATGCGACCCGCGCCACGGCGGGGGCCGCATGAACGATGCCGCCCAAGACGACTTGGCCGAAGTCATCACCATTGATGACCGCGAATACCTCCGCTACAAGCCCTTCCCCATCCATGTGGCCATCGTGCGCGCCAGCAGCGCCGACGAAGACGGCAACATCAGCTTCGAGCACGAAGCGGCCAACCTGGATGCCCAATCGCTGGCCTTGGCAGCGCGCAACAGCGGCGGCAAAGTCATCGTACAGGTCAAGGAGCGCCTGCCCAAGGGCGCCCTCAAAGCCCGCGAAGTGCGCATCCCCTCGGCCTGGGTGGACGCCATCGTGGTCGATCCGCAGCAGTCCACCAGCTACGACATCCCGTTCGATGCGGCCTTCAGTGGCGAGCTGACCGGCGCTGAACGCTCGACCAGCGAAGCCCGGGACCACGCCCGTGAAGTGACCGCCTCGCAAGAGGCTTTCAGCGAGCGTCAAGCCGTGGCACGCCGTGCGCACCAGGAACTCTTCAACACCGACAAAGCCCGCCCGGTCATCAACTACGGTGTGGGCGTGCCCGACGCGTTGGCCAAACTGATCGCGACGCGCAACGAACAGCACCGCATCTACCAAACCATCGAGCACGGCACCTACGGTGGTACGCTCATGGACGGCGTGCTGTTTGGCTATGCCCGCAACGCCACCGCCATGCTGGACGCGGCCACGCAGTTCGACTTTTACGGCGGCGGCGGTCTGGACATCGCCTTTTTGGGCTTTGGCGAGTTCGACGAAAAAGGCTCCGTCAACGTGTCACGCTTGGGCGGCGTCACTGTCGGCCCCGGCGGCTTCATCGACATCGCGCAGAACGCCAAGAAAGTGGTGTTCTGCGGCACGCTCGCTGCCAAGGGCGTGAAGTTAGAGACCGGCGATGGCCAGATACGCGTGGCCACACAAGGGGCTGTGAAAAAGCTGGTCAAAAAAGTGGATCAAATCACTTTTTCAGGTCCCCAAGGCTTGGTGCGAAAACAAGAGGTGCTTTACCTGACCGAACGTGCCAGCTTTCGCCTCACACCCCAAGGGATCGAACTGTTCGAAGTCGCCCCCGGCATCGACTTGCAGCGCGATGTGCTCGACCAGATGGACTTTGCGCCTAGGGTAGCCCCAGATCTGAAGGTGATGGACAGCGCACACTTCAAAGCATGAAGTTCAAATCGCCCCGGATCAAGCCTGACGTCTGTCAGGCTTTTCTGTTTTTACCATCGTGATCACCCCAAACGGGCAGCGCCGCTCGCATTGGCTGCACCCGGTGCAGCCCTGCTCATCGTGCAGCACCGCATGCTTGCGCCAAGCCACCACCTGCAAACTCAGCACCCCCGGTGGACAAGCCGCCACGCACCAGCCGCAACCGGTGCAGCGGGGTGTGTGGATGTGGGGCAGCTTCACACCAAGGGCAACGTCAGCTGCGCAATCACCGCAGCGGTATCAGGCCGCACGCCGCGCCACCACGCAAAGGCCTCGGCCGCTTGTTCGGCCAGCATGCCCACGCCATCGGCCACTTGTGTCACCCCTACTTGTTGGGCCAGCTTCAAAAATGGTGTGAGACCTTTGCCATAGGTCAGGTCGTAAGCCAGGCAGCCGGGTGTAAACACGCTGGCGGGCAATGGCGGCAGCTCGGCCGTGAGGCTGGAGGATGTGGCATTCAGTACCACATCAAAAGCCTGCCCTTGCAAGGCGACGTAACCCAAGCCGAGCACTGGCACTTCACCTGTCTGGTGCTGGTTTGCCAAGGCCACCAACTCATGCGCCTTCGCCACAGTGCGGTTGACGATCACCAACTCGGCAGGCTGCTCGGCCAACAACGGCAGCAAGGCCCCACGCGTGGCACCCCCCGCGCCCAAAATCAACACACGCCGCCCTTGCAGCGGGCAGCCCAGGTTGTGCACCACATCGCGCACAAGCCCCACCCCGTCAAAGTTTTCGGCATACACCTTGTCGCCCTCGAACTTCATGGCATTCACGGCACCGGCCATTTGCGCGCTGAGGGCCAGGTCGGTGGCGTAGGCAAAAGCGTCAAGCTTGAACGGCGCGGTCACGTTCAGGCCCCGCCCGCCACTGGCGCGAAACGCGTCCACCACCGCCACAAACTCGCCCAAGGGGCCCAGCAACTTGCCGTAGTCGATGTCTTGCCCTGTGACCTGCGCAAAAGCGCTGTGGATCAAGGGCGATTTGCTTTGCGCAATGGGGTTGCCGATCACGGCGTAGCGGTCTGTCATGGGGTCATCTCGAACAACAATCCGTCGATCTTATCGCCGCAAAAGGCATGTGGTCGTCGTCTTGAGATTTGCCTCGCATCAAACATGCCAAAGCATTGATCATTCCGGGCAGATCCGACACCTTGGGACACGGCACCACCGGCAATTCGCGATTATTTAATTCAAAAAATAGGCAAATTGCTGCAGTCTGCCCCAAATTGCGGCGATGAAAAACCTACAGCACTTTCAGTGTCGCCCCACCAGCCGGTAAATCACCGCCCCCAGCACCCCCACCCCCACCGCAACGCCCGTGAAGGCATTGGCCAACCAGCCTATGTCCACACTTTGGGCCATGAGCAGCACCCCGATGGACTGGCCAAAAAACAGCGAGCAGGCAAACAAAGTCACCGCGGTGCCGCGTGCGGCCGGGGCCATTTGGGTGGCTTGTACCTGCAAGGTGTTGTGCAGCATGTAAAAGCCCAAACCCGTCATCAAACAAGCCAGCATGCCCACCCAGACACCACTGCCCCAGGCCAAGACCAGCAAACCGACCGCGACCAATGCCGCCCCTGTGCGCACCAGACCGCGCTCGCCCAGCCAGGCCAGCCAGCGCCGCGCCATCTGGCTGTAGAGCAAACCGCCCACGCCATAGAGCATCATCACCGAGCCGGCGGCCACCACACTCAAACCATACTGCTGGTGCAAATGCGTGGGCATGAAGGCCAGGGCGCCGATGACCAAGGCACCTTCGGTGGCCGTCACGCCCATCACCCAGCGTACCCGGGGCATGACCAACAACTGACCCGTCAAGCGAAACGAGTCGACGATACTGGGAGCCTGACTCGATGCGGGTGCGGATGACTTTTGTCGCTCACGCCACAACAGCAATGCAGGCCATGCGAACATCGCCGCCAACAAAACAAAGGCCGAGCGCCAGCCCAAGGTGTCGGCGGCAAAGCCTCCAAACCACAAGCCGCTCATCATGCCGATGACGGTGGCGCTCATCAGTTTGGCCAGGGTTTCCTGCCTGCGTTCATACGGCACCTGGTCGCCCACCCAAGCCATGGACAGCGGGATGATGCCCGCTGCCGCCGCGCCCATCAAGCCGCGCATGACCAAGAGCATGGGCAAGTTGACCGACAGCGCTGTGATGGTGCTGAACAGCGCACAAGCGGCCACCGCCAACGAGACCACACGCAGCTTGCCAAAACGCTCGCCCAAGGGGCCATAGAACAATTGCATCAAACCATAGACCACGGCGAACACCGAGACCACGCCCGATGCCTCGCCGGTGCTGACCTGAAATTCCTCACCCAGCACCACCAACATCGGATCACCAATGCGCATGGACGCCATGCTGGCAAAGCCAGCCAAGCCCAGCAATTGCAGGTGCCTGCGTTCTTGAGATGGCGTCAACAGGGTCAAGCTCAAGCCAGTTGCTGCTCCAGATCGTGCAAGATCTGGTAACAAGGCAAGACCTGTGCGATGCTCGAATTGGGCTCACGGCCTTCGTGGATGGCCGCAAAAAACTCGCGGTCTTGCAGCTCAATGCCGTTCATCGACACCGCCACTTGGGATACATCGATCTTTTCTTCCTTACCGGTGAACAGGTCGTCGTAGCGGGCCAGGTAGGTGCCGGTGTCGCCGATGTAGCGAAAGTAAGTGCCCAGAGGGCCGTCGTTGTTGAACGACAGACTCAAAGTGCAAATAGCGCCGTTGGCCGCCTGGAGCTGGATGCTCATGTCCATGGCGATGCCCAAAGCCAGGTGAATCGGACCCTGAACGGCGTTGGCTTTGACAATGGGGCTGCCGCACTGGTAGGCGAACAGGTCCACCGTGTGGGCCGCGTGGTGCCACAGCAGGTGGTCGGTCCAGCTGCGGGCTTGGCCGAGCGCGTTCATGTTGGTGCGGCGGAAGAAATAGGTCTGCACATCCATCTGCTGGATGTTGAACTCACCGGCCTTGATTTTTTGGTTGACCCACTGGTGGCTGGGGTTGAAGCGGCGGGTGTGGCCCACCATGGCCACCAAGCCAGTTTCCTTTTGGACCCGCAGCACTTCCTGGCCTTCTTTGTACACATCGCACAGCGGAATCTCGACCTGCACATGCTTGCCCGCCTTCAGACAAGCCAGGGTCTGGCTGGCGTGCATTTGAGTGGGGGTGCACAGGATAACGGCATCGACTTCTTTCAAAGCCAGTGACTCGTTCAAGTCGGTGGTGACGTGGCCAATGCCGTATTTGTCCGCCACCTCTTTGGTTTTGGTGAACTCGCGGCCGATCAGTGACACCACTTCCACGCCGTCGATGTTTTGGATGCCGTCCAGGTGTTTGATGCCGAAGGCACCTGCGCCAGCGAGGGCGACTTTGATGGTTTTGCGCATGGGTTGATCCTTATAGGGTTTCTGTAGGAGCGGTCTCTGACCGCGATGGGCTCGCGATAGGGCAGGGATCGCGGTCAGAGACCGCTCCTACGAGGTTCAGATGTTTTCGAGGATAACGTGCCCCACCGCCGTGTTGCTGGCAGGCACATGGTAGAAGCGGTGACGCAGCTGAGGCGCTGGGCCTGTGACTTTGCCGTCCTCGACGTCGCTCATCGCACCACGCGCGATCAACCACATGACCAGCTCAATGCCTTCGCTGCCCGCTTCGCGCACGTAGTTGATGTGTGGCGTGGCCGCGCAGGCCGCCGGGTCGTTGATGAGTTGGTCCAACCAGGCGTTGTCCCACGCGCTGTTGATCAGGCCTGCACGGGCACCCTGCAGCTGATGGCTCATGCCGCCTGTGCCCCAGATGTGCACGTTGAGGTCTTCGTCATAGCTTTCAACCGCCTTGCGGATGGCTTGCCCCAAATTGAAGCAGCGCTGGCCGCTGGGCACGGGGTACTGCACCACGTTCACGGCGAACGGGATCACCGGGCATGGCCAGGCGTCATTGACCGGGTCTTTTTCGCCGCACACCAGCGACAGGGGCACCGTCAGGCCGTGGTCCACGTCCATCTTGTTGACGATGGTCAGGTCAAAGTCTTGCTGAATGACCGACTGAGCGATGTGACTGGCGAGTTCTGGATGGCCTTTGACTAAGGGAACCGGGCGTGGCCCCCAGCCTTCGTCAGCGGGCTGGTATGCGGCAGCGGTGCCAATGGCGAAGGTTGGAATCAGGTCGGAGCTGAAGGCCGTAGCATGGTCGTTGAACACCAAGATGATCACGTCGGGTGGGTTGTCCTTCATCCACTGCTTGGAGAATTCATAGCCCGCGAACACGGGCTTCCAATAGTCTTCTTGCGTCTTGCCCAGGTCCATGGCTGCACCGATGGCGGGCACATGCGAGGTGTAGACGGATGCGGTGATTTTGGCCATATTTGTTCTCTCTAAATAATCGGGATCTGACCCCAATTAAAGTTTTTTCCCGGCTGCGCCTTGGGGCTGGTTGTGCGCCTGGGCGCTGCCGTTTTCGCCGATGTAGCGGTTGCCTTCCACGCTGCGGCCGCCTGCGATCATCATGTTGCGGTATTCCCCTTCGGTCATCCCGGTCATCGAGCCCGCCATTTGCTGGAAGCTCTTGCCATCGGTCGCGCCGATCTTAGCGAGGAAGTAAATGTTGCCGCCGGTGCGCATGCACCAGTTCAGGTCGCGCGCCAACACGGCCTGCTTTTGCTCTTCGGTCATTGGCCACTCGTCCAGATAGGCCCGCTCGTCGGCCTTGAACTTTTCACGGTTCTCGGCTTTCATGAGTGACATGCAGAATTGGTTGAGCCAATAGCCTTTGCGCGATTGCTCGGCATCAAAAATGATGGTGCCGGGCACGTCTGTGTAGGGTTTGTCTAGAGCCATCAGGTTCCTTGGGGTTTCAATGGTGGTTCAAAGCAGGATCGCCACGTCGCTTCGCTCCTCGCGATGACGGCGCACAATGATCCCTTCATAGAGATGGATGTCCCAATTTTCGTCATGGCGAGCGAAGCGTGGCCATCCATGTGGACGTCAAGCCATCTCTTCCGGCCAATACAAGCGCATCGGGTTGTCCACCAACAATTGACGTTGCAACTCGGCGGTCGGTGCGATGTGCGGGATGAAGTCGACCAACAGGCCGTCGTCGGGCATGTGGTCTTTCAGGTTGGGGTGCGGCCAGTCAGTGCCCCACAACACGCGATCGGGAAACGCTTGCACGATGCGCTGGGCAAAGGGGATCACGTCTTGGTACGCGCCCCGTTCCAAATCTTTTTCGCCATTCAAAGCCTTGGGGCCAGTCACCGACAACCGCTCGGGGCAAGACACCTTGCTCCAGACATTGGTATGCTCGCGCATGAATTTCTCGAACAACGCAAACTGCGGTCCATCCACAGGCAGCGACACATCGGGGCGGCCCATGTGGTCCACCACCACGGTGGTGGGCAGTGCGGTGAAGAAATCCCACAGCTCAGGCAGGTCCACGGCTTCAAAGTAAATGACCACATGCCAACCCCATTTCTGGATGCGGCTGGCGATCTCCATCAGCTCGTCCTTGGGAGTGAAGTCCACCAGGCGCTTGACGAAGTTGAAGCGCACGCCGCGCACACCGGCGTCGTGCATGGCCTGGATTTCTTGGTCGGTCACGCTGCGCTTGACGGTGGCCACGCCACGCGCTTTGCCGCCCGAGCTGACCAAAGCGTCCACCATGGCGCGGTTGTCCGCACCATGACAGGTGGCCTGCACCACCACATTGCGCGCAAAGCCCAAGTGGTCACGCAGCGCATACAGCTGGTGCTTGCTGGCATCGCATGGCGTGTACTTGCGCTCGGGCGCATAGGGAAATTCGGCGCCGGGCCCAAACACGTGGCAATGCGCATCCACCGCGCCTGCGGGCAGTTGGAAGCGCGGCTTGCTTGGGCCGGTGTACCAGTCCATCCAGCCCGGGGTTTTGGTGAAGTCACCAGTGGTCGGTTTGCTCATGTCGAATGCCTTTCAAATGTCTTTTGTAGGTCGGTGCCTTCAGGTCCGACATCTTCAGCCTCATCTCAAGGCCACGTCGGGGCTGAAGCCGCCGACCTACATGGAATCGGTCCTTTGTAGGTCGGTGCCTTCAGGTCCGACGCAGCGCACCCAAGGTCCTTGTCGGGGCTGAAGCCGCCGACCTACAAAGAAAATCAATCGATGTACTTCAAACCCGCAGCCGCCAGTGGCTCGCGCATCTTGTACATGTCCAAGCCCAACACGCCTTGGGCCAATTTTTCACGCTTGGCACCCTCATTGGCTTCACGCGCTTGCGACGCTTCCAGTGTCTTGGCCACCAAGGCTTGGGGGACACACACCACGCCATCGTCATCGGCCACGATCGCGTCGCCGGGGTGAACGATCATGCCCGCGCACACCACGGGGATGTTCACCGAACCGATGGTCGCCTTGATGGTGCCTTTGCTGCTGATGGCTTTGCTCCAGACGGGAAAGCCCATCCGTGTCAGCTCTTTCACGTCACGCACACCGGCGTCGATGATGAGAGCCCGTGCGCCACGGGCCATGAAGGAGGTGGCCAGCAGGTCGCCAAAGTAGCCATCGGTGCATTCGGCGGTGATGGCCGCGACCACGATGTCGCCAGGCTGAATTTGCTCGGCAGCCACATGCATCATCCAGTTGTCGCCGGGGTGCAGCAGGACCGTGACAGCCGTGCCGGACACCTGTGCGCCCGCATAGATGGGGCGCATGTAGGGCTTCATGAGGCCCACACGGCCCATGGCTTCGTGCACGGTGGCCGAGCCGAGGGTGGCCAAAGCATCGGTGCTGGCGCGGTCAGCGCGGGTGATGTTGCGGTAAACAACGCCGAGTTCGTACATGTTCTTTCCTTTGTTAATCAGTTGGTAAGAGAGCTAAAGATCTGTCACGCAAAGTCCTTAGATGCCTTTGGCCTTCAGCTGGTCGTCCAGCCGCTTGAACACTCGGCGCGCATTGCCTTCAAACACCTTATAACGCTCTTCGTCGTTCAGGTTGGCCGTGGCTTGCACGTAGCGCTTGGTGTCGTCAAAGTAGTGGCCGGTTTCGGGGTCGATGCCGCGCACCGCGCCGATCATCTCAGACGCAAACAAGATGTTCTTGACCGGGATCACCTTGGTCAGCAGGTCAATGCCAGGCTGGTGGTACACGCAGGTGTCAAAAAAGATGTTGTTCAGCAGGTGCTCGGTCAACAGCGGTTTTTTGAGTTCTTGCGCCAAGCCACGGAAACGGCCCCAGTGGTAAGGCACCGCGCCGCCGCCGTGCGGGATCAAAAACTTCAATGTTGGGAAATCTTTGAACAGGTCTGAAGTCAGGCACTGCATGAAGGCCGTGGTGTCGGCGTTCAGGTAGTGTGCGCCGGTGGTGTGAAAGCAGCTGTTGCAGCTGGTGCTCACATGGATCATGGCGGGGATGTCGTACTCGACCATCTTTTCGTAAATCGGGTACCAGGCCTTGTCGGACAGCGGTGGCGAAGTCCAGTGGCCACCCGAGGGATCGGGGTTGAGGTTGATGCCGACGTTGCCGTATTGCTCCACGCACTTGACCAGTTCGGGGATGCAAGTGGCCGGGTCCACACCCGGCGACTGGGGCAACATGGCCGCTGGCACAAAGTGGTCGGGGAACAGCTGCGCCACTCGGAAGCACAACTCGTTGCAGATCGCAGCCCAAGTCGACGAGACGTTGAAATCGCCGATGTGATGGGCCATGAAGCTGGCTCGCGGGCTAAAGATGGTGATGTCCGAGCCGCGCTCTTTCATCTTGGCCAACTGGTTGGTCTCAATCGTTTCGCGCAACTCGTCGTCGCTGATCTTCAATTCGGAGACTTTGGGCATGGACGCCGGGTCCTTGATGCCTGCAATTTGCTTGTTGCGCCACTCTTCCAGCGCCTTGGGGGCGGTGGTGTAGTGGCCGTGCACGTCGATGATCAAAGGTTTCGTTTGGCTCATGGCGGTTCCCTGCGTTGATGGTGTCGCGTCGGTCGATGACTGCCGGCCGGACTTTGCATGCCATGGTGCAATTTGTAGGTCGGAGGCTTTAGCCCCGACAGGCTTCACCGGTGCACTGTGTCGGGGCTAAAGCCTCCGACCTACAAAAGACATGCTTCAAATTTGAAGCCTAGATTGTGCAGGCACACCCTGCCCCCACAAAGGCCCATCACCATCTACCAGCTAGAACAAATTCGCATAGCCAAGCCCTGGGTATGACAAAATCAAACCCAGAGAAAGGCCGTTCATGGACCTCAAACAGCTCGAATACTTTGTGCGCGTGGCCGAACTGGGCAGCTTTACGCGAGCGGCCCAAGCCCTGAACATCGCCCAACCCGCGCTCAGCCGCCAGGTACGCCTGCTCGAAGTCGAGCTGCGGCAAAACCTGCTGGTGCGCAACGGGCGCGGCGCCACCCCCACCCAGGCCGGGCTGCTGCTGCTGGAGCATGGCCGGGGCATCTTGCACCAGGTGGAGCGCGCCCGCGAAGAACTGGGCCGGGTGCGCACGGGCCTGACGGGACGCGTGGCTTTGGGGCTTCCGCCCAGCGTGGCACGGGTGCTGACGGTGCCGTTGACCCGGGCTTTTCGCGCCAAAATGCCCGATGCCCAACTGTCCATCAGCGAGGGCCTGTCGAGCGCGATGCAGGAAAACCTGCAAAACGGTCGGCTGGACATCGCCGTGCTCTACAACCCCAGTCAAGTGGCTGGCATCCAGCACACGGCGCTTGCGAAAGAAGAGCTGCTGCTGGTGCAGCCGCGCCCGCCGGGCCTGCAAGAGGACCCGCCCCCGCCCGCCATCAGCCTGCAAGAAGTCGCCGCCCTGCCCTTGGTGATTCCCACGCGCCCCAACGCGATCCGCATGCACGTGGAGTCTGAAATGGCCGCCATCGGCTGCCGCCCCCTGATTGCGCTGGAGATCGACGGCGTGAGCGCCATCCTGGACCTGGTGGCCGACGGCGCGGGCTACGCCATCTTGCCGCGCAACGCCGTCATGCGCTCGGTGCGCCCATCGGCGTTTTCGGTGCGGCCCTTGAAGCAACCGGCGCTGCACATCCAGCTGACCACCGCCATCAGCGCGCAACGCCCCAGCACCCTCACCCAGCAAGCCACACTGGCCCTGCTGACCGAGATGGCGGTGCAGTGTCTCAGCCCGCCTTGACGGTTGCACGCCCTGCGCATAACGGCTACCGACAGGTGCCCTAACACGCGGCACCGCCCCCAGTCCGTATGACAAAATGATGCAATGCCAACCCCAACCGCACCGATTGAAGTCACTGCCCCAAAGCCGCCCGGCCAAGGGGTCGGCAGCACTGCGGACATCTCAGCCATTTCAGCCATTACGCAGTTGCCGCAAATCAGGCAAGCCCTGAGCGCAGTCGTCGGCTTGCGCTTGGCCATTGTTTTCGGGTCCTGCGCCAAAGGGCAGGCCAAACCCGACAGCGATCTCGACATGGCCTTGGCCTTTGACCAAGCCATGAGCGTGCAACAACACATCGCTCTGATCGAAGCACTGGCGCTGGCCACGGGCCGTCCCGTTGACCTGATCGACCTGCGCACCGTGGGCGAACCTTTGCTGGGCCAAATCATGCAACACGGCGTGCGCATCCTGGGCAGCGATGTGCTGCACGCGCAATACATGACACGCCACGTCATGGACGCCGCCGACTTCATGCCCTACCAGGCCCGCATACTGCAAGAAAGAAGGCAGGCATGGATGCACAAGTGATCGACCAAAAACTCGAATCATTGCGCCGTTGCCTGATGCGCATTGAGTCCAAACAGCCTTTTGATGCAGAACAACTGGCCAATGACTTCGACCTGCAAGACATCGTCTCACTCAACCTGACCCGGGCCGTTCAGATGGCAGTGGACATTGGCGCTCACATCGCAGCCAGTTACAACCAACTCGGCCCAGCCACCATGGCCGAAACCTTTGAACAACTCCATGGCATGGGTGTCATCAGCAGCGATCTGGCGATTCAACTCAAAAAGTCCGTTGGTTTCCGCAACATCGCGGTGCACAACTACAGCACCATCAATTGACAAGTGGTTCACGCCATGATCGCGGGCCATCTGGACGACTTCAAGGACTTTGCGCGTGCAGTGAGCCTGTGGCAGCACGGGTCATCGCGCCAAGCCAAAACCTGACCACCCCCATCAGCGCACAACGTTCCAGCGCCAGCGTGTGTCACGCTTGTGCGTCCGTGCCCACCATCAGCAATTTGGACCAATCGGTGGTGTAAGCCGACGACAGCCGCTCCTGTGTCATCCTGGTTTTGCCCCAATGCCACCAGCGCTGCTCAGCACCAGGCTGCCGCGTCCATAACGCTGGTTGATTTGGTCCATGGCTTGCATCAGGCGGATGCGGTTTTCGGGCATGGTGTCGTCAAAGTCCAGCGTCAGTTGTTGGCGGGTGGCCGGTTGCAGGTCCATCAGCATCACGCCGGCTTTGGCGTATTTCTAGCCGGGGCGGTAGATGTGTTTCAGGATGGCGCAGACCGTTTGGGTGATGTGCGCGCTGTCGCTGGTGGGGCTGGGCAGGGGGATGCTGGCACTGCGGCTGTATTGGGGGTCTTTTTCTCGGAAGGGGCTGGTGCGGATGAAGGCCATCAGTTGGCCGGTGTGGCTGTTTTATTTGCGCAGTTTTTCGGCGGCGCGGCAGGCAAATTCGGTGATGGCTTCTTGCAGTTCGTCCCACCGCGGATGCCGCTGAGGTCGACAAAGCTTTCGTCGAAGGATTAGACCTCTTGGTTGTGGCCCAGGCCTTCGGTCAGGCTCATCATGCGGTCGCTCATGTCGCCGTAGAGCGCAAAGTTGGCCGAGAGGGTGACGAGTCCGGCTTCTTCCTCCAAGTGGCGGATCTTGAACCAGGGCGCGCCCATCTTGATGCCCAGCGCTTTGGCTTCGTCAGAGCGGGGAATGGGGCAGCCGTCGTTGTTTCTGAATGACCCTAACTGTTAGTAAGGAATAAGTTCACAGCTATTTCACTAGCTAAGTCAGGACTAACACTTTTAGCAAAAAACATCACTCTAAAAAGCCAAATGTGTGCCCGGTTTAGGCACATAGCGGGTAATGAATGTTGCGATTTGACAGCCCTTTACCTGACATTGGTAAGTCGAGATAGATCGCCGGCTTTGGTGACCACATCATCCAAGTTGGAAGCTGCGATTTATCAGGTTTAATGTTTGAAATACTGCGCTCAATCTTTAATTTCATTCCATAACTGCGGCCAGTTTTTTCCCAGCAACAAGCGTGGTCGTATCCCTCCAGCACACGAACTTCCGGCCTACGCTGCGGAGAAAAGTGGGAGGAATAAGAATCTGCAACGAGCTTGGGCACCACTGTATCGGACGCCGCCACCAAATGCACCTGTTTGAGATGGGTCAGTTGCCCGGAGAAGTCTGCCGGATTCAAAGAACCATGGAGCGGCGTTGCACGAAAGTGCTCGGTCCAGGCCTGGGTGTCCAGGTTTCCAGCCACGGTCACCAGCAGTGTGACATCCGGCCGGTGCGCTGCAACCAATGCCGCGACCGCCCCACCACCGGAATAACCCACCAATTGAATCCGCCGTGCACCATAGCGACTTTTAAGTGCATCCACTGCGCTCGAGGTGGCCGCCACCACTTCTGGTGCAAAACGCTTGTCAGTCCAATAACTTAGCTGGCATGCAGATACATCGTCGCCAGCAACGTATTGGCAAGGGCGTGCTAGGTAAACCGCCACCCCGCCTGGATGTGCCAACGCCAGTTTCAAACCAACAGGGTCACGCGGCGTCGGGTCCGCAGAGGGCATGTCGCGGGTCACCCACGCCAGACCATCCCCCTCGATGTAAATAGTGAGCGTGTCTGTCGCAACGACTGCCACGGGAAGATAGGCAGTCAAGGTAAACATGCCGGCTGGCAAATCAGTACGTTGCCAACCTTTGGCGCCTGCCAGCGCACTGGCTGCTTGGCCGCGTTCCGAAGGCGTAGGCACGCTAACGCAGGCTACCAGGCAGCAGGCGCTCAACGCCAAGGATAAACGCAACATCAGGGCATTTTAGGCCTCAAGCCTTGCATCCAGTGCGCCGACAGCTATCAAATACGCAGCACTATTTTGCTGACCATGCTCAAAAAGCCCACCGCACCTTAGCGGACAGAGTCTGGTTTGTATAGCCCGCGCGGGCCTCCACGTCATAGCGGCCGGTCACCTCCAGCCCCATGGCATTCTTGCTCACCAACCCCACACCCAACCGGTAGGTGGTGGCCTCAACGTTCATGCCCCGCGTGGTAAACGCCAGGCCCGGGGCGCCCGCATACGCGGCCGTGATGCTGGACTGTTTCGCTTTGGCGTCATACGCCACGCCCAGGTTGACGTTGAGCGTGGTGGCCGGGCTGAGTGTGTGGGTTATCTTGCCGTCGAGGGCGTAGATGAGTTGTTCGCTGGTACGCCCGTTTACCACCAGGTTCAACACTCCCGCACCGGCCTCGGTATAGCCGTCGTCTTTGACCTGGGTGTAGTCCACCCGCACGGTGGGGGTGAAGCTGGTGGTCTCGTTCATGGGGTGGATGCGTCCCAGGCCTATGCCTGCATGCAGGCTCTGGCTCCTGTAGCTGGAGTCGGCGGCCAGGCCAAAGGAGGAGAGTTCGCGGCGCCCCTTGTTGGTGTTGTTGCCGATGCCACCCTGGTAGCTGAGTTCGGTATTCGCATCCAGGCTGGTACTACCGTAGCCGATGAGTTGGTAGACGTCGACCCGGGTGGCTTGAGGGGCGTTCGCCGAGTTGCTGTCGACTGCTGCATTCGCGTAGGCAAAGGCTGCGCCCAGCCGGGTGGTGTTGGATAGGGTGCCGTCGACGCCACCCGCGATGCCGTAGACACGGGCTTTGTAGCCGGAGACGCCACCGCTATCGTCCTGGCTTGCGGCGGAGCCAAAGGGTTTGAGCCAGACGTTTTTGTCGCCATAAAAGCTGTCGCCCGAGGACAGGCCGTTGTTGCCCTCGATGCGGGCCTGCACTACGCGGTTGATGCCCGAGAGGGCTCCTCTGGTGGCTACGGCGCTGTCGCCGGTGAGCAGGGGGAGGGTTTGCGAGGTGGCATCAGAGACTTTCTGCTCGGTGGTCAGGCGGCCGAACAAGCTGCCGATCGACCCAGTGGGATCGCTGTTGATGATGGCATCCAGCGTGGCCGCGGCACCCGTGGCGGGCGTATTGCTCTGGTTTGTCACGCTGGTCAGCACCGTGGTGGCCCGGGCAATCCGAAGGTCCACGGTATTGCCGTCCTTCACCGCGGAAAAATTGAACAATAGAGAATTGTCCGTTACCGCGAAGCTACCGTCTGAAACCAGCGTGGTAGCGCTGATGACGTCGGCCAGCGAGGTGGCGGTAAAGCTGAAGTTCGGGTCGGCGGCGTTGACGTTGATCTTGGCATTGCTGGGCAATGTCGCGGTGCCGTTCACCACCAGCTTGCCGTAGGTGGTGTTATCGGTCACATCGACACGGAAGGTGGCGCTGGCGGGCAGATTCAAGCTGCCATTGAGGGTGGCCGTGCCGGTGTTGACGCGCAGAACGTCGCCGCTGCCGCTGCTGCTGAGAACGACCCCGCCGTTCAGGGTCGAGCCTGCGCCGAGGATCAGGGTATGCCCACCGCCGGAAAATTCGATGGCATTGGCCCGCGTTGCACCCGCCAGGCCGCCAGAGATAGTGCCGAGGTTGGTGATCGTAGCCGTGCCGCCGGTGATCTTGATGCCCGCGCCGCCGGCGCCCTGGGTGCCGCCCGCGCCGCCCTCGATCAGGCCGCCCGCAAGGTTCCGCAGATTCAGCGTGCCGGCGCTGGAGAGCACTGCCGCACCGCCAACGCCGCCCACTGTGCCCGCAAGGCCGGCCGCCCCGCCAGTGCCGCCAGCGCCCCCAGCGCCGCCATTGCCGCCAGGGCCGGCATTGTCAGTCCCGGGAACATCTCCTCCAACCCAATTGCCGTCAGCGCCGTCAGCGCCGGCAGAGGCACCCAAACCCCCGGCATTGCCGCCAACACCGCCGAAACCGCCAGGGTTAAATCCATTGCCGCCATTGCCGCCATTGCCGCCATTGCCGCCATCGCCAGCAAGGCCGTTACTCGCACCAGGACCGCCCGCACCGCTAGCGCCGCCATTGCCACCAGCGCCGCCATCGCCACCAGCGCCGGCAAAGTCACCAACGCCGCCAACGCCACCAACGCCGCCAGTGGAGCCATTGCCACCGACGCCGTTCGCGCCCATTGCTGCTCCCGGGACGCCACCGGTGCCACCCCTAAGGACGCCCGCATTAATGAGCGAGAGTGTGCCGGTACCGGAATTAAGGACTGCCGACCCGCCAGTCCCGCCAATTCCACCATTGCCGCCATTGCCGGCATTTCCCCCACGGCCGCCAGCACCACCATTGCCGCCAGTGCCGCCATTACGGCCACCGGCACCACCATTACCGCCGGCACCACCATCACCGCCTATGCCACCGTTTCCACTTTCACCCCCTTCACCACCGGTGCCGCCCGTGATCGTGCCGGTGTTGTAAAACCCGGTGACATTTGCGGAAGTGTTCCCATAGGCTGCAACGCCGGTGCCGCCTGTACCGCCGACAGTGCCGTTATTGCCATTGCTGCCAGCGGTGCCAGCACTGCCGTTATTGCCAATGCTGTTAGAGGTGCCAGCGGTACCAACAGCGCCTGCGGTGCCATTGGTTCCAGAGACCCCATCCCCTGCGGTCGTACCAACGCTACCGGCGCCACCACTGACACTCGCTGCGTTCGTGTTGCCGCCGGTGCAGCCAGCCAGGTTGGTCTCGGTACAACTCGCGTTATCGGGGATATCCAAGGGCGCCGCGAAGGACACGTCAGTGCCGAGCGCCAGAACGGCCGACAGCGTGGCGAGTGCCACGGTAGAGCGCGCACTGCGCCCGCCCTTGCCTTTGGCAGTGGCTTTTTCATGGGTAACGATAAAGCAGCCGCGTGCTTCGCTCCACATCAAGCGAAAGTTCTTGTTCATGTGCATGCAACGGCGGGGCGCCATTTAGTGAGGAAAGTCTCCTCATTCTAAGCAAACCTGTGCGCCATGACACCAAACAAAATATGACGATATCTGACGTCTTATGACATCAACTAATGCGCAGCGCCTCCACGCAAACTGGGCGTGCTCAGCGCCCCGGCAAAGCGGTAGCCCACGCTATGCACCGTGATCACCGGAGGCTCGGCGATGCCCCTCTCGACAAAGCGCTGGCGCACTCGGCGCACAAGGGTGCTGAGCGCGGCCTGGGAGGACTCATCATCGCGGCCATAAAGGGACAGGCAGGCGACATTGCGCGGCACCGATTCGCCCACGCTTTTGCCCAGCAGGGCCACATCAAAGAGTTCATTGCCGCTGCGGGTGTGGGCCTGACCTCGCAATACATCGAAGAGTTTGGGCGCAAGCTGTTGGGCGGTTTGCTGGGCAAGGCCGGGGGCAAGCTGATCGGCGGTCTCGGCAGCCAAGCCACGGGTATGGCGTTTTCATTCGCCAGCACCTACGCGCTCGGCCATTTGGCCAAACGCTATTACGCAGGCGGTCGCGTCATGTCCACCGACTTGCTGCGCCAAACTTACCAAGGCCTGCTGGGCAGCGGCAAAACTCTGCAACAACAACATTTGGGCGACATCCAGGCCCGGGCGTCCACCCTGGACGCGGGCGAGGTGATGCGCATGGTCCGGGGCTGAATGGGTGCGGCGCCATCCAGCCAAGTCAAGCGCGCCAAGCCACAACCTCAGAAACCCGCAAGCAGCAGGTTTGCAAAGTGCGCGGCCCATAACGGGGTCACTTCTTGAACTTGACCCACTTGAACAGCATGAAACCGTCTGCACGCTGGTAAGCATCGACATTGGATTTGGCACCCCAGGTGACCATCTGCTGGTGCAAGGGGATGTGGCCGACATCGTTGGCATGCAGGGTCAGCGCCTCCTTGATCAGCCGGTTGCGCTGCGCCTCGTTGGTCTCGACCTGGATGCGGTTGGTGAGGTCATCGAGCTGCGGGTTGCTATAGGCACCGAAGTTCCACTGGCCCTGTGCGCCCGCCGGGGAGGCCAGCACGGTGAACAGCAGGTGGTGCGCGTCGAAGCCGGCCGGTGACCAGCCCAGCATGAAAAACGACAGCTCGCGCTTGAGCGCACGAGGGAAGTAAGTCGCTTTGGGCTCGGCCTGCAGCCGTACCTTCACATTGACGCGTGCCAGGTTCGCGGCGACCGCCTGGCAAATTTCACTGTCATTCGCATAGCGATCGTTGGGGCATTGCATCGTGATTTCGAATCCTGCAGGGTAGCCCGCATCGGCCAACAGCTTGCGAGCCGCATCCAGGTCAAAAGGCAAGCGCTTTTCCATGTCGGGTGAAAAGCCGCGAATACCGTCGTTGATCATGCCGCCCGTGGGCCGGGCCAGGCCGCGCATGACTTTGTTGGCAATGGTGTCGATGTCGATGGCCTGATAAAAAGCCATGCGCACCCGCACATCCTTGAAGGGATTTTTCCCTTTCACGCTGCTGCCCACCAGTTCATCGCGGTGCTGATCGAAGCCCAGAAAAATGATGCGCGCTTCGGCGGACTGCAACACGGTCAAGCCCTGTCGCTCCTTGACGCGCTGAAAATCTTGCAGGGGTACCGGATCAATCAAGTCCACTTCCCCTGAGACCAGCGCCGCGACGCGCGTGCCGTCGTTGGCAATCGGCATGAACGACACCTCGTCGATGTTGGTTTCGTGCTGTCCCCACCAGCTGGCATTGCGAACGATGACGGTGCGCACGCCGGGCTGGCGCTCTTTCAAGGTGAAGGGGCCCGTGCCGTTGGCCTTGAACGTGGCGGCGTTCTCCACACCTTTGCGCCGGTCGACCGGTCGGGTGGCGTTGTTGGTCTCGGCCCATTTCTTGTTCAGGATCAGGATGTTGGAGATCACATCCGGCAAGATGGGGTTGGGTCGCGAGGTCTCAATCTCGATCTGGTAGGGCCCCGTTTTGCGCACTTCCTTGACCGTGGCCAATTGCGAGCGCACATCCGAGCCCTCGCCCCGCGCGCGGTCCAGGGAGAACACCACATCGTCGGCACCAAAGGCGGCACCATCGTGAAAGACCACCCCTTGGCGCAAGTCAAATTGCCACACCGTCGGCGACTTGAGCCGCCAGGCTGTGGCCAGCGACGGCCCCAAGCGCAGCTGCTTGTCGCGGGTGACCAGCGATTCGAAAACGTTATTCAGGAAAGACAACTGGACCGCCTCATTGAGCGAGTGCGGGTCGAGCGACAGCACGTCGCCTTGGTTGGCCACCTTTAAAACCAGCGGCTGAGATGGGCTTTGGCTGTAGGCCGCTGGGGCCAGGCTGAGCCCAGCGAAAAGCGCAATGGCGATGGCGCGTACGAAGCGGTTTTTCATGTCTTAAGTCCCGAAAAAGTGTACGGTGATGAACTGTTGGCAAATGCTAACAGAGGCTCATTTTTCATGCGCCACACCTTGGCTTGTCTTTCAGGCCATCACCGCTAGGCAGCCGCACCGGGTCTGGCGTGATGGCGCACACAGATGCCTTAAAAAGCGGCTTGCGTGCGGTAAAAGACCGATGCTGCTACGATGAATCTGCTTCAATGCACCCACCCCAACACTGACTTTTTCCATGATGCGCTGGCTTTTTTCCTTATTCCCATCCCTCTTTTCATCCGTCTTGTTCCTTTTTTGTGGAGCCGCCATGGCCGTTGAAGAACCGCGCTACACCGTGCTCGTTTCAGACCCGCCATTTGAGGTGCGGCGCTACGCCGGCTTCACGGTGGCGCAAACGCAAATCAGTGGCGACTTCGACGCCGCCAGCAGCAGCGGCTTTCGGCGCATCGCGTCTTATATTTTTGGCGACAACCTGCAAGCCGGGCTGGGCGCACAGCGCAAGATTTCGATGACCGCGCCTGTCACCGTGGTGCCCGAAGATCAAGGTTGGCGCGTGCATTTTGTGATGCCTTCCGCCGAAAGCGTGCAGTCCCTGCCCCAGCCGCTCAACCCGCAAATCCAGCTGCGCACCGTGCCCGAGCACGAGGTGGTGGCGGTGCGCTTTAGCGGCTTCACCACGCAAGCGAGCATGCATGAGCAAACCGAGCGGCTGCGGGCCTGGGCGCAGGCTCGCCAACTCAAGCTCAGCCCCACAGCCCAAATCGCCCGCTACGACGACCCGTTCACCTTGCCGTGGAATCGCCGCAACGAGATCTTGATTGACCTGATGCCCTGAAAGCGACTGGGATCAATCGCCCGGTGCGGCCTGCGCCGCAGGCGGTCTGTTGTAGCCTTGAGCGATGGTCAACACAGTCTTGCAACCGTGACAGGGCGCATTCGCAAAAAACTCATTCAAGCCCAGCTTGAAGCCTTGCCCGCACCGCGCAGTGGCGACGTGCTGTGCCCCCTGTGTGACCGCCCCATTCCGCCCAGCCAGCAAGACGCGCACCATCTGGTGCCCAAGTCACACGGGGGCGCGCACACCGTGGTACTGCACCGCATTTGCCACCGCCAGATCCATGCGCTGTTCACCGAGACCGAATTGGCCCGCACCTATGCCACGCTCGAAGCCCTGAAACAACCCGAAGAGATGGCCCGTTTCATCCGTTGGGTGCAAACCAAGCCCGATGCGTTTTTTGAAAAAAGCCGCAAGAGTCAGCGGCTCAAAACTCGGCGCTGAAAGCATTCAGGGCGTGAGCCAATCCCAGGTGTTGGCGGCGAGCTGTGCCCGGCGATGCCCGTCGCGCGACAGCTCCAGCCAATCCATCTGAAGCACCTGCGCACGCAGCAAGGCAAAGCTGTGCGTTGGCGCGGGCACCTTGGCCTTGGCTGCATCGGCCATGCCACTGCCTGGTGGCAACACCGCACCCGGCGGCAGTGGCGACAAATAATCGCCTGCGGCGGCCGACTGCTGGACCCCTTGCCACAGAGCCTCGACCTCTGGGCCAGACGTGATGACCAAGCAGGCCACGCGCACCCGCAATTGCCAGCTCAAACGCGCACTCCAAAACACCAGCACCGCTGAGGCTTGAGCCTGCAGTTGGGCCACTTTGGGGCTGCGGCTGTCGGTGTAAAAAGTCAGTTGCCCAGCCTGGGCATCCACTTGGCGCAGCACCACGGTGCGGGCATCGGGCAAACCGTCTGCGTCGGCAGAGGCGAGCACCGGCGTGCGCCATTCGTGGTGCCGGTCCAAACTGGCACGGCCCAGCTCTTTCCAAATTTGCGGGCGAATTTCTTTGGGCGTTTGCAGGTGGATTTTCATAACTTTTGAGCTTGACGAAGTCATCTACCGAATGGGCTGATTGCAGTGCGGACTCACAACAACACAATGTCCACACTTTGCGTGAGCACCGGGCGGCACAAAATCTTGTAGCCGTCGGCATCAAAATGGGCGGCCACCTGGCTGGCTGACTGGCTCAGTTCGCGGGCCGATTCGGGGGTGGGGGCGCTGCCCAAATAACACCAGTGCTTCACCACGTGAATTTGCGTGAAATCGGCATCGCGCTCGACCAAACCCACCGCGCCCGGGTAGGGCCAGCATTCGACACGCAGCGCCAGCAGGCTGCTGAACAAGCGCTCGCGGTGCGCTTCGGGGGGTTCGTCTCCCCGACACACGCCCGCGCATTGGCGGATGGCCGCCCGAAAACAGGCTTTGCCAGGGCGTAATTTTTCCAGGCCCAGCGGTCCGTGACACAGCTTGTTCTGGTCAGCGATGGCGCGCAGGGCGGCCAGTGCCGCATGGCGGCTGGCGTACAAGCCATACAGCTCGGGCTGTCTTGCAAAGTCGATGTCACGGGCATAGACCACTTGCGGCACTTCGCCCGTCAGTTGCAGGCTGCACAGCTGCTGGTTGCGGCGCAGTTTTTGGTTGAACAAGGGGTGCTGGGCCTTGATCATTTGCGCCTCCAGCAGCAACGCGCCAATCTCGCCCGCCGTGCGGATGTGGCTGATGCGCTGGGTTTGGCGCAGCATGCGGGCCTCGTCGGGCGTGCGCAGGTGTGACATCAATCGCGCGCGGATGTTGATGCTTTTGCCGATGTAGAGCGGCAAGTCGCCTTCTTGGCCGTGGAAGATGTAAACACCCGCCCCGGTGGGTGCGTCTTCGATGGCTTGGCGCAGGTGCTGGGGGTATTCGTAGACCCGGCTGTCTTCAAAGTCGTCTCGGCGGCGGCGTGGCAAGGGCATGGTGGGTGAAGGGTGGATCAGGATCGAAGCTGGAAAATACTGTTTATATTTACAGTATACTGGCCTCGTCATGCTTCTTGCAATTGCCTGACATTTTTGTTGATTTACGCCCCGGACTTTGCGGCCCGGGGCGTTTTTTTGCCCCTGCCTTGTGGCACGCCTTGTGCTCCGCCATCAACGCATGTGGGCGCTCAGGCTGCCCAGGGGTGCAGAAAACTCGGCGCGCCAGTGCTCGCCCACTTGCAGCGGCCAGGCGTCGGTCCAGGTGCCGGTGGTGACCACATCGCCCGCTTGCAGGTCCACCGCGCCGGGGCATTGGCGCAGTTCTTTCAAAAAGTGGTGTAAGGCGTTGAGCGGGCTGTCGAGCACGTTGGTGCCCACGCCCTGCTCCACCGCTTGGCCGTTTTTGAACAGCGTGACGCGGGCCTGCGCCAGCAGGGTGTGCAGGGCCTGTGCATCGGCGGCCAGTTGCTGAACAGGCAGGCTTTGGCCCACCAACAGGCGGGCGTGCAAGCCGCTGTCGGCCATGGTGTCGGTGGCGGTGAACTTCCAGTCCAGGCCGTGCGACTGCACGACTTCAAAACCTGGTGCGATCCAGTCGATGGCTTCAAACAGCTGCTGCATGCTGGCGTTGGCCGCTGGCGTGGCCTTCATGCCGAAGACAACTTCGGGCTCCAGCCGGGGCTGACAGGTATGAGCCAGGTCGATGCTGCCTTCGGCAGTCCCCGATGCGACGGGCTCGGCAACGCTGAGGCCTGTATCCCAGACCGTGCCCCACATGGGGCCAAACACCTCGTAGCGCTGCCACAGCGTGCGGTTGGTAAAACCAATCTTGTAGCCTTTGGCCACTTCGCCACGCTGCTGGCGCAACTGGCGCACGGCCAAGGCTTTTTGATAGGCCGCCGCCGTGTCGGGGCCGCCCACCACGCCGGGGGGCTGGTCCCACAAACGGGCTTGGTCGTGGTGCTGCAAGAGTTGTTCGGGGGTCATGTGTTGTCTCCTGTTCGGGTGTGGGGTAAGGGCGTTGCAAAAAAATCAAAGCACCAGTCCATCAAACAGCCAAAAAGCGGCCATCGTCCAGCGTCTGGATTTGCCCCTGGGTCTGCAGCTCGGCCAGGTGCATGCCGATGGTGTTGCGCTCGGCGCAGGGCACAAAGGGCACATCGTAGCCTGTGGGGTACAGCAGGCGGCGGCTGACCAGCTCTTGAAGGCTGTGCGGGGTCTGCAGGTAGCCCAGCAGTTGCGCGCTGCGCTCATCGATCTTGCTGGCAAAGCGCGCCAAATCGGCCAGAAACTGCGCCCGGTCGGTGATCACCGCCTTGTGGTGCGAGGTGGCCCAGATGCGGGCGTCCAGCTCGGCCACCTTCTTCAGGGTGCGGCGAAAGTCGCTCAGGCTGGAGGTGGCGTCGCCGTAATAGGGGCCAAAGCCGCTCAGGTCGATGTCGCCAATGAAGGCCAAGCCTTCACTTTCCACCACCAGGGCGCAGTGGCCTGCCGTGTGGCCCGGCAGGTGGTGCGCCCGCACGCGCACGCCGCCGCCCAAGTCCCACAGCGCGCCATCGCTGTAGCCGGTGGCGTCGGGCCGGGGCTGGTAATGGAAATCCTTTTGCACGATGGCGTGCATGGCGTCCAACACGTCGGCGGGGTAACCGTAGTGTTGGCACAGGCCATCCCACGATTGGGCGGCGGCCAGATCGGCCTCGTGCACCTGAACCGGGGCGTGGGGCAGGCGGTGCAGCCCCGCCATGTGGTCCTCGTGCACATGGCCCAGGATGACCAGGTCGACCGTGTCCAGCTCGGGGCCGATGCGGTTGGCCACCTCGGGCGTGTCAAAGGCCACGCGCATGTCGGCCCCTTGCACGATCAGCTGATTCCCGTCGGGGTATTTGCCCGATTTTTCGCCCAGGTGCACACGCACCGCTCCGAAATTCAACACCGACGCCATGAGGGCCTTTCCTGAATTGCGCCCCGTCCAGGGCACGACAAGCCACTATAGCCAGCGTGACAGCTCGGCGCTGGCACACGCGCTACAGTGATCCGCATGACCGACGACCTGCCCTCCCCCGCCACGCTGGCCGCCACGGCCTTGATCGACAGCGACCACCCTGATGTGATTGCCTTGGCGCGCCAGCACGCGCAAGGCGCCACCGACCGCGAACGCGCTGTGTCGCTGTACCTGGCGGTGCGCGACCAGTTCCGCTATGACCCCTACCGCATCGAGCTGTCCACCGAAGGCATGCGGGCCAGCTCGGTGATGGCCCAAGGCTCGGGCTGGTGCGTGCCCAAAGCGGCCTTGATGGCGGCGGCTTGCCGCGCCGCCGGTCTGCACGCCCGCCTAGGTTACGCCGATGTGCGCAACCACCTGAGCACCGAGCGCTTGCGCCAGACCATGCAGACCGATGTGTTCATCTGGCACGGCTATGCCGACATTTGGCTGGACGGCCAATGGGTCAAAGCCACGCCCGCCTTCAACATCGAGCTGTGCGACAAGTTCGGCCTGTTGCCGCTGGAGTTTGATGGTCGCAACGACTCGATCTACCACCCCTTTGACAAGGCGGGCAACCGGCACATGGAGTACGTGAACCAGCGCGGCACCTTTGACGACATGCCGCTGGCCCAGATCGTGGCCGATTTCCAAACCGTCTACAGCGGCTGGATGGCCGAAAAAGCCCCCTTGAAGGCTGCCAACTTCGAGCAGGATGTGGCAAGAGAAACGCGATGACGCAGCGCGCACTGGTTTTGTTGGACTCGATTGCGCTGGTCAACGCCAGCCATGCGGACACAGTGATCGTGTCGGGCTCGCACGGGGGCTTGTCGGCCTCGCATTTTGTGACCGCACAAACCCACAAACCTTTTGCAGTGGCCTTCAACGACGCCGGTGGCGGCAAGGACGATGCTGGCCGCGTGGCGCTGCATGAATTGCAGGCGGTGGGTGTGCTGGCGATTTTGTATGCGCACACCTCGGCCCGCATTGGCGAGGCGCAAGACGGGCTGGACAACGGCGTGGTCAACGGCCTGAACGCGCTGGCCCTGGCGCAAGGCCTGCAGCTGGGCATGTGCGTGTCAGACGCGGTGCGGCACTTGGGCGCCTGAGCGCCCAGCAGCTCCCTCAGGCAGGCAGTGCCGCCCTGGCCAGAGGCACCGATTCAAACGCCACGCGCGAGGGCACGTCGCAGGCCACCCACATGGCCGGGGGCTGGGTGTGCATGACGATGCCGGCCACGCTTTCGACCCGGCTTTCAGGCGGCACGCTGGGGTCGGGGCTGCGGCAGATGGACAAAAAGCCATCCGATTCGTCGCGCAAAAAGTGTTCCAAATCAGCCTGACCGATGGGGGTTTTCAAAGCGTGTTGCCCGGCGGTGCTCAGGCGGTTGTGGCTTGACAAACCCGGGCCCATGGGGGCTTGTTCGGCCAACAGCGATTCACACACGAAATGGTTGGTGTGCACCACCACGCCGTCGGTGGGCGTGACTTCGGCCCAGCCTGCGGGTGAGACTTCAAAACAGGCGACCTGGCCCTTGGCGTCGGCGCAGGGCACGTTGGAAGCGGCACCAAAACCCAGCCCCAAATCTGACTGCAAAGCCTGCAAACGCTCACGGGCATGCGCCACGGAATCGCAATCGAGCAAATGCCGCAGCAGCACATGCACTGGCACGCCCAGGCGGCTGCCGTCGCGGTGGGAGCGCAGGATGTTCAGGCCCAGCGCAAAGCCCGACTGGTTGATGCCGATCTTGGCCAGCATGCCGGCCTCGGTCAGGGTGGTGATGCTTTGGCCGCTGGGGCCTTGGGTGTGCAGCAGCACCAGGGCTTCGCGCTGGCGGCCCATCCAGTCCCAGTTTTGCGCAAGCCAGGCTTGGCCCGTGCGGCTGGCGGCGGCGGTCACGCCCATGGCGGTACATTCGCCGTCTTTCAAAGCGCCGTCCCAGGGCGCATCGGCCAACCAGTCGGGCAGGCCTGCGGCGCGGTTGGCGGCCATGGCGGCCAATGCGGCTTCTTTCTGGTGTGGGGCGTCCGTCAAAAACGTGGGCGGCAAGATTTCGGTGCGGCAGTTCAGCGCCATCAGGCTGCCCAGGCTTTGGCCACTGCCTTGGGCCATGCCGCGCAACTCGGCCATCAGGTCGGCGTCAACCTGCTCGATCACCGGCTCAAAGCGCATGGCGCGCTCACAGGCGTTGGCCCAGTCGATGCCGCAAGCGGCAAACAACCGTGCGTAGGTGATGACGCTGTGCTGGATGCGGTCTTGGGCCTGGCGGCCATAGATTTGGCCGCGCTCGTGGGCCGATTCCGCGCTGAGTGTGTCGATGCAAGGGAACATGCCTCATCTCCTTAAGGGCGTTCAGTCTTGATCCCGCGAGACTGGCTGTCAATCCGGACAAACGCACATCCTTGACCACGCTGGCACCTCGGTGACTGTGCCCTGCCAGCGCACGGGGCGATCATGGGCGTCTGTTGAACTGGAGGCCCTATGCGTTTGCTGATCGCGATGATGATGCACGAGACCAACACCTTCTCGCCGGTGCCCACCGACTTGCAGCGCTTTGCGCTGGGGCCAGGTGAAGCGCCACCGCGAGGCGAGGCGGCCATTGCAGCGTTTCGCGGCACGGGCACGGCCACCGGGGCGTTCATTGATTTGGCCGAGCAGGCGGGGGCCGAGTTCGAGCTGGCCCTGGGTGCGCACGCCGCGCCCAGCGGGCTGGTGTTTGACCAGGCCTATGAGGCCATGAGCCAAGCGATTTTGCAGGCCGTGGCGCGGGGCGGTTTTGACGGCATCTTGCTGGACCTGCATGGCGCCATGGTGAGCCAGAGCCACGAGGACGGCGAAGGCGAGTTGCTGCGCCGCATCCGCGCCCTCGACCCCCTCACCCCCATCGGTGTGGCTTACGACATGCACGCCAACGTCTACGCCGACATGGTCGAGCTGGCGCAAACCGTGGCGGGTTACCAGACCTACCCGCATGTGGACATGTACGGCACCGGCGTGCGGGCGGGATCGGCCTTGCTCAAGCTGCTGCAGGGCCAGGCGCAGCCCACCACGGCCTGGGGGCGCTTGCCGATGATCCCGCACATCATGCGGCAAAGTTCCCTGGACGAGCCCAACCGTTCCATCCAAGCGCGCGCCCAGCAAATGGAGAAAGAAGGTGCTTTGTGCGCCAGCGTGTTCACCGGTTTTCCGCATGCCGACATCGAAAACGCGGGCCTTTCGGTGGTGGTGGTGACCGACAACGACCCAGCGCTGGCCCAGCGTCTGCGCGACGAGCTGATGCAAATGGCCTGGGACAGCCGGGCGCAGTGGGTGTACGAACTGGAACCGCTGGCCGCGTCGGTGGCCCGCGCCAAAACGCTGACCGACTTTCCAGTGATGCTGCTGGACCATTACGACAACGCCGCTTCGGGCGGCACCATGGACACCACCGCCGTGCTGGCCGAGGTGTTGCGCCAAGGCTTGCACAACGTGGCGGTGTTTGCGATTTTTGACCCGCAAGCGGTACAAGAAGCCATTGCAGCGGGCATCGGCGCGCAGGTGCGATTGCAAGTGGGCGGCAAGATGGCCATGCCGCTCATGCCGCACCACAGCGCCCCCATCGAGTTGTCGGGGGTGGTCAAGCTGATCTCGAACGGCAAATACCGCAACAAAGGCCCGATGAGCCAGGGCGCCCGGCAGAACATGGGCCAAGCGGTGGTGATCGACACGGGCGATGTGGAGGTGGCGCTGATCTCGCGGCATGTCGAGCCCTTTGACGTGAACGCCCTGCTGTGCCTGGGCATGGACCCAACGCAAAAGCGTTTTGTGGTGCTCAAAAGCCGGGTGCACTGGCGCGCAGGCCTGGGCCACCTGGCCGGTGCCACGGTGGAATGCGCAGGAGCCGGGGCCTGCACATCGGACTACAGCGAGCTGCAGTTCAAAAATTTGCGGCGACCGATTTACCCACTGGACGCGGGGGTGGACTGGTCAAAGGCCGCGCAGTAAGCGCCAGGCAGCCCCCCGCAAAGGTTTTTTTTGGCGCAAAGGCGTGATCCGTCTTGCGCGGAAGTCATGGGCCAACGCGGGACAAGCCCAGTTTGCCGCAAATGGTCTCAGTTCACCACATCCTGGATGCGCGGCCAGGTGTTGCGGATGTGCTCGCCCATGATGCGCGAGAGGGCCTGCCCGTCGCGGGCGGCCAGGGCCACCATCATCTGCTCATGCTCGGACATGGCCGCAGTCCAGTTTTCCGGAGTGGAATTGCCGCTGTAGCGCAGGCTGCGCATGCGTTTGCTCAGCGTGGCGTGAGTCATGCTCAAGGTGTCGTTGTCGGCCAGCGCAATCAGGGCTTCGTGGATGCGCTGGTTGAGCGCGAAATACGCCAGCCTCTGCCGGGCTTCAAACAACCGCTTCATCTCTTGGTGCATCTCCAGGATCGCGTCGATCCGGGCTGGGTCGGCCTGACATGCCCGCTCGCCCGCATAGGTCTCCACCAGAGCGATCACCTCCAGCATGTCGCGCGCATCCTTGGCCGAAAAAGCCTTCACGATGGCGCCGCGCAAAGGCAAAAGCTCCACCAGGCCTTCGGCCGTCAAGACCTTGATCGCCTCGCGCACCGGTGTGCGAGACACGCCCAACAATTGGGCCACCTCCAGTTCCTGGATGCGTTCACCCGGCCGCAGGCGCAAGGACACGATCATGTCGCGCAATCGGTGGGTGACTTCTTCGTGGAGCGGGACGCGCTCAATCTGGCTGGAGGGGTCTTGTGAGGGCATGGGGTGGAAGTATGGGGGAAAACCAGAGCTTGACCGGGTTCATCCGCCAACTTAGCATTATCCGTAATTACGGATTACGCGCATCCGCCAGTGCCCCTCACCCACATATCCATCCATGACACTCCCCACCTTGGCCCTGTTCACGGGCGACCCTGCAGGCATCGGCCCTGAGCTGGTCGAAAAAATGCTGCAAAACCCCTCGTGGACAACGCACGCTCGGGTGATCCTGATCGGCCAAAAGGGCGTGATTCAGGCCCCCCCCGAAGTGGTCTGGCACGACTGGTCTGGCGCCAATGCCTCTATTTTTGAACGCGGTGTGGCCAACGCCCACAATGGCCGCTACATGATCCAGGCCTTGGCCGCCGGGGTGGACCTGGTGACCTCAGGCCAAGCCGATGCCTTTTGCTTTGCCCCGCTGAACAAGTCAGCCCTGCGCCAAGGCGGCATGACACAAGAAGACGAACTGCGCTGGTTTGCCGAACACATGCACTTCACCGGCGTGTGCGGCGAGCTCAATGTGCTGAAAAACCTCTGGACCGCGCGCGTCACCTCGCATGTTCCCCTGAGCGAAGTCTCCAGCTTGCTCAGCCCTGAGAAAGTGGCAGACGCCATCCGCATGATTTCGCAGGCCCTGCAGGCCTCTGGCGTCGCCAGTCCGCGCATCGCGGTCTGTGGACTCAATCCGCACAACGGCGACAACGGCAACTACGGCGACGAGGAAGGCCGCATCATCACGCCGGGTGTGCAGCAAGCTGCTGCCCTGGGTTTTGCCGCCGACGGCCCCTTCCCAGCGGACACCACCTTTGTGCGTGCCATCCGTTCGCCAGGCGGTTACGACGGTGTGGTGACCATGTACCACGACCAAGGCCAGATCGCCATGAAACTGATGGGGTTTGAGCAGGGCGTGACGGTGCACGGCGGCCTGCCCTGCCCCATCACCACCCCGGCCCATGGCACGGCGTACGACATTTCAGGTCAGGGTGTGGCCAATCCCCAAGCCATGATCAACGCTTTTGAATTGGCCGCCCGCATGGCCACCTCACACCGTCAAAACCTCACCAGCCCCCAGGAGACCTTGTCATGAAGTTGAAGAAAATTTTGATCACCGCCCTGCTTGCCGCCCCGTTGCTGGGCCTGGCGCAAAGCTACCCCAACAAGCCGGTGCGCATCATGGTGGGGGCCAACGCAGGCGGCGGCACCGACATCATTGCCCGGATGCTGGCCGAAAAAATGGGCGAGGCCTTCAAGGGCTCGTTTGTGGTCGATAACAAACCCGGTGCCTCCAACACCATTGCCGCCGACCTGACGGCCAAAGCCCCAGCCGACGGCCACACCTTGCTGGTCGCCACCAACACCGGCCAGGCCATTGCTCCGCATCTGATCAAACTCAGCTTTGACCCGATCAAGGACCTGACTCCTGTGGGCCTGATCGTCACGGTGCCCAACGTGCTGGTGGTGGGGGCCAACGTGCCTGCCAACAACGTGGCCGAATTGGTCTCTTTGATGAAAGCCAAGCCCAACGAGTTCAAATACGCGTCGTCCGGCGTGGGCAGCACCCAGCACATTGCGGGCGAGGGCTTCAACCTGGCCGCTGGCGTCAAGAGCATCCATGTGCCCTACCGGGGCAGCAGCCAGGCGCACCTGGACATCATCGGGGGCAACGTGCAGATCATGTTCGACACCACCTCGTCGGCCATGGGCCAGATCAAGGCCGGCAAATTCAAGCCCTTGGCCCTGACCACCGCCACCCGCAGCAGCGAGTTGCCCCAAGTGCCCACGCTGGCCGAGGCCGGCGTGAGCGGCTTCGAGATGAGCACCTGGTACGGCATGTTCGTGACCAGCGGCACCCCACCCGAAGTGACGCAGCGCCTGCAAACCGAGCTCGCCAAAATCCTGAAAATGCCCGACATCCAGACCAAACTCAAAGGCCTGGGTGGCGAGCCGGGCAGCATCTCGCCCGAGCAATTTGCGCAATTGAACCGTCAGGAATTCACGCGCTTTGGCGATCTGATCAAGAAGGCCAACATCAAGCTGGAGTAAGGCCGACTCGGCCACACAAAGTGGCCACCAAGGCTTGGGCTGACGCGTCATCCAGCCCATGCCCACGCCACACGGTGTGGGCGTCAGCCCGCACCATGAGCAAGGGGTGCTGGTATTCGGCCGGCAAGTCGTTCAGGCCCGACACGTCCAGCACCCGCAGCGGCATGCCCTGGTGTTCGGCCGCGGATTGCAGGGCCTCCAGTGCGTCGTCATGCCCCGGCTTCAGGCAAAGCAAGGTGTAAGCGGGCCCCAAGGCGTCGTACAGCGACTGGCCTTCACCCAGCCAGAAATGCGGTGCACGGCAACCGGGCACGGTGGACGCCGTGAAACTGCCCATGCTGTACTCGGGCGCTTGGTCGCCGTCGTACACCATGACGGGCGACTGGTCGTAGTAGTAGCCAAAGTTCAGGCCCGCGCAGCAGTATTGCTGCACGTTCAGGTCGTATAAATTTTGACCAAAGGCCTCGCGAGCGGCTTGCCCCTCTGGGCTGTCGTCTTCCAGATTCAAAGGAATCTCGCGCCGACGCTGGCTCATGGCGTGCGCGTGGTTCATGGCAAAGCGCGAGACCTGCTCGGTGATCGGGTGGCGTTCTTTTGCGTAGGCCGACAAGGCTTCGGGCGCGGCCCAGCCTTCGATTTGCGCCGACAGGTGCCAAGCCAAGTTGGCCGCATCGGCCAGCCCCGCGTTCATGCCATAACCGGCGTAAGGCACCCACAGGTGCGCGGCGTCTCCGGCCAAAAACACGCGGCCTTCGCGCAGTTTGTCACTCACCAGGCGGCGGCCAATCCAGTCTTCGCGGCTCATCTGTTCGTACTCGAAGTCTTCGCCCACGCCCAAAATGGTGCGGATGGCCCAGTCGCGGTCCACCGCGTCAAAGTCGGCTTCGTGGTCGCGCAGGTAGTTGTGGATCAACCAGACCTCTTGGCCGTCGATGGCGTAGATGTTGCCGCTGCGCCGGGGGTTGACAGTGAACATGGCCCAGGCCGCCGGGGCCTGCAGGCGCGCCATCAAGCCAGGCGCGCGGATGCAGGTGCTTTGCACCCGCTGCACCACCTCGTCGCCCACCAGTTGGGCCCCAATGGCTTTGCGCACCGCCGAGCGGCCGCCGTCGCAGCCCACCAGGTAGGCCGCTTGCAGCTGCAGCGGTGGCGCATCGGGCGTGTCCAGGTTTTGAATGCGCACGCCCACCTGGCTGTCGGTTTGCGCGAAGTCGAGCACTTGGTGCCGGTACAGCATGGTGATCAAAGCTTGCTTTTGCACATGCCCCGCCAAAATCGGCTCGATGTAGCGCTGGTTGATGCGGTGCGGTGGCTCGGGCGTGGGCCAATCGCCGTCGGGGCCGGAATGGTCGGTCAGGCGGGTGCTGCGCCCGGGAATGTGGATGCGGGCAATTTCTTGCCCCACGGTGCTGGTGCGGTAAGACACGTCGTGCGGATAGTCATCGGGCAAGCCTGCGGCACGCAGGTCTTGGGCCACGCCCAAGGCGCGAAACAGCTCCATGCTGCGGGCCGAGATGTGGTTGCACTTGACATCGGGCAGCGCGCCCGCAGGCCGCATCTCGACCAAGGTGCAGGCGATGCCACGGCGCGCCAGGCAAAGCGCCAGGCTCATGCCCACCGGCCCTGCGCCCACTACCAACACAGGCGTGTCCAGGCTCATAGCGGCACTTTCAAGGGGTCGTATTCAAACAGCCAGTCATAGCGGCGGCGCACTTTTTCGGGCGCCCACTCGCTGCTGACATAGTCCACCGCTTTGGCGGGGTCCGACAGCTGGGGGTTGTGAAAGCGCTGGGCATTGTCACGCGACAGGTTGACGATGTCGGCGGTGCGCTGCCAGCGCAGTTTTTCAAAGCGGGCCAAGGCGTGCTCGGTCGGTTCATCCAAGGCCAGGCAGCGCGCCATGACGGCGGCGTCTTCGATGGCCATGTTGGCCCCCTGCGCCAAAAACGGCAAGGTGGGGTGCGCGGCGTCTCCCAGCAGGCAGATGTTTCCCAGCGCCCAGCCGGTTTGCGGGGCACGGCCGAGCAGGGCCCATTTGAAAGGCTGCTCAATGGCCGACATCAGCTCGCACACATCGGCATGCCAGTGGCCAAAGTCTTGCAGCAGCTCGGCGTGGGTACCGCGCTCGGTCCAGGACTCGCTGCGCCAGCCTTCACGCTCGATGATGCCCACCACGTTCATCAAGGCCCCGCCACGCACCGGGTACGTGATGACGTGCGCGCCCGGGCCGACCCAATTGGTGCCAACCTGCGCCCGAAGGTGTTCAGACACGCGCTCCACAGGCACCAGCCCGCGCCAGGCCAGCAAGCCGGTGAATTGCGCTTTGTCTTCGCCCAGCAACTGCTCGCGCAGCACCGAATGCACACCGTCGGCCCCCAGCAAAGCATGGGCGCTGTGCTGCGAGCCATCGTTCAATTCAAAAGACACGCCCGAGTCAGTGCTGCGGGCCTTGACCACCCGCGCGTTCAAGCGCACGGGGCGGTCCGCCCGGGCCTCGAAAGCGTCTAGCAAGACCCGGTGCAAGTCGCCCCGGTGCACCATCCAATAAGGCGCACCAAAACGCACCAGGCAATCGTCGCCCAGGTCAAACAACTTCCAGCGCTGGCCGGTGTCCCACATGCGGATTTCTTTGCCCCGGGCCTGGCACACACAGGCCTGCAAAGCCTCACCCAAACCCAGCGACAGCAAGACGCTTGAGCCGTTGGGCGAGATTTGCAAGCCCGCGCCCAGCTCACCCAGCTGCGCGGCTTGCTCGAACACATCGACCTTGAAGCCTTGCTGCAGCAAGGCCAGTGCGGTGGTCAATCCGGCAATGCCCGCCCCGGCGATGGCGATGCGCTGAGGTGTGCTCATTGCGCCTTGATGTTGTTGTCTTTGGCGACCTGGGTCCACAAGGGGATTTCTGTGGCAATGGTTTTGGCGAAGTCTGCACTGCTGCTGCCCACGGGACGGATGTCCAGCTTGGCCATGCGCTCGACCACGTCCGGCAAGGCCATGATGCGGGCCATCTCTTCTTGCAAGCGCTTGACGATGGGCGCAGGCGTGCCCGCCGGGGCCAGCAAACCGCTCCAGAAATTCACCGCCAAATCGATGCCCTGCTCTTTGAGCGTAGGCACTTGCGGGTAGCTGGCCAGGCGTTGCTCGGACGTGACGGCCAAAGCGCGCAACTTGCCGGACTTGACCAGCGCGGCGATGGGGCCCGAGTCAATCAAGGTCATTTGCACTTCTTGCGTCAGCACCGCGTTGATGGAGGGCGCGCTGCCCTGGTAGGGCACATTCAGGGCTTTCAGACCCGACTTGGCCTTGACCAGCTCCATCACCAACTGGAAGGAGGCCGAGGGGTAGGAATAGTTCGTTTTGTCCGCGTTGGCTTTGGACAAGGCGACCAACTCGTTGAAGGTTCTGGCTGGCGAGGCTTCGTTGACGGCCAGGATCATGGGGAAAGAACCTGCCAGAGAAATAGGCACCAGATCGGTGATCGGGTTATAGGACAGCTTGGCCACCAGTGCCGGATTGAACACGATGGGGCCACTGGCGGCCATGAGCAGGGTGTAGCCATCGGGCGCGGCTTTGACCACAAATTCGGTGCCCACGGCGGCACCCGCGCCGGGTTTGTTCTCGACCAACACCGGCTGGCCCAAAACAGGGGCCAACTTTTCTGCGACCACGCGCGCCAAAATGTCGTTGGCACCACCGGGTGCATAAGGCACCACGATGCGCACAGGCTTGTTGGGCCAGGCCGCTTGTGCCCAAGACAGGGCCGGGGCCAAAGTGGCCCAAGATGCGGCCAACGACAAGGCGGCGGTGGCCACCAGCTTGCGGCGTGCGGGGGATGTGAGGCGGGTGGTCATGGTTTGTCTCCTGTTTTATCGGGGTGAAAATCAAATCTTGGCGACAGAAGTCACCAGCAAGGCGGCGCGGCCTTGGTCCAGCGCCTGCAGGCAACGGGCGATGGCCGCTGACAAGTCTTCGGCGCGGGTGACCCTTTCGCCATGCGCACCAAAGGCCTGGGCCACCTGTTCAAACTGGCGCTTGTCGCCCTTCAGGCGGGCCTGAAACTCGCCCGCTTGGGCCGCGGGCCCGTCGGGGTGCATGCGCAGCACAGCTTCCTTGACCGCTTGCCAGCCGCCGTTGTCCAGCACCACGGTGAAGATCGGCAGGCCTTGGGCTTGCGCCACCGCATAAACGGAAGTGGGGGTCGAAAAATGAAAGCCGCCATCGCCTTCGATGTGCACCACCCGGTCGCTGGGCCTGGCCAGCTTGACGCCCAGCGCCATGCCGGCGCTGTAGCCCAGGCCCCCGCCCGCACCCCCTAAGAAACTCATGGGGCGGGTGCGTGGGATTTGCTGCAACACCGCAGGCGAATTGCGGATGGCTTCGTTGATGACCACGTCGTCTGGACGCAGCTGCAGGCCGATTTGGGCGCAGACCCAAGCCGGGTTCAGGGCGTCTTCTATCCCCGGATTTTGTGCGGCGGCGGCCACACGTTCCAGCCGCTGCTGGCGCTGCGCAGGCCAGCGGGCCATGCGCTCAGCGACCTTCCGGTGAAAGGCCTCGTCGGCCAGCGACAGCACGGCCTGGTGCAGGTCGCGCAAGGCCTGCGCGCAGTCGGCAGGCCAGCGCACATCGCTGGCAAAACCCCAGGCCGGAAAGTCTTTCTTGATCGGGTCCACGTCGATGTGCACCCATCGGGTGTCTTCGCGGGGGCGGGTTTGGTGGGGCAGCCAGGGCACGTCGATGTCCAGCAACAAACCCCAATCGGTCTCGGGCAAAAGCGGCGTGGCGTCAAAGCCAAAAAAGCACGGCGATTCGCGCGAAATGCACAGCCAAGTGGGGCTGAATTCCACCACCCGAATGCCACACACTTCGGCCAAATCCTCCAGCGCCTGCACCGCCTCGGGCTTGCGACCTAAATAAGAAGTGATGACCAGCGGGTTCTCGGCCGCCATCAACTCGCGGGCAATTTGCAGCGTGGCTTCGGCAGGCAAGGCGCCCATGTGCACCGCGCCATAGCGGGCGGCGGGGTAAGACTTGACCTGCTCGGGTGCCCAAGTTTCAGCCAAGGTCTCGCGCGGCAGCGTCATGTACACCGGACCCGCAGGCTCGGTGTGCATCACGCTGTGGGCGCGGCGCATCACCTCTTTGGCCACCACGCCCGAGGGCAGGTTGTATTCCCACTTGACGTAGGGGCGCACCAGCGAGGCCATGTCGAACGGGTCTTGCACGTAGTGCACATAGTTGTCGCGGGCACCGGGCACTTCGCCATGCAGGGCATAAGGGGCCTTGCCCGCCATGAGCAGCACCGGCAAACGCGCCCGCATCAGGTTGTGCATGCCCATGGCCGCATTGGCGGTACCAGCATCCACATGCACCATGACGCCCTGCCCTTGCCCTGTGACGGCGGCGTAACCGCCCGCCATGTGGATGGCCACGTTTTCATGCGGGCACAGCACCACCTCGGGCATGGCCTGGCCCTCGGCTTGCAGGCGGGCCATCTCGTCGATCAGGGTCACATGGTCGGTGCCCAGGTTGGAAAACAGGTAACGGATGCCGGTCTCTTGCAGACCTTCCAAGAAGAAACGGGCGGTGGTGTGTGGCGTCTTGGGCGGAGTCGAATCGGTCATCGGCGAGGGTCAATCGTGGCAGGGCATGAACACATGCTTGGTTTCCATGAAATCGTTCAGGCCTTCCACGCCATGCAAACGGCCAAACCCGCTTTGCCGGTAGCCACCGGTCTCGATTTCGGCAAACAAGCGGTTGTGCGCGTTCACCCAGACATTGCCAAATTTGACACGCCGTGTGATTTGGCGAGCCGCCCGGTGGTCGGCGGTCCACACCGAAGCGGCCAGGCCGTAACGCGTCGCGTTGGCACGTTGCACGGCTTCCTCGTCTGAAGCGAAGGTCTCCAGGGTGATCATGGGGCCAAAAATTTCGTCCTGCACAAAATGGCTGCTCAGGTCTTGCGTGGCCACGAGCGAGGGCGTGATGAACGCACCCCCGCGGGGCGTGTCAGCCGGGACTTGGCCCGCCAACAGCACGCGGCAATCGGTCGCAGCCGCGCGCATCTCTTCCAGCAAACGGGCTTGGTTACGCTGGTCAATCAAGGGGCCCATGCCAGAGCTCGGCTGGTCGCCTGGCCCCACTTTGACCTGGGCCAAAGCCTGGGCCAGTTGCGCTGAGAATTCGGCGGCCAGCGATTCGTGCACCAGCACCCGGCTGATGGCGGTGCACATCTGCCCGGCCATGACGCAAGCGCCGCCCACAATGCCGCGCACAGCAGCGCTCATGTTGGCATCGGCACGCACAATGGCGGGTGCCTTGCCGCCCAACTCCAGCGACAAACGGGTCAGGTTTTTGGCAGTCGACAAGGCAATTTGTTGGCCCACATGGGTCGAGCCGGTGAAGCTGATGACATCGACTTCGGGGTGGGTGCACAGGTGCTGCGTGGCCACGATGTCCTGCTCAATGAAGGAGTTGATGACGCCTGCCGCAATGCGCTCGTCGGCCACCAGACAGGCCAACACTTGGGTGTGCACCAGCGCGGTCTGGTGCGCCGCCTTGATGACCACGGTGCAGCCTGCGGCCAGCGCCGGAGCCAAAGAGCGCACCAGCAAGGTCACAGGTGCGTTCCAGGGCACGATGATGGCGGCCACACCGATGGCTTCGCGCTCGATGTGCGAGTAAACATCGGGCTCCATCTCGATGACCCGGCCAAACAGGTTGCGCGCCAACCCGGCGTAGTAACGCAGCTCGGAAATGCCGGCCATGACTTCGCCCTCGGCCTCGCGCTGCAATTTGCCATTGAGCTGCACCAGCGTTTGCACCACTTGCGCCTTGTTATGCTCCAGGCGATCGGCGAACAAACGCAGCACGTCCGAGCGCAGCTTGGGTTGCTGCGCCCAAGTGGTGGATTCAAAGGCGGTGCGGGCGCTGGCGATGGCGGCGTCCACCTCTTGCACGCTGGCGGCTACAAATTGGGCCGCTTTTTCGCCTGTGGCCGGATTCAAGGAATCCCCGATGGCGTGAACGCCGCTGGGCTTGAGCCATTGGCCGTCGATGTAATTGTGTGCGATGTGCATGTCAGGGGGTGCTGGGATGGTGCTGGCGGGTCTTGAACAGAACACGGCAAACCCAAGGCGGGAGCGCCAACGCCAGATGCTTAGCAAGTTAAGTAAATCAGGCCTTTATGCTAGCTGCTGTGACGCCATCGGCCATTGGGTCAAACCCTGCGTCAGGGTCATTGAAAAAAGGCCGGAAAAATCCCTCAGGACCCTGGCCGCACCATCTGGCAGGTGCTGGGCAGGCGGGCCTGCTCAGCCTTGATTTGGCGCACCGCTTTGAAACCGTAACCCGAGCCTTCTGCGTCAAAAGGCACACCCGGTGTGCCCTGGCGGGCCATCACGCCCACGACCAGTGGCTGTTGAAACTGGTGGTCTTGTGCCCGCATGCTGCCGGATTGCCCAGCGATGGTGATGCGGGCTTTTTCCAGCTGCAAGGCCACCGCCACCGGATCGGTGCCCCCGGCTTTTTCCACCGCCTGTGCCAAAGCCTCGATCATGAGTTGCATGCGCAGGTGCACATAGTCCTCGGAAGGCTTGGGAAAGCGCTGGCGGAACGACTTGTAAAACTGCGCACTGGCCTCGCCCGGCACATTGGGCAACCAGTCAGCCACCGCAATCACACGCCCCAAACCGGCCTCGCCGATGGCGGCAGGCGCGCCCAAGGCGTTGCCATAAAAGGTGTAGAACTTGCCTTCGTAACCCGCTTCGCGCGCGGCCTTGACCAAGAGCGTCAGGTCATTGCCCCAGTTGCCCGTGATCACAGCCTGTGCACCGCTGGCCTTGATCTTGGCAGCGTAGGGCAAGAAGTCTTTGACGCGGCCCATGGGGTGCAGCTCGTCGCCCACGATCTGAACATCCGGGCGCTGCGCGCCCAACTGCCGCCGGGCCTCGCGCAAAACGGCCTGACCAAAGCTGTAGTCCTGACCGATCAAATAGGCCGACTTGACGTTTTGGTCTTCGCGCAAGACCTGCATGAGCGCTGCCATGCGCATGTCGGCATGGGCATCGAAACGGAAATGCCAGAAACTGCATTTCTCGTTGGTCAAGGCCGGGTCGACTGCCGAGTAATTCAGAAAAAGCACGCGCCGGTTGGGCTCGCGTTCGTTGTGCTTGTTGATGGCGTCGATCAGGGCCGCCGCATTGGCCGACGAATTGCCTTGCAACACGACCTGTGCGCCGTCGTCGATGGCCGATTTGAGGGCCGACAAAGCCTCTTCACTTTGCCCTTTGCTGTCGTGGCGAGTCAACAGCATGGGTCGAATGCCTTGAGCGGTGGGGACGCCACCGCGGGCATTGACCCGCTCGACCGCCCAGGCGATGTTGCGCACCACCGATTCACCCGTGTTGGCAAAGGGGCCGCTCAGGCCCTCGATCAGCGCCAGACGAATGGGCGCAGGAGAGGCATGGGCAGGCGCCCAACACAAGGCAAAAGCCAAACTCACCCAAGTGCGTCGAGAAAAAAGAAACAGTGAAACCATAAACAGAGTGACGCCAGGCCGTGACCCATCGCGCGCTAGCAAAGGGCCGGAGTTTAACCAGCCCAGGCACACACCCTCGGGTTAACCCGCATTCAAACGGGGCTTACACAGGGAACTCTAACGGGGCTAAGTTCCTGCAAGGGCCAGCGCGGTTTGACGTCAAAGCTGTAAAGCGCTTGGGCGGTTTGCACCCCGGCTTGCAAACGCATGGCCGCGGCCATGGCGATCATGGCGCCGTTGTCGGTGCACAGGTGCAACTCGGGGTAATGCACCCGCACTTGGGCTTTGGCGCAAGCCGCATTGAGCTGGGCGCGCAGCTCGCGGTTGGCCCCCACGCCACCGGCCACCACCAAGCGCTTCATGCCAAAGGCCTTGAGCGCGGTCGTCGATTTTTTGACCAGCACTTCGACAATCGCAGCCTGGGTCGATGCGGCCAGGTCGGCCCGCTCGGGCGCGCCCTCAGTGCGGGCAGCAGGGCCAATTTTCTGGCTTTGGGTCAGCACCGCTGTTTTGAGGCCCGCAAAAGAAAAGTCCAGATCCCCGCTGTGCATCAACGGGCGCGGCAGCTTGTAAGCGGCTGGGTTGCCCTGCTCGGCCAGACGCGACAGGCCCGGGCCACCCGGGTAGGGCAGGCCCATGAGCTTGGCCGATTTATCAAAGGCTTCGCCCGCGGCGTCGTCGATGGTTTCGCCCAGCAATTCATAGCGGCCCACGCCGTCCACCCGCATCAACTGCGTGTGGCCCCCCGACACCAACAAGGCGATGAAGGGGAATTCGGGCGGGTCGGCGCTCAAAAATGGCGAGAGCAGATGGCCCTCCAAGTGGTGCACACCCAGCACCGGCTTGCCCAGGGCTGCGGCCAAAGCACAGGCCACGCCCGAGCCCACCAGCAAAGCCCCGGCCAGTCCTGGCCCCCGGGTGTAGGCCAGCACGTCAATCTCGGCCAAAGTGGCCCCGGCCTCGGCCAGCACCTGGCGCGTGAGCGGCAACACCCGGCGGATGTGGTCGCGGCTGGCCAACTCGGGCACCACACCCCCATAGGCCTGGTGCATTTCGATCTGGCTGAACAGCGCGTGCGACAACAGGCGCGGCATGGCACTGCCCGTGGTCTCCACCAAGGCCACGCCTGTTTCGTCGCAAGAAGATTCGATTCCCAAAATTCTCATGACCGCGAGTTTAAGCGGCGCACGGGTGCGGGCCAGGCCTTTGGCCATAATCCAATGGCCAACGAAGCCTCTTTTCAAAGCCCCCACCATGACCACACTGCGACTGATTTCTTCCATGGCCACCAAGCCTTTGCTGGCCGATCTGACGGCGCTGTACAAGGCGCAAGCGCCTGACGTTCAGGTGCTGATCGAGTCGGTCGGCGGCGTCGATGCCGCCAAGCGCGTGCAAGCCGGTGAAGCCTTTGACGGCGTGGTGCTGGCCAGCGACGCCATCGACAAACTTGTCGGCAGCGGCCATGTGTTGGCAGGCAGCCGCGCCGACCTGGTGCGCTCGGGCGTGGCGGTGGCCGTGCCTGCGGGCCAACCCGTGCCCGACATTTCGACCGAAGCCATGCTCCAAGCCGCTGTTCTGGCCGCGCCCACGCTGGGCTATTCCACGGGCCCAAGCGGCGTGCAATTGGCCAAACAGTTCGAGGCCTGGGGCATCGCCGAAAAAATCAAGGACCGCCTCGTTCAAGCCAAACCCGGCGTGCCGGTGGGCTCGCTGGTGGCGCAAGGCGAAGTGGCGCTGGGCTTTCAGCAGCTGAGCGAAATGTTGGGCGTGCCGGGCATCACCATCGTGGGCGGACTGCCCCCGTCGGTCGAGATCATCACCACCTTTTCGGGCTCGGTGGCGGCGTCTTGCGCCCAGCCTGATGCCATGCGTGCGCTGCTGGCCTTCTGGCAGTCGCCTGCCTGTGATGCGCTCAAGCGGCAGCACGGCATGGCACCGGCCTGAGCGCCATACACATATAACGAAAAGTTATCTGGTATCCCGCACAATCGCCGGCATGGGAATCGGCCACTACATCAAGGACATTGGACGCGGCAAAGACGGCGCGCGTGCGCTTGGCCGCGCGCAAGCGGCCGACCTGATGGGGCTGATCCTGGACCAGCAAGTGAGCGACCTGGAGCTGGGCGCGTTTTGCATCGCCATGCGCATCAAGGGTGAGACTGCTGAGGAGATGGCCGGTTTTCTGGACGCCACCCATGCGCGACTGAACAAGGTCCGTAACGGCCAAGCGCCCACCGTGGTGCTCCCCAGTTACAACGGCGCGCGCAAACTGCCGGTGCTCACGCCCTTGTTGGCCCTGCTGCTGGCGCGCGAAGGCGTGGCGGTGGTCCTGCATGGCACGGCCACCGAAGACAAGCGCGTGAGCAGCCAAGCGGTGCTGGCCGAGTTGGGCATGGCCGCTTCTGGCCAATCACCGCAAGCGAAAGCCGGTGAAGTGGTTTTTGTGCCCACGGATGCGCTAAACGCCGGGCTTGAACGCCTGCTTTCCGTTCGCCGCGTGGTGGGCCTGCGCAACCCCGGGCACAGCTTGGTCAAGCTCATGAACCCCTGCGATGGACCCGCGCTGGTGGTGAGCAGCTACACCCACCCTGAATATTTGTTGTCAATGTCGGCCACCTTTGCCCTGACCGGTCAGCACGCCCTGCTGCTGCGCGGCACCGAAGGCGAAAGCGTGGCCGATGCCCGGCGCACGCCTGCGATGGATCTTTTCAAAGACAGGCAAACACGGCGCGTGCAGGCCCCACAAGAAGGCGCGCTGTGGCAAGTGCCCGACCTGCCTGGCCCGGATGCTGCGGCCACGGCGGCTTACATCCAACATGTTTTGCGCGATAAATTGCCCGTGCCCCAGGCGATTGCACTGCAAGTCCAACACATCCTGCACGAGGTCAAGCCATGAACACCCCCAGCACGGGCCGTTGCACCTTGGTCGGCGCAGGCCCCGGCGACCCGGAGTTGCTGACCCTCAAAGCGGTGAAAGCCATTGCCAGCGCCACGGTGCTGCTGGTGGACGACCTGGTCAACGACGCCGTGCTCGAGCACGCCTCGCCCAGCGCCCGCATCGTGCATGTGGGCAAGCGCGGTAGCTGCCAGAGCACGCCACAGGCCTTCATTGACAAACTGATGATCACCGCCGTGCAAGAAGGCGAGCAGGTGGTGCGCCTCAAAGGCGGCGACCCGTTCATCTTTGGTCGGGGCGGTGAAGAAGTTGAGCACCTGCGCGCCGCAGGCATCGACGTCGAGGTGGTCAACGGCATCACCTCGGGCCTGGCCGGCATGAGCAGTCTGGGGGCGCCGCTGACCCACCGCGAGCATGCGCACGGCGTGGTGTTTGTGACCGGTCATGCCAAACCCGGCGACGGCGGGACCGATTGGTCACAGCTGGCCGCCACCGCTCGGCAGGCCAAATTGACGCTGGTCATTTACATGGGCGTGAGCAGCCTGGAACACATCAGGGCTGGTTTGTTGCAAGGCCTGCCCGCACACACGCCCGTGGCCATCGTGCAGCATGTCAGCCTGCCCCAGCAGCGTGAAGCCCTGACGACGCTCGGTGAGGTGGTGGGCACCCTGGCACGCGAAGGCCTGCAAAGCCCGAGCATCATCGTGGTGGGTGATGTGGTGCAGGGTGCACGGGCTTGGGCCTCGCAGCCCAACGCCTCGCAAAAAGTGGCCTGATTTCAGCCCCAGCTGCGCGTGAGCAGCTCATCGAGGGCATCGGCGATCAACTGCCCTTGATCGGCCAGATTGCCCACAAACTGGCCCAACTGCTCGCTGGCCACAGACACCATGTCCAGCGGATGCAGCACCAAGGTCTGCCCCTTGATTTTGAACACTGGGTTCATGCGCGTGCCTGCCACTTTGCCCCCGGCGGGTAAGGCCGAGCGCAGCACCAGCGGGACCACAACCCTTCGACGGTAGCCGTCAAACAGCGAAGACTGCACCAAGACCACCATGGGCACGGTGGCACGCATGGCGCCTGGGTTCAGGTGAACGTCGTATTGCGGCATCGCTCGAGTTTCAGAGCGTGGAGTGCTCATCGGCGTAAGAGCCAGCGGCATCGTGCAGCGTGTTCCAGTCCGTCACAGCCCGCTGGGCTTGCTCGCGGTGCTGCTGGCGAGACTGGCGCTCAGCCACCACATACGCCTGCAGCATTTCTTCGACCTTGGCAGAAAGGTTGCCGCAATAAGCGCGGGACTCCTGCACCAGCGCTTCGCTGAGAGAGAGGTTGACTGGTTTTTTAGCGTTAGATTCAAAAGTTGACATGGCGTACGCCTTCGTTGCAGAGGATTCTATGCGCATTACATGCGCATGAACAACACTTTACCAAGCTACACTCTCCCGCATGAACCAATGGGATGCTGTGATCGTGGGTGCTGGGGCTGCCGGCTTGTTTTGTGCAGGCGTGGCAGGCCAGCGTGGCCTCAAGGTGCTGGTGCTGGACCACAGCGAGAAGATCGCCGAAAAGATCCGCATCTCGGGCGGTGGGCGCTGCAACTTCACCAATCGATTGCTCGACGCCAGCGCCCCACAAAAACATTTCATCAGCCAGAACCCCCATTTTTGCCGCTCGGCCCTGTCGCGCTACACCCCGCAAGACTTCATCGATCTGGTGCAAAAGCACGGCATCGCTTTCCATGAAAAGCACAAGGGCCAGCTGTTTTGCGATCACTCGGCTGAAGACATTATCCGCATGCTGCTGGCCGAATGCGAAGCGGGTGGCGTGACCCTGAAAATGGGTTGCAGCGTGCAAGCTGTTCGTCACTTGGCCGATGGCGGCTACGAACTCGACACAACACAAGGCCCAATCCATACCAGGTCCTTGGTGGTGGCCACGGGTGGCTTGTCCATCCCCAAAATCGGGGCCACAGGCTGGGGCTACGAAGTGGCCACGCAGTTTGGCCTGCGCCTGGTGGAGCGCCGCGCCGGCCTGGTGCCTTTGACTTTTGACGGTGCCGCCTGGACGCCTTATGCCCAGCTGGCGGGTCTGGCTTTGCCCGTGGGCATCAGCACAGGCGAGAAGAAAACCCGCATGCATTTTGACGAGGACTTGCTGTTCACCCACCGGGGTTTGTCAGGCCCGGGCGTGCTGCAAATATCCAGTTATTGGCAAGAAGGCACACCGATTCGCCTGAACCTGGCACCGGACTTGAATCTGCCCGAACGCCTGCAAGGGGCCAAATTGCGCTCCAAAAAATTGCTGGGCAACGAGCTGGCCACCTGGGTGCCCAGCCGCTTGGCCGAGGCCTGGGTCAGCCAGGACCCCGACTTGCAACGCACATCGGCCGACGTACCCGACAAAGCCTTGAACAAACTGGCGCAAGCGCTGTCCGACTGGACGCTCACGCCCAGCGGCAGCGAAGGCTATAAAAAAGCCGAAGTGACCTTGGGCGGCGTGGACACGCGAGACCTGTCTTCGCAAACCATGGAGTCCAGGCAACCTGGCCTGTACTTCATTGGCGAAGTGGTGGATGTGACGGGCTGGCTGGGTGGGTACAACTTCCAATGGGCCTGGGCCAGCGGCCAGGCGTGCGCCACAACACTGCCCAACCAGCCAGGCACTTAACACCGCACCAGTGGGGGCTGAACCACTGGATTTCATGGCTATAATCTCAGGCTTTGTTGGCAAACCCCCGTCTGCCAAATACTAGTTCATGACGGGGAACCGCCGAAACTGGCTTTCAAGGGCCCGATCTCCCTTGCTTGCGCAGCCGGCACATTTTTTGGAAACTTTGATTCAATGACCACCATCCGCGTGAAAGAAAACGAGCCGTTCGACGTTGCCCTGCGTCGCTTCAAGCGCACCATCGAAAAACTCGGCCTGCTGACCGACCTGCGTGCCCGCGAGTTCTACGAAAAGCCCACCACTGAGCGCAAGCGCAAGAAGTCGGCTGCCGTCAAGCGCCACTACAAGCGTGTGCGCAGCATGCAGCTGCCCAAGAAGATGTATTGATCTTCTAATTTGTACGACCTGCCCAGGTCTGCAAACAAGCCCGCTGGAGGACGCTCAGGCGGGCTTTGTTGTTTGTGATTTCCTTTTATAAATTTCCATGCTTGGAGCCTCTCATGAGCCTGAAAGAACAGATCACCGAAGACATGAAAACCGCCATGCGCGCCAAAGACGCTGAGCGTCTGGGCACCATCCGCTTGCTGCTGTCGGCCTTGAAGCAAAAAGAAGTGGACGAGCGGATCGAGCTGGACGACGTGGCCGTGGTGGCCATCGTGGACAAACTCATCAAGCAGCGCAAAGACTCGATCGCCGCCTTTGAGCAAGCTGCCCGCCAAGACTTGGCCGACAAGGAAAAGGCCGAAATAGCTGTTTTGGTGGGCTACCTGCCAGCCCGCATGTCGGCCGAAGAAGTCACTGCGGCCGTGCAGGCCATCGTGTCCGAATTAGGCGCTAAGGGCCCAGGCGACATGGGCAAGGTGATGGGCGCCGTTAAAACCCAACTGGCAGGCAAGGCCGATATGGGTCAGGTGTCCGCTGCGGTGAAGGCGACGCTGGCGGGCTGACCCGCAATTCAGTTGGCCAGGCTGCGGGCGCTGTCTCTCAGGCAGCCCATGAAGATGCTTTGCTGCGTTTTCAGTCGCTCCTCGCGCAACCGAAAACAGCACATCGGCCCAGTGAGCAGCTGGGCGGGTGCACGCAGTGCTTGCACCTGCGCAGTGACTTCAAACTGCTTGGCCTGCTGATGGGCAATGGCCCACAGCATCGGGGTTTGACCGATCAGACTGAGGGCGAGCAAGGAGGAGTCGGTTTGCACATCCGGCCCCTGCCCCAAGCGATCGCCGTGGCGGTGGACCGACAGCATGCGGTCAATTTTGGGACGCAATGGGGTGTGGGGTGGCGGCAGCACCCAGGCCTCTTGTGCCAGATCCACCCATGAGAGTTTCTTTTTTTTGTGCAACCGGTGATCCAACCCAGCCAAGATGGTGCTGTGCTCCTCGTACAAGGGCGTGACCTCCACCAGGTTCAAATCGACACGCAATTCGGCGTGCGCCAACATGAGGTCAAGGCGGCCATCCAGCAATTGCTCATAAAGCACCTCCAGCGGCAGCATCTGGGTGATGAGCAGCACCTCTGGCAAGATCTCACGCGAACGCGCCATGGCCCGGGCCAAGACCTCCGGCGAAAACGCAGCCAACACGCCAACACGCATCTCCGCGCTGACACCACCGGACAAGCCCAGCAAGTCCTCCTCGGCCAGATCGATCTCGGCCAGCACGCGGTGAGCGTGCTGAATGAGGCTCAAACCCGCCACAGTGGGCACCATGCGTTTGGTGGTGCGCTGAAACAAAATCACCTGCAACTGGTCCTCCAGCTGCGCAAGCGCCCTTGAGGCAGCCGGTTGGGTGGAGTGCAGGATGTCTGCACACCGACTCAGGTTGAGCTCGCGTCCCAGAACGCTCACCAAGCGCAATTGCTTGAGCGTCAGCACCCGTTGTAAATTCAATGCCATGACCAATCATATCCGTTCAGGTATGAATCGAGCGGCATTATTCATTTGTCACGCCACAAGGGACTTTGAATAATGGCCAGCAGTCAAACACGGTTTTGACGTCAACCTAAACCATCCAGGAGACCATTCACCATGCCAACCCTTCCGGTTTCTCGACGTGCGGCTCACACTTTCTTGGCCAGCCTGATGCTGCTGCTGTCCTGTGCCGCCATGGCACAAAACTACCCGAGCAAAGCCATCCGCATGGTCGTTCCTTGGCCCCCTGGCACGCCTGCCGATGTGTCCGGCCGCATGGTGGCCGAAAAAATGAGCAGCGCTTTGGGCCAACCCATCGTGGTGGACAACAAGCCCGGGGCTGCGGGCACCATTGGCATGGCCGATGCATTGCGCCAGCCTGCCGATGGACACACCCTTTATCTGCTGTCCTCGGCGTCCCTGGTGGCACCGCTGCTGTTTCCGGCGCAGTCCATCCAGTTCAGCCAACTTGAACCGGTGGGTCACATGGCCTGGAGTTACAACGTGCTGGTGGCCCCGATCTCCAGCGCGCTGAAAGGTCCCGCAGACATTGTTCAAACGGCCAAGGCCAAACCTGGCACTTTGAGTTTTGCTTCCGGGGGCAATGGCACACCCGCGCATCTGGCCGGCGAACTGTTCAAGCAACAAACCGGGACCATGACCACCCATGTGCCCTACAACCAGTTTGGCATGGCCATTGGAGACCTGATTGCCGACCGCACCAACTTCATGTTTTTGACGGCCTCAGCCGCCATCCCGCAAATACAAGGCGGCAAACTCAAGGCCATGGCCGTCACGGGTGCCAAACGCTTGCCTGCACTCAAAGAGGTGCCCACCATGGCCGAGCAAGGCTTTGCTGACTTCGTGCTGCGTTCCTTCGACGGCATGATGGTCAAGGCCGGGACCCCCAAGGAAGTGGTGGAGCGCCTGAACACCGAACTGAACAAAGCCTTGAATCTGCCCGAGGTGCGCGAACGCCTGGGGGCCTTGGCTCTGGAGACCGAGCCCATGAGCGGCGGCCAATTTGGTGCCGTCATTGCCTCTGAAACCGAAAAGTGGCAACGCATCGGACGCGCTGCCCAGATCAAGGCCGATTGAATGAGCACCACGGCCACCTCGTGCGACATCCTCATTGTCGGGGCGGGCTCGGCTGGCTGCACCCTGGCTGCCCGGCTGAGCGAAGACCCGAACCTGCAGGTCACCTTGATCGAAGCCGGCACGCACTCCAAATACCCATGGCTGAGCATTCCCATCGGCTATTTCAAAACCGTTGGCAACCCGGCACACGATTGGCAATTTGAAACACAACCCGAGGCCGGCATGGCCGATCGGCGCTTGCCCTGGCCCCGGGGCAAGGGTCCGGGGGGCTCCAGCCTGATCAACGGCATGCTGTATTTGCGCGGCCACCAACAGGACTATGATCGTTGGCAAGACTTGGGCAACCCGGGCTGGTCCTGGGCCGATGTGCTGCCCTATTTCCAGCGCGCCATGAACACCGACCGTCCCCATCCCGGTGATGGCCAAGAGGGGCCTTTGTGGGTTTCCGAAGTGCCCCATGATCCGTTGTCCGATGCGTTTGTTGCGGCCGCTGCGCAATGCGGCATCCCGCCGACGACCGACTTCAATGGCGGTGACAACTCGGGTGCGGGCTACTTTCGCATGAACACGCGCCACGGCCAACGCATGAGCACCGAGCGGGCTTATTTGCGGCGCGCCATGCAACGCCCCAACTTGCAGGTCATCAGCGGTGCGCAGGTCACCCGCATCCTGACACAGGGCACACGGGCACAAGGCGTGACCTGGATTCAAAACGGGCACAGCTACAGCCTGCATGCCCGGCATGAAGTGGTGCTTTGCGCAGGCGCCATCCAGTCACCGCAACTCTTGCAGCTGTCCGGCATGGGCCCAAGCGCCTTGCTGGCCAAGCACCAAATTGCACCGGTCGTCGATTTGCCGGGCGTGGGCGAAAACTTGCAAGACCATTTGCAGGTGCGCCCGTCCTTTCGCTGCGAAGGGGTGGAGACCCTGAACGATGTGGCCAACAGCCGTTGGCGCAGTGCCCGCGACTTTTTGCGTTACCAACTCACCCGCACGGGGTCTCTGGCCACCGGGGTTTACCGGGCTGGCGCGTTTTTGTCAGTGGACAATGCCCAGCAGCCCCACTGGCCCAATGTGCAGATCCATTTCGGTCTGGTCAGCTTTGACCGCCCCCACCAACCGCCTCATCCCTTTCCGGGCATCACCCTGTCGGCCTGCATTTTGCGGCCCGAAAGTCGGGGGCGTATCCAGCTTCGCAGCGCAGACCCCCTGGCCGCACCCGAGATTCAGGCCCGTTACCTGAGCGCCGAAAACGACCAGCGCCTGGCCGTGCAGATGGTGCGCAAAATGCGCGAAATCGCCAGCCAGTCAGCGCTGTCCGACATCATCGTGCAAGAGCATGAACCCGGCGCAACAAGCCAAAGTGATGCCGATCTGCTCGATTGGGTGCGCCGCCGCGCGGGCAGTATTTTTCACCCGGTGGGCACCTGCGCCATGGGCCCAGAGAATGACCCGATGGCGGTGGTCGATGCCCGGCTGCGGGTGCACGGTGTGCAAGGTCTGCGTGTGGTGGATGGCGCGGTCATGCCGCGCATCGTTTCAGGCAACACCAACGCGCCCATCATCATGCTGGCCGAAAAAGCCGCTGACCTGATCCGCGCCGACCTGCGGGCTTAATCGGCCAGGGGCGTTGATTTCCAGCGAGCGCGGCTGCCCCCCAGTCTCCGCCCAGCGGCACCTTCGGGCTTGTGCCTTTGCGCCACGGCCAATGCGCGCGCGCGCAGCACATGCATAGCCCGGGCCAGGGCCTCACGTTCTTCGGTGCTCAGGTCTTGCATGACCTCGTTGTGCACCTGAACCACGCGGGGAAAGATTTGCCGGTACAACTGCATGCCGGCCTCTGTCAGAAGGACCCTCGCTTTGCGGCCGTCCCCGGGCACGGGCTGGCGGTCCACCAGACCCTTGACCATCAGGCCGCGCAAGGTTTTGGAGGCTTGCGATCGGTCCACCGTGGTGCGGGCTGCCAAGTCCGAAGGTGACATGCCCCCGAGTTCGGCCAACATCGCCGCAAACTGCCACTCCTCTCGGGTGATGCCGTACTCGTTTTCGCAAATGCGGGTCACCAATGAACCGCTGATGCCCAGGAACTCGTGCAGCTGAAAATTGAGCAGATCGAAGATCGACTGCGGATTTTCAAAATGGGGCAGCGAATCAGGCGTCGCCAAGGATGCCTTCGGAAAATCCATGTTTGCAACAACCTGTCTACGGGAAAGACCTGAGGATAATGGATTTTTTCCATTACCCCCTTGGTGCCTATGCTCGGGGGCATGAACCACAACAGCATCGACATCCGCAGCGCCAACGCGCAGCACATGTACCACCCCATGATCGACCCCAAGGCGGTGCAAGCTTCACCGCCCCTGATCATTGACAGGGGCGAAGGCGTCTACGTGTACGACATCGACGGCCATCGTTATCTTGACACGGTGGCTTCACTTTGGAACGTGAATGTCGGGCACAACCGCCCCGAGGTCATCAACGCCATCAAGGCCCAGCTGGACAAGCTGGCTTACTACTCCACTTTTCAAAACACCTCCAACCCGCCCGCCATCGAACTGTCGGCGCGGCTGATGCGCATGTTCGCACCAGAAAAAATGAACAAGGTGTTCTTTTCCTCCGGTGGCTCAGACGCGGTGGAAACCGCGCTCAAGCTGGCGCGCCAATACTGGAAGCTGAACGGCCAGCCCGATCGTCACCAGTTCATCTCGCTCAAGTGGGGCTACCACGGCGTGCACTTTGGCGGCGCGTCCATCAATGGCAACCCGATGTTTCGCAGCGCCTACGAGCCCCTGCTGCCCGGCTGCCACTTGGCCGAAACGCCCTACACCTACCGCAATCCCTGGAACGAAACCGACCCGGCCAAGCTTTCTCAGCTGTGCCTGGACCAATTGGCCCAGCTGATCGAGCAAGTTGGGGCGCACAACATCGCTGCCTTGGTGGCCGAGCCGGTGCAAGGCGCAGGCGGCGTGATCGTGCCGCACGAGAGCTACTGGCCGGGCCTGCGTCAACTGCTCGACCAGCACGGCATCTTGCTGATCAGCGACGAGATCGTGACCGGCTTTGGCCGCATTGGCGCCATGTGCGGTGCGCGCGCATGGGGCGTGGCCCCCGACATCATGGCCATGGCCAAGGGCATCAATTCGGGTTATGTGCCTTTGGGTGCCACGCTCATCAACGAACGCGTGGCCAGCGCTTGGAATCAGCCCGGCGTGCCCGCTGCGCTGATGCACGGCTACACCTATTCAGGCCATGCGCTGGCGTGCGCTGCGGCCAACGCGAATCTGGACATCGTGGCCAGCGAAGACCTGCCCGGCAACGTCAGCCGCGTGGGGGCTTACATGCAAGACAAGTTGCAAGAGTTGATGCATTACGCCCATGTGGGTGAAGTCCGCGGCAAAGGCATGATGGCCGCCGTGGAGCTGGTGACCGACAAGGCCAGCAAAGCCATGCTCATGCCGCCCTCGCCTTACATCCAGACGTTGGTGGGCACGGCCCGCCACGCGGGTGCCATCATCCGCGTGCAAGGCAACCGCCTTATCCTATCGCCGCCCCTGGTCTTTACGCGCCAGGATGTGGACGAGACCCTGCGCATCTTGCACATCGCGTTCTCTGCCGCAGAAAAAGTTTGATTTCACTTCACCCCACCATCAGGAGACTCACATGAACCACCGCATCCGTTTGATCACCCTTGCCGCCCTGGCCGCTGCTGCTGCCCTGCCCGCCATGGCACAAGACAAATGGCCCAGCAAGCCCATTGAGATAATCTACCCTTACCCACCGGGCAACGACATGGACGTGGTGACCCGCCTGGTCGCAGAGGGCATGAGCAAGCGCCTGGGCGTTCCGGTGCAGGTGATCAACAAGCCCGGCGGCGGCGGCGTGGTGGGCTTCGCCGAGATGACCCGCGCCAAACCCGATGGCTACACCATCGGCACCTGGACGCCTGGCCCGGGCATCTCACAAATCATTGCGGGCAACACGCCCTACAAAATCAGCGACTACCAGTCGGTGGGCGGCATGCTGATCAACGACTTCGTGCTGGCTGCGCGTGGCGACATTCCGGCCACCAACCTCAAGGAGTTCGCCGCCTGGGCCAAGAAAAGCGGCAAGCCCGTGGTGATTGGCAGCTATGCACCCGCCGCCGTGCCAGCGCTGATCGCCGCCAAGATTGCCAAGAAAGACGGCTGGGCCTACAAAGTCGTGGCCTTCCCCAACCCCAGCGCCAAAGAACTGGTCGCCGGGGACGCCGATCTGACCACGGCGGGGGCCGAAGGTGCCATCTCCTACGCCAAGGCTGGGCAAATCAAGATCCTGTCGGCCTGGGGGCCGCAACGTAACCCGGTGTTTCCAAGTGCGGCCACACCCACCGAAGAAGGCTATGGTGACCTGTACACCTGGGGCGGTATGGCCGCACCCGTGGGCGTGCCCAAGGACATCATCAACAAGCTTTCCAGCGTGATGATGGAGTCTCTCAAAGACAAGGCCGTGCAAGACCAGTTCAAGAAAGCGGGCATTCCCCCCTTCCCAATGACCGCCGACCAGATGAGCAAACGTGTGACTGAAGACGCCAAGTGGATTGGCGAACTGATGACCGAACTGGGCATGACCAAGAAGTGACGATGCAACCCGAGTCAAGCCTTCGCGGTTGGTCCTGGGACCGGGTGTTTTTGCTGGTGCTGGCCCTGCTGGCGGGGGGCCTGGCGCTGGCCAGCCGATCACTCATCGTGCCTTACCCTCAAGCAGTGGCATGGTTCGAATCGGCGGCATTTTTTCCGTTGCTGGCCCTGGGGTTGATGGCCCTGGCGGGTGTGGTGGAGGTCTTCCATCGCCGACGCGCCATCGAACTCAAAGACTCTGATGAACTCAACTCCAGCCAGGCCCGCATGGGTCTGGCCTGGGCCATGCTGGGTCTGTTTGGCCTTTACATGCTGGCCGTGCCCTGGCTGGGTTACCTGAGCAGCACTTTGCTCTTTCTGGTGACCAGCAGCCTGGTGCTGGGCTTTGCCTGGCGCACCACTTGGGCGCTGAGCCTGCCCTTGGCGCTGGCCATGTGGTGGGTGTTTTCGAAACTTCTCAAAGTCCACTTCGGACACGGCTGGTTGATCTGAGCATGGAATTTTTTGAAAGCTTGTCGCAGGGTTTTGCGGCGCTGGGCACCTGGCCAATCGTGCTGTCCCTGTTGCTGGGCTCGGCTTTGGGCATTGTGGTGGGCGTGCTGCCCGGTGTGGGGCCGGGTGTGTCGATTGCCGTGCTGCTGCCCTTCACTTACGGCATGGCACCGCTGGCGGGCATTTCTTTGCTGCTGGGGGTCTACTGCGGCGCCTTTTACGGCGGCGCGGTCACGTCCATCCTGATCCGAACGCCGGGCGAGGCCTCGTCCATCATGACCATGTTTGACGGCTACCCCATGGCCCGCAACGGTCAAGCGCAAAGGGCCTTGTCGCTGGCCTTCATGTCGGCTTTCATTGGCGGCATTGTGAGCGCCTTGCTGCTCGGCCTGGCGGCCCGACCGCTGGCGGGTTTTGCCGCCAAATTTGGCGCACCCGAAACCGTGATGGCCATCTTGTTGGCCAGCCTGTGTGTGGGCAAAGCCTATCAGCGCCAGTTTGCCTCGGCCATGATGATGATGTGCTTCGGGTTCTTCCTGGCCACCGTGGGCATCGACCCCAACTCCAACGAGCAACGCTACACGCTGGGCATCCCCGCCTTGCTCAGCGGCATCCCTTTGGTGCCGGTGGCGGTGGGCATGTTCGGCATGGCGCAGGCTTTGGTCATGGTCAGCTCGCCGGTGCCCACGTTTGATTCTTCTCTGATTGGCCGTGCAGGTGTCTCCTGGCGGGCCTTTCTGGAGCCTTTCAAGTACCCTAAAACCCTGGCCAAAGGCCTGTTCCTGGGCTCGGCCATCGGGGTCTTGCCCGCTGTGGGTGCGGCCCTGTCCACCTCATTGGCTTACTTTTGGGCGCAACGCGGGGCCAAAGACCCCACACCTTTTGGCGAAGGCAACCCCGAGGGCATTGTGGCCGCCGAGAGCGCCAACAACTCCAACTCGGGCGGCGCCATGATCACGGTGCTGGCGCTGGGCATTCCGGGCGATGTCATCACCGCTATCATCATGGGGGTGTTTGTGGTGCACGGCATTGTGCCGGGCCCGTCGCTGTTCATGGACCGTCCCGAAATCATCAACGGCGTGCTGTCGGCCTTGTTTGTCATCAACGTGGTCATCTTGATTTTGCTCGTGTTGTGCGTCAAACCCCTGGCCCGTCTGGCTTATGTGAACCCACGCATTCTGGGCCTGGCCATTTTGGCGCTGTGCTTTGTGGGGGCCTACTCGGCGGCCAACTCCATGTATTTCGTGCTGATTGCCATCGTGTTCGGCGTCTTCGGACTGGTGTGTGCGCGGGCCAATATCCCCACCATTCCGCTCATTTTGGGCATGGTCATGGGCGACACACTGGAGTCAGCCCTGCGCCAGGCGCTGGGTCGCAGCGACGGCTCCCTGATGCCCTTCATCGAACGCCCGATTGCAGCGAGCATCCTGGCCGTCATGGTTCTGATGCTGGTCTGGCCCTGGCTTTCCCGCGTGTTGATCAAAAGCAAAGAATGAAAAACCTAATGAATACGACCACCGCCTATGTAACCGACGAAATCTGTTTCTGGCACGACCCGGGCAACTACGCCCTGATGCTCAAACCCGGCGGCTTTGTGGAGCCCTACAACCGCCACATCGAAAACGCCGACCCCAAGCGGCGCCTGCACAACTTGCTGCAAACCAGCGGCATGATGTCGCAGCTCCAGGTGATGCCAGCGCGGGACGCCCAAGTGCACGAACTCACCCGTCTGCACAGCGCCGATTACGTCAGCAAAGTCCAAGCCATTGCCCATCAAGGCGGCGGCGACACCGGCATTGGCGCGCCCATTTCGTCCAACGGCTGGGACGCGGCCAGACGTTCCGCAGGTTGCGCCCTGAGCGCCGTCGATGCCGTGATGCACGGCCAGGCCCAAACCGCTTACGCCCTGACCCGACCGCCCGGCCACCACGCAGAACCTGAGCAAGGCATGGGTTTTTGCGTCTTTGCCAATGCCGCTTTGGCTGCAGTCCATGCCATCGAAGTCCATGGTTTGCAGCGTGTGGCCATCGTCGACTGGGATGTGCACTTTGGCAACGGCACCCAAAAATGCTTTGAAAACCGAAGCGATGTGCTGACCATTTCGGTGCACCAACAGGCAGGCTATTTGTTTGTCAAAGGCGAAGCCGACGAACTGGGTACAGGCCAAGGACTGGGCTACAACCTCAACCTCCCCTTGCCACCCGGTTGCGGCTTCGGTGCTTACCGCGAGGCCTTTGAACAAGTCGTTTTGCCCGCTCTGGAGGCTTATCGACCCGAGTTGATCATCGTCGCTTGTGGCTACGATGCCGGGCGTTTTGACCCATTGGGCCGCATGCTGCTCGATGGCGTCGCGTTCAGGTGGATGACCGATGCGGTCATGGATGTGGCGCGCCGCCATGCCCAAGGTCGTTTGGTCATGACCCACGAAGGGGGCTACTGCCCTGTGTCTGTTCCTTTTTGGGGCCTTGCCGTGCTGGAGCAATTGTCTGGCCACAAAACTGAAGCGCCCTGCCCTTTCACGCCCCAGCACGATCAAATGCCAGCGCAAAAATTACAAGACCATCAACGCGACTTAACGCGGCAATGGGCCTCGCATTTTGAAGACGTCAGGCAACGCCACTGGCGATAATGCCCATCAATTGCCGGTCAAACCGGTCCAGACCCATAGCACAGGAAATCTAACTTTGAATGCTCTTCGTCCATCTCCACGAGAATGCGGTCTTGCGTTTTCTGGCACCCCTGGCGTGACCAATTCCATCGTCGATGTGGCCGATGTGTCGGTGGGCTATTGGGACCACGACGGTTTGAATGCAGAGGGCCGACCTTTTCGCACGGGTGTGACTGCCATCTTGCCTATGGGAGATTCACCCCTGTTGATGTCTTGTCCAGCTGCCATTCATTCGCAGAACGGCAATGGCGAAATGACCGGCAGCCATTGGATCAAAGACAGTGGACGCCTGAACAGCCCTGTGTTGATCACCAACACCCACGCTGTAGGGGCGGCACATGAGGCCGCAGTGAGCTGGATGGCTGAACGCTACAAAGACCTGTTTGAAAATGATCATTTTTGGGCCATGCCCGTGGTCGCCGAAACCTACGACGGCTTTACCAATGATATTTTGGCCCTGCTGGTTCGCCCTGAGCATGCCCGGCTTGCACTGGAACAAGCGTGGGCTTGCGCACAACGGGCACACCAACTGGGCAAAAGCCCCATTGCGCAGGGCAATTGCGGGGGCGGGATGGGCATGCAAACCTTTGGCTTCAAGGGCGGCAGTGGATCGAGCTCCAGAACCATCCAACTGGAGGGCCTGCAAGGCACCCTGGGTGTTTTTGTTCAATCCAATTTTGGGGGCCGAAGCCAATTTTGCTGGCGCGGCCAACCCTTGGGTCGGCTGTGGCCTCAGCCTTCGCCATTTTCCCAAGGCATGGCCGAAACGGGCTCACTGATCACCATCGTCGCCACCGACTTGCCTTTAGACGCCAAACAACTGGCGTTGGTGGCTGGGCGTGTGCCCATGGGGGTCGCCTTGTTGGGCGGCAGCGCGGGGAATTATTCGGGCGAAATCACCTTGGCCTTTTCAACCGCCAATGCCCGTGAGGCCCGAGGCGTGAGGCGGCCCGGACCACTCGTCCACCCAGTCCAGGCATTGGACGAATCGGCAATGGACCCCGTGTATGAGGCCACCATTCAAGCCACCGAAGAGGCCATCATGAACGCGCTTTTTGCAGCGCAATCCATGCCGACGCACAAGCCACATGGCACACTGCATGCCCTGGACAGCAACCTGTTCATGGCGATGATGCGTGAGGCTCGGCCCAGCTGAAACCTGTATCAATCACAGCTTCAAAAACGTGACCTGAAACTCAGCTGCCCGCCACCTTCATGCGGTTGACCAAGATGGAGCCGGTGGATTTGGCGCCCATGTTGTAGGCATCCGAGCCCACCGCTTCGATGCCCATCAGCATGTCCTTCAGGTTGCCCGCAATGGTGATCTCATGCACCGGGTAGGCAATCTGGCCGTTCTCCACCCAAAATCCGCTGGCCCCGCGTGAATAGTCGCCCGTCACGTAGTTCACGCCCTGGCCCATCAATTCGGTCACGAACAGGCCGGTGCCCAACTTTTGGATCATGGCATCGAGGTCGTCACTTGCTTGGGTCAGGCGAGACGTTAGCGCCAAGTTGTGCGAACCACCCGAGTTGCCGGTGGTCTTCATGCCCAACTTTCGGGCCGAATAGCTGGAGAGGAAGTAGCCCTCCACCCGTCCGCCTTTGACCACTTTGCGGCGCACCGAGCGCACGCCTTCGTCGTCAAATGGCGAGCTGCCTTTGCCGCGCATCACAAACGGGTCTTCTTCGATGTCGATGTGCTTGGGAAACACTTTTTTGCCCAAGGAATCCATCAAAAAACTGCTTTTGCGGTACAGCGCGCTGCCGCTGACGGCCTGTACAAACCCGCCCAACAAGCCCGCCGCCACGGGCGACTCAAACAGCACCGGGCATTCGGTGGTGGCGATTTTGCGTGCCCCCAGGCGCGACAAGGCACGTTCTGCGGCGTAGCGGCCAACCGCCTCGACCGAGGCGAGTTCGTCGGCCGAGCGCATCGAGGTGTACCAAGCGTCGCGCTGCATTTCGGCGTTGCGCCCCGGCAGCTTTGCAATCGGGGCCACCGACACGCTGTGGCGCGAGCTGGCATAACCGCCCCTGAAGCCGTGCGTGTGGGCGCTGAAGAAATGGCTTTGCTGGGCCGACACGGCAGCGCCGTCGCTGTTGGTGATGCGGCGGCTGGTTTTGAGGGCGGCGGCTTCGCATTGCAAGGCGATGCGGGCGGCTTCTTCGCTGTTGATGGACCATGGGTGAAACAGGTCCAAGTCGCGGTGATTCGGTTCGATGTCCGCCGCGTCCGGCAAACCGGCCGTGGGGTCTTCGGCCGTGAAGCGGGCGATGTCGAAAGCGGCCTGCACCGTGCGCTCGATCGCGGCTTTGGAAAAGTCGGAGGTGCTGGCATTGCCCCGGCGGTGCTTCACATAGACCGTCACACCCAGCGATTTGTCGCGGTTGCGCTCCACGTTTTCCAGCTCGCCTTTGCGCACACTGACCGACAGTCCGCAACCCTCTGAAGCTTCAGCACCCGCATTGGTGGCCCCCAGTTTTTTGGCGTGGTGCAGGGCGATGTCGACCAACCCCTCAAAATGGTCACGCGAGTAGCTGAAGCCGTCGTGGGCGTGTGCATGGGAGGCGGGGGCAGGGGCGTTTTTTTTCACGGCGCTTTTCACAGAAATATTCACGACGAGGGTCTCGAAAAAAATGGCGGGCGCCAGGCCCGCAGTGGCCGCTATGATACTTGCCACCCAGCCCCAGCGCTGCATCTGAAAACGAGTTCCCCCCTTCATGTCCCGTAAACCCACAAAAGGCTATTTCGTCCGCGGTCAGTTTGTTGCCGAAGGCAGCGAGTTGGACCTGGAGTTCAAGCGCGAACTCAAATTCGGACT
>NZ_CAMDLM010000006.1 GCF_945901735.1 Limnohabitans sp. Rim8
AGAAGTTGGCGTTGGCGGTCTCGGTGTATTTGACGACCTTGTTGGTGCTGTCTGTGGGATCGGTGGCCTGTTCTGCTGAGGCGCCAGAAAACCCCTCGAGTTTGTAGGCACTGGCTGCGCCATCGAAATCCAGAGAGCTGAAATTGGTGGTGACTTCATTCGCCTGATACACCCTCACATAATCCACCGCCATCACATATGAGAAATTGTTTGAGGGTACGGTCCCACCATAGGTACCGCCGACAGCCATGTTCAGGATGATGTCCATCGGGTTGTCGAAAGGCCAATTGGCCGATGTGGCGCCGCTGGGTTTTTTGTATTCGTAGTAGGCGTTGTCGTTGTTGCTGTCCACACCGAAACGGATGTAGTCTTGTGTCCACCACACCTGGTAGGTGTGGAAGTCGGTCACGGGACTGCTCAGAGTCGTGTCCTTCTTTATCTGGGTGTCGCCGTAGGTCTGGATTTCCCCGGTCCCCTTGAAGTGCAAGGCAGCTTGCACCTGGCTGGTGTTGAAATACTGTTGCGTCCACTCCATCACGTCGATCTCGCCCGTATCGGGCCATGTGCCCTGCCCCAGCATCCAGATGGCTGGCCATGCGCCTGTCATGTAGGTCTCGGTGTTGGCAGTGGTCAGCGTTGTGGATGGGTCAAAAAATTTCGCTTTGACCTCCATATAGCCATATGGCTCCAGGTCAACAACAGACTTCAGGCGCGCGGATGTGATGTCACTGCCTGTCTTGTTCGCCACGATGTGCAGCGCACCGTTTTGCACGTAGGCGTTGTCTAAGGTGTTGCTGTAGGTCTGTGATTCGCCATTGCCCCAGCCGTCGTTGTTGGGGCCTCTGCCCGTTTCCAAGGTCCACTTGCTGGAGTCGACGGCGGTTTTTGTTGTAGTGCCAGAGGCAGAGATGTCGCCGCCAAACTCCTCGCCGAAGGCCAGGGTATAACCGGCAGGGATGGCAGAGGCACTTTGGTAGGCAATGTCCTGAGGTGCCTGACTTGGGCTTGACTGGGCGTAGCCCAGTTGATCGAAGTAATAGGTTTGGTCCGTTAACTTGCTCGAGTCCAAGTCAAAAAAGACGTTGAGCATGTCGTACTTCACGCCGTCTTTCAATGCGGTAGTGAAGGCGTAACCTTTGCCAGCATTGTTGATCCAGCGGCTGGAAGGCTCACTGAAGTCAAACGTGAGGTATTCCCAACCTGCCTTGGTGGTTGCGGTCTCGACAGCGACCCAGTTTTTGTCGTTGATTTCATAGCCGCCGCTGGCGGAATCGCCAATTTCCAAGCGTACCTTGGTACCCGCTTGAGCGGAGTGCACCCACATGCCCAACTCGGTCGTGCTTGAAAAATCCAGCGGCGTGATGGTTTTGATGCTGGATGTTTCCCCGTTCGACAAGGTGACGTGTGCGAACTTTCCACCATCACCAGCAGGCTTGATCAGCTTCATCACGTGGTTGCCATCGGCCTGCACAGAAGGCGAAGCGATGGCGTTCTGCACGGCGGTGACTGTGATCGATTGACCCGATTCGAAGTTCAGAGTCTCAAAGAAAACGACAGCAGGAGGTACTGCGTCATCAACCGCTTGCACCAAACCGTCGCCGAGATCTCGCAGGTCTTTAAGCTTAGCCGGGTCACCCGAGCCTGCCGCAGCATTGACTTTTTCAGCCACGCTGTCTTGCACGACCAGTTCGATCTGAGCCATCCGCCGCAGTGCATCTTGGCGGGCTCCGCTGTCCATCGAAGTCACAGAGGGATTCAAAAAGGTCGCCAACAGGCCACTGGCTGTTTCGAGCTGGGCACCGGCTTCCTCCATTACGGCCGTCATTTGTGACGTGATGGTCACCTGCGCAGCCTGAGCGGCCTGGGTGAGCACAGAAGTGATCGTTTGGGAGTTGCTCAAGTCCACGGCACCGGATGCCCCAATGGCTTTGACCAAGCTGTCGACGACTTTGGCTGAAAAGCCACTGGCAGCTCCCCCATTGGCACCCTGGATCAGGCTGCTGCCCACGTCCATCAGGTTGGACACCATGATGGCGGCGGCCTTGAATTTCAACGCTTCGATGGCATCGCCATCGTCGCCCGTCAGGGCTGTGGAGACCGGGTTGAAGTCCAGCAGCGATTCAACGCTGATACCGAAAATCTGTTTGATCCTGGCCTCTGACACGCCGGCTTCGATCAGCGTGGACAGCGGAGAAATAACGCTGGCATTGGCAGGTGCCTTGAAGACATTGGTCACGGGCAGACCGGTGGATTTGTCGATGGTGTCGACGGTTGACTTGGAGACCAAGGGGCCGCCAGTGGCGCTCGCACCAACCAGGGTGAAATTGCCTTCGGAATCGGTGACGTCGGAAGGCTCGTCTGCGTCTTGAATGCCGTCGTCGTCGTTGTCCTGGAACACGATCGCACCTTCAATGTAGCCATTGACCAGGCGGCCAGGTATTGTGGTTTGCGCGTTATTGGCATTGCTCAATGGCACCGTCGAGCCTGCAGATTTGCCGCCACCGCCACCGCCCCCCGCCAAGCCCAGGGCCGCAGCACCCGCAAACAGCCCTCCCAAGCCACCGAAGGACGCGGTCGATGCGGCGGCTGTGCTGATGACCGTGCCTCCGCCAGTGCTGGTAGAGGGCGGTACGGGCAGTTCGAGCTGTGCCAACTGCAAGCCACCGACTTGGTTGGGGGACCCGTCGATGGCCGTGGTCAGGGCGCTGAGTGGGTTGGTTGTATCGGTGCCAGCGCCCACGGCGGCGTTTGCAAGCGTTGCGTTCTCTGCCGCCTGCGCACTTTGTTGGTCGCTGGCTTCGGCCTGCAATGAAATCTCTTCTTCAACCGTCAGACGCTTGCTTTTTTTCAGGAGTTCCGCTGGTTTTGGGGCGCGCTCGGCTCGGCCGGTGGCTGTCAAGGGCGCTGGCGTTGACTTCATGGTGGATACCGGGGGCTGCGACCCAGAAGGTGATGCCGCCGCTGCAATTTCGATTGCAGCTGGGTTGTGCGTGTCGGGCAGCTTTTTCTGAGCCATGGTCTTCCTTGTGACGGTGGAGGCGACTGAAGTCGGATTCGCAAAGATGTGCGGTGTTGAAATACGTTATGAAAGCGATTTCATAAACAGGACAATAGAGGTGATTGGCGGGCCATTCCATTGGCGTTTTCCCTCAATTCATAAAATTTCCTGAAATTTTCCAGGACTTTCGCTCGTCCTGAACGGTCAGCCCATTTCAAATCCTGGCTTGGCGGATCTCGCAAACAGACATTTATAAACAGCATTTTCACGAGTGAAGTGGCTGATTTTTCGTCTGTTCAATCAGATCAAAACCAAGGGTTTTCTCTAGGCGATCGGCCCCGATTGCCGATTGACTGTGGTGTGGGCACGTAGGAAACTATGGCTTGAAAGGGCTTTCATGAAATAAAGCCTATTTTCCCAATTTCAGGTCCTTTCTTGTCCTTCGGACTGCCAACCTCTTCACTCGTGTCGACGCATATGCACTCACTTCAACCTCGTGTTCTGGCCCTGATCCTGGCTTCTCCGGCATCGCTGTTGGCGGCCTCCTTCGAAGCGCCGGATGGCAGCAAGTTCGACATCACCGGTTTCACCAAGCACGAGTGGTCCCACAGCGCCGAGGGGGCACGCATCGTCTCCAACGATGACTCGACATACAAGTCAGACAGCCGCAATGCCGAGTCGAAGCCGGGTGTTGAAAATACCACCCGGGCTGGCAAGTCCTCTGAGTTGAGCATGCAGCAGTTGTCTTTGGGCTGGGCCAAAGAGACCGCGGGTGCGGTGGGTTTTGAAGCTCGGCTGACCTACCGCTGGCGCGGCGACCAGGCCACCCGCTTTTTCAAAGCGCCAGACCTGGACTACCGTCCCAACGACAGCGGTCCTTTGAACCTGGACTACACCGAGCGTTTTGTGGGCATCAGCCGGCCCGACCTGGGTGCGCTCAAGCTGGGCACACAGCTGTCTCGATCCTGGTCGCGCTCCGATGCGTTTTCCTTTCCCGTCGGGCTGTCGGGCGTTTGGGCCGACTCCGGCGCGGGCTACGGCATTTTGCCCAGGGCAGTGCGCTTGACCTCCCCCACCTTTGAAGATGGCTCGGGCAAACTCACCGCTGAGTTGACCGCTGCCTCCAGCAAGCTCAACACCTTCATGGTCGAGCCCAGCCTCACCGCCGCGGGCACCAGCCCCACACAGCCCAAGGCGATCGAGCTGTTCTTGCAGTATTCGAACGCCAAGAACCTGATTGAGCTGACGATCCAGTCGGCCCAAGGGGCCAAGCAGACCGCTTTTGGCAAATCGGCTTTGGTTGGCTGGATTGGCGATCCCGATGCCATTCCACTTGACCAAAACACGCCACGCAAAGCCGCCAAGCCCAGCCAAAGTGTGGTGACCCTGCAGGGCAACCATTGGCCCAACACCAGCAACATGCTGACTTGGGGCGTTAGGCGCAGCCAGTGGTCGGGCTCAGCGGCGTCCTGTAACTACAGCCTCAGTCGCGCTGAGTGCATTTTCGGTCTGGATCCAGGTTTCAACTACGGGCCCAAATCGAGTGCCTATCTGGGCTTCCAAGCCACCGCAGTCGACGCCATGCTGGGCTGGAGCCATTACCAAGGCCTGTACACCTACACCGTGAGCGCTGCCTACTTTGGCAAGGCTTCGTCCAAAAACCCGCAGGAGTGGGGTCAAAGCAATTCGGCCTTGCACCTGAATGTGGGCATGGCTCGCAAGGTCCCGGAAATCGACAAAGGGCTGACCGTCACCTTGGGGCTTTCTCGCTCGCAATTTCAGAAAATTGGCCCCGCGCCTGTGAGCATGCCCAACAACAACTTCTTGGCAGCCAACCCCCTCTATGACCGCGTCGGCTATGGCGCCACAGCGGGATTGACATGGACCTTCTGACCAGATCCTCAGGGGATCGGCGGATCACCCTGGCGGCTGGCCTGCTGGCGTTCATGGCAGCTATTTTTCCGGGCACTGCCAGTGCGCAGGGGCCCACCGCTGCCGTAGGGGCTGGGGCCATCTGGTTGGCGCCCAAACCGGGCGAGTCGGTGCGGCCAAAACCGGCGCCTTTTCGGTCCGGCGACATGCTCAAGCGGGCGGTGACCACCAACACTTGGTATTCGTCCCTGGCTTATGGGCCTTGGTCCGACGTTTTGCACGCCCACCCTTTGACCTTCAAGGCCACGGCCAAAGGCATGGAAATGGGCTTGCCACAAGGGCGCACCGGTCCGATCTCGGGCCTCAAAAATTGGGCCGCAGGCAGCACGGGCACCACGGCCGTGACCTTCCCTCACCAAGCGGACTTCACGGTCGCACCCTCGGACTTTGAGCCCCAGGACGCGCGCTTGCGCTACGCCGGCGACTGGAACATCACGGTCGAGATGGCCCGCGAGCAGGCTTATCTGCGCAGCCACATCCTGCACGGCAGCCCGTTTGGCTACTTCGAGATCAGCAGTGGCGGCATTCACATCCAATTGGGCGCGGGCGTGCAAGCCGCGGACATGCCGGCGAGCACGACGGGCAACAAGCAAGTTCACTACTTCAAAGCACGCGGCCAACTGTATGGCCTGTACTTGCCGGCAGGCGCGCAACTCTCGGGTGGCCCAGCGGACAAGGTCAGCGTCAAGTTCAGCGAGCAGGCGCGCTACTTCTCGATCGGCATCCTGCCGCAGTCCGATGCGACCACGCTCAAGGCCTATGCCGACGCGGCTTTTGTGTTTGTCGAAGACACCCAAGTGCAATGGGCCTATGACGAGGCCCAAAGCCTGGTCACCACCGACTACCGCATGACGACCCGGCCCATGGACGGTGTGGCGGCCGAGCCCTTGATGGGCCTGTATCTGCACCACCGGCGTGCCCAGGTCAGCCCTGCGCCCGTGCTCGGGCAATTGCCCTCGGTGCGCGGCCCGATTGCGATTTCCAGCGGGCACACGTTTCGCACCGAGCTCAGGGTCAACGGGCTGATGCCCATGTGGCCTGCGCTGCTGAATAAGCCGCCGGCCCAGACGCTGAATGAATTGCTGGTGGGTGACCGGCGCCGCGCCAACAGCCTCTTTGGCAAGATGGGCAATGGCACTTACTGGACGGGCAAGGCGCTCGGCGCGGTGACCCAGCTGATGACCATCGCCGAGCAACAAGGCGATGAATCGACCGCCGCCCAGATGGAGAAGGTGCTCAAGCAGCGCCTGGAGTCTTGGTTTTCTGGCAAAGGCCTGAGCTACTTTGCCCACGATGCGGGCGTGGGCACGGTGCTGGGCTATCCAGAGGAGTACTTCAGCGTCTCCGCCATGAACGACCACCACTTCCACTATGGTTACTGGATCATGGCGGCGGCCCACCTGGCCCGGCGCGACCCGCAGTGGGCCTCGGCCCAACAATGGGGCGGCATGGTCAACCTGCTGGTCCGCGATATCGCCACGGCGCAAAGAAAGCGTGTGGACTTTCCCTTCCTGAGAAATTTTGACGTCTACGAGGGCCATTCCTGGGCGCGTGGCAACAGCGAGTTCTTTGGGCTGGGCAACGACCAGGAGTCTTCTTCCGAAGCCATCCATGCCTGGGCGGCCATCGCGCAGTGGGGTCAGGCCACCGCCGACCCGGCGCTCAAGGCCTTGGGCATGTACCTGTACGCCACCGAGTCTGCTTCGGTGCTGCACTACTGGTTCAATGCGCATGGCAATGTGTTCCATCCCGACTACCGCCAACCGCTGGCCAGCATGGTGTTTGGTGGGGGCTATGGTTTCAGCACCTGGTGGACCGAGGAGCCCCGGCAGATCATGGGCATCAATTTGCTGCCCATCACCCCGGCATCGGTCTACTTGACTCAACTGCCCACCGGTTATGTCGAAAATTTTGGTCGCGCAGCTGAAGAGGCGCGACGACTCTACGATCGTTCGGGTCAATCTGACGGCACGACCCATGACATCTGGCAAGACATCTATGCAAGCTTGTTAGCACTTAAAAATCCCGTCATGGCTTTGGAAAGTTGGAATCCCAGGGGTTCAGTAGAAGTTGGTGAAACGAGATCAAGAACATTTTTTTGGTTGTATGCGCTCGCAGAAATGGGCGTACCGGACAGCTCCGTATGGGCCAATGTGATGTCGCACGCGGTTTTTATGGATCCCAAGACCAAGAAAAAAACATATTTGGCATACAACCCATCGGAAAAGCCCCTTGAAGTTCGTTTCTCCGATGGCGTTGTGATGTCGGTTGAACCCAAAAAAGTAGCGCGTTTTGTTGGACCATGAACTGATCGTTATCCGCAAGGTCGTTGACAATGATGCTCCGTCATAATTAACAGCCAACAGTTAAAAAAGAACCATGTCAAAGGTAAACACCGCAGCTTTGCATCAGCCGCCTACAACGGTCATGCGGGTTTCGGGACATCGCGCCACCCTCACCATGGTCGCCAAGCAAGCGGGCGTGTCGCCCAGCACCGTCTCGCGCATCTTGAACGGTACGGCCCAGGTGAGCGAGGAAAAACAAGCCTTGGTGAAGGCGGTGATCAAGGAATTGGGTTTTCGGCCCGATCCAGCGGCACGCAGTTTGGCTGGCGGACGCACCATGAGCATTGGCGTGTTGACGCAGTTCATTGACAGCCCTTACTACGGCGAGGCCTTGCGCGGCATCGAAGACGAGTTGCATAAAGCCAATTACGTGCCTTTGTTTGTCAGCGGGCATTGGAACGAGGCCGAGGAAAAGAACAGGCTTTTCATGCTGCAAGAGCGCAAGGTGGACGGCATCATTGTCTTGACGGGCAAGTTGGCCGATGAAACCTTGGTCGAGATGGCCTCCAATATCCCGGTGGTGGTCACGGGCAGGCGTTTGAGTGCGATCGGATTGTTCAGTATTGACTTTGACAATACCGAGGGTGCCAGTTTGGCTGTTCGCCATTTGCATGCCTTGGGTCACACGCGTGTGGCTTTCATTTCTGGGCCACTGGATCACCCGGATGCCGCTGAGCGCTTGCAAGGCTTTAAAGACGAGGCCTCCAAAAAAGGGATGGCATCAGACGCTGAGTTGATCGTGTACAGCGATTACCAAGAGGCTGGCGGGTTTCGTGCCATGAACACCTTGCTTGATGCGCGTGTGCAGTTTACCGCCGTGCTGGCGGCCAATGATCAGATGGCCTATGGAGCGCGTTTGGCTTTGCACAGATCGGGCTTGCGGGTACCAGAAGACATCTCATTGATCGGCTTTGACGACCTTCCGCATTCCGCATTCACTTTGCCGCCTTTGACATCGGTTCGGCAGTCCGTATATGAAATCGGGGTTTCGGCGGCGAAAGCGATGATTGACATCTTGAACAAGCAAAATCCACCTTCCAGGTTGGTCGCGGCTGAATTGGTGGTGCGTGAGTCGACGCGAATCAATCGACGCTGAAAACGCATACCGATGCCAGAGAATCAACCAACTCCAAACGCAACATTGCCCTTTCTACTCGGAGATGTGGGCGGAACCCATGCTCGGTTTGCATTGGTGTATGGCAACAAGACCCCGATCTCTCAGGTCAAGGTACTTTCAACAGGACAGTTTCCAGACTTGGCCACCGCAGTGACTGTTTATCTGCATCAAATTGGCAATCCAAAGGTTGTCAATGCTTGCATTGCCATAGCCAACCCCATTCTTGGCGATGTCGTGGAGATGACCAATAACGAATGGCGATTTTCGATTGAAAAAACACGACAGACTTTAGGTCTTGAAAAATTGCTCATGCTGAACGATTGGGAAGCCATGGCCATGGCCGCACCCGCTTTTGGCACCAACGATTTAGAGCAAATTGGCAAGGGATCACCTGTAGAAAATGCACCCAAAGGCATGATTGGCCCCGGAACTGGATTAGGTGTGTCGTATTTGGTTCGGTCCCGCCATGGAGATTGGGTTCCGATTGCTGGTGAAGGCGGACATGTCAGTCTTTCACCGTCGTGCGAGCGTGAAGCTGACATTTTGAGAACCCTCTGGCAGATGTTCCCTCATGTTTCGGCTGAGCGAGTGATTTCTGGCATGGGTTTAGAGAATTTGTATCAGGCCATTTGTATTCTCAACGGAACAGCAGCTGAACCCTTGGATGCGGTGAAGGTGAGTCAGCGTGGAATGGCCGCCACTGACCCAGCATGTGAGGAGGCCTTGGGCCGGCTATGCCGCTTCCTTGGGAATACAGCTGGCAATTTGGCTTTGACTTTGGGCGCCAGGGGAGGCATTTACATCGGTGGTGGCGTCATCGGTCAATTGGGTGAGTACTTTGCACAATCGGGTTTCCGGGCTGCCTTTGAAGCGAAAGGCCGTTTTCAAAAATACATGATGGAGATCCCAACTTATGTCATTCGCAAAGAACAACCGGCATTGGTTGGCTGTGCCATGGCATTGGGTGTAAGACCCATGAATCCTTAATTTGTCTCCCTTGCGGCTTAGCCCGGGGTGACAAAAATAGAACTCGCCTGGGGTGACAGACAAAGGCGTCGCCCGGGTTGTGATTCAAGGGTCACTTGGCCTTAGGATGGACATGATTTTTCAAATCAATTCAGCCAAGTTCACAGGAGATACCCATGACAACGCAAGGTTTTGTGGTGACGCACGCCAAAGATGCGCAGTTCGAGCGCGGTCTGCGCTCGTTTTTTGAGTACCGTGATTTGGGGCTGCAACAGGCCACGCAAGGGCGTGTCACGGCCAGTGTGATCCGCGCTGCCGGGGGGCATGAATTCTCCAGCCAGCCGCATTTGCATGTCACCGAGTTTCAGCTGGTCTATGTGCTCAAGGGCTGGATTGAGTTTGAATACGAAGGGCAGGGTGCGGTGCGGCTAGAGGCCGGCTCGTGCGTGCACCAACCGCCGGGCATTCGCCACCGCGAACTGGGGCACAGCGAGGATCTGGAACTGCTCGAAGTGGTGCTGCCCGCAGACTTCAAGACCGAGACGGTCGACAGCGTCAACCCCTGAATCAGAAGAGCCCATGTTCCGCAGTTTTTTTCTCTCTCGCCGCTGGGCCTTGTGGGCCTGGGGCGGTTTGTTCGTTCTGGTGGCTTTGGTGTTCATCACGGTGCAGCAGACCGTCAAGCTGAACGCTTGGTACGGCGAGTTTTATGACCTCTTGCAAAAGCCTGAACAAGCCGGCGGGCTGGAGAAGTTCTGGGGTTTCATGTGGCAGTTTGCGTGGATTGCGTTCCCGTTCATGTTGCTGCGCAGCCTGGAGACGTATCTGGCTTCTCACTTCGCCTTTCGCTGGCGACAGGCCTTGACCGAGGAATACCTGCCGCGCTGGCAGGGCACCGATGCCAGCGTCGAAGGCGCCTCGCAGCGCATTCAGGAAGACTGCATGCGCTTTGCCCGCCAGACCGAAAACCTGGGCCTGGGTTTGGTCCGGGCGATGCTCACTTTGCTGTCGTTCATTCCGATTTTGTGGGCTCTGTCCACGGGCATGGCCATTGTCTGGTTGCAGTTTGAGGGCTCGTTGTTTTGGGTGGCGCTGGCCACGGCGCTGGGCGGCACCGTCATTTCGTGGTTTGTGGGCATACGCCTGCCGGGGCTGGAGTACAACAACCAGCGCACCGAGGCGGCACTGCGCAAGGACCTGGTGTTTGCCGAGGACGAGCGCAGCCGCATGCATTTGCCTACGGTGCTCGAGTTGTTCACGGGGGTACGGCTGAACAATTTCCGGCTGTTCAACCACTACGCCTACTTTCATCTGTGGAGCAATTTTTACGGCCAGATGATGGTGATCTTTCCGTTCCTCTTGATGGGACCATCGCTGTTCGCTGGCTTGATCACCTTGGGCGTGATCCAACAGGTGAGCAATGCCTTTGGCAAGGTCAACGACGCGTTTTCGTACCTGATCGAGCGCTGGACCGACATCACCGAGTTGCGCTCGATCTACAAGCGCTTGTCGGAGTTCGAAAAGGCGCTGACCTGAGGTATTGACCGGCGTGGTCGCTCAGATGGCGGCTGCGGCGATGTCGGATGGGAGCGGGTCCAGCGCTTTGAGTGCCTGCAGGGCTTCGGTGTCGGTGCGGTAGAGCTTGAGGTGCTGCCCTTCGGCCAACTCACCGGCCCTGCGCAAGGTGGTCTCCACCGGCAGCTTCATCCCACTGATGTGCAAGCTGATGCCCCGGCTGGCCAACTGACGGTGCAACTGGCCGAAGGTTTCAACACCCGTCACGTCGATCCTGTTGATGGGCTGGGCAAACAGGCACACATGTTTCACATCGGGGTGCTGGGCCAGGTGGTCGGTGATGGCGCGGTCAAAGTCGCTGGCGGCGGCAAAGTCCAGTTCCGCGTCCAAGCGCATCGCATACAAGTGCGGTGCCAGCGGGGGCAACTTCCAAAGATGGCGGTCGCGCAGGCTGCCGTCGGGGTGCAGGCCTACTTCAATGATGCGCGGGTGCAGGCGGGTGTGCAAAAAGTGGCTCAGGCCCACCAGCACCCCGGTCATCACCCCCCAGTAAATGCGCGGCGCGGTCAACAAGGTCATGGCAAAGGTGATGCCCGCCGTCATGGTCTCGATGCGGCCCACGCGCCAAACGGTCAAAAACTGGCGAGGCTGAAACAGGTTTAGCACGGCCACGATCACGGCGGCCGACATGACCGAGCGCGGCACAAATTGCAGCGCCGGCATGAGGATCAGCAAAGCCAGCAGCACAAAGCCCACCGAGGCCACCACCGCCCAGCCTGAGCGTGCACCGGCATAGAGCATGAGGGCCGAGCGTGAAAACGAGGTGCTGGTGGCAAAGCTGCCCGAAAAGGCTGAGGCCAGCTTGGCCAGCCCTTGGCTGAAGAGCTCGGTGCTGTCATCCCAGCGCTTGCCCTCGCGGCGGCATTCGATGCGGGCACTGGACGCCGTCTCTAAAAAGCTCACTAGCGCGATCACCAAGGCAGGCACCCACAGCTGGTTGAGCCTGTCCAGCCCAGGCCACTCTGGCCAATAAAAATCCGGCAGACCCGAGGGCAACAAACCCACCACCGCGCCGTGCTCCTGATAATCGGTGGCATAGGCCACGGCCGAGGCCACGCCCATCACGATCATGATGCCGGGCCAACGCGGCCTGAAGTGGCGCAGCAGCAGCAAGATGGCTAGACTGCCCAGCCCAAACCACGCCGGCCAGCCGCTCAGCCACACCGGCCAGTGCTGCACATCCCAGCTCCAGGCTTTGACCCCCAGCAATCCGGGCACTTGCGACGCCATGATGAGCAAAGACGCGGCCTGGGTGAAGCCCATCATCACCGGGGCGCTGACCAGATTGATCAACCAGCCGTAGTGGCCCAGCCCCAGCAGCAGCTGAATGGCTCCCGACAGCAGCGACAACCACACCGCCAGAGCCACCCATTCTGCAGAGCCAGGCTCTGCCATGCCCGTGAGAGAGGCGCCGATCAGCACGCAAGTGAGCGCTGCCGGGCCCACCGACAAGCGGTTGGCGCTGCCAAACAGCACGGCCAACAGCGCCGGGATCAAGCAGGTGTAAAGCCCGGTGACCAGCGGCATGCCCGCCAGGCCCGCATAGGCCACGGCTTGGGGAATCATCACCAGCGCCACCGTCAAACCCGCCAACACTTCGGTGCGGGCCAGAGGCGCGGTCAACCGCGGCCATTGGCGGAATGTCAAAAATCGTTGCATATCAGGCATGCCCGATCTTAGCCGCCAGGGCCATCAGCGCTGCGGCATGTCCTTGACCGAGTAGCCCAGGCTCACGGTGGCATCTTCTGGGATGGCGGGCACGGTGGCGTCCCAGGCTTCCCAGGCGGCGCGCATGGTTTGCAAGCGCTCGGGCTGGCGTCCGCCTAGGTTGGCGCGTTCGCGTTCGTCGGCGGGGATGTTGAACAGGTAGTCGTTGCCGTCCACCCGCAGGTATTTGTAGTCGCCCATGCGCAAAGCGCGCTGGCCCCGGTGGTTCATGCGCCAATAAAGCGGCCGCTCAAATTGGTGCTGGTCATCGCGCAGCACGGGCGCCATCGACACGCCGTCAAATGGGTGCGTGGCATCGGCTTGAGCACCTGCCAGTTCGACCATCGTGGCCGACCAGTCCATGGTCATGCATTGCTGGGTGGAGGTGCCGCCCGGCGCGATGACGGCGGGCCAGTGCGCGATCCACGGTACGCGGATGCCGCCTTCGGTCAGGTCCATCTTGCCGCCCACCAGCGGCCAGTTGTCACTGAAACGCTCGCCGCCGTTGTCGCTGGTGAAGACGATCAGGGTGTTGTCGAGTTGCTCGGTTTTTTTCAGTGCCTCCACCACCCAACCAATGCCTTCGTCCATGTGGTGGATCATGCGGTGGTAGGTGTGGATGTTGCCGCCATGCAGGTGAAAGATGTTGTCTTTCACTTCAGCCGCCAGCGCATGGTCTTCGCGTGTTTCCCAGGGCCAATGCGGCGCGGTGTAGTGCAGGCTCAAGAAAAAAGGTGTGCCTTCTGATGCGCCGGGTGCCATGCGCTCGACGCAGTCAACCGCCCGCTTGGAGATCATGTCGGTCAGGTAGCCGTCTTCGGGTGTTTCGTCTTCGCCGGTGAAGAGGTCATGCGCACCGTTGGAGGCGCAATGCGTGAAGTAGTCCACCCCGCCCGACATGGGGCCAAAGAATTCTTCATAGCCCGATTTCAGCGGGCTGAAGTGCGGTGGGTAGCCCAGGTGCCATTTGCCGATCAAGGCGGTGCGGTAACCGCTGGCTTTGAGCAGGGACGGCAACGTGGGGTGTTCGGGCGGCAAGCCCAACACGGCGCTGCCCCGGCTGCGGCTGTTGATGGGCTCGTCGGCACCGCCGCGCAGGCGGTACTGGTAGCGCGCCGTCATGAGCGCAAAGCGGGTGGGCGAGCACACGGGTGAATTGGCATAACCCTGTGTGAACTTCAGGCCGCCCGCAGCCAACTGGTCGAGCACGGGCGAGACCTTGCCGAATTGCGCGTCACGCCCCCCGTAGCAGCCCAGGTCGGCAAAGCCGAGGTCGTCAGCGACGATGAAGATGATGTTGGGACGCGCTGAGGTGGTGTGTGTCATGCGTTCAGTCCAGTTGCACGCCCGTGGCTTTGATGGGTTTTTCCCAACGGTTGAGGTCGGCTTTCTGCGCGGCGGCCAGATCGACAGAGTTCGAGCCAATCGGTTCAAGGCCCAGTTTGATCATTTTGTCTTTCATGGCCGGGTCGCGGGCGATCTTTATCATGGCTTTTTCGAGGCGCGTGAGGACATCGCCTTTCAGGCCAGCGGGGCCGTACATGGCGAACCAGGCCGTGGCTTCCATGTTGATGCCCGACTCTTTGAGGGTGGGTACTTCGGGCACTTGCGAATCTCGCTGGCCGCCGGTGACGGCAATGATGCGCACTTTGCCTGCGCGGTGCATTTCGGCGGTTTCGGACACCACGTCAAACTTGTAGCCGATGTGGCCGCCCAGCAGCGCCGCGTTGGCCGGTGCACCGCCTTGGAAGGGGATGTGGTTCAGGTTGATGCCCGCTGACTGCTCCAGCAAGACCCCCATGAAGTGCGGCAAGGTGCCTGCACCGGGTGTGCCGTAGCTGGCAGAAGCCGGGTCGGTCTTGGCTTTGGACACCATCTCGGCCACGGTTTTTGCGTTGCTGGCGGGGCCAGAGACCACACCAAACTGGAAGCGTGCGATTTGCGAGACGGGCGTGAAGTCTTTCACCGCGTCGTAGTCGAGCTTTTTGTAGACGTGTGGAAACAGCACCATGGGGCCGCTGGGCAACACAATCACGGTTTGGCCATCGGGCTTGGCGGCTTTGACCAGGTTCAGGGCAATGCGTCCGCCAGCGCCAGGTTTGTTGTCCACCACGATGGTGCCAAAGTCATCGCGCAGCGCATCGGCCACCATGCGGGCCAATACGTCGGCCGAGCCGCCAGGTGGAAAGCCCACCAGGATTTTCAGCGGTGGTTTTTCTTGCGCCTGCAGGCTGGGCGAGAGAGCCGCCAAAGACAGGGCCAACAGGCCCAAACTGCGGCGGCTGAAGGTGCCAATGCGCTGGCGGAGAAGGGGCGAAAAGGGTTTCATGTAGGCATCCGTGGGTGTTGGGCGTCAAGTGCACTGGCTTCAAAAAGCTGTGCAAATAGGAGTGTAGTGGCTTGACCGACAATGGCCGATATCCACCATTCACCCGGAAAACCCTGATGCCGCCGTCTCTTTCTCGACCAGAGGCTTCGATTGAAAACCTGTTGATGCACCGTCGGGGCTGTTGGTCGCGCGTGCTGGGACCCAGCTTGAGGGCTTGTTTGGTTGGGGCACTGGTGCAGTGTTGGCTGGGGGGCGCTTTTGCTGCAGGGGACAAGGCCATGAGTCAGGTGCAAGCCAGAGCCGAGGTCTGGTCTGGATGGGTGAGCTGGGTGATGGACGGTGACACCGTCGAGGTGGTGCGCGAGGGGCAGCGTGAACCGGTCAAGCTGCGCATTGAAGGCATCGACGCGCCCGAGTCTTGTCAGCCCGGCGGGCGCGAGGCGCGTGAGGCCATGATGGTCTTGGCCCTGCGCAAGCCGGTTCAAGTGAGCGATCGTGGTCAGGATTCGTATGGTCGGCAGATTGGGCGTTTGTCGGTTGAAGGCGTGGATTTGGGCGCCGAGATGGTGCGCTCAGGTCAGGCATGGGCCTACAGTTTTCGCACCGGCAAAGGCCCTTATGCCTCCTTGCAGCGCCAGGCAGAGAAACAAAAAAAAGGCATTTTTGCGGCGCAGGAAGCCGCCATGTCGCCCGCCTTGTTCAGAAAATTTCATGGCAACTGCCATGGCAATTGAGCGCATTCAAGAGTGCTTCAATATGGCGAAAGAGTGGACCTCGGGGCTCGGGGTGACCTGCATGGGTCATCCTGGGCTTGACCCGGGATCCATGTCTTCTCGGTGCGCCGCACACACCGGACAAGCCGGATTGCGTTGCATTCGGATGTCGGTCCATGAGAGCTCGCGCCCATCTAGCATGAGCAGGCGTCCTGCCATGTGGCTGCCCATGCCGCTCAAAATCTTGAGCGCTTCTGCCGCTTGCACCGTACCGATGATGCCCACCAGCGGTGCGAACACACCCATGGTGGCGCAGCGGGTTTCTTCGGGCAATTGGGCGGGCGGGAAGATGCAGGCATAACAGGGCGCATCGGGCTGTGTGCTGTCAAACACCGAGACTTGTCCGTCCATGCGGATGGCCGCGCCCGACACCAGGGGTTTGCGGTGCACCACACAGGCCAGGTTCACAGCCTGGCGGGTTTCAAAGTTGTCGCTGCAGTCCAGCACCACATCGGCTTGGGCCACCAGGGTGTCCAGCAAGGCCGCATCGGCACGTTGGGTGATGGCGGTGACCACCACGTCGGGGTTGATTTGCGCAATCGCCGTGCGCACCGAATCGGCTTTGAATTGGCCTACCCGGTCCAGCGTGTGGGCAATTTGGCGCTGCAAGTTGGTGGCGTCAACGTGGTCGTGATCGACCACGGTGATGTGACCTGCACCTGCACTGCCCAGGTACAGGCTAACCGGTGAGCCCAGGCCGCCTGCGCCAATGATCAGTGCGTGTGAAGCCAGCAGTTTTTCCTGCCCGTCGATGCCCAGTTCGTTGAGCAGGATGTGCCGCGAATAGCGCAGCAGTTGCGTGTCATCCATGGGCGGCGTCCGTCAGTGGCTGGCGATCAGTCTTTCTTATCGACTTTGCGTTCGGCCAGTGTGGTGCTGGCTTTGACGGGCTGGCCTTTGAGTTGCTTAAGGGCTTGGGCCAGTTGGAAGTCTTTGTCCGAACCGAATTCAGGCAGGCGACGTTCGGCAAGTGGTTTTTTGGCGTCTTCTTCCAGCTTTTTCATGGCCTCTTCACGGGCTTTTTCGCGGGCGGGGTTTTTGGCTTCTTCGGCTTCTTTGCCGTTCGACAGGTGTTTGCCCAAGTCGGCTTCGCGGGTGCGAAGGGCCGCAAAGACGTTGCCGGTTTCGGTCTCATCGAGCATCACGTCGGGCACGATGCCCTTGGCCTGAATGGCGCGGCCGTTGGGCGTGTAGTAGCGGGCCGTGGTGATTTTGAGGGCGGTGTCTGGGCCCAGTTGTCGCACGGTTTGCACCGAGCCTTTGCCAAAGGTCTGGCTGCCCATGAGGGTGGCGCGTTTGTAGTCTTGCAGGGCACCGGCCACGATTTCACTGGCCGAGGCCGAGCCTTCGTTGACCAGCACCACGAGGGGCACTTTTTTCAGGGCTCCGCCAGTGGCCAGAGTCATGCGGGTGATGGGGTCGTTGCTGTTGTTGCGACGCCAAAATTGGGGTGATGCCTTGTAGGTGAATTTGCTTTCGGCCAACTGGCCGTTGGTGGTGACTACCGTGACGTTGTCGGGAAGGAAGGCGGCGGACAGGGCCACTGCTGCATCCAGCAGGCCGCCCGGATCATTGCGCAAGTCCAGTACCAAGCCCTTGAGCTGGGGGTCTTGCTTGTACATCTCTTCGATCTTACGGGCGAAGTCTTCGACGGTGCGTTCCTGGAATTGGGAGACGCGGATCCAGCCGAAGCCGGGCTCGATCAGCTTGGATTTGACCGATTGGGTCTTGATTTCTTCGCGGATGATGGTGACCGGGAAGGTGCGGTTTTCGTCTTTTCGGAAAACCGTGAGCACCACTTTGGTTTTGGGCTCGCCACGCATGCGCTTGACCGCTTCGCTGAGCGACAGGCCTTTGAGCGGGGTGTCGTCTACTTTGGTGATCAGGTCGTTGGGTTTGAGGCCTGCACGGTCGGCGGGTGAGCCTTCGATGGGCGAGATGATCTTGACGACACCGTCTTCCTGGCTGATCTCGATGCCCACGCCGACAAAACGGCCCGACGTGCCTTCAGAAAATTCCTTGAAGGTCTTTTTGTCAAAGTATTGTGAGTGGGGGTCCAGGCTGGACACCATGCCAGAGATGGCTTCGGTGATGAGTTTCTTCTCGTCCACCGGCTCAACGTAGTCGCTCTTGACCATGCCAAATACGGCGGCCAACTGCTGCAGTTCTTCAAGGGGCAGGGGGGCCATGTTGCCGCGTGCCACGGTCTGCAACGACACGGTGGTGAGGGCGCCGGCCAAGGCGCCCACGCTGAGCCAACCGGCGATCTTGAGTTTGTGTCCCATTTTGCGAGTACGTGTTCAGTGAAGTTCAATCCAATATACACCCGCAAGCCCCGCGCCGTGGGGCTTGGTGTGTAATTTCCTGTAAAGGGCCTTGTGCGGTCAGGCTTTGCCCTGGCTGGCCACTGCAGCAGCGGCTTTGGCAGCGGCTTCGGCGTCGCCCAAGTAGTAGTGGCGAATGGGCTTGAGGCTGGCGTCCAGCTCGTACACCAAGGGGATGCCGTTGGGGATGTTCAAGTGCACGATGTCGCTCTCAGAGATGCCGTCCAGGTACTTGATCAGGGCGCGGATCGAGTTGCCGTGCGCGGTGATCAAGACACGCTTGCCCGTCCGGATGTTGGGGGCAATGCTGTCGTTCCAGGCGGGCAGCACGCGCGCCACGGTGTCTTTCAGGCATTCGGTCAGGGGCACCAGGGCCGGATCGGGGTAGCGGCGGTCACTGCGTTCACAGCGGGGGTCGTTGGCTTCCAGCGTGGGTGGGGGCGTGTCGTAGCTGCGACGCCAGATCAGCACTTGCTCGTCACCGTAATGTTGGGCCATGTCGGCCTTGTTCAGGCCTTGCAGTGCGCCGTAGTGGCGCTCGTTCAGGCGGAAGTCCTTGACCACCGGCAGCCAGGTGCGGTCCATTTCGTCCAGGGTGTACCAGAGGGTGTGGATAGCGCGTTTGAGCACCGAGGTGTAGCACAGGTCAAAGTCCCAGCCTTCGGCCTTGAGCAGTTGGCCGGCCGACATGGCCTGGCTCACGCCGGTGGGGGTCAGGTCCACATCGGTCCAGCCGGTGAAACGGTTTTCCAGGTTCCAGGTGGATTCGCCGTGGCGAATGAGGACAAGTTTGTACATAGAAAAGAGGCCTTGGAGGCGTTTTAAAACAGGGCTAAGCCCGGCATTTTAGAATTGCGACTTCTGCGTCCGCTGACAAAGCGGCGTTTTTCTGATGAATAAAGGTCTGTCCCGTGAATTTTTTGACTGATAACTGGATGTTGCTGGCCCTGGCTTTGGGGTCGGGCTTTGCCTTGTTGTTGCCTGTTTTGACCAAGGGCAGCGGTCTGGACCCGCAGACCATGGTGCAGCTGATGAACCGTGAGAAAGCCGTGGTGATTGATGTGTGCGAGCCCGACGAATTTGCACGGGGGCATGTCATCGGATCCAAAAACTTGCCTTTAGGTCAGCTCGAAGACAAGCTGGGCCAAGTGGTCAAGAACAAGTCGGCCCAGGTGATCATGGTGTGCCAGGTGGGTGCGCGTTCGGCGCGTGCCGCTGCAACTGCACGCAAGCTGGGTTACGACAACGCCCAGTCGCTTTCAGGCGGTCTGCGCGCTTGGACTGCGGCCAGCATGCCAACTGAAAAAGCCTGATTTCTCATTTGCCATTAAGGAATTCTCATGCAAGCCGTCAAGATGTACACCACCGCCGTTTGCCCTTATTGCGTTCGGGCCAAGCAGTTGCTCAAGTCCAAAGGGGTCGAGCAAATCGAAGAAATCCGCATCGACACCGATCCGGCCCAGCGCGATCACATGATGCAAATCACGGGTCGCCGCACCGTGCCTCAGATTTATGTGGGCGAGACCCATGTGGGCGGCTGTGATGACCTGATGGCCCTGGACGCCAAAGGCGGCCTGGTGCCTTTGCTGCAGGCGGCCTGAACTGCACCACCCGCTGTTCAGACTTTGCATGGCTCTGAACGAACGCTGGGGCGGCTGGGATGGCCGATAATGCGACTGTCTCCTCCCTCCACCTGTCCGGTTTTTCCGGCACTTTCATTTCATACCTAAGAGTTTCCCATGACCGATACCGCTGTCACCCCCGCCACCGAAGCCCAAGCCCCCGTGTTCCAGATTCAGCGTGTTTACCTCAAAGAGGCTTCGCTGGAGCAACCCAATTCGCCGGGCATCTTGCTGGACCAGCAGCAGCCCAATGTGGACATCCAGTTGGGCGTGGAAGCCACACCCGTGGCCGAAGGCGTTTTTGAAGTTTGCGTGACCGCCACCGTGCACACCAAAATCGGCGACAAGACCGTGTTCTTGGTCGAGTGCAAGCAGGGCGGCATTTTTGAAATCCGCAACCTGCCCGACGACCAGATGGGCCCCGTCATGGGCATCGCTTGCCCTCAAATCGTGTATCCCTACCTGCGTGGCAACGTGGCCGACCTGATCACGCGTGCGGGCTTTCCGCCGGTGCACTTGGCTGAGATCAACTTCCAGGCCATGTACGAGCAGCAACAAGTCCAGCAAGCCGAGCAGGCCGCTGCGATCACGCAGTAAGCCGGTCCAAGGGTCAGCCGGACCATGCAGATCACCATCATGGGTGCCGGCGCTTGGGGCACCGCCATGGCGTTGGCGGCGGCGAGGCACCCGGGTGGGCATGCGGTCACCTTGCACGCACGCGATGCCGTCCAGGCCAAAGCTTTGCGCAAGCAAAGGCAAAACGCCCGTTACCTGCCGGGCATATCCTTGCCCGACTCCCTTGAAATTTCATCGGCCCCTTTGGCGTCGTTGCTGACGTCTTCTTCTGACTGCGGATTGTGGGTCATTGCCACGCCCATGGCGGGTTTACGCGCTGTGCTGACGGCCATGTCGGAGGTGAGCGTACCTGTGGCCTGGCTTTGCAAGGGGCTGGAATCGGGCACCGGGTTGATGCCCCATGAGGTGCAGGCCGAGGTGGCCCCGAACTTAATGGCCGGTGTGTTGAGCGGCCCCAGTTTTGCCTTGGAGGTGGCGCTGCAGCAACCCACGGCTTTGGTCGCTGCCAGTGTCCATGCTTGTGTGCGCCATGCCTTGGTGCAGGCTTTCCATGGCCCGTCTTTGCGTGTGTATGCCAACAACGACATCGTGGGGGTGGAAGTGGGCGGGGCCGTGAAGAACGTGCTGGCCATCGCCACGGGCTTGTGCGATGGCCTGGGTCTGGGCCTGAATGCGCGCGCTGCCCTGATTACTCGGGGTCTGGCCGAGATGACGCGCCTGGGTCTGGCGCTGAGGGCTCAGGGCGACACCTTCATGGGATTGTCCGGCCTGGGCGACCTGGTGTTGACGGCTACGGGGGACCTGAGCCGCAACCGCAAAGTGGGTTTGCTGCTGGCCCAAGGCCAGTCGCTCGATCAGGCGGTGACTTCACTGGGCCATGTGGCTGAGGGGGTTTACAGCGCCCGCACCGTCTTGCAACGTGCCCGCGCCTTGGGCGTGGACATGCCGATCACCGAGGCGGTGGTGGCTTTGCTGGACGCTCGCCTGAGCGCCCGTGAGGCGGTGCTGGCCCTGATGGGGCGCGACCCCAAGGGCGAATTCGCCTGATTTGCCATGAACAAGACCGCACGCCAAGGCCCGTTGACATCGGCCTCTGTCTTTCAAAAACCCACCGCGCTGCAGCGGGGGATGCGTTTGATCGATGGTTTTGACGGGCCTTTGGCCTTCGCCGTTTTTCTGCTGGCCTGTCTGGGCATGTTGGTCATGTATTCCTCAGGTTATGACCACGGCACCCGCTTTGTTGACCATGGCCGCAACATGCTGATTGCGGGCGTCATCATGTTTGTGGTGGCGCAAATTCCGCCTTCGAAATTGATGGATTGGGCCGTTCCGGTGTACATCGTGGGCGTGATTTTGCTGGTGGCGGTGGCCCTTTTTGGCATCACCAAAAAAGGGTCCACGCGCTGGCTCAAGCTGGGGGTGGTGATCCAGCCCAGCGAGATTTTGAAAATTGCTTTGCCACTGATGTTGGCCGCCTGGTTTCAAAAACGCGAGGGGCAGTTGCGGCCGTTTGACTTCGCGGTGGCCTTGCTGATTTTGGGCATTCCCGTGGGCCTGATCATGAGGCAACCCGACCTGGGGACCTCCTTGCTGGTGCTGGCGGCGGGGCTGGCTGTGATTTTCTTTGCCGGGCTCAGTTGGCGCTGGATTTTGCCGCCCGTTGGTTTGGGGTTGGTGGGCATCGTGGTGCTGGTGATCATGGAGCCCAGCCTGTGCCAGCCCGATGTGGATTGGCATGTGCTGCGCGAGTACCAGCGCCAAAGGGTGTGCACCTTGCTGGACCCGGGACGTGACCCGCTGGGCAAGGGGTTTCACATCATCCAGGGCATGATCGCCATTGGCTCGGGCGGCTTTTGGGGCAAGGGCTTCATGCAGGGCACACAAACCCACCTGGAGTTCATTCCAGAGCGCACCACCGACTTTATCTTTGCGGCCTTGGGTGAAGAGTTCGGCCTGCTCGGGGGCTTGCTTTTGCTGGCCAGTTTGTTCTTCCTGATTTACCGGGCTTTGGTCATTGCCATGCAAGCGCCCACCTTGTTCAGCCGCTTGTTGGCGGGCAGCATGGCCATGATTTTCTTCACCTATGCCTTTGTCAATGTCGGCATGGTCAGCGGCATCTTGCCGGTGGTGGGCGTGCCCTTGCCTTTCATCAGTTATGGCGGAACGGCCATGGTGACCTTGGGGCTGGCTTTGGGAATTTTGATGTCGATTGCGAAATCCAAACAACTGGTGCAAACATGACGAATCTGATGCAGGTCGCGGTGGTGGGTGCGGGCAACATGGGCGGTGGCATGCTGGCCCGTTTGCGTGGTTTGGGCTGGTCGGTGGCGGTCCACGACATTCACCCACAGGTTCAGTTGCAGGCGGTGGCCTTGGGGGCGGTCGCTTGTGGCTCTGCCATGGAGGCCGCCCGCCTGCTGGCGCCCGACGGCGTGTTGATGGTGGTCGTGGTGGATGCTGCGCAAACCGAGGCGGTGCTTTGGGGCGAGGGGGGCGCTGGTCCGGTGCTCAAGCCGGGTCAGTCGGTGATGCTGTGTCCAACCTTGGGGCCAGCCACGGTGCAAAGCCAGGCTGAGCGTTTGGCGCCCATGGGCGTTGGCTTCATCGATGCCCCCATGTCCGGGGGGCCTGTGCGGGCCCAACAGGGCACCATGAGTTTGATGGTGGCTTGCTCCGATGCGGTGTGGCAGCGCAGCCAGAAGCTGTTGACCGCCTTGAGCCAGCAAGTTTTTCGCGTCGGAACCCGCGCAGGGGACGGCGCCCGCACCAAGCTGGTCAACAATTTGCTGGCTGCGGTGAATCTTGCGGGCGCTGCTGAAGCCATGGCCTTGGCTGAGCGGCTGGGGCTAGACCCTGCAGCCACGCTGTCGGTCATTGAAGCGTCCAGTGGTCAAAGCTGGATTGGCTCGGACAGGATGCGCCGGGCTTTGGCAGGGGACTTCGAGCCCCGTGCCCACGTCACTTTGCTGGCCAAAGACACGGGCTTGGCCGTGCAGGCCGCTGACGATGCGGCCTTTGATCCCCCTTTAGGTCGTTTGGCGAGGGACTTGTTTGCACAAGCCCTGGGGCAGGGTTGGGCCGATCTGGACGATGCCGTCTTGCTCAAAGTCATGCGCCAGTGCTGAAGCCGCGGCTTGCCGCGGACATTGGGGGCTGTCCGGTGTGGGCAAGGGTCTTGATCCGTGCCTACAATGGACAACATGATTTCACGCGAACCCACCATTGAACGCTTGGCCACGGCCAAGTCCCTGTTGCTTGACCCGTTTGGTCTTGACGAAACCCATCTGACTCAAGCCCTGAACGCCATCAAGGCTCACGCGGTCGATGACGCTGATCTGTACTTCCAGTACACCCGCTCCGAAGGCTGGAGCCTGGAAGAGGGCATCGTCAAGACCGGCAGCTTCAGCATCGACCAAGGCGTGGGTGTGCGGGCCGTGTCGGGCGAAAAAACCGCCTTTGCCTACTCCGATGACATTTCCGAAACCTCTTTGATGGACGCGGCCATGACGGTTCGCTCCATTGCGTCTGCTGCGCAAAACAAGCGCATCAAGGTGCCAGCGCGCAAGATTTCGGCCAGCCGTTCGCTCTACCCCGCGCTGGACCCGATGTCCACGCTGGACAGTACGGCCAAAGTGAACTTGCTGGGCCATGTGGAAAAAATTGCCCGTGCCAAAGACCCCCGTGTGGTGCAAGTCATGGCGGGACTGGCCACCGAATACGACGTGGTCATTGTGGCCCGCGCCGATGGCACGCTGGCGGCCGATGTGCGCCCTTTGATACGTTTGTCCGTGACGGTGATCGCCGAGCAAAACGGCCGCCGCGAAGTGGGCAGCGCTGGCGGCGGTGGTCGCTTTGGCCTGGCTTATTTTGACGACGCCATGATCGAAAGCTATGTGCAAGAAGCCGTGTCGGCCGCGCTCATCAACCTCGAAGCTCGCCCCGCGCCCGCAGGCGAGATGACCGTGGTGTTGGGCAATGGCTGGCCCGGCGTGCTGCTGCACGAAGCCGTGGGCCACGGGCTGGAGGGCGACTTCAACAGAAAGGGATCGAGCGCTTTCAGCGGCCGCATTGGCCAGCGTGTGGCGGCCAAGGGCGTCACCGTGCTGGATGACGGCACCATGGCCGACCGCCGGGGCTCGCTGAACGTGGACGACGAAGGCCACGCCAGCCAAAAGAATGTGCTGATCGAAGACGGCATCTTGCGCGGCTACATCCAGGACTCGATGAACGCCCGCCTGATGGGCGTCAAGCCCACGGGCAATGGCCGCCGCGAAAGCTACGCCCATGTGCCCATGCCGCGCATGACCAACACCTACATGCTGGGCGGCGACAAGAGCGCCGAGGAAATCGTGGCCAGCATCAAAAAGGGCTTGTACGCCACCAACTTTGCGGGCGGCCAGGTGGACATCACCAGCGGCAAGTTCGTGTTCTCGGCCAGCCAGGCTTACTGGGTGGAAAACGGCAAGATCCAATACCCCGTCAAAGGTGCGACCTTGATCGGCAGCGGCCCCGAATCGCTCAAGAAGATCAGCATGATCGGCAACGACATGAAGCTCGACTCGGGCGTGGGCACCTGCGGCAAAGAAGGCCAGAGCGTGCCGGTGGGTGTCGGTCAGCCGACCTTGCGCATCGACGGCCTGACGGTGGGCGGGACCGCGTGAGCCGTGCCCAAGGGTTTGCCCTTGGCGGGCCTGTCAGAAACTGTCATTCACCTGTGATACATTGAACCCCATGTCTTCGCGCTCCGCTTTTTTTTACTTTTTTTATTTTTGGTTCTCAGTCCCCGGCGGACGAGAGGCGAGCGCATAAGCACCCGAACATCTCGATACACACCGCCGGAGCCCCAAAGCCCGGCGGTTTTTTTTCACCTGTTTTTTCAATTGAGGAGTCCACGATGAACGCCAAAACCACTGCCCCTGAGAGCTGGTATCCGAATGCCGCCGACCGCAAAGGCCAGACCGACGACGAACGCATCAAGGACATCACTGTGCTCCCGCCTCCAGAACATTTGATCCGATTCTTCCCGATTGCTGGCACGGCGACGGAAACCCTGATCGCCCAAACCCGCAAAGCCATTCAAAAAATCGTGCACGGCCAAGACGACCGTTTGCTGGTCATCATTGGCCCTTGCTCGATCCACGACCCGGCTGCGGCGCTGGACTACGCCCGGCGCTTGAAGCCCCTGCGCGAAAAATACGCCGACACGCTGGAGATCGTTATGCGCGTTTACTTTGAAAAGCCCCGCACCACCGTGGGCTGGAAGGGCTTGATCAACGACCCTTACCTGGACGAGAGTTTTCGCATCGACGAAGGCCTGCGCATCGCCCGCCAACTGCTGATCGAGATCAACCGCCAGGGCGTGCCCGCTGGCAGCGAGTTCCTCGACGTGATCTCGCCCCAGTACATTGGCGATTTGATCAGTTGGGGCGCCATCGGTGCGCGCACCACCGAGAGCCAGGTGCACCGCGAGCTGGCTTCGGGCCTGTCGGCGCCCATCGGCTTCAAGAACGGCACGGACGGCAACATCAAAATCGCGACCGACGCGATCCAGGCCGCTGCCCGGGGCCACCACTTTTTGTCGGTGCACAAGAATGGCCAGGTTGCCATCGTGCAGACCCAGGGCAACCAGGATTGCCACGTGATTCTTCGCGGCGGCAAAGCCCCCAACTACGACGCCCAGAGCGTGGCAGCGGCCTGCAAAGAGCTCGATGCCGCCAAGTTGCCCGCCACCTTGATGGTGGACTGCAGCCATGCCAACAGCAGCAAAAAGCACGAGCGCCAGATCGATGTGGCCCAAGACATTGCCACGCAAATCAGCGGCGGCTCACGCCAGGTGTTTGGTGTCATGGTCGAGAGCCACATCGTGGATGGTGCGCAAAAGTTCACGCCCGGCCAGCACGATGTGGCGAAACTGACTTACGGCCAGAGCATCACCGACGCCTGCATTGGCTGGGACAACAGTGTGGGCGTGTTGCAGGTGCTGTCGGATGCGGTGAAGGCGCGTCGCGCCCGCTGAGAGAAAGGCTCAGGCGGCAAGCGCCCGCAAAAGTCGGGCGTGAATCCCGCCAAAGCTGCCGTTGCTCATGCACAGCAGGTGGTCACCGGGCCTCACTTGTGCCAGCACCTGCGCAATGACCTCGTCTATGTTGGCACCCACTTGCGCTTTGGAGCCCATGGGCGAAAGGGCGGCGGCGGCGTCCCAACCCAAACCACCCGCGTGGCAAAAGGCCAGATCGGCTTCTGCCAGGCTCCAAGGCAGTTGCGCTTTCATGCTGCCCAGCTTCATGGTGTTGCTGCGCGGCTCAAAAATCGCGAGGATCCGGGCATCGCCCACCTGGCGGCGCAGGCCATTGACGGTGGTGCGGATCGCCGTGGGGTGGTGGGCAAAGTCGTCGTAAACGGTGGTCTCTTGCACCCTGCCGCGCACTTCCATGCGGCGCTTGACGTTTTCAAAACTGGCCAGCGCCTGTGCGGCCATGGCAGGGTTCACCCCCACATGTTCGGCGGCGGTGATGGTCGCCAGCGCATTGAGCTGGTTGTGCACGCCGCCAATGCCCCACTGCACCTGCGCCACCGCTTTGCCGGCTTGCAGCACCTTGAATTGCGCAGGCTCGCCCTCGGCCACGAAGTCGCTCACGGCAGCGCCAAACGTGCGCACCTCGCTCCAGCAGCCTTGGCCCAGCACACGCGTCAGGCTTTCTTCTAGGCCATTGACCACCACGCGACCCGAGCCCGGGACGGTGCGCACCAGATGGTGAAACTGGCGCTCGATGGCGGCCAGGTCGTCAAAGATGTCGGCGTGGTCGAATTCGAGGTTGTTCAGGATGGCGGTGCGTGGGCGGTAGTGGACAAATTTGCTGCGCTTGTCAAAGAAGGCGGTGTCGTACTCGTCGGCCTCGATGACAAAGTATTGCCCCCCCCCCAGGCGGGCCGAGACGCCAAAGTTCAGCGGCACGCCGCCCACCAAAAAGCCGGGTGCGAGTCCGGCCCGTTCTAGCACCCAGGCCAGCATGGACGTGGTGGTGGTTTTGCCGTGGGTGCCCGCTACCGCCAGCACATGCTGGCCTTGCAAGACGTGCTCTGACAGCCATTGCGGGCCGCTGGTGTAGGGCGCGCCGGCTTCCAAAATGGCTTCCATCAGCGGAAATTTGGGGCTGCCGTCGGGCCGTCGTGCACGGCTGACCACGTTTCCGATCACGTACACATCGGGCTTCAAGGCCATTTGTTCGGCGTCAAAGCCTTCGATCAGCTCGATGCCCAAAGCGCGCAATTGGTCGCTCATCGGTGGGTAAACGCCCGCGTCGCAACCGGTGACTCGATGGCCAGCCTCCCGGGCCAGCGCGGCCAAGCCGCCCATGAAGGTGCCGCAGATGCCCAAAATATGTATATGCATTCCCAGATTTTAGGGTGGCATCGGCACGGTCTCGCCTCGCTCGGGTCACAATCGGTGCCCATGAACGACCTTGCCCTTGAAATTGCCGCCACCGCCGCCCGTTTGGTGGTGGAAGAAGGCTTGGCTTTTGGTCCGGCCAAGCACCGAGCCCTCAAAGAGCTAGGCCTGCCCAACCGGACGGCCTTGCCCACCAACGACGTGGTCGAGACCGAGGTGCGCGACTACATTGCCTTTTTTTGCGCCGACACGCAGCCAGCCCAGTTGCTGGCCTTGCGCGAATTGGCAAGGGTCTGGATGCAGCGCCTGGCCGAATTTCGCCCGCACTTGGGTGGTGCCGTCTGGCAGGGTTGGGCCACGCGCCTGTGCGATGTGGACCTGGCCTTGTTTTGCGACGACCCCAAATCGGCTGAGATCGCCTTGATCAACCAGAACCAGCGTTACGACGTGCAAACGGCGCGGGGGCTGCACGGGGATGATGTGGATTTGCTGAGTCTGCACAGTTTTTGTGACGCGTTGAACGAAGATGTGGGGGTGCACCTGCGCATTTACGATCTGGACGATCTGCGCGGGGCTTTGCTGCCCGACGCGCAAGGCCGCTCGCCCCGGGGGGATTTGGCGGCCTTGGAGCGCCTGCTGGCGGCATGAAAGAAAATGGGAACATGAACCAACCAATTGAAATCGGGTCCAGGCGCCATCTGATTTGGGGTGCCGGTGCGGCGGCCCTTGTGGCCGGGGTCGGCGTGGCCATGCGACGTTTTGAGCCTCAAGAGGTGGTGGACGTGGGGAAGCACCCATTTTGGAGTCAGCAGTTCGAGACGCCTGGGGGCGAAGCCTTGAACATGGCCAGTTTCCAGGGTAAACCCTTGCTGCTGAACTTTTGGGCCACTTGGTGCCCACCGTGCATCGAAGAGTTGCCCCTGATTGACGCCTTCTGGCGGAAAAACACCGCCATTGGGCATCAAGTGGTGGCGTTGGCCATTGACCAGCCCAGTGCGGTGCGTAAGTTTCTGTCCAGGCAGGCATTGGGTTTTCCGGTGGGACTGGCCGGATTGGAAGGAACCCATTTGGCCAAATCCTTGGGCAATGCGGTGGGTGGCTTGCCATTTACCGTGTTTTTCAAGGCAGATGGCAGCATTTGGCGCCAAAAGATGGGTCAGCTCTCGTCTGACGATCTGATGCAGTGGCGCAGTGCTGTCGCCTGACAAGTCCCATACCCCATGCCAAAGGAGTGTGCGCCCTCATGCCGCTGAATCGTCTGGTAGGCGCATGCCTGTTCGGACAAGAAAAGATAAATTCAAGGCTTTTACTGAAATTTGGTGTAAATTCAACCCATTACAAGTGCACAAGCAATGGAGGATCTATGGATTTGCGCAAACTCAAAACACTGATTGACCTGGTGTCTGACTCGAATGTGTCTGAGCTGGAAATCACCGAAGCCGAAGGCAAAGTTCGCATTGTCAAGAGCATGGGCGTTGCCCAACCGGTGGTGATGCAACAAGCTGCACCCGTGGTCGCAGCCCCTGTGGTGGCTGCACCCGCGGCCGCGGTGGAGGCCGCCCCCGTGGTGCCTGCAACGCCCGCGGGTCACGCCGTCAAGTCGCCCATGGTCGGCACGTTCTACCGCTCGTCCAGTCCTGGTTCGGCCCCCTTCATCCAGATTGGTTCCGTGGTCAAGGAGGGTGATACCCTGTGCATCATCGAAGCGATGAAAATTCTCAACGAAATCGAGTCCGACAAATCCGGCACCGTCACGCAGATCCTGTGTGAAAACGGCCAGGCCGTGGAATACGGTCAGCCTCTTTTCATCGTCGAATAAAGCCACGGGGATTTCATGTTCAAGAAAATCCTGGTCGCCAACCGCGGCGAAATCGCCTTGCGCATCCAGCGCGCTTGTCGTGAGTTGGGCATCAAGGCGGTGATGGTTTATTCCGAAGCCGACAAAGAAGCCAAATACGTCAAACTGGCCGAAGAAGCCGTGTGCATTGGGCCTGCTTCGTCGTCGCTGAGCTACCTCAACATGCCGGCCATCATTTCGGCGGCCGAGGTGACCGACGCTGAAGCCATTCACCCCGGTTATGGCTTTTTGAGCGAGAACGCAGACTTTGCCGAACGGGTTGAAAAAAGTGGTTTCCAGTTCATTGGACCGACCCCAGAGTCGATCCGCATCATGGGTGACAAGGTCTCGGCCAAGCAAACCATGATCCGCGCCGGCGTGCCTTGTGTACCTGGCTCGGAAGGTGAATTGCCCGATGACCCGGTGCAAATTCGCCGCATCGCCAAATCTGTGGGTTACCCGGTCATCATCAAGGCTGCAGGTGGCGGCGGCGGTCGCGGCATGCGCGTGGTGCACACCGAGGCGGCGCTCATCAACGCCGTGCAAATGACCAAAGCCGAAGCCGGTGCCGCATTTGGCAATCCGGCGGTGTACATGGAAAAGTTCCTGCAGAACCCGCGCCATGTGGAAATCCAGATCATGGCCGACAAGCACCGCAATGCGGTGTATTTGGGCGAGCGCGACTGTTCCATGCAGCGGCGTCACCAAAAAGTGATCGAAGAAGCGCCAGCGCCTGGCATCCCGCGCAAACTGATCGAGAAGATCGGCGAGCGTTGCGTGGCCGCTTGCAAGAAGATCAATTACCGGGGTGCGGGCACCTTCGAATTTCTCTACGAAAACGGCGAGTTCTATTTCATCGAGATGAACACCCGCGTGCAGGTCGAGCACCCGGTGACGGAGTGGGTCACGGGCGTGGACATCGTCAAAACGCAGATCATGGTGGCAGCCGGTGAGCGCCTACCCTTCACCCAAAAACAGATCCAGATTCGGGGCCATGCCATCGAATGCCGCATCAACGCCGAAGACCCTTTCAAGTTCACGCCTTCGCCCGGCCGTGTCACGTCCTGGCACATGCCGGGTGGGCCAGGCGTGCGGGTGGATTCGCACGTCTACAACAACTACTTTGTGCCCCCCAACTACGACTCGATGATCGGCAAACTGATCGTCCATGGCGATACCCGCGAGCAAGCCTTGGCCCGCATGCAGACCGCCTTGAATGAGACGGTGATCGAAGGCATCAACACCAACATACCGCTGCACCGCGAGCTGATGGTGGACGCCAAGTTCATGCAAGGCGGCACCAACATCCATTACCTGGAACACTGGCTGAGCCAGCACAAGCGCTGACCCTTTATGTTTGAACTGAGCCTGCTGTGCCCCGAAGACCGGGTGGACGTGCTGAGCGATGCGCTCGATGCCCTGGACGCGTTGAGTGTGTCGGTGGAAGACGCAGACGCACAGACGCCCGCCGAACAAGCGCTGTTTGGCGAACCGGGCATGCCGCCACCCAAAGACGGTTGGCAGCGTTCGCGCATGGTGGCGCTGTTTGCCCAGGAAGCGGCGGCCCGGGAGGCTGCGGTTTTGTTGGGGGCGCAAGATTTTTTTGCGGACTGCCAGTTGCTCGGCATCCAGACCCTGGAGGACCAAGATTGGGTGCGCCTGACCCAGTCGCAATTTGCGCCGGTCGAAGTGACCCCCGATTTCTGGATCGTCCCCACCTGGCACGAGCCGCCTGAGCAAGCCCGGCAGATCATCCGACTCGATCCGGGTCTGGCGTTTGGCACTGGCACCCACCCGACCACCCGCATGTGTTTGCGCTGGATTGCCCAATACGGGGTGCAGGCGCAGCGCGTGCTCGATTACGGTTGCGGCTCGGGCATATTGGCCATCGGCGCAGCCAAATATGGCGCCACCGAGATCGATGCAGTGGACATCGACGAAGCGGCTGTGACGTCCACCGAGTTGAATGCGCAGGCCAACGGCGTGCAGTTGAAGGCCGGTTTGCCAGACAAAGCGCAGGGCCAGTACCAGACCGTGCTGGCCAACATCCTGGCCACACCTTTGAAGGTATTGGCGCCCCTGCTGTGTTCTTATGTGGCCCCGGGCGGCCATTTGGTGTTGGCCGGTATCCTCGAGCGGCAGGCCGAGGAACTCAAGGCCGCCTACGCCCCATGGGTTGTCCTCGAAGTGGCCGACACCCAAGAAGGCTGGATTTTGATGACGGCCAAGGCGGTGTCTCGGCCTGCTTGAGCCTGTCTACAATCGGGCCATGAACAGGATCACCCGCTGCCCTTCGTGCGCCATGGTTTATCAGCTGAAGGCGCTGCATGTGCATGCTGCCAAAGGCTGGTTGCGCTGCGGTGCCTGTGGCCATGCGTTTGACAGCACGGGGCTGGTGCTGCGCTGGGACCCTGCTGGCGTCGGGTCCCTTGTTTTTCCCGCAGTGCCTGATCCTGGCACGGGAGACAGTCCCCCATACCCTTCGGCTGACGCGGCGCAACCCGTCGAATTGGTGGCCGACTCTGCGGACCGCATCTCGCTCGACAACTTGTTGACAAAAGAAGACCGCAGCTCGCCTGCACACATCCGGCCAGCGCAAGCCGAGCTGGCCGCTTTTGAAGAGGCATTGTCCAGTTTTAAACCTGAGCCTTTGGCGTCTGAGCCCTTGCCAAGCCCCCCCAAGGTTTCCAAAGCGTTGCCATCCAGGGCATGGTTTGCGCCTTATGGGGTGCTGACCTTGGCTTTGCTGCTGGTGATGCAATGGGCCTATGTGCAAAAAGATGCCATTGCGGCTTCATGGCCTGACAGTGAACCCATGATTCGACATGTGTGCGAGTTTATCGGTTGCCAAGTCAGTCCGCTGCGCGATCCAGAGGGCATGGTTATCGACAGCGCCAGCTTGGTGCAACGCAGCGAGGACCATGCCTTGTCTTGGTCTGTGCGCAACTCCACGCACCGTGTCCTTGGCATGACGGCCTTGGAGTTGAGTTTGATGGATCAAGAAGGCAAGCTGGTGCTGCGCACCGTGGTTTTGCCCGCGCAGGCCGGGGCCCCGCTCACCTTGTCTCCAGGGCAGTCGTGGTCGGGCAGCTTGAAAGTTCTGGTGTCCCCAGACAGGGTCTTCAGCGATTACCGTGTGCTGAGTTTCTACCCTTGATGCGGGTCGATCCGGTGCAAAAAAAGCCCGGCACTGTTGCCAGTGACGGGCTTTGTGGCTAACGCCTGAACTGTGAATCAGGGCTTGGCGGCCGAAGGAAACGGCCACGCAGCTTGAGGATTCAGAGTCGTTTGAGCAGCCGGGGCAGCGGGTGCTTTGGATGCCTTCTTTGCTGCTGGTTTTTTGGCTGCTTTTTTCACAACCGCTTTTTTGGCAGCAGGCTTTTTGGCAGCAGTTTTTTTGGCTGCGGCTTTTTTGGCTGGTGCTGCTTTTTTGGCGGGAGCAGCTTTCTTGGCTGCGGCTTTTTTGGCCGGTGCTGCTTTTTTCGCTGCTGGCTTTTTGGCTGCTACTGCTTTTTTGGCGGGAGCGGCTTTTTTGGCCGGTGCTGCTTTTTTCGCTGCTGGCTTTTTGGCTGCTACTGCTTTGTTGGCAGGAGCGGCTTTCTTTGCGGGAGCAGCTTTTTTGGCTGCGGCTACTTTTGTAGCTGGAGCCGCTTTTTTGGCCGGTGCGGCCTTTTTCGCTGGAGCAGCTTTATTTGCCGCTACTTTTTTTGCAGTTGCCATGATTTTCTCCTTGATCAAGTTGAGAACTCAACGGAAAGGGAACGCTTGGTGCTTGTTGGATTGCACAAAGCGATCCATGACGCTGGGGAAATCCCCAGCGCCATGAACGCGGAAAAGCCACACCGCCCAAAGTCGGGAGACTTTGCAGCGTGTGGCTCGAAGAGGTAGGACATGAGATAGGGGGTCAGAAAATCAATCCCAGGACAAAGCCCCGCCAGTTTGGTATTCGATGACCCGAGTTTCAAAGAAGTTGCGTTCTTTTTTCAGGTCGATCATCTCGCTCATCCAGGGGAAGGGGTTCTCTTCGTTGGGGAAAAGAGCCTCCAGGCCGATCTGAGTGGCGCGGCGGTTAGCAATGTAGCGCAGATAACCTTTGAACATGGATGCGTTCATGCCCAAGACGCCGCGGGGCATGGTGTCTTCTGCGTACTGGTATTCCAATTCAACCGCTTTGAGGAACAGTTCCTTGATTTCGGCTTTGAATTCGTTGGTCCACAGCTGTGGGTTTTCGAATTTGATGGTGTTGATCATGTCAATGCCGAAGTTGCAGTGCATGGACTCGTCACGCAGGATGTACTGGTACTGCTCAGCAGCACCGGTCATTTTGTTTTGGCGACCCAAAGCCAGGATCTGCGTGAAGCCCACGTAAAAGAACAGCCCCTCCATCAGGCAAGCGAATACGATCAGCGACTTGAGCAAGGTCTGGTCGGTTTCCAGGGTGCCCGTCTTGAAGTGGGGGTCCATGATCACGTTGATGAACGGGATCAGGAACTCGTCTTTGTCGCGAATCGATTTGACTTCGTTGTAGGCGTTGAAAATCTCACTCTCGTCCAATCCCAATGACTCAGTGATGTATTGGTAAGCGTGGGTGTGAATGGCTTCTTCAAAAGCTTGGCGCAACAAGAACTGACGGCATTCAGGGGCCGTGATGTGGCGGTAGGTGCCCAAGGTGATGTTGTTGGCCGCCAGCGAGTCGGCCGTGACGAAGAAGCCGAGGTTGCGCTTAACCATACGGCGTTCGTCTTCGGTCAGACCATTCGGGTCTTTCCACAAAGCGATGTCGCGATTCATGTTGACTTCTTGCGGCATCCAGTGGTTGGCGCAAGTGGCCAGGTATTTTTCCCAAGCCCATTTGTATTTGAACGGCACCAACTGGTTGACGTCGGTTTTGCCGTTGATGATGCGCTTGTCGGCGGCATTCATTCGACGCGGTGCAGCAGGTGCGGCTGTGTTTGATGACGGCGTGGCCTTGATGGCAGAGTTGTCTGCGCCAATGAAGGAGGGCATTGCAGGTTGCAAGGTGGGTGTGACTTGATCGTCCCAGGACAGCATAAAAAATTCCAGTTATTAAATTATGAAAGCATGACCACAAATTGCAAAGCCGTTCGCCTATTTAGGACACCAGCAATGCATGAAGTGTTGTTCCATTGCATCGAACAGCGCACTCAAGTGCGCTGCTGTGTGTAAGGCCCATCACTGGCAAGCTTCGCAACCTGGATCGTCGATGGCGCAGAACTTGATGTCGGTGGCTGGAGTCGTGGCCATTTGCGCTTGTGCAGCAGCGACAGCGGCCTCGATGGCACTCATGCCAACACTGGGCGCACCCGATGCCGACACGGCATTGTGCGAGCCTGAACTGACCGTGGATTTCTCCACTTGTGTGGCGCTGGATGTCCGCAGATAGTAGGTGGTTTTCAGGCCGCGTAGCCAAGCGAGTTTGTAGGTGTCGTCGAGTTTTTTTCCCGAGGCGCCGGCCATGTAGATGTTGAGCGATTGTGCTTGGTCAATCCATTTCTGGCGACGTGCCGCTGCTTCAACCAACCAGGTCGTTTCAACTTCAAAAGCGGTGGCGTACAAAGCCTTGATGTCTTGCGGCACACGGTCAATGGGGCGCAGAGAACCATCAAAGTGTTTGAGGTCCATGACCATCACGTCGTCCCACAGGCCGAGGCGTTTCAAGTCACGCACCAAGTAGCCATTGATGACGGTGAATTCACCAGACAGGTTGGACTTGACGGACAGGTTGCCAAAGCAGGGCTCAATGGAGGCATCCACGCCAATGATGTTGGAGATCGTGGCGGTGGGGGCAATGGCCACGCAATTGGAGTTGCGCATGCCGTCAGCCTGGATCTTCAGGCGCAATGCATCCCAGTCCATGGTGGCCGAGCGGTCGACTTCCACATAACCACCGCGCTCGCGGGCCAGCAGATCGATGGTGTCCAAAGGCAAGATGCCTTGGTCCCACAAAGAGCCCTTGTAGCTGGAGTACTGGCCACGTTCTTTGGCCAGCTCAGTCGAAGCCCAGTAAGCGTAATAGCAAATGGCTTCCATTGACTGGTCGGCAAAATCCACGGCCTGTTGTGAAGCGTATGCGATGCGCATTTCGTACAGTGAATCTTGGAAAGCCATCAGGCCCAAGCCCACCGGGCGATGGCGGATGTTGGAGTCACGGGCTTTTTTGACAGCGTAGTAGTTGATGTCGATCACGTTGTCCAACATGCGCATGGCTGTGGAAATGGTTTTCTTGAGCTTGTCGTGGTCCAGCACTTTGCCGTTGGCGCTGTCTTTGAGGTGGCGCGACAGGTTGACCGAGCCCAGGTTGCAGACGGCGGTTTCGGTGTCGCTGGTGTTGAGCGTGATCTCGGTGCACAGGTTGGAAGAGTGCACCACGCCAGCGTGTTGTTGGGGTGAACGCACGTTGCAGGCGTCTTTGAATGTGATCCAAGGGTGGCCGGTTTCAAACAGCATCGACAGCATCTTGCGCCACAGGTCATTGGCGGGCAGTTTTTTGCTGGGCTTGATTTCACCGCGCTCTGCTTTGGCTTCGTAAGCGGTATAGGCCTTCTCAAAGTCTGCACCAAATTTGTCGTGCAGATCGGGGCAGTCTGAGGGCGAGAACAAAGTCCAGTCACCTTTTTCCATGACGCGGCGCATGAAGAGATCTGGGATCCAGTTGGCGGTGTTCATGTCGTGCGTACGGCGGCGGTCGTCGCCGGTGTTTTTGCGCAGCTCCAGGAATTCCTCGATGTCCAGGTGCCAAGTCTCTAGGTAAGTGCAGACCGCACCTTTGCGCTTGCCGCCTTGGTTCACCGCCACAGCCGTGTCGTTGACGACCTTCAGGAAGGGGACCACGCCTTGCGATTCGCCGTTGGTGCCCTTGATGTGCGAGCCCATGGCGCGAACGCGTGTCCAGTCGTTGCCCAGACCACCTGCAAACTTGGACAGCAGGGCGTTTTCCTTGATGGATTCATAAATGCCATCCAAGTCGTCGGGCACAGTGGTCAGGTAGCAGCTGGACAGTTGGGGGCGCAAAGTGCCGCTGTTGAACAAAGTGGGGGTGGACGACATGAAGTCGAACGACGACAGAATTTCATAGAACTCGATGGCGCGCGCTTCGCGGTTGACTTCGTTGATTGACAAACCCATGGCCACGCGCATGAAGAAAGCCTGGGGCATTTCGATGCGTTGCTTGCGCACATGCAGGAAATAACGGTCGTACAGGGTTTGCAGACCCAGGTAGTCGAACTGCAGGTCCCGCTCGGGCTTGAGGGCTTCGGCCAGTTTTTTCAGATCAAACTGTGCGAGCTTGGCGTCGAGCAGGTCGTTGTCGATGCCTTTTTTGATGAACTGGGGGAAGTAGTTGATGTATTCCTCGGCCATTTGGTCTTGTGCCACTTCCTTGCCCAGGATTTCCTTGGCAATGGTGTGCATCAGCAGGCGCGCGGTGACGTAGGTGTAGTCCGGGTCTTTTTCAATCAGCGTGCGCGATGCGAGGATGGAGGCCTTGTACACCTCTTCCATGGGCACACCGTCGTACAGGTTGCGCATGGTCTCGGCCAGGATCGGCTCGGGGCTCACGTCTTTGCCCAGGCCGGCGCAGGCGTTGACCATCAAGGATTTGAGGTAGTTCAGGTCCAGTGCGATGCGCTTGCCACCGTCCAAGACATGCAATGAAGGCTCCTTCACGACCGCCGCGGCTTGCTGGTTTTGCTGTGAGCGCTCTTGCGTGCGACGCTCCCGGTACAGCACATAGGCCCTGGCCACTTCATGGTTGCTGCTGCGCATCAGGCCCAACTCGACCTGATCTTGCACATCTTCGATGTGAAAAGTGCCGCCACCGGGGCGGGAGCGCATCAGGGCGCGCACCACGTTCTGGGTCAATTCTTCGACCACTTCACGGACACTGGCGGACGCTGCGCCTTGAGTGCCGTGCACCGCCAGAAAGGCTTTCATCATGGCCACGGCGATCTTGTTGGGCTCAAAAGGCACCACTGCACCGTTGCGGCGGATGATCTGGTAGTGGTTGAGGGGGTGCACCGTGGCAGCACCAAACCGGTCTACAGGCAGGTTCATCAGGCCGGAAGAAGTGGCGGGGATGGTCAGGTCAATTTGCATGGTCATTTTTGTAATGATGGTCTGGGTTGTACAGGTCAAAAAGGCTTGAAATACCGCTCTGGCATGTTCGTGAGAATTTGTACCAGACACTATATCTGGTGTCCGGGGTTATGACAAGCCACTACAGGTAGTGTACGGGCTCTGATCAGAGCCCTGGAGTGAATGCGCTGGGTGTTCCTTGGCTCAGGCGCCACGCATGGGTTTTCAGAGGCTGAAAAAAGCCTCTGAAAATCAACCAATCAGGGGTTTTGCAGACCAATGCCAGTCGCAATGCGACTTCCGAAGGCTTTTCTTTCTCAATCGCCCGATTTCACTTCTGTACCAGATGACCAGGCCGTGGACTTCAACTGGTAAAAAAATTTTTAAAACGTAAAAAAAGCTAAAAATTATTTTTTTCTGTCGCATCAAAAACACACAGGAAAACAGTGATCGGGCAGTTGGAGGGTCGCTTTCAGGCGTTGCCAGTCAAAGCCCGTTCCCGGATCGCCTTTGCGGCCTGGCGCAATGTGCTCATGGCCCGCCACATGTGCAATGGGATAGTGCCGATGCAAGTCCAGGCACAGCCGACTCAGTTGCTCATACTGGGCGTCCTCGAACACATCGCCCTCCAGGCCCTCGAGTTCGATCCCGATCGAGTCGTCATTGCATTGGGGGCGTCCTCTGTATTCGGACTGTCCGGCATGCCAGGCCCGATCGTCGGCGCTGACAAATTGCCACAGGCGCCCGTCACGCCGGATATAGAAGTGCGAGGACACCTGCAGGCCCCGGATTTGTGAGAAGTACGGGTGGGCCTCCCAGTCGAGCTGGTTGGTGAACAGCGCGTGCACCTCCTGGCCGCCGTAATGGCCGGGCGGCAGGCTGATGGAGTGGATGACGAGCAAATCGATGCAGGCGCCTGGGGGCCTGGGGCCAAAGTTGGGCGAATCCAGCCTTTGAGCGCCAGCGTGCCAGCCGTGGTCCCAAAGGCTGGTGGGTTCAGCGGGATGGTCGGGCATGGCTGGGCCAGGGCGTTGGGGGTCGGCGTGGGCCATGAATCTTCAGCTCTCTCGGCGCAGCAAGCAGGCCCCGGTTTGTCACACGGGGTTGCGGTCTTGTGCAGCTGCGCGGTGCTCGGCGCTGCAGTACAGGCCTTTTTCACCCGTGACGGCTTCGTCTTGCGGCAAGTGGATGCCGCAATGCAGGCAGACCGCCATGTTGGTGGGTGTGGCCGGGGCTGGGGGCTGTGCTTTGGGAGCGTCTGATTTGACGCGACGGCTGCGCTTGAAAGCCCAGATGGCCAGCACAATGACCAAGAGCCAAATCAGGTATTTCATCCCACGCGTCCCATCAAGACTTCCAATACAAAGCGCGAACCCGCGTAAGACAGCAGCAGCAAGCCCGCGCCGATGTAGAGCACCCGCACGGCGCGGCGGCCCCGCCAGCCCCATTGGCTGCGGCCCACCAGCAAGGTGGCAAAGGTGATCCAAGACAGGACGGCAAAGACGCGTTTGTGGTCCCAGCGCCATGGGTTGTGGCCTTGGCCATACAGGGCCTCGCCAAACAGGGCGCCTGCCACCAAAGTGGCCGTCAACAGCACAAAGCCGGCGGTCACAAAGCGAAAGGTCAGGCGCTCCAGTGTCAACAGCGGCAAACCGCTGGAGCCTTCTTGCGCCTGGCGGATGTCATGTTCCGTGCGGGTCATCATCCAGGCGTGCACCACCGCCGCGGCAAACATGCCATAGGCCGACAAACCCAGCGCAAAGTGAAGGGGCAACCAGGCTGACGCCTGGGTGGTGAGCAAGGCTCCTGGAAACACCCAGGCCATCACCACGGTGACCGCCCCCAGGCCACCCACCGCCCAGCGCACCTTGAGTTTGGGGAAAAACTGGGTCTCAATCATGTAAGCCAAGACCACCAGCCAAGCGGTGACCGACAAAGCCGGGGCAAAACCGAAGCGTACCGGCCCCAGCAGCAGCAGCAGCAAGCTGATGGCGTGCAAAACCCAAGCCAGCCAAAGCAGGCGGCGTGCGTTCACATCACTCAGGTGGCGGGGCACCAGAGCGGGTAAGGCATAGGCAAAGGCTGCCAATGCCGAGAAGGGCAGCGTCCACAAAGGTGCACTCGCTAAAATCATGGCTCCGAGTTTAGCCTTTCAGGCGCGGCCGCTGGGGCTTCGCCATCCCGCTTGACCGGTTTTTCCTGGATTCCCCCCCATGGCCTCCGCCCTGACCGATAAACTCTCACGCCTAGTAAAGACCCTCAGCGGACAGGCCCGCATCACCGAATCGAACGTGGCCGACATGCTGCGCGAGGTGCGCATGGCTTTGCTCGAAGCCGACGTGGCCTTGCCGGTGGTGCGCGATTTCATTGCCCGTGTGAAAGAAAAAGCCCTGGGTCAGGAAGTCATGGGTTCTTTGAAGCCAGGCCAAGCGCTGGTGGGTGTGGTCAACCGCGAGTTGGCCGCCACCATGGGCGAGGGCGTGTCGGACATCAACCTGGCCGCGCAGCCGCCTGCCGTGATCCTGATGGCCGGTTTGCAAGGTGCCGGTAAAACCACCACCACCGCCAAGCTGGCCAAGCACTTGATTGAAAAGCGCAAAAAGAAAGTGCTGACCGTCTCGGGCGACGTGTACCGCCCCGCCGCCATAGAGCAGCTCAAGACCGTCACCGCGCAAGCCGGCGCTGACTGGTTTCCCAGCACGCCCGACCAAAAGCCCATCGACATCGCCCGCGCCGCCATCGATTACGCCCGCAAGCACTTCTTTGATGTGTTGCTGGTCGACACTGCGGGCCGATTGGCGATTGACGCAGCTCTGATGGCCGAGATCAAAGCTCTGCATGCCGAATTGAAACCGGTCGAAACCCTGTTCGTGGTGGACGCCATGCAGGGCCAGGACGCGGCCAACACCGCCAAGGCCTTCAGCGACGCTTTGCCTTTGACGGGCATTGTGCTCACCAAACTCGACGGCGATTCACGCGGTGGTGCAGCCCTGTCGGTGCGCCAGATCACGGGCGTGCCCATCAAGTTTGCCGGTACCAGTGAAAAAATTGATGGCTTGGAAGTGTTCGACGCCGAGCGTCACGCGGGACGCGTGCTGGGCATGGGTGACATCGTGGCCCTGGTCGAGCAGGTCACGGCAGGCGTGGACATGGAGGCTGCGCAAAAGTTGGCGGCCAAGGTCAAGAGCGGTGGTGGCTTTGATCTGAACGACTTTTTGGCGCAGATCCAGCAGATGAAGCAAATGGGCGGGTTGTCGAGTTTGATGGACAAGCTGCCCAGCCAGATGAGCGCCAAGGCAGCGTCGATGGACATGGGCAAGGTCGAAAAAGACATCGGCCGCAAGCAAGGGATCATCCACAGCATGACGCCAAAAGAGCGCAGCAAACCCGAGCTGATCAAAGCGACCCGCAAGCGCCGCATCGCAGCGGGCGCTGGCGTTCAGGTTCAAGACGTCAACCGCATGCTCAAAGAGTTTGAGCAGATGCAGGACATGATGAAGAAAATGTCCGGTGGCGGCATGATGAAAATGATGAAGCGCATGGGGGCCATGAAAGGCATGATGGGCGGCGGCGGCTTTCCCGGCATGCCGCGCTGAAGCGCCCCCGACAACCATCGTGCCGACACCCCGTAGGTCGGGGCTTCAGCTCCGACGCTGCTGGTTGATGCGCAGGCTGCATGTCGGGGCTGAAGCCGCCGACCTACAAATACTGTTCAATATTGGCTTGCGGGAAGCTTCACCTGCAGGCCGTCCAGCGCCTCGGTCAGCATGATCTGGCACGACAGGCGGCTGCCCAGTTCACGCGTTTGGGCGGTGAAGGCCAGCATGCCGTCCTCATCGCTGCCCATGGGTGGCAGCTGCTTCAACCAGTCTTCATGCACCACCACATGGCAGGTGGCGCAGGTCATCAACCCACCGCAATCGGCCTGGATGCCCGGCACATTGTTGTCAACAGCGGCTTGCATCAGGCTTTGCCCAGGCTGGGCTTGCAGGGTGAGCGGGGCTTGTGCGGGGTGGTGGGCTTGCATGTGGATCGTGATCATCAGTGCATCGCGCTCAATCGCGCTTTCTAGGGGTTGTTAAATTCGGCCGAAGTATTCGCGCTTGTGAAACTCCGTCGCATCTTCGGCCTGGGTCAAGCGCCGGTGCTCGGCCAGCTTGATGGTGCTGTAGTAATCCACCAAGGGCTGGTCCAGGGCTTGGCACAAGACCGTATCTTGCTGCAGCGCTTGCACCGCATCGGCCAAAGACGTCGGTATGGAGGCAGCGCCTGCAGCATAAGGCGTTTCGGTGGCTGGCGGCGCTTGCAGCCGCGCGTCCACGCCATGAAGCCCCGCATGAATTTGCGAGGCCATGTACAGATAAGGGTTGGCCGCTGGTTCGCCCAAGCGGTTTTCAATGCGGGTAGCACTGTCGCCCGGCGCGCCGATGACACGCAGCATGGCGCCCCGGTTGTCGCGCCCCCACAAAATCGACTGCGGCGCCATGGCGTTGGGCCGAAAGCGCCCATAGCCATTGCTGGTGGACGTGCACAGGGCGGTGAGCGCCGGGGCGTGCGCCAACAAACCGGCCAGCCAGAACGCACCCGCATCGCTCAGCACCTGCTTTGCATCGCGAGCGCTGCTGCCCGGGGCGGGTGTGTCGCGCATGAACACATTGCGGCCCGTGCCCAACTCGCAGACCGATTGGTGCAGGTGCCAGCCGCTCGACATGATGTGTTCAAACGGCGGGCGGCACATGAAGGTGGCGTGGTAACCGGCGCGGCGCAGTGCTTGGCGCGTGGCGTTGCGAAACAGCACCATGTGGTCGGCGGCGGTCAGCGCATCGCTCACGTCAAACACCGCTTCAACCTGGCTGGGTCCGAGTTCGATTTCCAGCGAGATCAGCGGCAGGCCCAGCGCCTGCGCGGTGCGCTGCACGATGCGCAGCGGCTCTTCGGCCCGGTCCATCCATCCTTCGGTCAGCAAGTTGTAGCCCGGGTGGATCAGGCTGACTTCGGGCGCGGGGCCGGGCCAAGCGGCGCGGTCTGGGTCCAGGTCTGGCCCGAGCAGCGGGTCTTTCAGGCGGTAGATGTGGAATTCGATTTCAAGCCCGCAGCGCATGTGCCAGCCGCGATCGGCCAAGCGCTGCACGGCTTGCTGCAGCACATGGCGCGAATCGAGTGGCACGATGCGGCCGTCGGCGAAGTAGGGTTGGCACTGCAGCCAGCCGGTCTTGTCGGCCCAAGGCAGCACATGCCAGCTGGCCGGGTCGGGCATGAGCGTGAAATTGCTGGCCCCGGCAAAGCCAGGCAGGGTCTCGTCGATGCCCGACTCGAACACCTTGAAGGCGGTGCGGTCCGAGCTGTCTTTGAGCAGCAAGGTGCTGACCATGCCGATGCCGTTGGCCAGCGCTTGGCGCAGTTGCGAAGCCACGAGGGTCTTGCCGCGCACCACGCCGTGCAGGTCGCACCAGCTCAAGCGGATCAGCTCGATGTCCGAGGCTTCGACCTGCCGCACCAATTGCGCGCAAGCCGCTTGGCGTTCGCGGCTGTGCAGGCCGCAACGTTCAGCGAAGCTCATGCCGCACTCGTGTCGGCTGGGGTGGGCGCATGGCCTGGCAGGGCGGCATCCCACTGTGCACCGCTGCGTTTGGCGTCGCAGGCCTCGCGCCACCATTGCGGCCATTGTCCGCTGGGGGCGATGCCGTCCACCGTGTCGGGGCCGGTGCGCTGGCTGGCCACGGCGTGTTGTGCAAAGCCGGGCGGCAAGCCCCCAGCCTGCACCGTCTCGATGGCTTTGAGCAAGATACGGCGGTTGGCCATGATCACTTTGTCACTGGTGCCTAGGTGCTCGCGGGTGCGGTCCTGGATCGCGCCCATGCTCTCGCAGGCCCACTGGTCGTGCACATTGATGTCGTCTTCGCCCATGCCCAGGAAGGTGCGGGTCATTTGCTCCTCGGGGTTGAAGCCCCAGTGGTTGTGTTGGCCCACTTTGGGGATGTAGTCGGGCAGGGTAACGGAGGGCAGACGCTGGCTGCGCATGGCCTCTTTGTCCACCGGCCCGGCAAAGCTGGTGAACACCGAATACCAATAGGTGTGCGTGTCGTCCACCGGCACATGCATCTGCGTGATGGTCATGGTCTCGGACAAGGGAATCACAAAAGTGTGCGGAAACAGCGCATTCGTCACCCGCACATGCGTGAGCGCTTCGTTGATTGGGCGCAGGGCCGTCAAACGCAGACCAGAGTCGGTGGGCTCAAATGAAATTTCGGGCTGGTCCAGCTCGCGCATCACCCGCGTCATGGGCCAGCGCTCGCCTTGCACATCGCCCGCGCTCGCGCCCCGAAACTGGCGGCCATAGCTGCCTTCGAGCGACGCGTCCTCAAAAAATCGGTGCAGATAAGACGCGTGCGCCGGGTCAATGCCCACCTCAAACGCCTGCAACCAGTTGCAATGCCACAGCCCTTTGAAAGCGAAGGTGTGGCTGGCCGGCGCGCTGAAAGCATCGATGGCGGGCAGCGGTGGCGGTGTTTGGCCGTCAGGGCCGAACCAGCCAAACACAATGCCGCTGCGCTCAATGATCGGGTAGCTGCGCTGGCGCACACGGTTGCACAAGGTGCTGCCGTTGGGTTCGGCAGGCGTTTCGATGCACTGGCCCGTGACGTCAAACTTCCAGCCATGAAAAGGGCATCGCAGGCCATCGCCTTCGTTGCGGCCAAAGGCCAGGTCGGCCCCGCGGTGCGGGCAGTCGCGGTCCAGCAAGCCATAGTCGCCCTGCGCGTTGCGAAACAGCACCAGGTCTTGCCCCAAAATGCGCACGGCTTTGACGGGGCGAATCGCCATGCGCGGGTCGAGCGCGGGGTTGAACTCGTCCACCAGCGCCACGGGCTGCCAATAGTGGCGCATCACTGCGCCGCAGGGCGTGCCCGGCCCAATGCGGGTGATCAGTTCGTTTTGCGCTGCTTTCATGGGGGCCTCTGGCTTGCGCCTTGTGTCTGCCATTGGCGTGCGTCCACATGGGTGGACCACGCAAGTCTCTGGCCGATCAGTTTAAACGGCTGTGTGGGCGGGTCCTGCCAACAGGCGACACAGTGAGTGGGGCTTGATGCGTGTCAATTTTGGACTGACCATAGTGACCGAATTGACGCAAAATCCACCCCATGACACACGCTCTTTTCATCTACGGCACCTTGATGCCCGGTCTGCGCCTAGAGGCCGAATTGCTCGGCGCCCGCTTTGTGGGGCCAGCCCATATCGCGGGTCGATTGATCGATGTGGGCCATTACCCCGGGCTGCTTCAGGGCGACGGGCCAGTCACTGGCGAAGTCTATGAGGTCGATGACGCGCATCTGACCCGTCTGGATGGGGTCGAAGGCGTGGTGCCTGGCGACCGCGACGCGTCTCAATACTGGCGCGAAGAAGTGACCGTACTCAGCGGCCCGCTGCAAGGCCAGAGGGTGCAGACCTATGTGTACAACGGCCCTGTGGATGGCTGCGTGCCCATTCCACATGGTGACTACCGACGCTATATCCGCGAAGTCGGGCGTGAGTCTTGATCCCTCGCAGGTCGGCAACTTCAAGTTCGTCATGCCCGCCTCAATCGCGGATCACCAACTCCCCGCGCAGCGAGTGCGACAGGCCTTGGGTGATGCGCACATCCGCCATTTGACCGATCAGGCGGTCCATGTTCGGGCCGCCGGGGAAGTTGACCACCCGGTTGCACTCGGTACGGCCAGCCAACTCGGTGGCGTCCTTGCGTGATGGGCGCTCCACCAAAATGCGCTGCACCGTGCCCACGCGGCTTTCGCCGATGCGCTGCACGTTGGCTTCGATGGTGGCTTGCAGGTGGTGCAGGCGGCGCAATTTTTCGGCGTGTGGCGTGTCGTCGTGCAGGTTGGCCGCAGGTGTGCCGGGCCGGGGGCTGAAGATGAAGCTGAAGCTGGTGTCAAAGCCCACATCGGTGATCAGCTTCATCATCTTGTGGAAGTCGTCCTCGGTCTCGCCGGGGAAGCCCACGATGAAATCGCTGCTGAGCGACAGGTCGGGGCGGATCGCTCGCAGCTTGCGGATCGTGCTCTTGTATTCCATGGCGGTGTAGCCGCGCTTCATGGCCATCAAGATGCGGTCCGAGCCGTGCTGCACCGGCAAGTGCAGGTGGCTCACCAGTTTGGGGATTTTTTCGTAAGCGTCGATCAGGCGCTGGGTGAACTCATTCGGGTGGCTGGTCACGTAACGGATGCGCTCGATGCCCGGCATGTCGGCCACGTACTCCAACAACAAGGCAAAGTCGGCAATCTCCACAGCGCTTGTGCTGTTTGTGATGGTGTTGCCACCCACCTTGCCTCGGTAAGCGTTCACATTCTGGCCCAGCAGGGTGATCTCTTTCACGCCCTGCGCGGCCAGACCGGCGATTTCGACCAGCACGTCGTCAAAGGGGCGCGACACTTCTTCGCCCCGGGTGTAGGGCACCACGCAGTAGCTGCAGTATTTGCTGCAACCTTCCATGATCGACACAAAGGCGGTGGCGCCGTCCACCTTGGCGGGGGGCAGGTGGTCGAACTTTTCAATCTCGGGAAAACTGATGTCCACTTGCGGGCGCTGCTTGCGCTCACGCTCATTCAGCAGTTCGGGCAGGCGGTGCAGGGTTTGCGGGCCAAATACCACGTCCACATAAGGTGCACGCTTGATGATCTCGGCACCCTCTTGGCTGGCCACGCAGCCGCCCACGCCAATCAGCACGCCCTTGGCTTTCAGGTGCTGCACCCGGCCCAGATCGCTGAACACTTTTTCTTGCGCCTTCTCGCGCACCGAGCAGGTGTTGAACAAAATCAGATCGGCCTCGTCCACGTTTTGTGTGGGCTCATAGCCTTGCGCCGCGCCCAGCACATCGGCCATCTTGTCTGAGTCGTACTCGTTCATCTGGCAGCCAAAGGTTTTGATGAAGACCTTCTTGCTCATGCGGCCTCCACGGAGTCAAGGGAGGTGATGAAGTCAAGGCAAAGCAAAGGACGCCCGAAAAGGGCCAAAGTGCAGCGGTTCATGGTGTAGATCCAGAGGCTGTTGAGGGGAAGCGCTTGGGGCGCTGGGAGGGGGGATTATCGCAGGGGCAGCATGGCCGATGTCGTCTTGGCATTGCCTGGTTGAACTGCTCAGTGGTAGTCGTCTTCGCGCTGGTGGCGAATGGCACCGACGATGACCGTGGTGTCGTTGATGATTTCAAAGAGCGCCACATAGCCTGTGCTGCCAAAAGCGATGATCAATTCGCGAGTAAAAGGGCTGTCTCCGACTTTGCGACATACAAAAGGCGATGTTTGTAACAGGCCAATGCCAGCATGTATGGCATGTCTCGCTTTTTCGGGGATAGCCATATCCCCGGTTGGACTGTCCAGCTCGCGCTGGATCAGGAAATCAAAAATTCGCTGCAAATCTTCATTGGCAGCGGCGCTGAACTGAACTGTGAAGTTCATGCTTTGCGTTGTGCCAGGGTCTTGCGTGCTGCAGCCAGTTTGGCATCGAGTTGGGCCAAGACATCATCAGCGGCGATGCCGTTGACCAAACGCTGAGTTTCCTCAATGGCTGCCATGCCACGGCGCACAAACTCGGTTTGGTTTTGTCGCTTCAAAACGATTTGGCGAACCGCGTTTTCAACGAATTGAGAAAGTGACTCGCCTTGTTCAAGGACGCTCTCGATTTCGCCCCTAAAGGCCGGGGCCACACGGATGGGGGGAATGGTGGCTGTTTTCATGGATGAATTGTATTGCAAATGCAATTCGCATTATTCCGAATTCACCTTCGGCTTGAAAAACATCGGGTATGCCCTTTGCACCGTCGGGCTGTCATAGGCCCAACTGTGGCATTGGCCCAGGAAATAGGGCGCTTGGGTCATTTCGGGGTGGGGCTGGCCTGCCAGTTCGCGGCGCTGCCATTGGCCTGAGGGCAGGGTCTGGTAAGCGGCCGTGGCCATGTTGAACAGCATCTCGCGAAGATGGGTGCAGCCGTCGGTGCCGCCCACGTGCTGGTTGATGAGCTTGCGCCAGCCCGGGCCCATGGTGCAACCGATGAGCTTGTGCATGCCATGTGGCGCGCCAACGCATTCTTGGTGAGGGATGTTGTCCATGGAGGTGGCGACGTCCTGGATGACCATCTGGTCGTTGAGCGTCACGCGAATTTTCAGGCCGTGGATCGGCTCATCGCCGGGGAAAAGCCGTTCGTTGGGCACCTGAAAACTGAAGGTCTTGACGTCGGTCAGCTCGGCTTCGATGTCCCACAGTCCGTCTACGCGGTCATAGCCTTGGTACACCACGGTTCGCGTATGCGACAGTTTTCGGGGGGAGGGTGGTGGAAGTGCCAATGGAATTCTCGCGGGTCTGGTGTTCAATCTTCCGATCATATCCACGCAGGAGCCCTGAACATGTCGCACGCTGTCACCACCGCTATTCACCCTGTCGTTCGCCGCCAGACGATTGCCGATGCCCTGCGCCGCACTGCGATCCGCTTGCCCGCCAAGACCGGCATCGTGTGTGGCAGCACCACCTGGTCGTATGCCGAGTTCGATGCGCTGGTCTCGCGCCTGGCCGCAGGCCTGGCCCGCATCGGCGTGGCCGAGGGTGACAAGGTGGCCGTGCTGGCGCGCAACTCGCACGGTTTTGCGGCGCTGCGCTTTGCGCTGGCCCGCCGGGGCGCGGTCATGGTGCCGATCAACTTCATGCTCAAGGCCGAAGAAGTGGCTTACATCTTGCGCCACGCAGGCGCCAAAACCTTGGCCACCGACAGTGGCTTGGCCGAGCTGGCGCAGGCTGCAGCCAAGCTTGACACGCAGGTGCAGCAGTTCATTTGGCTTCCATCCGAAGACCCGAGTCAGCCGGTGGCGGGCATGCACAGCTTTGACACGCTGGTGGCCTGCCCCGATGCGCTGCCCGATGTGCAACTGGGCAGCTACGACGTGGCGCAGATCGTGTACACCAGCGGCACCGAGTCATCGCCCAAAGGCGCGCAGCTCACCCACGACGCCGTCATGTGGCAATACGTCAGCTGCGTGATCGACGCCGAAATCGCCGAGCAGGATGTCGCCCTGCATGCGCTGCCGCTGTACCACTGCGCCCAGCTCGATGTGTTCTTTGGCCCGGCCATTTACATGGGCAGCACCAACGTCATCACGTCCAAGCCCACCCCCGACAACCTGCTGCCGATGCTCGAAAAGTTCGGCATCACCAGCTTCTTTGCGCCGCCCACGGTGTGGATTGCGCTGTTGCGCTCGCCCCTGATGGACGCGGGAAAACTGGCCAAGCTGGCCAAGGGTTACTACGGTGCGTCCATCATGCCGGTGGAGGTGCTGAAAGAGTTGGCGTCGCGCCTGCCCAAGGTGCGCTTGTGGAACCTGTATGGCCAAACCGAAATCGCGCCGCTGGCCACCCTGCTCGGCCCAGACGACCAACTGCGCAAGCTGGGTTCATGCGGCAAGGCGGTGCGCAACGTCGAAACCCGCGTGGTGAACGACGACATGCAGGATGTGGCCGTGGGCGAGGTCGGTGAGATCGTGCACCGCTCCCCGCATTTGATGCTGGGCTACTTTCACGACGACGAGCGCACCCGGGCGGCGTTTGAGGGTGATTGGTTCCACAGTGGCGATCTGGGCATGATCGATGACGAGGGCTACATCTCTGTGGTGGACCGCAAAAAGGACATGATCAAGACCGGCGGCGAAAACGTAGCCAGCCGCGAGGTCGAGGAAATGATTTACCGCTTGCCACAAGTCAGCGAAGTGGCGGTGATCGGCCTGCCCGACCCGAAGTGGGTCGAGGCCGTGACGGCCGTGATCGTGGTCAAGGCCGGGCAGACGCTCGATGAAGCGGCGGTGATGGCGCATTGCGCCCAACACATGGCGGGCTTCAAGACACCCAAGCGCGTGGTCTTCACCGATACGCTGCCCAAGAACCCGAGCGGCAAACTGCTCAAGCGGGATTTGCGGGTTCGTTATGCGTGAGGCGTTGGGCGTTGAGCGCGAGGCGGCCTGTCTGTCTTCCCGGACTTGATCCGGGATCCAGGTATTCAGGATTGCTCAAGGGAAGCGAAAGCATGGACCCCGGCTCGGGGGCCGGGGTGACAGGTATGAAGAGGTGCATGTACCAAGGGAAATCCCTGATCAAATGTCCTATGCATAAGACTTGATTGTCCTATTGACAGAACAATGGGACTGTTTGACCATAGTGTCATGGATGCCCATCTGCCTTTGCCCAAGTACCACCAGGTTTATCTGGTGCTGCGTGAGCAGTTGCGCGAAGGCCGGTTCGACCAGGGTTTGCCGGGCGAGTTGGCCTTGATGGGGCAGTTTGGTGTGGCGCGTGTCACGGTGCGCCGGGCCTTGTCGCAGTTGGCCGAAGAGGGCCTGATTCAGCGCGAACCCGGGCGCGGCACGCGGCCCGTCGCGGCGCGGGCGCAACAGGTGCAGATGCAAGCCTCCACCATGGCCTCTGGCCGGCAGGCGCGCTTGACCGGTTTGCTGGAGAACCTGGTCACCATGGGCATGCGCACCAAGGTCAAGGTGCTGAGCGTGGAGCACATGCGTGCGCCCGTGGATGTCGCTGCAGCATTGAAGTTGCCCGCCATGAGCATGGTGCAAAAAGCCGAACGCGTGCGCAGCACACCCGAGGGCCCGCTGTCGCACATCACCACCTGGGTGCCCGATGCGATTTCTTCGGGGTTTGGCAAGCGCGAATTGGCGCAAAAACCCATTTTGGTGCTGCTCGAAGAATCGGGCGTCAAAGTGGGCCGGGCCGAGCAAACCATCTCGGCCCGTTTGGCCGATGTGGGCATGGCCCAACACCTGGATGTGTCCGTCGGATCGGCCTTGTTGGCGGTGCGGCGTTTGATTTACGACGAGGACGAACGTCCCGTCCAATGGCTGCATGGCTTGTACCGACCGGACCGGTACGAATACCAGATGCAGTTATCCCGCGTTGGCAGCATCGATGCCAAGGTGTGGGTAAGCCAAGAGCTGTCCGCCAACTTTCATTAACTTTTTCAAGGATGTTCTCATGACCTCACGTCGCACTTTCATGGGCCAGTCCGCTGCTGCGGCCTCGGCTCTCGCCTTTCCACTGGTGGGCGGGGCGCAGCCCAAGCCCATCAAAGTGGGTGTTTTGCACCCGGTGACGGGTGCCTTGGCTTACTCGGGCCAGCAGTGCCGCATGGGTGCATTGATGGCCATCGAAGACATCAACAAGGCCGGCGGCATCAAGTCGCTGGGCGGCGCCAAGATCGAAGCCCTGCTCGGCGATGCGCAGTCCAGCCCGCAAGTGGGCACGGCTGAAATCGAGAAGATGAACGAAGCCGGTGTGAGCGCCGTGGTCGGGGCCTTCGCCTCGGCCATTTGCCTGGCCACCACGCAAGCAGCTGCCAAATACAACCTGCCCCATGTGGTCGATGTCGGCGTGGCCGACCAGATCGTCGAGCGCGGTCTGAAAAACACCTTCCGCTTTGGCCCGGGTTACAAAAAGTGCGCCGAAGTGGCCGTGTCCAGCTTGCATGTTTTGAACACCGCTGCAGGCAAGCCCGCCCGCACCGTGATGATCGTGCACGAAGAGTCCTTGTTCGGCACGGGCACGGCCAACTTGCTGGCCAAAGAACTGCCCGGCTACGGCTACGAGGTGAAAGAAATCATCAAGCACGCCAACCCCACGCGTGACTTCAACAACATTGCGCTGCGCATCAAGCAGGTCAACCCCGACATACTGATCCCGGCCAACTACTACAACGAATATGCCTTGCTGGTGCGCACTTTGCAGCAGCAAAAAATCACACCCAAGGCCATTTATTCGGTGCTGGGCGGCGCGGCGTCGAGCTACAAGTTCGTCAAGGAATTCCCAGAAGCGGCCAACGGCATCATCGACTGCAACCACTGGTTCAATCCCAAGGACAAGCGCTCGGCCGAGTTGCGCAAGCGCGTGGAAGCGCAAGGCCAGTTCTTCAGCTACGAAGTGTTCATGACCTACACCGCCATGATGCTGCTGGCCGATGCGATTGAGCGCGCCAAGTCCACCGACCGCGCCGCCATCATCGATGCGCTGGCTTCAAGCAAGTTCTCCAACCACATCATGCCCTACGGCCCCACGCAGTTTGTCAATGGCCAAAACATCGGCGCACAGCCTTTGATGACCCAGGTCCACAAAGGCGACATCAAGGTGATCGTGCCGCGCGATTACCGTGAAATTGAACCCATCTTCCCACTCAAGGGCTGATCTGGTTTGTTGAACTGAAAGACCCCGATGCTGGACTTCAACATCCTGTTTCCTTCGGTGCTCAATGGCATCACCACCGGTGCCGTGTATGCGCTGATCGCGCTGGGCCTCACGCTCATTTATGGCGTTTTGCACATCATCAATTTCGCGCACGGCGCCTCTTTGATGGTGGCGTTGTATGGCGTGTACATGTTGAAGCAACACTTCGGGGTCGATCCCTACATGGCCCTGCCCATCATGGTGCCCGCCATGTTTGTGTTGGGCTACGCGCTGCAGCGCGGCGTCATCAACAGCGCCAGCCACGGCAAGGATGAAAACATCTTGCTGGTCACGCTGGGCATCTCCATCGTGCTCGAAAATTTAGCGCTGCTGTTTTTCAAATCCGACACGCGCACCATTGAAACGGCCTACACCTTGACCACCGTCGAGATTGGCCCGGCCTTCATCGCGCTGCCCAAGCTGGTGTCTTTTGCAGGCGCCTTGGTGGTGTCGGCGGTGTTGCTGCTGATCGTGCAGAAAACCGACTTGGGCCGCGCCATCCGCGCCGTCTCCAAAGAGAAACAAGGCGCACGCTTGATGGGCATCGATGTGGACCATGTGTACGCAATGTGCTTTGGATTGGGGCTGGCCAGCCTGGGCGCTGCGGCCTGCTTTTTGATGCCGGCCTATTACGTCAACCCGCAGGTGGGCAATGGCTTTGTGCTGGTCGCCTTCACCATCGTGGTGCTGGGCGGCATGGGCAGTTTTGCCGGCGCCTTGCTCGGCGGTTTGCTGATTGGTGTGGTCGAGTCGCTGGGTGGTTTGTTGTTGGGTGAATCGCTGGGGCAGGTCGGTATTTTTGTGATTTTCATTGCGGTGCTTTTGCTCCGGCCGCAAGGATTTTTTGGAGCGAAGGCATGAAAGACTTTCGCAACATCGCGCTGTTTGTGCTGGTGGTGGGGGCGGTGCCCTTTTTCACGCAGTCGGGGGTGGTGCTCAACTTTGTCATGACCGCTTTGTACGCCTGCTTGCTGTCGCAAGCCTGGAATGTGTTGGGCGGTTTTGGCGGTCAATTTTCTTTTGGCCATGCTTTGTTTTTCGGCACGGGCGCTTATGTGCAAGCCATTGCGCAAATGCAGTGGGGCCTGAGCCCCTGGGTGGCGCTGCCCTTGGCCATGGCTTTTGCAGCGGGTGTCGGGGCGTTTGTGGGCGCGGCCTCGTTCCGTTATGGCCTCAAGGGCTCTTACTTTGCGCTGGTCACGCTGGCCTTTGCCGAGGTGTTCCGAATTTTGGCCACTTCGGTGCCCTTCACCGGTGCGGGTGTGGGCCTGATGCTGCCGCTCAACGAGTCGGCGGCCAACATGCAGTTTGGCAACCGCGCCGGGTTCATCTGGCTGATGCTGGGTCTGGTCACACTGGCGCTGTGCATCACCGCCTGGTTGCGCCACTCCCGTTTTGGCGCTTACCTGCAGGCCGTGCGTGACAACGAAGACGCGGCCCGCGCCATTGGTGTCAACCCCTTCAGCGTCAAGCTGATTGCCACCGTCTTGTCGGGTGGACTGATGGGTGCTGGCGGGGCTTTTTATGTGCAGGTGTTTCAGTACATCGACCCCGGCATTGCCTTTGGTTCGCACACCTCGGTCGAGGCTTTGGTGGGGGCGATTGTGGGCGGCATGGGTACGCTGTGGGGGCCGCTCTTGGGGGCTGTCAGCTTGCATCTCCTGGCCGACCTCACACGCAATTTGTTTGGGCAACTGCCAGGCATCAACATGGTGATTTATGGCGTGGTGTTGATCGTCATCGTGATGTTCTTGCCGCGCGGCATTGCGGGGTTGGGCACCATCACCCCGCTGCAGTGGTTGCGTGGCAGCAAGTCAGACGGAGACAAACCATGAGCACGCTGCTGCAGATCGAGGGCGTGGGCAAGTCGTTTGGCGGCTTGAAGGCCGTGCAAAACGTGAGCCTGTCGGTGACCGAGGGGCGTCTCAGCGCCCTGATCGGCCCCAACGGTGCAGGCAAGACCACTTTGTTTGCGCTCATGTCCGGCTTTCTGACGCCGGACACCGGCCGTGTGGTGTTTGCCGGTCAAGACATCTCGGGCCAGCCGCCGCACCTGAATGCCCGCATGGGCCTGACGCGCACTTTCCAGATCGTGCAGCCTTTCGCAGCGCAAACGGTGCGTGAAAACATCGCCGTGGGGGCGCACCTGCATTTGCCGCGTCGCGCCGAGGCGCTTGAATTTGCCAAGTCGGTGGCCAATCAGGTGGGCCTGAGCCCGCAGCTGGACAAGCTGGCCAGCGACCTCACAGTGGCCGGCCGCAAGCGCCTGGAGCTGGCCCGCGCACTGGCCACGCGCCCGCGTTTGCTGTTGCTTGACGAGGTGCTGGCAGGCCTGAACCCGCAGGAAATTGCCGAGATGATCCCGGTGGTGCAAGGCATTGCCCAAAGCGGCGTCACGGTGCTGATGATCGAGCACGTCATGCAAGCGGTGATGAGCCTGGCGCAAGAGGTTTGGGTGCTGGCGCAGGGGCAGCTGATTGCCCAAGGCACACCGGCCGAGGTGACGAACAACAAAGCCGTTGTGGAGGCCTATTTGGGTCACGGCACCGCCGAACGTCTGCAAAAGAACGCGGCCCAAGCCAAAACAGTGCAGGAGGTTCAGGCATGAGCGCTTTGTTGCATGTGCAGGGCCTCAAATCCGGCTACGGCGTGGTCGAGGTCTTGCGCGGTGTGGACCTGCAGGTCATGCCCGGTGAGCTGGTGGCGCTGCTCGGGAGTAACGGCGCGGGCAAGACCACGCTCAACCTCACGCTCAGCGGTCTGGTGGCCGCGCGTGGGGGTCAAGTGGGCTTTGACGGGCAAGACATCACCGGTCTGCACTCGCGCCAGGTGGTCAAGCACGGTTTGATTCAGGTGCCGGAAGGCCGAAAGGTCTTCCCCAACCTCAGCGTGCACGAGAACCTGGAGCTGGGGGCTTTCACGCGGGGGCGCGAGCATAAGCTGCAAAACCTGGACAAGGTCTACGAAACCTTTCCGCGATTGAAAGAGCGCGTGGCGCAGTTGGCGGGCACTTTGAGCGGCGGCGAGCAGCAGATGTTGGCGATTGGCCGGGGCCTGATGGCCGAGCCGCGTTTGCTGATCCTGGACGAGCCCTCGCTGGGTTTGTCCCCGCTCTTGGTGGAAGAGTTGTTTGGCCTGATCTCGCAGCTGCGCAGCAGCGGCTTGGCGATCTTGCTGGTGGAGCAAAACGTCGGTCAGTCGCTCGACATCGCTGACCGTGCGTATGTGATGGAAAACGGCCAGATCCGTTTCACCGGCACACCGGCCCAGTTGTTGGCCAGTGACGCGCTCAGGCAAGCCTATTTGGGCATGTAAAGCTGGTGGGTTGTGTTGGCCCCAAGCCCCCGAAACCCGATTGAATTTTTAACACCGAGGACAACCGCATGACACACACAAAATGCTCGCACCGCACCACAACCATACGCCGCGCCTGGGTCTTGGTCACGGTCCTGGCCTGTGCCGCTTGGGCGGGGGGTGCGCAAGCCCAAGCTCAGCCGCCCATCAAGATTTTGGTGGGTGCGCCTGCAGGCGGCACCACCGACACCATGGCCCGCACGCTGGCCACGGTGCTGGGCACACAGCTGGGCCGCACGGTGGTGGTCGAGAACAAGCCCGGCGCGGGCGGCAACCTGGCTGCCGACGTCGTGGCCAAGGCCGCGCCCGATGGCAACACGCTGCTCATGAGCTTCACCAGCCATGCCATCAATGCTTCGCTTTACCCCAGTTTGCCGTTTGACCCGGTGAAAGACTTCACGCCGCTGACCATGGTGTCGACTTCGCCATCTATTTTGGTGGCTCACCCCAAGGTGCCTGCCAACAACGCGGCCGAGCTGGTCAAGCTGGCCAAAGCCAAACCGGGTCAGCTGAACTTTGCGATTGGCGCGCTGGGCTCGTCTTTGCACATGGCGGGTGATGCGTTCAAGATGCAGGCTGGCGTGTTCATTGTCAACATCCCTTACCGGGGCACGGCCCCGGCGGTGCAAGACGTGCTGGCTGGGCAAGTCGACCTGATGTTTGCGGCGGTGGGCAATGTGCAGTCGCACATCAAGGCGGGCAAGCTCAAGGCCTTGGGGGTGACCAGCGCCAAGCGTCTGGCGGCTTTCCCAGACGTGCCCGCCATTGGCGAGAGCTTGCCAGGCTACGAGTCCAGCGCCTGGTTTGGGCTTTTTGCACCGGGGCGCATGAGCCCCGATGTGGCCAAAAAGTTGGCCGATGCCGCCCGTGCCGCCGTGCAGTCGCCCGAAGTCAAGCGCCGCATCGAAAACGAAGGGGCCACGCCGGTGGGCAACAGCCCGGAAGAATTTGCCCGCTTTGTCGACAGCGAGATCGTGCGCTGGCGCAAGGTGGTGCAGTACGCCGGAGCCAAACCCGAATGAGCGCGGCTGTTTCGCAAACCCTGGCGCAAAAACTCATCGCCCGCGCCTCTGGCCGCGCCCATGTGGCCGTGGGCGAGGTGGTCACCTGTAACGTCGACCTGGCCATGTTCCATGACTCATCCGGTCCACGGCGTCTGAAGCCCATGCTCGACGAGTTGGGCGCTCAAATTTGGGACAAAAACAAAGTGGTGCTGGTGCTGGACCACTATGTGCCTGCACAAGACGCGGACGCGCAGCAGATCGTGCAGATTGCGCGCGACACCGCCAAACAATGGCAGCTGCCGCATGTGATCGACAGCGAAGGCATTTGCCATGTGGTGTTGCCCGAGCGCGGCCATTTGAAGCCCGGCATGTTGTGCGTGGGGGGCGACTCGCATTCGCCCACGGGCGGTGCCTTTGGTTGCTACATGTTTGGCATCGGTGCGACCGAGATGCTGGGCGTTTGCGTCACCGGTCAGATCTGGGTGCAGGTGCCGCGTACCTTGCGCATGCATTGGTCGGGCCGTTTGCAAGCCGGTGTGTCGGCCAAGGACATGATGCTGCACATGGTCGGGCGATTTGGCATGAACGGTGGCCAATACCAAGCCGTGGAGTTCGCAGGGCCTGCCGTGCAGGCGCTGTCGATGGCCGAGCGCATGACGCTGTCCAATATGAGCGCCGAGATGGGTGCGCAGGCGGGCCTGATCGCCGCCGACGAGACCACTTTGAACTACCTGCGGGGTGTGGGTGTGGACCCGGCGCATTTGGCCGGGGCTGAGCAGTGGCACACCGACGAAGATGCCGAGTTTGAACAGCGCAGCTTTGATGCAAGCAGCCTCAGCCCCCAGGTGGCAGCGCCGCACAGCCCGGCCAACACGCGGGATGTGGGCGAGTTTGCCAACATCCACCCCAACATCGCCTACATCGGCGCTTGCACCGGCGCCAAGCTGGAAGACCTGCGGGCCGCCGCTTCGGTGCTCAAAGGCCAGCGTGTCGCCGCTGGGGTGCAGCTCATGGTGGCCCCGGCCAGTGCCCGTGAACAAGCCCAGGCCACACAAGAAGGCGTGATGCAAACCTTGCTGGACGCCGGGGCTACGGTGCTGCCCAACAGCTGCGGTGCGTGTGCGGGTTACGGCGCGACTTTCCCAGAAGGCTCCACCGTGATTTCGACCACAGCGCGCAACTTCAAGGGCCGCATGGGCCCGGCCAGTGTGAACGTGTATTTGGCCTCGCCCTACACCGTGGCGGCTTCGGCCTTGCGCGGGCGCATCAGCGATGCACGCGAGGTGTGGGCATGAACAAGCGCTGTTTCGAAAACGCAAGAGTTTGGCGTGTGGGTGCCGATGTGGACACCGATGCGCTGGCCCCTGGCGCCTACATGAAGCACGGTCTGGAAGTGATCGGCTGGCATTGCCTGGAGGCGGTGCGCAGTGACTTCGCCTCGGGCGTGAAAGAGGGCGATGTGATCGTGGCTGGGGCCAACTTTGGCATTGGGTCATCCCGCGAGCAGGCGGCAGGGGTGCTGCGGCACTTGGGGCTTGCGGCGGTGATCGCGCCGTCGTACAGCGGTCTGTATTTCCGCAACGCTTTCAACCTGGGCTTGCTGCTGCTGACTTGTCCCGAAGCCGACAAGATCGAAGAAGGCGAGCGTGTGGCATTGCACTTTCTCGGCGACACACCTCAGGTGCGCCGTGCCAACGGCCAGGCGCTCGCGTGTGCGTCCATTCCCGACTTTCTGATGGACATGGTCGATGCAGGTGGTTTGCTGCCCTTGCTCAAACAAAAACAACAAGGATGAACCCAATGGTTTCAGCTTCACAAACACCCGCTGCCATGGACCCCGTGACCCTGGCCGTGCTGCGCGGCCGGCTCGAACAAATCGCCGATGAGATGGACGCGACGCTCTACCGCAGCGCCTTCAACCCCATCATTGCCGAGGCGCACGACGCCTGCCACGGCCTGTACGACGCCATCACTGGCGACACCCTGATCCAGGGCAAGTCGGGCCTGCCGGTGTTTGTGGGGGCCATGGCTTTTGCCGTGCGCGCCGCCATGCGCGTGGCGGCTGAGCGGGGTGGCATGCAGCCGGGCGATGTGTGGCTGTTCAACGACCCCTACGAAGGCGGCACCCACGCCAACGACTTCAAGCTGGTCAAGCCCTGCTTTCGCAACGGGCAGCTGTATTGCTTTTTGGCTTCGGCCGCGCACTGGCACGACGTGGGCGGTGCGGTGCCCGGCAACTACAACCCGGCCGCGACCGAGTGCTGGCAAGAAGCGGTGCAGATCCCGCCAGTGCGCATCTTGCGCGGCGGTGTACTGGGCGACGATGTGTTGGCGATTCTGCGCGCCAACACCCGCCTGCCCGACAGCCTGTGGGGCGACCTGAACGGCCAGCTGGCCGCGCTCGAATTGGGTGCACGTCGCCTGGACGGCTTGCTCGACGAATACGGCGACGCCAAAGTGGCGCAGGCCTTGGCGGAGTTGCGCTCGCGAGCCGTGCGCCTGATGCGCTCGCACATCGGCAGCCTGCCCGACGGCCGTTACAGTTTTGAAGACGTGCTGGACAACGACGGCGTGAAAGACGAGCTGCTGACGATTGCGCTCGACATGAGCGTGGCCGGTGACCGCTTGACGCTGGACTTTTCGCGCACCTCGGCGCAGTGCGCCGGGCCGGTGAACATTTCGCGGGCCACAGCCGTGGCCGCTTGTTATGTGGCTTTGAAGCATGTGTTCCCCGATGTGCCGGCCAATGCGGGTGTGCTCGACGCGGTGGACTTCGTCATCCCTGATGGCTTGGTCATCAGCGCGTCGCGGCCCCGGCCGGTGGGCGGCTACACCGAAACGATTTTGCGCATGATCGATGTGATCTTCAGCGCCACCGCCCTGGCCGACCCCAAGCGGGCGGTGGCCCATGCTTACGGCACCATCAACGCCTTGTCGATCGCCGGGCACCGCACCGACGACAAACGCCAAGGCCAGCGCTGGGTGATGTTCAGCTTTTTTGGCGGCGGGCACGGCGGCCATTCGGATGGCGACGGTTTGTCGCACGGCAACGCGCCGATCTCCACCGCCACGATCCCGCCGATGGAAATTCTTGAGGCGGCCTACCCGGTGCGCTTCACCCAATGGGCCTTGCGCCCTGGCTCGGGCGGAGACGGCCAGCACCGGGGCGGTTTGGGTGCGATCTATGAGATCGAGTTGCTCGAAGACAGTGCCGAGGCCTTCATCTTTGGCGAGCGCGGCAAGTCGGCCCCTAAGGGCATCCACGGCGGCCAACCGGCTTTGCCCAACGTGTTTGAATATTGTCAAAACGGTGAGTGGAAGACGCCGCCCATGGTCTCCAAAATGCTGGGCATCCAGTTGAAAAAAGGCGACCGCGTGCGCCTGCAAACACCCGGCGGCGGAGGCTGGGGCAACCCGGCAGACCGGTCAGAACAAGACCGCGCCAGCGATGTGGCACTGGGTTACACCAAGGAACAAGCATGAGCGAGCAGTCTGTGAATCAACCGCATTGGGTGGTGGGCGTGGACGTCGGCGGGACCTTCACCGACCTGTTTGTGTTGGACGAAAAAACCGGCCAGGCCCGCATCGTCAAAGTGCCCTCGACCCGGGGTGAAGAAGCCCGGGGTTTCATGAACGGCATCGCCAAAGTGACCGGAGTCACCGGTGCCGAAGGCGCCAAAGACATCGCCACCATCGTGCACGGCACCACCGTGGGCACCAACGCTTTGCTGGAACGCAAGATCGCCCGCACCGGCATCATCACCACACGCGGTTTTCGCGACGTGCTGGAGATGCGCCGCCGCGACCGCCCGCAAACCTGGGGCCTGCGCGGCAGCTACACGCCCGTGGTCCCCCGTGCCTGGCGTCTGGAGGTAGACGAGCGCGTGCTGGCCGATGGCCAACTGCACACACCTGTGAATCTGGAACAAGTGCGCGAACAAGCCCGCGCCCTGCTGGCGGAAGGCTGCGAGGCCGTGTGTGTGTTCTTTGTGCACGCCTATGCCAACCCCGGCAATGAACAAGCCGCAGTCGCTGCTGTGCGCGAAATCTGGCCCAACAGCTATGTGACGGCGGCCAGCGAAGTGCTGCCTGAAATCCGCGAGTTCGAGCGCTGCTCCACGGCCACGCTCAATGCGGCGTTGCAGCCGGTGGTGGGCGGCTATTTGCAGCGGCTCGATGGCGATTTGCGTGCCCAAGGCTTTGGCGGTGAATTGCTGATCGTGCAAAGCAATGGCGGCGTGATGTCGCGCCAGACTGCTTGCGATGTGCCGGTGCGCACCGCGTTGTCAGGCCCCGCAGCGGGCGTGATGGCTTGCGCCGAAATCGCCCGCGCTTCGGGCTTTGAAAACGTCATCACTGGCGACATCGGCGGCACCTCGTTTGATGTGTCGTTGGTGGCCGGTGGCGAGGCGGCGCTGGCCGCACAAACCTCCATCGAGTTTGGCTTGGTGGTGCGCTCGCCCATGATCCAGATCGAAACCATCGGCGCTGGGGGCGGCTCGATCGCTTCGGTCGATGCGGGTGGCATGCTGCAAGTGGGCCCCGAGTCGGCCGGCAGCATTCCCGGCCCGGCTTGCTATGGGCGCGGCAACACCCGGCCCACGGTGACCGACGCCAATGTGCTGTTGGGTCGCATCGCGGCCGACCGGCCTTTGGGTGGCGGCTTGCTGAACAAACTCGATTCGGGCTTGTCCGAACAAGCCATTGCCCTGCATGTGGCCGAGCCTTTGGGTTTGACGGCGATGGCCGCGGCCGAAGCCATCTTGACAGTCGCCAATGCCCGGATGGCCGGCGCGATCCGCGTGGTGTCAATCGAGCGTGGCCATGATCCGCGCCAGTTTGCTTACATGCCGTTTGGCGGTGGCGGCGGTCTGCATGTGTGCGCCATGATGCGCGAGGTGGGTGTGACCACCGGCATCGTGCCGCGTTACCCGGGCGTCACCTCGGCGCTCGGCTGCGTGATGGCCGACATGCGCCACGACGCGGTGCAAACCTTGAATGTGGCACTGGCCGATGTGGCTTGGCCCGAGTTGCTGCAACGCTTGGACACATTGGCCAAGGCTTGCCAGGTGCGTTTGGATTCTGCGGGTGTCCACTTTGTGCGGGTCGATGAAGTCATCAGCTTTGACATGCTCTACATGGGCCAAACCCACACACTGCAAGTGCCTGTCAAGCGCGAAGCTTTGATTGCAGCGGGTTTGTTGGCGGCGTTTGAAGCGGCTTACCATCACGCCTTTGGCCGCGTGCTGCAAGGCCCGGTGATCCGGGTGATGAACCTGCGCTATGCGCGCATCGGGCGGCGTCCCAAGTTCGATTTGGCGGTGCTGGCCCCGCAAGGCGAGGGCCGCACCACCCCGGTGGGCGAGCAGCAGGTGTACCACCAGGGCCAATGGTGGACGGCCCAGCGCTATGAGCGCCTGAGCCTGCCCGTGGGCACCGTGGTGCAAGGCCCCGCGATTTTGGAACAGCCCGACACCACGGTGTGGTTGGAGCCGGGCTTTGAAGGACGGGTCGACACATTGGGCAACTTGTTGGTGGAGCGCACAGCATGAACTTGAAGAACGCGACATTGGGCATGGTCATTGTCGACCTGCAAAACGATTTTCTGGCCCCTGACGGGGCCTATGCCCGGGGCAACACCCTGAGCGCTGAGGCGGTGAAGCTGCCCGAGCGCGTGGCCCCGGTGGCGCGTGCCATCAAAGGCCGTGGCGGCCTGGTCACGGCCAGCCTGTTCACCCTGTGGCCCGATGCGCAGGGCGAGCCGATGATCTCGGCCCACCTGAAAGAGCGCCGCCCGTTTTTGCGCAAGGGCGACTTCGCCCCGGGCAGCCGAGGGCAGGCCAATGTCGATGTGTTGTCCCCGCTGGTCGATGTGTCGGTGTTCAAGGTGGCGTATTCGGCCTTCTTCAACACGCAGCTCGACTGGGTGCTGAAAAAATCGGGCATCGACACGCTGGTGGTCTGCGGCATTGTCACCAATGGCGGTGTGGCCAGCACGGTGCGTGACGCCCATGTGCGCGACTACCACGTCGTTGTGTTGTCGGACGGTTGCGCCGCTTTCAGCGAAGCCGCGCACCAGGCGGCGCTGGCCGACATGGCATCGGTGGGCGAGGTGATGGACAGTGCCACTTTTTTGAAGCTCTTAGGCTGAAACCATGAACGCGCCGCTGCCGCAAGTTCGCCCGGCTGACGAATTTCCAGCTGACGTGCAAGCCGGGGATCACACGCCCTTGGTCATCGTGGGCGCAGGCGCTTGCGGCCTGACAGCGGCGCTCGCCTTGCACCGATGGGGTATTCAGTGCGTGGTGCTGGAGCGTGATGCGTTTGCAGCGGGTTCCACGGCTTTGTCTTCCGGCTTCATCCCGGCGCCTTGTACCCTGGCGCAACAGGCGCAAGGCATCACCGACAGCGTTCAAGCCTTTGCTGCCGACATCCAGTCCAAGGCGCACGGGCAAGCCGCGCCGCATCTGGTGCAGGCCTATGCGCAGCACATCGGCCCAGCGATGGACGCCTTGGCGGTTCACCACGGACTGCCCTGGCAAGTGCTCGACAACTTTTTGTACCCCGGCCACAGCGCCCACCGCATGCATGCCGTACCCGAAAAAACCGGCGCGGGTTTGATGAGCCGCTTGCAAGCCGCAGCCGATGCTGCAGGCGTGGTGGTTTTGACGCAAGCGCAAGTGACCGAGTTGTGGGCCGATGCGGACCAACGCATCCACGGCGTAGGTTTCGTGAGGCCCGACGGGCAAACCGAGCGCATCCGTTGTGATGCGGTGCTGCTGGCTTGCAATGGCTTTGGTGGGGCGACGGCCATGGTGCAAGACCTGCTGCCCGACATGGCCGAGGCCACCTATGCAGGCCATGTGGGCAACGATGGCAGCGCGATCGCCTGGGGCCAACTGCTGGGCGCACGCCTGGCCGACTTGGGGGCTTACCAGGGCCATGGCTCATGGGCCATTCCGCAAGGCGCTTTGATCTCGTGGGCGCTGATGATGGAAGGTGGCGTGCAGATCAATGCCCAAGGCCAGCGATTTCACGATGAAACCCAAGGCTATTCCGAGGCAGCGGTGCATGTGTTGGCGCAGCCGGGCGGTGTGGCCTGGAATGTGTTCGACGATGCGCTGCTCGCGTTTGCACAAGCGTTCCCCGATTTTGTGGCGGCGCAAACCGCTGGCGCCGTGCAGCATGCCGCAGATGCGACTGCCTTGGCGCAACTGATCGGCTGCCCACCAGAGGCCTTGCAAGCCACTTTGAACGCCGTGCAACCCGGCACCGACACGGTGACAGGCCGCAGTTTCAAGCGCGCGCTGCAAGCCCCTTTCCATGCCATCAAGGTCACGGGTGCCTTGTTCCACACCCAAGGCGGTCTCGACATCGACGCGCAAGCCCGCGTGCTGCGACAAGACGGCACGCCCTTGCCCAACCTGCTGGCCGCAGGCGGCGCGGCGCGGGGTGTGTCGGGTCAGGCGGTTTGGGGCTATCTGTCGGGCAACGGTTTGCTCAGCGCCATCGCGGGTGGGCACATCGCCGCCCACACCGCGCGACAACTTTTGAAGGATTCGGCACCATGAGTCAGCCCACCACCTTGGCCCAATGCTTTTTGACCCAGCGCCTGCAACAACCTCAGGCCCTGTTGGCCCCCGGTGTGTACGACGCGCTCACCGCGCTGGTGGCGCAACAAGCCGGCTTTGAAGCGCTGTATTTGTCGGGTGCTTCGATCGCCTACACGCGGCTGGGCCGCTCGGACATTGGCCTGACCACCGCCACCGAAGTGGCGCAGACCCTGGCCCACATCACCGATCGCGTCAACATTCCGGTGATCGTGGACGCCGACACCGGCTTTGGCAATGCGCTCAACACCCAGCGCACGGTGCGCGACTTCGAACGCGCCGGGGCCGCGATGGTCCAGATCGAAGACCAGACCTTCCCCAAGCGTTGCGGCCATTTGGACGGCAAGGGCGTGGTACCGGTGGCCGAGATGCAAGGCAAGCTGCGCGCCGCACTGGACGCACGCCACGACAAAAACACGCTGATTTTGGCGCGCACCGATGCGGTGGCGGTGGAAGGTCTGGACGCCGCACTGGAGCGGGCCGAGCGCTATCTGGAATGCGGCGTCGATGCCTTGTTCATCGAAGCTTTGCGCTCGGATGAGCAGATGAACCGTGCCTGCGCGCAGTTCGCCAAGCGTGTGCCGCTATTGGCCAACATGGTCGAAGGCGGCAAGACGCCGGTGCAAAGCGCGGCAGAGTTGGGTGAGCGCGGTTTCAAGATCGTGATCTTCCCGGGTGGCACGGCGCGGGCCGTGTTGCACACGCTGCAAGGCTATTACGCCAGCTTGCACACGCACCAGACCACGCGGCCCTGGCAAGAGAAAATGCTCGATTTCGACGGCTTGAATGCGGTGATTGAGACACCGCAATTGCTGGCGCTGGGGCAGCGTTATGAAAGCGGTGACAAGGCATGACGCCCAAGCTTGTTTTGCGCAGCCTGCAAGTGGGTGACATTGGCTGGGTGGCGCATCGGCAAGGCATTTTGTACGCGCAGGAATACGGCTGGGACGGCACCTTCGAGGCCTTGGTGGCCGAGATCGCGGCGCAGTTTGTGAAAAATTTTGACCCGGAAAAAGAAAACGCCTGGATCGCCGAGTGCGAGGGCCGGGTGGTGGGTTCAGCGTTTGTGGTCAAGGTCTCGGACACCGAGGCCAAGCTGCGCTTGTTGTATGTGGAGCCCGAGGTGCGCGGCACGGGTCTGGGGCGGCGCTTGACCCAGGAGTGCATCGCTTTTGCCAAAGCCCGGGGCTACCAAACACTGAGTTTGTGGACCAACGACATCCTGCACGCGGCCAGGCAGATCTACCAAACCGCGGGTTTTGTGTTGTTGTCTGAAGAGAAGCACCATTCGTTTGGACACGATCTGGTGGGCCAGTATTGGGCGCTGGACTTGCGGCACTAGGCAGCGACAGTCCAGCCCATTTCGAGCCAATGCGCATACCGCGGTTTGAATGGCCACGCGGTGTACTGCACAGGCGTGCCTTGGGGCAAGACGCCTTCGGTCAAGTGGTCCAGCCAAGGACTGATGGCCCCCATTTGGAGCAGCCAGGCCTGCCCTTCTGGGGTTTCCATGGCCAATCCGGCCACACTGCGGCAGGCCACAGAGAAGTGGGTGCCAGGGGTGTGGGGGCCTGACATCCGGTCATGGACGCTGCCCCATGCCACGCTCTTGAGCTGGCGCTGCAAATTTTTCAAGCGCTGCTCTACGGCATCCGGCGAGGGGTCAGTGAAACGCAATTGCCCCAGGACGTTGTCAAACCAGAAGAAGGCGCTGGGCAGGGTGCGTGTCAATTCATCCAGTTGCGCCAAGCCATCGCCGGTGTGCAGGTTCAGGCGCGTGCCTGCACGCTTCAAAGCTTGACCATGACGCCAGCGAAACAAAGGTGCCGCCAAGGGGTCGATGTCCCAGGCATGCACTTCCTCAAATTGAGTCAGCCATTCGGTGGGCAACATCCAGCCTGCGCTCGGTCCGATCAACACCAGTTGTTGACGCGGCATGGCTTGCGCCAGCAGCCAATCTGAAATTTCTGCCGCAGCGGGTGCCCAACGTTTTTGCGAACGCCAGGCACGCCAATGCCACTGCCACCCCCCTGTCAGGTTCACGGTGAACCTCAGGCGTTGTTCAGCCGTTCGTTTTGCGGGAACATGAATTTTTTGGCGTCCGCGTCCATTTCCGTCTTGAAGGTGTAACGCGTCTTGAAGGCCTCGGCACGCTGGGCCGCCGGGCGGGCGTTGACCCCATCCAGCAGGCGTTTGATGTGGGGGTACTGCGTCCAAGTGGCATCCCCCGTGCCCAGCACATAAGGCAACATGCGGGCCCAGCCCCACAGGGCCATGTCGACGATGCTGTAGTGCTCGCCCAGCATGTAAGTGTTTTGCGCCAGGTGCTTTTCCAGCACGCCCCAGTGGCGGTGGGCTTCAAAGTCGTAGCGGTTCAGGGCGTAGTCTTTGGGCTCAGGAGCGGCGTGGCGAAAGTGCACCGATTGCCCGGAAAAGGGGCCGATGCCGCTGGCGATGAAGAGCAACCAGGACAGGGCTGCGCCGCGCTCTTTGGCCTGCGCCATGGCGGGCACAAATTTTTGTTCGCGGTCGGCCAAGTACAGCAAGATGGCGTTGCTGTCGAACACAGTCACGTCACCATCGGTGATGGCAGGCACCTTGGCATTGGGGTTGACAGCCAGGAAGGCGGGCGCAAATTGTTCGCCCTTGCGCGTGTCCACTGGCACGGCCTCAAAAGGCAGGGCCAGCTCTTCGAGCAGCAGGGTGATCTTCATGGGGTTGGGCGCAGCGTTGAAGAAAAATTTCAGCATGAGAGGGTTCCGTCCACAGGGGTTAAGGGTAAAAGCGTAACAGGCCAAGTGTTCATGGCCAAAGCGTCCACGCAAGGGCAAGCAGCAGCAAGTGTGGCCCAGACCCAGGCCAAGCGTGGCGGCTTGCCAGTCATGTGGGTGACTCAGAAGCCTGTGCTTTGTTGTTAGGTTCGCGCGTTGCTCAGTGCATCTTGCCTGTTTAACGCGGCTGTACAGGCTTTGGTTATCGAGCGCTGGTGTCTTCCCTATTTTTTGCAGGAACGCTTCATGACCGAACGATTCGCCCAGATCCGTTACGACGAATTGCCCCCCGAGGTGCGGCCGTTGGCCGATGACATCCTCAAGGTGTCCAGCGCGGCCCTCGGCGGCCCCTACAACGCGCTGTTGCGCAGCCCTGAGATGGCCCGGCGTGCCTTTGACTTTCTGGACTACCTGCGGTTCAAGACCTCGGTCAACAAACGCCTGAACGAGTTGGCCATTCTGATCCAGGCGCGCATCTCGAACGCGCAATTCGAGTGGTGGGCGCATGAACCCATTGCGCGCAAGGCGGGTTTGTCGGACGCGGTGATGCTTGATTTGCAGCAATGCCGACGGCCCAGCCGCATGCAAGAGGACGAACGCTTGGTGTATGACTTTTGCATTCAACTCTCACTGAACCACCGCGTGCCCGATGCCTTGTGGCAAGAGGCCGTGGCCTGCATGGGTGAGCAGGCGGTGGTGGACCTGACGGTCTTGTCGGGCACCTATGTGATGGTGTCCATGCTGCTGAACGCCACGCAAGTGGGCATTCCCGGTGGCGGCGCTGAACCCCTTCAGGTGTTGAGCCCTCTGGAAATCCGCCAACGCTTGTTGGCCTGATCGGTCACACTGCGGCCTGAAAAAAAAGGAGACTTTCATGCACATTCGTTTCATTCGCACCGGCTTGGCCCTGCTGCTGGCCCTCAGCGCTTTTCAGGTTTCGGCGCAAGACTTTCCCAACCGCGCCGTCACCATGGTCATGCCCTATGCTGCAGGCGGCCCGGGTGACACCATCACGCGCTTGTTTGCCGGGGCCATGCAAAAGCACCTGGGCCAGCAGATCGTGGTGGACAACACCGCTGGCGCCTCGGGCTCGATTGGCACGGCCAAAGTGGCCCGCGCCAAAGCCGATGGCTACACCTTGCTGATGATCCACGTCAGCCACGCCACCAATGTGGCCATGTACAAAAGCCTGCCTTACCACCCGGTGGACGATTTTGAGCCGATTGGCCGGGCCACCAGCGGCCCCATGGTGATCGTGGCGCGCAACGAGTTCCCGGCCAAAAACCTGAACGAGTTCGTGGCCTACGTGAAAGCCAACGGCAGCAAAGTCAGCCTGGCGCATGCGGGCGTGGGCTCGGCCTCGCACCTGTGCGGCCTGATGATGATGAACGCGCTGAACGTCAAGCTCAACGAGATCCCTTACAAGGGCACGGGCCCGGCCTTGACCGACCTGATGGGCGGCCAGGTGGACATTTTGTGTGACCAGACCTCGGGCACAGTGCCCTCGGTCAAGGGCGGCAAAATCAAGGCCTATGCCTCGGCCGGAAAAGCCCGTTTGCCCCAATTGCCTGAAGTGCCCGCCATCAGCGATGCCGGTGTGGAAGGCTTTGACATCAACATCTCCTTTGGCCTATATGCGCCCAAAGGGACTCCCAAGCCAGTGCTCGATCAGCTGACCTCGGCCCTGCAAAAGTCAGTGGCCGACCCGGAGGTGCGCCAGCGCCTGGAGGCCATGGGCATTTCGGCCGTGGGCGTGGAGCTCGCGCGGCCAGAAGCCTTGCGGGCCCACCTGAAAAACGAGATCGACACTTTGGGCAGCTTGTTGGTCAAGGCGGGCGTCAAAGCCAACTGATGCTGGGTGTGATCGCTGCGGCCCCCTGGAGGTCTTCTCGCCTGTACGGGAGATGAAACGATGAGCAACTGGTGGCCCTTGCTGCTGACCCTGGTGATCCAAGCCATGGTCGCCATGGCCTTGTTGAGCCTGCCCGTGGTGGCCCCCGTGGTGGCGCAGACATTGCAGGTCTCGCCCGCCTTGGTGGGTTTGTACGTGTCGGTGACTTATGCCGGCGCCATGGTGGCCACCTTGATGGGCGGCGCCACGGTGGCCCGCATGGGGGCCATTCGCGTGAGCCAGTGGGGCCTGGTCTTGTGTGCCTTGGGCTTGATCTTGTGCGCTGTGCCTTGGATGCCTTGCATGGTGCTGGGCGCGGTTTTGATTGGGCTGGGTTATGGCCCGATCACACCGGCCAGCTCGCACCTGTTGGCCCGCACCACCCCCAAGCACCAAATGTCGCTGGTGTTTTCCATCAAGCAAACCGGTGTGCCCTTGGGCAGCATGCTGGCGGGTGCGGTGGTGCCGCCTTTGGCGCTGCTGGGCAATTGGCAACTCAGTTTGGTGGCGGTGGCAGGGGTTTGCCTGCTGTGCGCCTGGGTGTCGCAAAGCCTGCGGGCAGAGCTGGACAGCGACCGCCAACCGGACACCCGCATCCGCTGGGGCAGTTTGATCGAGCCCATCCGTCTGGTGCTGGCGCATCGGTCACTGCTCACCATGGCGTCTTGTTCGTTCATGTTTTCCATGGTGCAGCTGTCGCTCACCACGTATTTGGTGACTTTTTTGCACGACGATTTGTCTTACGGTCTGGTGGCGGCGGGGCTGGCTTTGTCGGTCACGCAGTTGGGCGGCATTGGCGGGCGCGTGGTCTGGGGTTATGTGGCTGACCGCTGGTTGGGCGCTCGGCGCATGTTGCTGCTGCTGGCCAGCATGATGGCCTTGGGCGCTTTGGCCTCGGCCTTTTTGACCACCGACACGCCGCACGCTGTGGTGATCGCCATTTTGGTGGGCTTTGGGGCCTCGGCCATCGGCTGGAACGGCGTGTACTTGGCCGAAGTGGCCCGCCGCGCCCCCCCCGGCATGGCCAGCATGGCCACAGGGGGCACACTGGCTTTCACGTTTTTGGGCGTGGTCGTGGGGCCGCCCATGTTCGGCGCCTTGTCGGGCCTGTTTGGCACCTACCGCGCCGGTTTTGTGGGCCTCATGGTCATGGCCAGCATCAGTGGCACGGTGCTGTATTGGACTCAGCGACCGCGCTGAGCAGCGGGTTTCAGCCGGCCAGCAAAATCTGGTCAATCCAGGTTTGAATCGCGGGCCCATCCATGCCGTGCGCCAGGCCCAGCAGCATGACGATGCGCACCTTGTGCGGTGGCAGTGGGCCTGCGGTCAGGATGCCGTGTTGCGCATCGGCGTAGACGCTGGCACGCGTCACGCTGCCGGTGATGAAGCGGGCGCAGCGGGCCAGCAACACACCTTGTGCAGGCAATGACTGAATGAAAGCGCGGTAGGCCGTGGGCGTGTTGGCGTTGCCAAACCCGGCGTGCACGATGCCCTGCGCCCCGGCGGCCACAAAGGCGCGCAGGGCGGTCTCGTCCACCCCGGCATAAGCCACGGCGATGTCCACCCGAGGCCAAGCGGCTGGCGTTTTCCAGGCCACGGTGGGTGCGCGCCCAGCGCTGCGGAACCACTGCACCGCTTGATCGGCAACCTCGCCCACGGCACCGGCCAGTGGGCTGTCAAAGGCCTCGACACTGCTCACATGGCGTTTACCGACCCACAGGCCCGAATGGATGCGACCGTTCATCACCACCAAGGTGCCGCGCTCCCGCGCACCGGGGCAGGCGGCCACACTGCAGGCGTCCAGCAAGTTGGCCGGGCCATCGGCCGAATAGGCCGTGGCGGGGCGCATGGCCCCCACCACCACGATGGGTTTGTGCGTGTCCACGCTCAGGTGCAAAAAGGTGGCGGTTTCTTCCAGCGTGTCGGTGCCGTGGGTGACCACGATGCCCACCACATCGGGGTTGTGCACCGCTTGCATCACGGCGGCATGCAGATCGAGCCAATGCTCGGGCCGCACGTCGTAGCTGGCCAGTTGCATGGGCTGGGTGACTTCGATGGCGTAGCGCTGGCGCAGTTCCGGCGCGGTGTCGACCACGGCGGCCAGGCTCAGGCTGGCGGGTTGGTAATCGGTGCTGCTGGATGCGGCGCTGGCTGCGCCTGCGATGGTGCCGCCGGTGCCAATCAGGGCCAATGTGGGTTGGGTCATGGTTCAAGTCTCCGAAAAAATCATCTCAACACGGCCCAGCGGGCCGTAATCGGCGCTGGCGCTGTCACCGGGCTGCAGCTCCAGTGGCACCATGCAGGTGCCGGTGGTCACCACATGGCCCTTTTGCAAGGTGATGCCCAAGCTCGACAGCTGGTTGGCCAACCAGGTCAGGGCGATGCGCGGGTCGCCCAGCACATTGCCGCCCGTGCCCTCACGGGTGTACTTCAGTAGGTTGCCCTGTTCGACCCGGGCCTTCACCGGGTAGGTGCTCAAGTCCAGCTCGCGCCAGACATCGGGCGCGGCCGGGCCCAGCACCAAGTGGCGGGCACAGGCGTTGTCGGCCAGCAGTTGTGCTTCTCCCGCTGCGGTAAAGGGTTCCAGCCGCGAGTCGGGCACCTCCAGGGCCGGATGCAAACTGGCCACGGCGGCCATGACTTGCTGTGGGGTGTACGGCGCGGCTTGCGGTGGCAGGTCTTGCGCCATGGCAAAGGCAAACTCCGGCTCGGCCACACGCATGCGGTTGCCGGCAGACGGCACGGTGGCGCCGCTTTCAAACACCTGACCCGACAACAAGCGGCCTGCCAATGGGCCACTCACGTTGATGTGCAATTGTCCGTTGGCGCTGGTGGCAGCGATTTTCCAGCCGACCACCTGACGGCCGGACACGGTGGGCAATTGCGCTTGTGCGGCGTAGCCTTGCGCTGCCGTCCAGGGTCGGCTGGCCTCGGGCAGCTTGCTCAGCACTTGGCCTGATTGCCAATGGTCCCAAATCACTTGGGCTGCTTGTTGACAGGTTTCCTGGTCGGCTGGTTTTGGTGTTGGCTGTTTCATGCGCCAATTGTTACGCCAACTTGCCGGTATACCCGGAAATCTTGTGTATAATTTTTGGCTTGGTGGCTTGTGCCAACAAACTCAGGTGATATAGCTCAGTTGGTTAGAGCGCAGCATTCATAATGCTGATGTCGGTGGTTCAAATCCACCTATCACCACCAAAATCATTCAAAAAGGCCATTCATCGAATGGCCTTTTTTTGCGCCTGCTCAGGCCCGCGTGACTTTTTCAGTCACGTTGTCATTGCAATTCGAACCCTGATTCCTTGATGACCGGACCCCAGTGCAAGGTGGCAGAGGACACCCATTCCTGCAGTTGAACTGGGTTGGCGTAGGTGGCCACATTGCCCAATTTGGACATTCTTTCAACGACTTCTGGGTCCGCCAGGGCCGTGGCCACCGAACGGCTGAAGCGGTCCACAAATTCGGGCGGCAAGCCTTTGGGGCCAAAAAATGCCAGCCAGGGGTTCTTGTCGACCCCTTTGATGCCCAACTCCTGGAAGGTGGGAATGTCGGGTGCTGATTTGGCACGGCTGGTGCCCGATACGGCCATGACGTGCATTTTTCCATTGCGGTGGTGCTCGATGGATTCGGTCAGGGACAAAAATCCTGCGGGCACTTGCCCACCCAGCAGATCTTGGACCAGGGGTGCGCCACCCCGGTAAGGAATGGCCACCATGGGTGTGCCCAGTGACTTGCCCACCAGCAGACCCGCAAATTGGGGCACGCTGCCGACGGCAGGGATGCCGTAATTGGCCTTGCCCGGATTGGCTTTGAGCCAGGTGCCAAACTCCGTAGGGGTTTTGGCGGCAATTGTGCTGGACAGGGCCATGACGTTGTAATAACTGGCGACACCTGCCAAGGCTGTGAAGTCCTTGATAGGGTCGTATCCGGGCGCCTTGAAGGTCAGGGGAATGATCACATGGGAATGGTCGATGGTCAGCATCACCATGGCGCCGTCGGGCGCTGCAGCCTTGAGCTGTTGCGTGGCAACCATGCCGCCGGCTCCGGGTTTGTTTTCCACAATGACCGGCTGGTTCATGATCACGCGCAATTTTTCACCCATAATGCGCGCGACAACATCGGTCGCTCCCCCAGGCGGGAATCCCACCACAATGCGGATCGTGCCGTTGTAATCGGCGGAGTGTGCTGACCATGGCAGCGCCATGAGCAGCAGAAAAAATGAATACGTCAGACGTTGGATCAGTTTCATGAAGAACTCCTGGGGAGTGGGTTGAAGGACAGGGGTGAAAGATCTGGGGGGGCAGTCGCATGGTTGACCGTATCCTGCGCGCAGAGCGCCGGGTCTCGTTGTTCGAGTGGACCAAAACCACCGCCGCCGGGCAGTTCAATGCAAAGACGTCCACCGTTCGGGATGTGAATGGTGCTTTTGCTTTCATGTGGGGTTGGCACACCACTGGCCGATTGAATCTCGACCCGTCCGGGGGTGCCCGACATGCCGCCATTGCGGCCACGGGCCGGGTAGGCACGGCGGTCAAAGGTGGCGGCCGAGCAGTCAAAACCCACTGCGTCACGGGTGCCGATCACGATGCGCTGGCTCAGGCCCCCGCGCCACTGACCGGCACCGGCCGAGTGGGGCAAATACACTTTTTCCCAGAACACCAGTGGTGATTGCGCTTCCGTGATTTCAACCGGAATGCCACCGACGCCACTTGGAAAAGCGGTGGTCGACAAACCATCTTTGGTGGGGCGTGCGCCCGTGCCGCCTAAACCGACACTCATGACATTGAAGGCCTTGCCTTGCGCGGGATGCCGGCTCATAGCCAGCACCCAGATGCTGCCGGCCGATTCGGCCGGTACTTGGCCGTGCAGGGCTTGCTCCAAGCAACCAAACATCAAGTCGGGGAGCATCTGTCCGATCACATGCCGAGCGGTGACCGGGCTGGGCCGTTGAGGATGAACGATGCTTCCCTCGGGGGCAATCACTTCGAAGGGGGCCAGGGAGCCGGCGTTGTTCGGGACCTCGGGCGCGATCAGGCATTTGAGGCCGAAGACCGAATAAGCGTCGCTGTAGCATTTGGGCGAATTGATGCCCATGCGTGATGCGACGCTGGTGCCTGCGTAATCCACGCGGATCTGTTCGCCTTGCTTGTGCAGGGTGGCCACCAGGCGCACGGGATGTTCATGGCCGTCGATGGTCATTTCGGCGCGCCATTGTCCATCGGGCAGTCGCGCGATGGCTTCGCGGGTGGCGCGTCCTGATTGCTCAAGAATGTGCTCGGCCAGCGTGTCTAGACTCGCCAGTTTGAACTCGGTCATCATCTCGACCAGGCGGCGACTGCCCACTTCGTTGCTGCTGACCAAGGACAGGATGTCCCCTCTGGCCTCGATGGGGTTGCGAGAGTTGGCCTGGATGATGGCCAGCACATCTTCATTGAGCGCTCCGGCCCGCACCAGTTTGAGGTGGGGAATGCAGGTGCCCTCTTCAAACACCGAAGCAGCATCGGCTGTGAAGCCGCGTCCACCCACATCGATGGTGTGGCAGGTGGATGCAAACAAGGCCACCGGTCGTTGCCCGACAAAGACCGGGGTCACGACCACAAAATCAAACAGATGCCCGGTGCCCATCCAGGGGTCGTTGGTCACCAGCACATCCCCTGCGACCAGACTTTTCAGTGGGAACCTTGCCAGGAAATGCCCCACAGCGACAGCCATCGTGTTGACGTGCCCGGGCGTGCCCGTGACGGCCTGGGCCAGCATGCGTCCTTTCGTGTCGTAGACACCGGCCGAGAGGTCACCCGCTTCCCGCGCCACCGAACCAAATGCGGTGCGCAGCAAGGCTTGGGCTTGTTCTTCGACCACTGAAATCAGCCGGTTCCACATCACCTGTGTGCGAATGGCGTGCAGCATGTGCGTGCTCATGATTGAGCCTCCATCATCAAATGGCCTTGCTCATCCAGCCGCGCCATCCAGCCTGCGGGAACGACGATGGTGGTTTCGTCTTCGGCCACCAAAGCGGGGCCTGCGATTTGCTCACCGCTGTGAAGGTCAAAGCGCCAGTGCAGGCCAAACTCGCGTGGTTCGCCCAGCGCGGGCTCCCAAACCGGCCGTGTCGATAAGGGTTCTCGTTGGCGAGTCGCTTCAGGCAAGGCGATCGGCTGCACGGCTTGCGGCAGGGTGGAGACGGTGACCGACCAGGTGACCGCCTCGACTTCGCCATCGGGTATGCGCAGCCCGTAAATTTGTTCGTAGGATTTTTCAAAAGCTTCTACAAGTGCAGCCAGGGCTGACAGATCGATGGGGCCGTCTGATGCGGGAGGCAGGCGGACACGCAGTTCATGTCCTTGACCGGCATAACGCAATTCGGCCACTCTGAGCACTTCCAAGGGTGCCCCTGCGCTGGCGGTTTCCACCACCGACAGTGCTTCGGCATGCATGGCCGCTAGCCGGGACTCGATCGCTTGGGGGTCCATCGTCAACAAAACGGACAAATCGCTGCGCACCACCTCGAAGGCCACTGGCGCACGTAAAAAGCCGATGGCCGAGCCGACCCCGGCGCCGGCGGGGACCATCACGCGGGTGATGCCCAATTTTTGGGCGAGTCGACCAGCATGCAAGGGTGCAGCACCGCCAAACGCCACCATGGTGAAGTTCCCTAAGTCTTGACCGCGCTCAATGGCGTGCACACGGGCCGCATTGGCCATGTTTTCCTCGACCATCTCGCTGATGCCTGCGGCGGCCCAGAAGGCGTCCATGCCCAAAGCTTTGCCGACATGGCTCATCAGGGCTTGCTGGGCCAATGTCGCATCCAGTGGCATCCGGCCTGAGGCAAAGCGTTCGGCGTCGATGCGGCCGAGCACCACGTTGGCGTCTGTGACCGCCGGCAGTTCGCCGCCGCGCCCATAGCAGGCGGGGCCCGGTTCGGAACCACACGAATCCGGTCCGACCGTGATGCGCTGCAGGGCATCGACCCGGCCGATGGAGCCGCCGCCAGCACCAATTTCCACCAGTTCGATCACCGGAATGCGGATGGGCAAGCCGCTGCCTTTGAGGTTTTTCCAAACCCGGCCAATTTCGAAGCGGCGTGACCTTTCAGGCTGGCCGTTGTTGATCAGGCAAATTTTGGCGGTGGTGCCTCCCATGTCAAAGGCCAGCACCTTGTCCAGGCCGCATTCTCGCGCCAGATGCGCAGCCAAAATGGCACCGCCCGCTGGGCCGGATTCGACCAGACGGATCGGAAAGCGAGCGGCCAACTCCAGCGTGGTCAGCCCGCCGCCCGACATCATCAGCAACATGGGGCAGTGCAGGCCTTTTTGCCGGATGCTGTCCTGTAGGCGAAAAAGGTAGCTGCCCATCAGGGGGCGCACGTACGCGTTGGCCACGGTGGTGGAAAAACGCTCGTATTCCCGGATCTCGGGGCACACTTCCGAGGACAGGCAAATGCTCACATCCGGCCCGAGCATGGGCGCAAGGATGTCGCGGGCCCGTTGTTCGTGTGCGGGGTGGCCCCATGCGTGCATGAACCCGATGGCCACTGCTTCGATGTGCGCATCTCGCATCTGGGCACCGACCGTTCTGACGTCGTCTTCATTGAGCTCCAGCAGCACCGTGCCATCGGCCGCGATGCGTTCGCGAACCGTCAAGCGCCAAGGTCTGGGCACCAGCTCGGTTGGCCCCTCCAGGTTCGTGTCGTAGGCATCAAAGCGTTTTTCAAAGCCCATGGCCAAAACATCCCGAAAGCCTTCGGTGGTGACAAAAGCTGTGCGCGCACCCTTGCGCTCGATCAGGGCGTTGGTGGCCAATGTGGTGCCGTGGACGAACAGCTCGATGCGGGCAGCTTCGAGACCCGAGGTTTTGAGCAGGCGATCGAGTCCCTCCATCACGGCCAGTTCTGGCTGGCGTGGTGTGGTCAAGACTTTGCAGCTGTGTCGGCGTGAGGGCGTTTCAAGGACCACATCGGTGAACGTGCCGCCGATGTCAGCGGCCAGGCGTATCGGGGCGTTCGTTTGGGCAATCGGTATGGCGGTGACGATCATGGAGGTCCGGTGGGGAGGGCAGGGGCAAAAAGGTTCAGACCATGGGGCGTTCAAAGCGGGTGTCCTGCCAGCTGCCGCTGACCAGCAATTGCCGCAAGACCTGAACCGCCGACCACAGCTGTTGATGGGTCGTGGTCAAGGGGTGAACGCCCCAACGCAAAGCGTCGGGTTTGCGCGAAGAAACGATGACGCCTTGCGCGACCAGGGCTTGCGCCAATGCGGCGGCCCCATCGAACTGCAGGGCCACATGGCCGCCACGTTGGGCGTGACGTCGTGGGCTGGCCAAGTGCAGGGGCCAAGGGGCGCACTGTTCATCGAAGAGTTGAATCAATGTGTCGGTCAATGACCTGTGGCGCTGGTTCAGGGCCAGCGGGTCGACCTCGCGCCACAGTTGTGCCGCAGCCGAAAAAGCCGCATTGGCCAGGACAGCGGGGGTACCCACCAAAAAACGGTCGGCCCCTGCGCCTGGCCTGTAGTTGGGCTCAAAAGCGAAGGTGTCGGCATGCCCCATCCAGCCCGAGATGGCAGGCCAGGCGGCATCGGCCCAGCGCGGGTGGATGTACAAAAATGCCGGTGCGCCAGGTCCGCCGCACAGGTATTTGTAGCCGCATCCCACCGCCAAGTCGCTGTCGCTTTCGCGCAGGGCCACGGCCACGGCACCCGCCGAATGTGACAGATCCCAAAGGCTCAAGGCACCCGCCGCGCGAATGCAGCGGTTCAAATCGGCCATGTCCAGCCGCGTGCTGCTGCGGTAATCCACATGGGACAAGGCCACCACGGCCACGTCTTGCGGGGCCAGAGCCGCACGCAAATCGGACGCACCGTCGATGAAGCGCAGCTCGGCCAGATGGTCCCGGGCGATGGCTTCGGCCACATAGCGGTTGGAGGGAAACACGTGGCGTTCCAGCACGATCACTCGGCGGGGGGCTGCAACGCTGAGCGCATAGCGCAACAACTTGTATTGGTTGATGCTGGTGGTGTCCGTGACCCGGACATCGTTGCTGCCCGCCCCGATCAGGTGGGCCATCGAGGCACCGAGCGTGCGGGGCTGCTCCAGCCAGTCCAGCTCGTTCCAGCTGCGCCGCCGTGACTTGGCCCAACCGTCTTGCAGCACGGCCTGCATTTTCAAGGGTGCCGTGCGCGGCATGGGCCCGATCGAGTTGGCATCGAAATACAGCGTGCCGGGCGTGCCCGGGTCAAAGCGGTCCCCCAACTGGGCCAAACGGCTGTGACCGGGGTCGTGGGCATCCAGCTGCATGCAATCGGCAAGGGTCAGTGGCAAACAAGACTCCGAATCGTGGAACAGACAAGGCCATGGTAGTCAGGGGTTGGTATTCCAACAAGTCTTTAAAAGGTAATAATCATGTCTTTTTGTTATGGGTAACCCGATGTCTGAATCCGCAAGCTCTGCAGTTGGTCCCATCACCTCTTTCCACGACGGGCAGCCCCGCAAGTCGACCCCAGCCGGCATGCCTGACCCGGCTGCGCTGGTGCTGCTGGCTGAAATTGCGGACGCGGGCAGTGTGACGGCTGCAGCTCGCAAGCTGGGCAGTTCGCAACCGGCCGTGAGCAAACAACTGCGCCGTCTGGAAGAGTCTCTCGGGGTCACCTTGTTCGAGCGAGGCTTGCGCGGCGTGCAGGCCACGGAATATGGTTTGGCCTTGCTGCCGCGCGCCCGCGCGATTCGCAGCCAAGCCCGTCAAGCCGGTGAGGATGTGCAGCAAAGACGGGGCCACAAAGAAGGACGTTTGGTGGTGGCGCTGTCCCACTTTGCCACCATGGCCTTGTTGCCCCAGGTGATTCCGGCATTTCGGCTGCGTTGGCCGGGGGTGCAATTGAACATCGTGCCGCCCAGTTTTCAGTTGGGCGGTTTGCGCGAAGGCGCGCCTGACTTTGCCGTGATGTCTTTGCCAGCTGAACAATTGGGGCCTGAGTTCGTCACCCGCGCGCTCTATGCCACCACGGTGTCCGTGGTGGTGCGCCCCGGACATCCGCTGCAAAACGTCCACAGTTTGTCGCAGTTGGTGGGGGCTCAATGGGTATTGCCCAGCCTAGAGAGTTCGGTCGCCCGGGGTTTGGACCGTGCCTTTCAGCAGGCTGGTTTGGCTGAGCCCCTGTGCACGGTGACCTGTCAGACCCTGACAGGCTTGGAGACCCTGGCCCGGCACAGTGATTTGGTGGCGGCCATGCCGATGGAGGTTCACGCCTCGCGCATGCAAGCCAGTGGCTTGTGCAGGGTGCCCATCCAGGAAACGATTGACGGAGCACGGGTGGCCATCGTGCGCTGGTCGGATGCCCAGCCGACCCCTGCGGGGGAAGACCTGGAGGAATCCTTTGTTCAGGCCGCGTATGAGTTGGCGCGCGAGCAATCCATAATCAGGGGCCGTGCGGCTTAAAACCAACCTATCTGGGACCCGATGGGGTGCTCACATCGGGCATGCGTCAGGCGCCCGCCAAGCCCCCAGCCCTGCCAGACCTTCGCCCCTCGGTTATGGTCTGGGGATGAACAATCAGTCTTGGATGCATGGTTTGAAGTTGGGTGCGCGTCAGTTGTGGCGTGACCTGCGCGCGGGCGAGTTGCGCCTGTTGATGGTGTCGGTGGCGCTGGCCGTGGCGGCCTTGACGGCGGTGGGTTTTTTGGCCGACCGCATGCAGTCGGGTCTGTGGCGCGATGCGCGCCAATTGCTGGGCGGCGATGCGGTGGTCGTGAGCGACCAGCGCACACCCGATGCCTTTGTGCAAAAGGCCCGCGATGCCGGTTTGCAGAGCAACACCAACGTGAGTTTCCCGACCATGGCGCGGGCCATGAACGCGCCGGCTGCCGCCTCCCCACCTGACACGCCATCTTCCACGTCACCCGCTGCCCCACCCGCCACGCGCTTAGTGGCCCTCAAAGCCGTGGAGCCCGGTTATCCCTTGCGTGGCCGCTTGGAGATCGCTGGCCAAAGCGCGGCCAGCATTCCGCCCGAGGGCGAGGTTTGGGTCGATGCGGCCTTGCTCGAGGCCTTGAATGTGCAAGTCGGCCAGAAGCTGGGCTTGGGCGAGCGCAGCTTGCGCATCGGCGCCACCATCACCCGCGAGCCCGACCGGGGCGCGGGCTTCATGGGCTTTGCCCCGCGTGTGATGATGAACATGACCGACTTGGCCTCGACGGGCCTGGTGCAGCCGGCCAGCCGCGTGAGCTGGCGCATGGCTGTGGCGGGCAGCGATGCTGCCGTGGGCCAGTTTTTGCCTTGGGCGCAAGCCGAGGCCGACAAGCCCGAGGTGCGCGGCGTGAAAGTCGAGTCGCTGGGCAGCGGCCGCCCAGAGATGCGCCAGACCTTGGACCGGGCCTCGCAGTTTTTGAACCTGGTGGCTTTACTGGCCGCTTTGCTGTGCGCCGTGGCCGTGGCCTTGGCAGCGCGCAGCTTTGCCGAGCGGCAGTTGGACGCCTGTGCCTTGCTTCGGGTCCTGGGGCAAAGCCAGCGCACACTCACATTGAGTTATGGCCTAGAGTTTCTGGGCGCTGGCCTGGTGGCCAGCTTGCTGGGGGTGCTGGCCGGTTATGGCGTGCACCTGGGTTTTGTTCAATTGCTGGTGGGGTTGGTCGATGCCAACTTACCCGGCGCCACACTGCAGCCCGCGCTGATGGGTCTGGCCATGGGCTTGACGCTGTTGGTGGCCTTTGGCTTGCCGCCAGTGTTGCAGTTGGCCAAAGTGCCGCCGCTGCGCGTGATTCGCCGTGACCTGGGCCATGTGCAGGTGCGCTCGGGCCTGGTGTTGGTGATGGGCCTGCTCGGCTTTGCCGTCACTTTGCTCATGGTCAGCCGCAACTTGACGCTGGGCCTGATCACGGTCGGCGGTTTTGCAGTGGCGCTCCTGGTGTTTGCCGCTCTGGCGGCGGCAGCTTTGTTTTTGCTACGCCGTGCGGTGCCCGATGAATCGGCCCCGCGCTGGTTGCGCTTGGCCACGCGGCAAGTGGCGGCGCGGCCGGTGTTTGCCGTGGTGCAGGTCAGTGCTTTGTCGGTGGGCTTGTTGGCGTTGGCTTTGCTGGTTTTGCTGCGCACCGACCTGATCGCCAGCTGGCGTCAGGCCACGCCGGTGAATGCGCCCGACCGCTTTGTCATCAATGTGCAACCCGATCAGGCCGAGGCCTTTTTGGCGCACCTGAAAAAAGCTGGTGTTGAGGCGCCCGATTGGTTCCCCATGATCCGGGGCCGTCTGGTGGCCATCAATGGCCGGGCCATCGGCCCCGATGACCTGCAAGCAGACCGGGGCAAACGTTTCGTTGACCGTGAAGTCAACCTCTCGCACAGCGCGGTCTTGCCCGGACACAACCCCTTGGTGGCCGGGCGCTGGCAGGCTGAAGAGGCCGATGGCGTGAGCGTTGAAGAGGGCATTGCCCAGGCGCTGGGCCTGAAGCTGGGGGACCGCCTGGGTTTTGACATTGCCGGTCAGCCACACGAGGCGCGGGTCACCTCTTTGCGCAAGGTGGACTGGGCCTCCATGCGGGCCAATTTCTTCATGCTGTTTCCGGTCTCGCACATGCCCGACTTGCCCATGACCTACATGGCTGCCTTTCAGTCGCCAAAGGAAATGCCAGGTTTTGAAAACGCCATGGTCAATGCCTTCCCCAACATCACCAGTGTGGACATGCGCAGCACACTGGCGCAGGTCCAGCGGGTCATGGACCAGGTGATCCGGGCTGTGGAGTTTTTGTTTGCCTTCACCTTGGCGGCGGGCCTGATGGTTTTGTTGGCCGCGGTGGGCGCGAGTCGCCAAGCGCGTGAGCGCGAATACGCCATCATGCGGGCGCTGGGCGCGGGCCGCAGCCTGCTGGCGCAGGTGCAGCGCACTGAGCTGTTGGGCATTGGTTGCCTGGCCGGGTTCATGGCGAGCGCCATGGCCCTGCTGGTGGGCTGGGCCTTGGCCCGTTATGCCTTTGAATTTCCTTGGCAGCCGCCCCTGTGGGCCCCCTTGGCCGGTGGCCTGGTTGGAGCCTTGCTGGCCTGGGGTGCCGCCAGCCTGAGTCTGGCTGGCGTGTTGCGCCAGCCGGTGGTGCAGACTTTGCGCCAATCGGCGCAGTAAAGCCGTTGGCTTGCCCCTTTGCACATTGCACCATCGAGCCCTATGAACACCGAAGAAAAGCCGCCCTTGGACAGTCCGTTTGCTTGGATCGGGGGCGAAGCGGCTGTGCGCAGCTTGGTTGACCGCTTTTATGACCTGATGGACATCGAGCCAGGCTACAAGGCGCTGCGCGACGCGCACGGCAACACCCTGGATGGTGCCCGCGACAAGCTGTTTTGGTTTTTGTGCGGCTGGCTGGGTGGGCCTGAGCATTACACCGAGCGATTTGGCCATCCGCGTTTGCGCATGCGCCACATGCCGTTTTCGATTGGCGTCCTCGAGCGCGACCAGTGGCTGGCCTGCATGGACCAGGCCATGACCGAGACGCATGTGGACCCCGTGCTGCGCGAGCGGCTGAATGCCAGCTTTTTCAAGACCGGCGATTGGATGCGCAATCGGGGCGATTGAGGCGCATCCGATCTGCTTGTGCGTCCTGCACGCCCACCAACGTCCAGCCAGGATTTCCCGTGAAAATCAACGCCTTGCAAGACCTGAAAAAAGTCCGCCAGAAGCTGGCCCAAGCCCACGCGCAAGCCCAGGCCGAGGCGGCTGCTGAGGCTTTGGCTGCGCGCCAGCGCGAGGCCGAAAGCAACCTGTTTGTGCGAGCAGTGGGTGTCGTGCAGCGCTTGCCTGCGCACGGCCAAGTTCAGCTGGACGGCCCCAGTCCAGCCCCGATTGCGCACCAACACCACAAGGACAACGCAGCGGTGCTGCGCGATTGCCTGAGCGACGAATTCGATGCCAGCACCTTGCTCGACACCGATGACGCGCTGAGTTTTCGCCGTCCGGGCATTGGCCGTGACGTGATCCACAAGCTGCGCAAGGGTGATTGGTCGATTCAGCGTGAGATCGATCTGCACGGCCTGCGCACCGACGAAGCCCGCGCGGCACTGTCCGAGTTCATCCGACAGGCGCAACGTCAAGGCTTGCGTTGCTTGCGCGTGGTGCATGGCAAAGGCTTGGGCTCGCCCGGCAAAACGCCAGTTCTCAAGTCCAAAGTGCACAGCTGGCTGGTGCAAAAAAATCAGGTCATGGCTTTCGTTCAGGCCAAGCCGGCCGAGGGCGGGGCAGGCGCCTTGTTGGTTTTGCTCAAGCCAGGCGGTTGAGGCCTGCCATCAACCCGGCACCTGCGCCTGCTCGCATGCCACATGAACACGTTGATGCTGCCCGTCTTCTCCAAGGCGCATCGCGGTGAGGCAGCCCCCCCAGACGCAACCCGTGTCCAAAGCCCAGACGTCGCTGCGGGCTTGTCGGCCCAGCGTAGACCAGTGGCCAAAGGCCACTGTGATGTCGGATGTGCGCCGTCCCGGCACATCGAACCAGGGCATGAAGCCGGCTGGCGCCTGAGCAGCACTTGCTTTGGTGGCAAATTCCATGGTGCCATCGGCAGCGCACAAGCGCAGGCGCGTCAAGGCGTTGACCACGATGCGCCATCGATCCAGGCCTTCCAAATCGTCGCGCCAAGCGGCCGGCGCGTTGCCATACATGTGGGCCAAAAAATACGGCAAATCTGGCCCGCGCAAAACGGCTTGCACTTCGCTTGCCAAGGACAAGGTTTTGTCCAGGGTCCAGCCAGGCAAAACCCCCGCGTGCACCGACAAAACCTTGTGAGACCAAAGCGCCAAGTGCTGCTGGCGCAGCCAATCGATCAGTGCGCAGCGGTCGGTCGCTTGCAGCAGGCCATCCAGCGTGTCCAGCCGTTTGGGGCGGCTGTGGCCAAAAGCCACAGCCAAGGCATGCAAATCGTGGTTACCCAGCACACACTGCACACTGCCTTGCAATGCCATCAATCGGCGCAGCACGCCGGCGGAATCCGGGCCGCGATTAACCAGATCACCCAGCACGATCAAGTGGTCACGGCTGGGTGAAAACGCCACCTTGTCCAGCAATTGGCCCAGCGGGGCATCGCAGCCTTGAATATCACCGATCCAGTAAACAGCCATTTCTTCCTTTGATTTAAAACAAGGTTTCCTGTCTTAATTGGGCCAATCGGTTGGAATTGTCAGCCCGGTGCGCGAAAATGCCAACCGTTGTTAGTACCAAAATTGGTATAAATGGGTGGAATCGGGTTTCAATGTCGTTAATCTCAGTCAATGTACCTGTCGAAATAATCTATCGTCTCGGGGTTATTCAAAAAAAGCAGATGTTTTTTCAAATGAAGACGCAGTTTGCTGTATATTCGCCACTTCATATTTTTAATTGGAATGCTTACCATGTCACAAACTTATAAAGAATTATTGCAGCAGCGCGAAGCTTTGGAGTTGGCCATTGCCCAAGCCCGTCAAAATGAAATTTCAAGCGCTGTGGCCAAAGTCCGCGACTTGGTGGCCGAGTATGGCTTGACGGCCCAGGATATTTTCCCAGGTCGAGGCGCCAAAACTGGTGCAGTCAAGGCCGCCAGCAAGGTGGCAGCCAAGTACCGCGACGAAGCAACAGGCCAGACCTGGACGGGTCGCGGCAAAGCCCCCAAGTGGATCGAAGGCAAAGACCGCACGCCATTTGTCATTGCCTGAAATGGACAGCCATTTGAACGGCTCATGAAACTGTGAGCCCGACAGATGTTGCCATTCCAAGAGAATGTTCCCGCAGCCCCGCCTTGGCGGGGTTTTTACTGTCTGGTCGTCTGAGGTGCCCCCAGCTGGCCATACAATACATTTTTAAAATAAAACTACAAATTTTGAATGAGCGGAATTAACGATTTGGATCACGGTGACGTTGAAAATCAGACCGTTGACCGGTGGTATTTGGCTTACACCAAACCCAGGCAAGAGACCTTGGTGCAGGTCAATCTGGCACGGCAAGGGTTTGAAGCCTATTTGCCGTTGTTTAAAAAATTCAAAAAAACCGAACAAGGCCCGGTCGCGCTCTTTGAGCCCATGTTTTCACGCTACATCCTGTTTCGACCCAGCCGTTCAGGGCAAAGCATTTCAGCCGTGCGCAGCACCAAAGGCGTGACCACGATCGTTCGATTTGGCTTTGAGCCCGCCCTGGTGACGGACGATGTGGTGCAGCGGATTCGCCTGATGGAGCAATTGCGCCATCAGGCTACGATCGAAGAGCTGAACCACCTCAAGATAGGTCAGAAAGTGCTTCTGAAGCACACCGCATTGGGTGCCATCGAGGGTTTGGTGCACAACGTGTCCAGCAAAAGGGTGGCTGTACTGCTGGAGATTTTGGGGCGGCCCACAGTGGTTCAGGTGGATCACCACCAGGTCGAAGCCAGCGTTTGAAGCGGGGCCAGCCTCCGCGTCACAGAGGGGCAGAGGAGCCAAAGCGCCGGTCGCGCGTGGCAAACCAGGACAGCGCCTGTTTCAGGGTTTGGCTTGTGAAGTCCGGCCAGAGTTCGTCGCAGAAAAACAATTCGGCATAAGCCGCTTGCCAGAGCAGGAAGTTGCTCACCCGGGACTCCCCGCCCGTGCGGATCAGCAAATCCACCTCCGGTGCGTCGGCCGTGCTCAGGTACGGGGCCAGGATTTCTTCGGTCAGAGCGTCGAGCGGCTCGTTGGGGTGCGCCTTTTGCCAGGCTTTGGTGGCCTGGAGCATGTCCCATCGGCCGCCGTAATTGGCGCAAATGTTCAAGGTGATGACTCGGTTGTTCGCCGTTTGGGCTTGGGCATCGGCGATCAGGGTTTGCAAGGCGGGAGAAAACCGGCCCGTGTCGCCCAACACCTTCAGCCGCACCCCGTTGGTGTTCATGTTGCGAATTTCCTTTTTCAGGTAAGTCGTGAACAAGCCCATGAGGCTGCTGATTTCCTCTTCGGGACGTTTCCAGTTTTCGGTGCTGAAGGCAAATAGGCTCAGTTGGGGGATGCCGATTTCTGCGCAGGCTTTGACGATGTCACGCACCCGCTGTGCCCCCGCTGCATGTCCCAAAGCTGTAGGCATGAAGCGTCTTTTTGCCCAACGGCGGTTGCCGTCCATGATGATGGCAATGTGCTGTGGCAAAGGGGCAGTGGGTGACAGGTGCAACAGAGGGACTCGCTTTGTAACAGTAATTGATTTTACTGGCTCTGCTGCCAGGTTGAACTGAGGGGTCGCCGTGCGTGATCTTTCAGCCCGGGAAAGGGCCAACCAGGCCAGCAAAGCAAGCAGGGTTTGGTGCAACAGGTCATGCAGGCGTTGCCACACTGCCCGAAGTGTGCCCTGCGCCATGTCCTGGGCCCGTCTTTTGCCAGCCGTGCGCGGGCCTGGGTTGTTGTCAGGCCTTGGGTGGTGTTAAGGTGATCTGATGGGTGATCGGGTGCCATGGGCGTTGCACCGTTTACGAGCGCCAATGCCCGCAGGTTTTGACGAACGCCAATGGCGGTCGAAGCGCTGGCTTTTTGTCTGTCCGTGCACTTCCAAGGAGACCCCCATGAAATCTCAAATTCAGGAATTTCTGGACCGTATCCAGCAGCTGGAAGCGGCCATTGAGCAAGAGGCCAAAAGCCACCGACAGCAGTGGCAGGCCGACTTCGAAGAGCGCAAGGTGCGCTTTGAAAAAGAGGTGCTGGCCCAGCAAAAGCGCTTCAAGGAGGGCTTGCTCGGTTATGTGCTCACGGCCGATTGGCGCCATGTGCTGTGCGTGCCCTTCATTTACCCGGTGCTGGGCCCATGTTGCTTCTCGATGCCTTCGTCACGCTCTACCAATGGGCGTGTTTCCCCTTGTGTGGCATTCCCCGAGTCAAGCGCTCTTCGTATTTTGTGTACGACCGAACGCACCTGGCTTATTTGAATTGGCTGGAAAAAATCAACTGCGCTTATTGTTCATATGGCAACGGCCTGATGGCTTATGGCCGCGAGGTGGTAGCACTGACCGAAAAATACTGGTGTCCCATCAAGCACGCCCGCCGCAGGATGCAAGCGCATGCGCATTACCACGGCTTTGCCGATTACGGCGATGCCGAAAACTACCGCGCCGAATTGGCCCGTTTGCGTGAAGAGCTCCGGCAGATCAGTGCCAAGGAGGCCGCTCCCCCTGCTTGAGCCCAAGGTCCATTGGGTGGTGTCACGTCACCGACAGCCTGAAGACGCGCAGGTGAATAAAGTCAAGCCTATGAAAACATTTGCAAACTTGGCCGAGTTGGCCGCTTGTGTCGGTCAGGATGTGGCCGTGTCCGAATGGGTGACCATCACCCAGCAACAGGTCAACCAGTTCGCCGAGGCCACGGGGGATCACCAGTGGATCCACGTCGATGTGGAAAGGGCCAAGCAAGGCCCCTTTGGCGCACCGATCGCGCACGGTTTTCTGACCTTGTCCTTGTTGCCGCAGTTTTTTGACAAAACCATTCTGGTCAGTGCCAAAAGCATGGGCGTCAATTACGGCTTGAACAAGGTGCGTTTCATGGCACCGGTGCCGGTGGGCAGCCGTTTGCGGGCCCATCTGCATTTACATTCAGCCACGCCTATTGATGTGAACGGCCTGCAGCTGCAGTGGAACGTGACGGTGGAGCGCGAGGGGAGTGACAAACCGGTGTGTGCCGCCGAATCGCTGGTGCGCATTTACGCCTGAGGCGGCAGGTCTGGCGCTGGGTTGGCCCCGGCAAAGCCGTTTTGTCGCCAGGCCTCAAATACGGTGACGGCCACCGCGTTCGACAGATTCAAACTGCGTTGACCGTCGCGCATGGGCAGCTTGATGCGCTGGGCTGGGGTGAACTGTTCGCGCAACTCAGGTGACAGGCCCCGCGTTTCCGAGCCAAACACCAACCAATCGCCTCGTGCAAAAACCACGCCGTGGGCGGCTCGGCTGCCGCGCGTGGTCAGGGCAAACATTCGCTCGGGCTTGGGTTTTTCATGGGCCAAAAATGCCTGCCAGTCGGCGTGGCGCCGCAGGTCGGCGTACTCGTGGTAGTCCAGGCCTGCCCGTCGCATGTGTTTGTCGTCCATTGAAAACCCCAAGGGCTCGATCAGGTGCAGCGTGCAGCCGGTGTTGGCCGCCAGGCGGATGACGTTGCCGGTGTTCGGCGGGATTTCAGGCTCAACCAGGACGATATGGAACATGGCCCGTATTGTGCATTGGTCTTCAGGCGTCGCTGCCCGCTTCGGTGCGTGCCAGCACCAGGGCGCTGACCTGCACCGCCCCCGCCTCGCGCAACACCCGCGCCGCCGTGTGCAGGGAGGCACCGCTGGTCATCACGTCATCGATCAGCACCACCTTTTTGCCGCGCAACTGCGCGGACCGCAAAGGCTCTACCGCAAAAGCCCCCACCAAATTGGCCAGCCGTTCGGTCCGTGGCAGGGTGCGCTGCGAGGGCGTGTCGCGGGTGCGCAGCAGCAAACCGGCGTCGGCTTTGTGCGGGCTGAGTTGGCGTGCCAGCAACCATGACTGGTTGTAGCCGCGCTCGGCCAGACGCTGGGCCGACAGCGGAATCGGCAGCACCCAGTCGGCCTCGTCGAGTGCGTCTTCCGCCAAAGGGGTGCTCAGCATCAGCATGGCCAAAGCCCCGGCCCAGCCGGGTTGCTGCTGAAACTTGTAGTGGGCGATCAGGTCCACCCAGGGCCAGGCGTAGGCGGTGGCCGTCAGGCACAGGTCCAGCGGGGGCGGTGATTTCAGGCAAGCGCCGCAGCGCCTGGCAGGGTATGGCAAGGGCAGGGCGCAACTGGGGCAGCGCTGCTGGGGTTGGGCAAAGCGGCTGATGCAGGTCTCGCACAGCGGCGAATGGGGCCAGCTTTGGCAAATGGCGCAGCGGCTGGGCAGCCAGCGCCAAAACCCACCAGGGCGCGTCGCGGTCGATGTGTCAAGCAAGCCCTGAAGCCAAGCGGGTCTCATGCAGTCAATATACTCAGCCCGGGCTGACAGAACAAGCACACAAGCTGTTGGAGCTTGAGCGGGCCCAGCTCCATTGAGACCCCTGCCCCATGCCCCAAGCCCTTCGCCCCCCCTCTTTGGACCCTGTTGCCGCTGCCCGCTGGCAGGGCCTGCCTGTGTTGGACGCACAGTCGCCTTGGCTGCATGAAGAGGTGGCCACGCGCATGCAGGAGCGGCTGGATTTCATCAAACTGCAACCGGAACAGTGGGTGCATTGGAAGCCTCTGCGCGGCGGGCTGGCAGCACAACGTGCGCTCGAGCAGCGTTATCCCAAGGCGCAGGTGTGGCTGGCCGGAGAGCCGCCAACGCATGCACAGGCCACCCGGCAGGCACTTCAAACGCCGTGGTGGCAAGTGCAGCACTGGCGTGGCCCCAAGCGGCATGAAGGTTTGCCACCCGAGCACTCGGTGCAAATGCTGTGGGCCAACATGCACCTGCATGCCAGTGCCGAGCCCCAGGCCTTGCTGCAAACATGGCACCGTGCCTTGGCGGTTGATGGTTTCTTGATGTTTTCTTGCCTGGGCCCCGATACGCTGCGTGGTTTGCGCCAGGTGTATGCCCAGGCGGGCTGGCCCGAGCCCGCGCACGAGTTCACCGACATGCACGACTGGGGGGACATGCTGGTGGAAGCCGGTTTTGCCGAGCCGGTCATGGACATGGAGCGGATCACCTTGACCTATGCCAGCCCTGATACTTTGTTGGCCGAGTTGCGGGGGCTGGGGCGCAATTTGCATGTGCAGCGATTTCAGGGCTTGCGTTCGCGCCAATGGCGTTCACGCTTGTCAGAGGCCTTGCTGACGCTGGCGCGCCCCGAAGAGGGCGGACGCTTGTCCTTGGGATTCGAGATTGTTTACGGTCATGCCCTGAAGCCTCAACCGCGCATGAAAATGGCCGCAAAAACCCAAATCGGTCTGGATCAGATGCGGCTTATGCTGCAATCGGGTGGGGGTATACAGGACAAAGTTTGAGAACTGTCAAAAGATGATTTGATCTCAGGTAAAATCAGTAGGTTTTTGATCACAGAACTGGCTTGACAGGGTGTAGGGTTAATGAAAGTTGACGGATGTCAAATCAGAATTACCAATTAGCGCAAGTGTCGGGCCCTGCTGTTCAATGGCGGCTTAAACGCAATTGCTCGGTCACGCCGGTCCAGTTGGGCTGGATGTACCTTTCGTTGTGCACGCTGTCCTTGGGCATCGGGGTGTTCTTCTGGATGCAGGGGGCCACTTTGGTGCTGGCCTTTGCAGGCGTTGAGGTGGCGGTGGTGGGGTTGGCTTTTTTGACCTATGCCCGACACGCCGCGGATGGAGAGATGATTTCCCTGCAAGGCAGCAACCTGGTGGTTGAGCTGGAAACGGCGGGCCGACTGGAACGGGCTGAATTTGAGCGCCAGTGGGTGCGGGTTGAGCCCAAGTCCGGTGACCAAAGCCTGATCGAGTTGTCAGGTCAAGGTCGATCCATCGAAGTGGGCCGATTTGTCAGGCCCGAGCTCCGGCAAGTGCTGGCGCGAGAAATCAGGAGGGCATTGCGCTCAGCGTGATGACACTGGCCAAACGGGACGCCCGGCTTGGCCAAAAGTTTGAGTTCAACAGAGTCTTGGAAGTTAGTGAGAACCATGAAGAATATTTCCAACCAATTGGCTTCTTTGCTGTCCCGCGCGGGCATCTTTGCAGGCGCGTGGGCAACCACGGCAGCTTATGCGGTCAATGATTTGCCGGGTGGCCCTGCGGTCAATCAGCTCAATTTGCACCCTGCTGCCACCAAAATTGCCGAAGAGCAGCAATGGCTTCACTGGTTCATGCTGATCCTTTGCACGGTGATTTTCATTGCCGTGTTCGCGGTCATGTTCTATTCCATCTGGAAGCACCGCAAGTCGGTCGGCCACAAGCCAGCCAAATTCACAGAATCCATCACGGTGGAAGTGATCTGGACGGCAGTGCCTTTCGTGATTGTGATTTTGATGGCTTTGCCCGCTACCAAAGTTCTGGTCGCGCAAAAAGACACCACCAATGCCGATCTGACCATCAAAGCCACCGGCTACCAGTGGAAGTGGGGCTACGACTACATCAAGGGTGAGGGCGAAGGTCTGAGTTACATCTCAACTCTGGATTCCGGCCATCGCGCCATGTCCAATGCGGGCAAGCCCGAAGGTGATAACTATTTGCTCAAGGTTGACTACCCGTTGGTGGTTCCGGTGGGCCAAAAAGTACGCGTGATCACCACAGCCAACGATGTGATCCACGCATTTGCGGTGCCTGCTTTCGGCATCAAACAAGATGCGATACCCGGCTTCGTGCGTGACACCTGGTTCCGTGCTGAAAAAACTGGCGACTTTTACGGTCAGTGCCAAGAGTTGTGCGGAAAAGAGCATGCGTATATGCCCATCCATGTGAAAGTGTTGTCTGCACAAGATTACGCTGCATGGGTGGTGGAAGAAAAGAAAAAGCAAGCCGCCAAAGCCGATGATCCGGCCAAAGTCTGGGCCATGGACGATTTGTCCAAGCGTGGTGAAAAAGTTTACGCTGCCAACTGCGCGGCTTGCCACCAAGCCACCGGCAAAGCGGCGGGTGCCATTAAAGCCCTTGACGGTTCCGCACTCGTCCTGGACGCGGACAAATCCAAGCAAATCGCTGTGTTGCTGAACGGCCAAAACAACGGTGCCATGCCCGCATGGAAGCAGTTGTCGGACACTGAAATCGCAGCCGTGATTACCTACACCAAGAACAACTGGTCCAACAAGACCGGGCAAATTGTGCAGCCGGCTGAAATTCTGGCCGCGCGCAAATAAACCGTACCGTATTCAAATCAAAGGAAATCAAGATGAGTGCCGTTCTCGACCATCACGATCACGCCCATGACGACCACGGTCACGCGCCTGCGGGCTGGCGTCGGTGGGTGTATGCCACCAACCACAAAGACATTGGTACCTTGTACCTGCTGTTCAGCTTCGCCATGCTGATGGTGGGCGGTGTGCTGGCCCTGGGCATCCGTGCCGAGTTGTTCCAGCCAGGCTTGCAAATCGTCAACCCCGAGTTGTTCAACCAGTTCACCACCATGCACGGCATCATCATGGTGTTCGGTGCGATCATGCCGGCCTTTGTGGGGTTTGCAAACTGGATGATTCCTTTGCAAATTGGCGCCGCTGACATGGCTTTTGCCCGCATGAACAACTTCAGCTTCTGGCTGATGATTCCTGCGTCCTTGATGCTGATGGGTTCATTCTTCATGCCTGGCGGCGCACCCGCAGCTGGCTGGACGCTTTACGCCCCCTTGACCCTGCAAATGGGCCCATCGATGGATGCAGCGATTTTTGCGATGCACATCCTTGGCGCTTCCTCCATCATGGGCTCGATCAACATCATCGTGACCATCCTGAACATGCGCGCCCCGGGCATGACCTTGATGAAAATGCCCATGTTCGCCTGGACTTGGCTGATCACCGCTTACCTGCTGATTGCCGTGATGCCCGTGTTGGCGGGCGCGATCACCATGACTTTGACTGACCGTCACTTTGGTACCAGCTTCTTCAACCCCGCGGGTGGTGGTGACCCGGTCATGTACCAGCACATTTTTTGGTTCTTCGGTCACCCCGAGGTGTACATCATGATCTTGCCGGCATTCGGCATCATCAGCCACATCGTGCCTGCTTTCGCGCGCAAGAAACTGTTCGGTTACGCCTCCATGGTGTACGCCACATCGTCCATTGCCATCCTGTCGTTCATCGTGTGGGCGCACCACATGTTCACCACCGGCATGCCCGTCACCGGTCAGTTGTTCTTCATGTACGCGACGATGCTGATCGCCGTGCCGACCGCTGTGAAGATCTTCAACTGGATTGCCACCATGTGGCGCGGCTCCATGACGTTTGAAACCCCGATGCTGTTTGCGGTGGGCTTCATCTTTGTGTTCACCATGGGTGGTTTCACCGGATTGATCTTGGCCATGGCCCCGATTGACATCCAGTTGCAAGACACTTACTACGTGGTGGCCCACTTCCACTACGTGCTGGTGGCGGGTTCCTTGTTCGCGCTGTTCGCCGGTGTTTACTTCTGGATTCCCAAGTGGACGGGTGTGATGTACAACGAATCACGCGGCAAGATCCACTTCTGGTGGTCGCTGATTTCCTTCAACATCACCTTCTTCCCAATGCACTTTCTGGGTCTGGCTGGCATGCCCCGTCGCTACGCCGACTACCCCATGCAGTTCACCGACTTCAACATGATCGCCTCGGTGGGTGCCTTCTTCTTCGGTTTCGCTCAGGTGTATTTCTTCTTATTCGTGGTCTTGCCTTGTATGCTAGGGAAGGGCGAAAAAGCCCCGCAGAAGCCTTGGGAAGGCGCTGAAGGCCTGGAGTGGGAAGTGCCTTCGCCAGCACCTTTCCATACCTTCGAAAATCCGCCCAAGCTGGACGCTACAGCCACCCGCGTGATTGGTTGATGGACACGGCCATGACCCCTGAACAAAGAAAAAGCAACGTGCGCCTGGGCCTGATCTTGGCTTCGGTGGCCTGCGTTGTGTTGGCTGGTTTTGTGGCCAAGATATTGATCTTGAATTCCTGAGAGAACCAAGATGAACCTGCGCGGTGAAAATGTGAAGATGGTGGGCAAGTTGGCGATCGTCACCGCTGGCATGTTCGGGTTCGGCTATGCGCTGGTGCCCATTTACAAGGCCATTTGCGAGATCACGGGCATCAACATCCTGTCGATTTCTGAGACGCAGGTCCCGGGCAACGCCAAGGCGGGCAAAGCAGCCGAAGTGTTGCGCAACAGCCAAGTGGACACCAGCCGAACCATCACCGTGGAATTCGATGCGAATGTGCGCGGACCTTGGGATTTCAAGCCGGAAAAACGCTCCATGCAGGTTCACCCTGGTGAGCTGAGCACCGTGATGTACGAATTTCAAAACGTGCAAAACCGCCGCATGGCTGCCCAAGCCATTCCCAGCTATGCCCCACAACAGGCTGCCAGCCATTTCAACAAACTCGAGTGTTTCTGTTTCAACCAGTACACACTGGAGCCGGGTGAAAAGAAGTCCTGGCCTGTGGCCTTCGTGATCGACCCCAAGTTGTCCAAAGACGTGACCACCATCACGCTGTCCTACACCTTCTTTGAAGTGGGTGGCAAAACACCAGTGGCACCGACCGCACCATTGGCCGCTGCCGTACAGCCCGTCACGGTCAAGACAGGTTGGGGTTCATGACAGCGCCTGTTCGTCAAACTTCATGGCTGCGCACCATTCAAGTGGTGCTGTGGTCCTTTGTCGGGCTTCGCAAGAATTCCGAATCGCAGCAAGACATTGAAAAGCTCAACCCCTTCCACATCATCGGTGTGGCCATCGGGATGGCATTGTTGTTTGTTTTGGGGCTGATCGCCCTGGTCAATTGGGTGGTGGCACAGCCGATTGGCCTTTAACCCGCATCGTTTGATTTCGAATAAGAGAGAGCAGGAGTCCCCATGAGTTCAGCAGCACACGGCACCACGCCTTATTACTACGTTCCGCACCCATCGCGTCACCCGGTGATGGCCGCCATCGGCCTGTTTTTCCTGATTCTGGGTGCTGGTCAGTGGATCAACGGTGCCGACTGGGGCATGTATTGCCTGTTCTTCGGCATGGCATGGTGGTTGATCGTTTTGTACCAGTGGTTCTCTGAGTCCGTGCACGAAAGCGAAACCGGCATGTACGGTCGCAAAATCGATTTGTCTTTCCGTTGGAGCATGACCTGGTTCATTTTCTCCGAAGTCATGTTCTTCGGTGCCTTCTTCACCGCACTGTGGTGGGCCCGGGCACACTCGATCCCTGCGCTCGGCAGCTTGGAAAATGCACTGCTTTGGCCTGACTTCAAAGCCGCATGGCCCAGCGTGGTGGCCGGTGCCACCACCTCGCCAGCCGGCTTTGTTGAGCCCTTCCAAACCATGGGCCCTTTCTGGTTGCCGACCATCAACACCGCTTTGCTGTTGACATCGGGCGTGACCTTGACCATCGCTCACCATGCCCTGCAGGTGGGTGACCGCAGCAAGACCATCAAGTTCATGTGGATGACGGTGTTGCTGGGCGTCACTTTCCTCTTGGTGCAGGGTTACGAATATGCCCACGCTTGGGGTGATCTGAACCTCAAATTGTCTTCCGGCATTTACGGCTCTACTTTCTACATGCTGACCGGTTTCCACGGCTTTCACGTGTTCGTGGGCATGTTGATGCTCTTGTTCATCACCCTGCGTTTGCAAAAAGGCCACTTCACCAAAGACCGTCACTTCGGCTTTGAGGGTGCGGCTTGGTACTGGCACTTTGTGGACGTGGTGTGGCTGGGTTTGTACATCCTGGTGTATTGGATGTAAGCCTGCCCTTGGCCCCAACAAAAAAGCGCCCAAGGGCGCTTTTTTGTTGGAGATGGATGACGCAAAAATGCCGATCAAATCGACATGGCGGTGGCCACAAAGATCGAAGCCTCGATCAAGCCCCTGGAGGAATGCCTGTAGGCTGGATCCAGCCCAATTTCCAGGCCGCCAGAACGCAGATGAAGAGGACAATGGAAAAGCCGACACGGAAGGCCAGCGCGGTGGCCATGTTGCCTTTTTTGGGTGCTTGGCCCTCAACGGGTGGGGCACTGCCCCGCATCATGTACATCAGGGCCGAGCCCAGACTGACCAAAATGGCAAGAAACGCGATGGCGACAAGAATTTTCATGGGCACATTATCCGATGACTGACAAACCCCTTCACTGGAAAAGATGGCTGGTGCTGGCAGTGGCTTCCGCAGGCGTGGCCATCACCTTTTCTCTGGGGCTGTGGCAGCTTGGCCGCGCCGAGGAGAAAACCGCTTTGCAAGATGCGCGCACACAGCAAGCGAGCAAAGAGGCGCTGGACGGCCGCACCCTGAGTGGTGGGCCTGAAGGTGTGGCGCAGCGCAGCGCGTTGATTCACCGCCGCTTGGTGGTGACGGGACGATGGCTGCCCAACCACACGGTGTACTTGGACAACCGGCAGATGAATGCCAAGCCTGGATTTTTTGTGCTAACCCCGTTGCAGATCGAAGGCACGGGCGAGGTCTTGGTGGTGCAGCGCGGTTGGGCGCAGCGATCTTTCACTGACCGTGCCGCATTGCCGCCAGTGCAGACGTCTGAAGACCGGATTCAAGTCGAGGGCCATTTGGCCCCATGGCCTTCAAGGCTCTATGACTTCGGTGGCGCCGAGACGGGTCCGATACGGCAAAATCTCGACCTGACCGCTTACCGTCAAGAATCGGGCTTGAAGGTGCTCGAAGTCACCTTACTGCAGTCGGGCGGGCCCTCGGAAGGCCTGCTGCGCGAATGGCCCGTGGTGGCCAGTGGTGTCGCCAAGCACCACGGATACGCTTTCCAATGGTTTGGCCTGAGTGGCCTGATCGCTTTACTTTATGTCTGGTTCCAAATTGTCCAACCCCGCCGCCAAAAACGACCTGCCTGACAGCCCCCTGGCCATGACGGTGCACGACTTGCCCAACCCCGGTTCAGTGGTGCAAGCCGATGCTCAGCGCACCCGCATGGGCCGCTGGAAAATGATCCTCATGATGCTGGTCTGCGCTTCTCCGGTCATCGCCTCGTATTTCACTTATTACGTGATCCGCCCCGAAGGCCGTCGTGTGTATGGCGAGCTGATCCAGCCGCAAAAAGACATGCCTCAGATCAGCGCCAAAAACCTGCAGGGCGAATCGGTCACGCTGAGCAGCCTCAAAGGCCAGTGGTTGTTGGTGACTGTCGCGCCGGGCGCTTGCGATGAACGCTGCCAACAAAACCTGTATTTTCAGCGCCAATTGCGCGAAATTTTGGCCCGCGAAAAGGACCGGGTCGACCGCGTCTGGTTGGTCACCGACGATACGCCTGTGGCCTCTGGTCTCTTGCCTGCCTTGAACATGGCGCATGTGCTGCGCCTGGATGCGGCCTCGGTGCAAAGCTGGATCAGCCCGGCCCCAGGGCAGCAGTTGCAGGACCATTTGTACGTCGTCGATCCGATGGGCAACTTCATGATGCGTTTCCCCGCCAACATGGACGTGCCCAGTGCCTCCAAAGCCAAGCGTGATCTGGAGCGCTTGCTCAAGGCCTCCTCGTCTTGGGACAATGCAGGACGCTGAGTCATGACCGAAGTGGACCTGTACAACCTGGAGCCCATTTTGGAGCTCATGGCCGTGGGCCTGGCGGTGGCAGCACTGCCCTTGGGCTGGTGGCTGTGGCGCCAGCGCAGCACCACGCCATCGGGGCGGCTCAAGGCCTTGACCCTGATCACCTTGTTTTTGACCTTCGATCTGGTGCTGTTTGGGGCGTTCACCCGGCTGACCGATTCCGGCTTGGGGTGCCCCGACTGGCCAGGTTGCTACGGCAGCGCCACGCCCATGGGGGCCAAGGCCGAAATCACGGCGGCTCAAACGGCCATGCCCACCGGACCGGTCACGCACAGCAAAGCCTGGATCGAGATGGTGCACCGTTACTTGGCCACGGGGGTGGGCGTCCTGATCCTGACGTTGGCCGCCATGACCTGGTGGCTGCGCCGCCAAAGCCGTGAGGTGAGCCCTTGGTTGCCCACGCTCACGTTGGTGTGGGTGTGCATGCAAGGGGCGTTTGGCGCGCTCACGGTGACCATGAAGCTGTTTCCGGCCATCGTCACCTTGCACCTGATGGGCGGCATCGGCTTGTTGGTTTTGTTGATGGCGCAAGCCGTCCGCTACGACGGTGCAGGCACGCGGCCCTTGCCGTCGCTATGGCGCGCAGGTCTGTGGGCTGGCTTTGTTTTGCTGTGTCTGCAAATTGCCTTGGGTGGCTGGGTCAGCACCAATTACGCGGTGTTGGCCTGCCCGGATTTCCCCACCTGCCACGGCCAGTGGGTGCCAGAGATGAACTGGCAAGGCTTCACCCTTTGGCGTGAACTGGGCTACACCCCGGCGGGTGAACTCTTGCCTTTCGCATCGCTGGTATCCATTCATTTTGTGCACCGCTCGGCCGCTTGGCTGGTGTTGGCGGTGCTGTTGTGGTTGGGCTGGCGTTTGCGTGGGCAGCCGGGCCTGGCCGCAGCCGGGCGCTGGTTGTTGGGCCTGTGCGCCTTACAGTTCGCCACTGGGTTGAGCAATGTGGTGCTGGGCTGGCCCTTGCTGGCTGCCGTGATGCACACCGGAGGAGCGGCTGCCATGGCCTTGACACTGACTTGGGCTTTGAGCGTCAGTCGGGTTGATAATTCAGGGCGTGTTCCCCTTTCCGAAAAGTTTGCCGAATGACCGTCGCCATCGCCCGTTTGCCCATGAATGTCTGGCAACAGTATTACGCGCTGACCAAACCGCGCGTGGTTCAATTGATCGTTTTCTGTGCCCTGATCGGCATGGTGCTGGCCGTCCCCGGTGTGCCTAGTCTGGCCGAATTGAAGCTGGGTTTGTGGGCCTGCCTTGGCATCTGGCTGGTGTCGGGGGCAGCGGCGGCCTTCAACTGCCTGGTTGAAAAGACCATCGATTCCAAAATGAAGCGTACCTCTTGGCGGCCCACCGCCAAAGGCGAGTTGAGCGACCGCCAGGCCTTGGTGTTTTCTGCGGCCTTGTGCGCCTTGGGATCGTTGGTGCTGTATGTGTTTGTGAACCCCCTCACGATGTGGCTTACGTTTGCCACCTTTGTGGGTTACGCCATTGTCTATACCGTGATCCTGAAGCCGCTCACGCCGCAAAATATCGTGATTGGCGGAGCCAGTGGCGCCATGCCCCCGGTGCTGGGCTGGGCTGCGATGACCGGTCAGGTGGGGCCTGAAGCCTTGATTCTGTTCTTGATCATCTTCCTCTGGACCCCGCCGCACTTTTGGGCGCTGGCGCTTTACCGGGTCGAGGACTACCGCAAGTCGGGCTTGCCCATGTTGCCCGTGACGCACGGCAACGCGTTCACCCGTTTGCAAATCTTGCTTTACACCATCGTGCTGATGGCGTCCTGCCTGATGCCCTTTGTCTACGGCATGAGCTCCTGGCTTTACTTGGCCACCGCAGTGGTGCTGAGCATCGGTTTCATCGGCTATGCGTTGGCCTTGTACCGAGATTATTCGGACGAGCTGGCCCGAAAGACTTTCCGTTTTTCACTGATCCACCTGAGCGCCTTGTTTGCCGCTTTGCTGCTGGACCACTACATTTTTTAGGGCTTCAGGCATGTCGCAACGCAGAATTTTTTCGAAAGCCGCCCTGGTCCTGGGTTTGGCCGGCGCGGTGTGGGGCTTGAGCGGCTGCGGCGCGGACAAACCTTCATTTCGCGGTGTGGACATCACCGGGGCCGACTACGCCCAAGGCTGGGAGTTGAGTGACCAAGACGGCCAAGTGCGCACCCTGAAGGACTTTGCGGGCAAGGCCGTGGTGGTGTTTTTTGGCTTCACCCAGTGCCCTGATGTTTGCCCGACCGCCTTGCAGGAAATGTCCCAGGCCAAACTGTTGCTGGGTGCCGATGGGGCCAAGCTCCAGGGCATCTTCATCACCGTCGACCCCGAGCGCGACACACCGGAGTTGCTCAAGGCCTACATGGCCAATTTCGGACCGGATTTTGTGGCCTTTCGCCCCTCGGCCGAGCAACTGCCCAAAGTCACCAAAGACTTCAAGATCTATTACAAAAAGGTCGAAGGTAAAACCCCCACCAGTTACACCCTGGACCACTCGGCGGGCAGTTTCACCTTTGATCCGAAAGGCCGCATCCGCTTGTACAACCGCCACGCCAGCGGTGCCGAGACGCTGGCTGCCGACGTGAAGATTTTGCTCGACGGCAAGTGAACCCGGGCCGCAGGGCTCGGGGCTGAACACGCCGCTTCAAAGACCGATTCAGGGCTTCAGTTCAACTCGATCTTCTGGCTGCGGATGATGTCGCCCAGAGCTTTTGTGTCTGACTGAATCCGGTTGCGCAAGCCCTCAGGCGAAGAGCCCACCACCTGCCAGCCTTGCTGGAACAAACGCGCACGCATCTCGGGGGCACGCACGATCTCGCTGACCATGGCCGACAGTTGGGTGGCCACAGCAGCGGGCATCGAAGCCGGGGCGGCCACCGCGTTCCAGATTTCCAGTTGGTAATCCTTCACGCCGATTTCGGACAGGCTGGGCACTTCGGCGGCCACCGGGCTGCGCCCGGTGCTCGAAGCCCCAATGGCCCGCAGTTTGCCGCCGCGCACCTGGGCGGCCGCCATGGCCGGTGGCAGCAAAGCCAGCTGCACCTGGCCCCCCAACATGGCGGTGATGATTTGCGGGTTGCCTGGGTAGGGCACATGCACAGGCGCAATGCCGGCTTTGGTTTTGAGCAGCTCCATGCCCAGGTGCGCCACGGTGCCGACACCGGGCGAGGCGTAGCTGAGTTGGTTGCCTGCCTTTTGGGCAAGGCTCAACCATTCGGCGGCAGTTTGACCGGGTGCATTGGCTGGGACAGTCAGCACCAGGGGCGCTTTGCCGATCAGGCTGATGGGCGCGAGGTCCATGAGGGGGTCATAAGGCACCTTGGAGTTCAGGATGCGGGCAATCGTCATGTTGCCGTTAATCATCAGGCCCAAGGTGTGGCCGTCGGTGGACTTGGCCACGAAGTCGGCGGCGATGTTGCCGCCAGCCCCCACTTTGTTCTCGACGATCACGTTTTGGCCCAAGGCCTTGGACAAAGGCTCGGCCAGCGCACGGGCCGTCAGGTCGGGGCTGGAGCCAGCCGGGAAGCCGACCACCAAGCGCACGGTTTGTGTGGGCCATGCCCCCGTGGCCGCTGGGTTGGCCCATGATGGCGTCAGTCCCCAAGCCAAAGCAGCGGCAACAGCTTGGGCCAAATGGCGGCGAGAAAAACCAGCGGAAGTGCGAATGGTCATGGTGGTTGCTTTCAAAACAAAACTGCCCTGACTTTAGCGCACTGTGGCCAATAAAATACCCGGACAAAACCGGGTATCTGAATCAAAGGTGGCTCACAAGGCCTGCGGTCAAACGAACTCGACCAAGGCCTTTTTCATTTTCTTCATGGCCGCGACTTCGATCTGGCGGATGCGCTCGGCGCTCACGCCGAATTCGTCGGCCAGGTCGTGCAGCGTCATGCCGCCCGAGCCGTTGTCGTTGACCTTGAGCCAGCGCTCTTCCACGATGCGGCGGCTGCGTTCGTCCAAGGCATTGAGGGCCGTGGCCAGGCCATCGCTGGACATCACGTCGCGCTCGTGCGCTTCAAGCATGGCGGTGGGCTCGTGGTTCACATCGGCCAAGTAGGCGATGGGGCCAAAGGCCTGCTCGCCGTCGTCCGATGGGGCGGGGTCCAGCAGCACATCGCCGCCGGACATGCGCATTTCCATCTCGCGCACTTCTTCTCGCTTGACGTTCAGGCTGTGCGCCATCGAATCCACCTGGTCGGGTGTCAGGGTGTCGCGGTGGGTGCCTTCATCGGCATCGGCCTTGTAGCCTTGCTTCATCGAGCGCAGGTTAAAGAACAGTTTGCGTTGGGCCTTGGTGGTGGCCACTTTGACCATGCGCCAGTTTTTCAGGATGTACTCGTGGATTTCGGCTTTGATCCAGTGCAGCGCGTAGCTGACCAGGCGCACGCCTTGATCGGGGTCGAAGCGCTTGACGGCTTTCATCAGGCCCACATTGCCTTCCTGGATCAGGTCGCCGTGCGGCAGGCCGTAGCCTAGGTATTGGCGAGACACCGACACCACCAAACGCAGGTGCGACAGCACCAACTTGCGCGCGGCTTCGAGGTCGTCGTTGGCTTTGAGTTGGCGGGCGGCCTCTTGCTCTTCCTCAAGGGTGAGCATGGGCATGCGGTTGACCGCAGAGATGTAGGCGTCCAAGTGGCCGAGCGAGGGCACGACCGCCCAAGGATTGCTCAGCGCAATGGCTGTGGCGGGGGAACCAGTTTGAATGTTCATACCAGAACTCCTTTCAGAATACCCCAATATTAGCACTCTCTGGTGAGGAGTGCTAAAGGACGGCCTCGGGGGTCTGAGGTTCCTCGGGTTTTCCCTGATTTTAAGAGGGGGAGCTGGGTCCGTCTGTGCGCTGGGCCACGGCGCTGGCTGGGGCTTTCAGCTCAAAAGGGCTTGGGCAAACTCGCGGGCGTTGAAGGTTTCCAGGTCTTCGAGCTTCTCGCCCACGCCAATGAAATAGACCGGAATCGGCTTTTCGCGGGCGATGGCACACAGCACCCCGCCCTTGGCGGTGCCGTCCAGCTTGGTGACGATCAGGCCCGTGAGGCCCAGTGTGTCATCAAAGGCCTTGACCTGAGCCAAGGCGTTTTGACCTGTGTTGCCGTCGATCACCAGCAGCACCTCGTGTGGGGCGGTGCCATCGGCCTTTTGCACCACGCGCTTGATCTTTTTCAGCTCTTCCATCAGATGCGTTTGGGTGGGCAGGCGGCCTGCCGTGTCCACCAGAACCACATCGCGGCCCCGGGCGCGGCCCGCGCTGACCGCGTCAAAGCTCACGGCGGCCGGGTCACCGCCTTGTTGGCTGATGATCTCGACCGTGTTGCGGGTGGCCCAAACAGCCAGTTGCTCTTTGGCGGCGGCGCGGAAAGTGTCGGCGGCGGCCAGCAGCACGCTCAGGCCCTCGTCGGCCAGGTGTTTCGTCAGTTTGCCAATGGACGTGGTTTTGCCGGCGCCGTTCACGCCCGCCACCATGATCACGGTGGGGTGGTGGTCGCCAATGGACAAGGGTTTTTGCAGGGGCGTCAGCAAGTCGGTGATGGCGTCGGCCAGCAGGGTTTTGACCTGAGACGGCTCGGTGGCTTTGGCCTCTTTGACCCGGCGCTTGAGGTCATGCAGCAAATGCTCGGTGGCTTTGACGCCGGTGTCGGCCACCAGCAGCGCGGTTTCCAGCTCTTCGTACAGTTCGTCGTCGATGCGTGTGCCGGTGAAGACGGTGGTGATGCTGGAGCCGGTTTTGCGCAGGCCCGCTTTCAGGCGGTCCAGCCAGCCCTGACGGGCGGCCGGTGCGGGCGCGGGTTCAGGCTGCGTCGGCGTTGGTGCGGCAGGCTGCGCCATAGGGGGCGCAATCGTCGCGGGAGGCGATGGCACCTCGGGCGGGGGGGATTTTTTTTTGAAGAAGCTGAACATGTCGTGGATTTCAAGGATCATGCATTCTATGAAACCAAACTTTCTCTTGGGACTTTCGCTGGCATCAGCCCTGCTGGCCAGCAGCTTCAGCGCCACGGCGCTGGCCCCGCAAGGTCAAACGGCCTCACAACCCACAGGCCAGGCCCCAGCAGCCAGCGCGGCCCAAGTCCACACCTTCACTTTGGCCAATGGCATGGGCTTGTGGGTCAAACCCGACCGCCGTGCCCCCACCGCGGTGCACATGGTGTGGCTGCGCGTGGGCTCCATGGACGAGGTGGACGGCACCAGCGGCGTGGCCCATGTGCTGGAACACATGCTGTTCAAAGGCACGCCCACGCTGGTACCAGGCGAATTTTCGCGCCGTGTGGCGGCCTTGGGTGGGCGAGAAAACGCCTTCACCGCCAAGGACTACACCGGTTACTTCCAGCAAATCCCCTCCCGCCAACTCGAAGCCGTGATGCGCCTGGAGTCGGACCGTTTTGCCAACAACCAGTGGCCCGATGCCGAGTTCGCCAAAGAGCTGGAGGTGGTGAAGGAAGAGCGCCGCCTGCGCACCGACGACAACCCCCGCGCGCAGTTGCACGAAATGCTCTCGGCCACCGCTTTGTCGGCCTCGCCCTACCGCCGCCCCATCGTGGGCTGGATGAGCGATCTGGAGGCCATGACAGCGCAAGACGCCCGTGACTTTTACCGCAAGTGGTACACCCCGGCCAACGCGGTCGTGGTGGTGGCGGGCGATGTAGACCCGTTGCAAGTCAAGGCGCTGGCCGACCAGTATTACGGCAGCATCCCGACCCGAGCGGTGCCCGATCGCAAACCCCGGGACGAGCCGGCGCAGCAAGGCCTGCGCCGCCTCGAATTCAAAGCTCCGGCCGAGCAGTCGTATGTGGCGCTGGCCTTCAAGGTGCCGCGCCTGGCCAGCTTGGCGGTCACGCCCGAGCATGACGACGCCTTGGCTTTGACCGTGTTGGCCGCCGTGCTGGATGGCTACAGCGGTGCGCGTCTGGACCGCGCCCTGACGCAGGGCGACAAGCGCTTGGCTGACAGCGCCGGGGCCTACAACGGCCTCATGGGCCGGGGTCCACAGTTCTTTTACCTGGAAGGCGTGCCCGCCAAAGGCCAAACGCCACAAGCACTCGAAGCCGCCTTGCGCGCACAAGTGCAGCGCGTGGCCACCGAAGGCGTGAACAAGGCCGAGCTGCAGCGCGTGAAAACCCAATGGGTGGCCAGCGAAATTTACAAACTCGACTCGGTGTTCAACCAGGCCCGTGAACTGGGCGTGGCCTGGACGCTGGGACTGCCACCCGACTACGGGGCGCAGCTGATCGCCCGTTTGCGCCAAGTCACGCCCGCCCAGGTGCAGGCCGTGGCGCAAAAGTATTTTGGTGACGACAACCTCACCGTGGCCACCTTGCTGCCTCAGCCTTTGTCGGGCCAGCCCCGTGCGCGTCGCGCCGCGCCGGGAGCCCGCCATTGAACCGCGCGCATCTCTTGAAAGTCACACCCCCCATGTTTTTGATGCCATCTTGGTCCATGACCGCACGGGCTTTGCACCGTTCAGCTTTGGTGCTGGCCTGCTGGGGCGCGGTGGGGTGGGCGCACGCGTCCTTGCCTATTCAACACTGGACCCAGCCCAGCGGTGCGCGCGTGTTTTTGGTCGAGAGCCACGCCATTCCCATGGTCGATGTGCAGATCGACATCGACGCGGGCAGCCGCCGCGATCCGGCGGCGCAGGCGGGCCTGGCCTCGGTCATGGCGGGGCAAATGGCCAATGGCACCCGCGCTGAGCCACAAGTTCAAGGACAGGGCCAAGGCCCGTACCCCCAGGCCCTGGATGAAAACCAGATTGGCGAAGCCTGGGCTGACTTGGGGGCGAGCTTTGGGGGCAGCGCAGGCGGTGACCGCATGAGCTTTGGCCTGCGCAGCCTGAGCTACCCGGATCTGCTGGACAAAGCTGTGGCCTTGGCCGCACGTCAAATGGCGCACCCGGTTTTTCCTGAAGCCCTGTGGCTGCGCGACCGCGAGCGCATCAGTGCGTCCATCCGAGAGTCGCTGACCAAGCCCGGCACGGTGGTGCAGCAGCGCTTTGCGCAGGCGGTGTATGGCACTCACCCTTATGGCTTTCGTGCTACACCTGAGAGCTTGTCGCGCATCGGCGCGCAAGACCTGAAAAATCTGCACGCCCAGGCTTTGCGCGCTTGCCGCGCCACGGTGAGCGTGGTGGGGGCTTTGACCCGGGCTCAGGCCGATGCTTTGGTGCAGCGCCTGCTGGCGCAGTGGCCCCGCGAATCAGTTTGCCCAAGCCTGCCGCCCGTGCCCGAAGTGGCCCCGTTGGTCGCCGCACAAAACCTGAACTTGCCCTTTGACTCGGCCCAGGCCCATGTGCTGATCGGTCAGCCCGGTTATAAGCGCACCGACCCCGATTTTTTTGCGCTGCTGGTGGGCAACCACATTTTGGGCGGCGGCGGTTTTGTCTCGCGCCTGACCGAGCAGGTGCGCGAAAAACGCGGCCTGAGCTACAGCGTGTACAGCGCTTTTTCCCCGGGCCTGCACGCTGGCGCATTCACTGTGGGGCTGCAAACCCGCCCCGACCAGGCCACGCAAGCAGTGGCCGTGGCCCAAGAGGTGGTGCAAAATTTTGTGCGCCAGGGCCCGACCGAGGCCGAATTGCAAGCGGCCAAATCGAACCTGGTGGGGGGCTTTGCGCTGCGCATTGACAGCAACCGCAAGCTGCTGGACAACGTGGCCAACATCGCCTGGAACCGGTTGCCGCTGGACTACCTGAGCACCTGGACGCAGCAAATCGAGCGCGTCAGCGCCGCCGATATTCAACGCGCCATGGCCCGGGTGTTGCAGCCCGAGCGCATGGTGACCGTGGTGGTGGGTGCTGCGCCCTGATCGGGGCCTTTGGCCGGGTCAAATGTACGCCGCAAATTGCGGCACATGCCGCATGTGCAGGCTCAGGCCCAAAGCCGCCATGTGGTTGCCGTTGCGCCCCAAAACCTTTTGCGCCAAGGGCAAAAAAGCCTGTTCTTCCAACTGGGCGTGGGCCTGGTAGCGCTGCACCATGGCCTGCAGCGCCAGCACATCGAGTGCAGTGTCCTGGCCCTTGGCCACTTTGCGCAAGCCTGACGCCAGCGAGGCCCAGAGTTTTTCCAAAGCCCGGTGGTCGTGGGTCAGTTGCTCGATCAGCGTGTCCACCTGAAGGCGTTCGGCACCGGCTTGTGCGCTTTGGGCCACCGCCGGAAAGAGGTCTTTTTCTTCCTCGCTGTGGTGGCTGTGCAAGGCCTTGTCAAAAAAGGCCAAGGATTCGTTGGCAATTTTTCGCGCCTGGGCCGCAGGCCCCAGCAAAGCAGGCAAATCGCCCAAGCGCGACAACTGCGCAAAGATGCTCAAGTGGCCGTTGGCGAAATGCGTGATCGGGGCGTTGGTATCTTGGTCGCTGTTGTGCATGAGGAGTGTTCCTCTTGAAAAGGTAGGCATCACTTTAAGGGGCTACACCCGCCTTGCCCAGTGCGATCTGAGCCGGATTTGATGTGCATCATGCGTGGCCAATGACACAGATCAAACCCGGTTGAAACGGTTGAAAACCAGGCCAAAGCGCAGGAATGAGGCCAGTGCCTTGGGTGGCGTTGGGTGCGCATCGGATGGGGGCCTGCTCAGCCCCTCTGCGCCCCTTTACACTTGCAGCCTATGCCCTCATCCCCTTCCCAACGCGCATCGAAAGACGGCGCTGCCCGCCACGCCGCCGCCAAAAAGCCCCAAAACCCGGTGCCCAAAGGCCCGCCCTCGCACGAGATCCGCATCATCGGCGGGCAGTGGCGTCGCACCCGACTCAAGGTGCTGGACAAACCAGGCTTGCGGCCCACGCCCGACCGTGTACGCGAAACCCTGTTCAACTGGCTGGGCCAGGACCTGAGCGGCTGGCGCTGTGTGGACGCGTTTGCAGGCACAGGTGTGCTGGGCCTTGAGGCTGCATCGCGTGGCGCGGCGCATGTGCTGATGGTCGAGCAAGACGCCGTGCTGGTGCGCGATTTGCAAGAGAACGCCGCCCGCCTGAAAGCCAGCATGGTGAGCGTGCAGCGCGGCGACGCGGTGAGCACTTTGGGCCGTTTGCCTGCGGGCAGTGTGGACCTGGTCTTCATCGATCCGCCTTTTGATGGCCCCTGGTTTGAGCCTGCGCTCAAAGCGGCGGCCCGTGCCGTGCCCGTGGGCGGCTGGATTTACCTGGAGGCGCCTGTGGCCTGGCCTGCCCAGGCGCTGGGTGCTTTGGGCTTGCACAGCGAGCGCCACCTGAAGGCAGGTGCGGTGCATGCGCATTTGTTGCAACGGGTCAGTCCTGAATCTGCCCCCACCTCTATTGCCATTCCTGTTGAAGGAGACACGCTATGAGCCGATCTGCCAATGCCGCTGTGACCGCTGTTTATTCCGGCACCTTTGACCCGCTGACGCTGGGCCACGAAGACGCGATCCGCCGTGCCGCACAGATGTTTGACCAGGTCATCATTGCCGTGGCTGTGGCGCACCACAAAAAAACCGTGTTCAGCCTGGACGAGCGCGTGGCCTTAGCGAAAGCCGCGCTGGCTGATTGCCCGAACGTGAAGGCGCTGCCGTTTGACGGCCTGATCGTGGAGTTTGTGCGGGCGCAAAACGCCCAAGTGATCGTGCGCGGCCTGCGCTCGTTGACCGATTACGACTACGAAACCCAGATGTCGGGCATGAACCGCCACCTGGCGCCTGAAATCGACACGGTTTTTCTGTATACCAGCGCCCACGTGCAGCACATCAGTAGTACGCTGGTGCGCGAAATCGCCAAGCTCGGCGGTGATGTGTCAGGTCTGGTGTCCGCCCCGGTGCTCAACGCCTTGCAGGCCAAGGTCGCGACCAAGCAATGAAGGTGCATGTCGGGGCTGAAGCCGCCGACCTACAGATACATGGCCCCGTAGGCAATGTCGGGCCTACACCTCTTACTTGCCCAACTCGACTTGTAGGTCGGGCCTTCAGGTCCGACATTCTTCAAACCTCCGCGCCTTCGACCAAAAACCGCACCCGCTTTTGCCCCTGCCACTCGTCGGCGTCCAGCCGATAAGCCAGCTTCACGCGCGCAGGCAGCGGCTCGGTGCGGCCAAACCAGATGCCGTCGACCGGTTGGCCCTGGTGCTTCATCTTGAGCGACAGGTGTTTCTCACCCACCAGGCGCTGCGACACGATCTCGATCTCTTCGCAAAAAACGGGCGGTGCAAAGCCCTGGCCCCAGACCTCGTGGTGCAACATGTCCACCAAATCGACTCGGCGGTATTCGGCAGGCAGCGGCCCGTCGGTTTCCAGGCGGCGTTGCAGCGTGGCGGCGTCCAGCCATTCCAGGGCCACCTGGTTCAGGGTTTCCTCAAACACATCGAGGTGTTCTTCGGCCACCGTGCAACCTGCCGCCATGGCGTGCCCGCCAAAGCGCAGCAACACGCCCGGGGCGCGCTTGGCCACCAGATCGAGCGCGTCGCGCAAATGAAATCCCGCAATCGAGCGGCCTGAGCCTTTGAGTTCGTGCTCCTTGCCCGGCGCGCTGCTGGCCGCGAACACAAAAGTGGGGCGGTGCAGCTTGTCCTTGATGCGCGAGGCCACGATGCCGACCACGCCTTCGTGAAAATCCGGGTCGAACACGCAAATGGCCGGGGGCGGCTCGTCGCCTTCGTCAAACAGCGACTCGGCCATTTCCATCGCCATTTCGCGCATGTCGCCCTCGATCACGCGGCGCTCGCGGTTGATCGCATCCAGTTGTTTGGCCAACTCGTCGGCGCGGCCCGCGTCGTCGGTCAACAGGCATTCGATGCCCAGGGTCATGTCGGCCAGGCGGCCTGCCGCGTTGATGCGCGGCCCCAAGGCAAAACCAAAGTCAAAGGTGGTGGCCTTGGCGGTTTCGCGGCTGGCGGCCCGCATCAGCGCCGACATGCCGGGGGGCAATGCGCCCGCCCGCACGCGGCGCAAACCTTGCGCCACCAGGCGGCGGTTGTTCGCATCGAGCTTGACCACATCGGCCACCGTGCCCAGCGCCACCAAGGGCAGCAGGGCGTCCAACCTCGGTTGGTTGCTGGCATCGAACACGCCGCGCTGGCGCAACTCGGCGCGCAAGGCCAGCAGCACATAAAACATCACACCCACACCCGCGATGGACTTGCTGGTGAAGTTGCAGCCGGGCTGGTTGGGGTTGACGATGACTTCGGCCGAAGGCAGTTCGCTGCCGGGCAAATGGTGGTCGGTCACCAGCACCTGCAGGCCCAGGGCTTGCGCCGCTTGCACGCCCGCCACGCTGGCAATGCCGTTGTCCACCGTGATCAACACATCGGCCCCTTGTGCGTGCACACGCTCGGCAATCGGTGGGGTCAGGCCGTAGCCGTCCACCACGCGGTCGGGCACCAGATAACTCACGTGGCTTGCGCCCAGCATGCGCAGGCCGCGCACGCCCACGGCGCAGGCGGTCGCGCCGTCGCAGTCGTAGTCGGCCACGATGCACAGGCGCTTGTTTTGCGCCATGGCATCGGCCAACAACTTTGCCGCTTCGTGCGTGCCCAGCATGCTGGCCGGGGGCAGCAACAGGTTCAGTGCATCGTCGAGTTCGTCTTTGGACAACACGCCGCGGGCGGCATACAGGCGGGCCAGCAAGGGGTGGATGCCTGCTTGTTCCAACGCCCAGGCGCTGCGGGGGGGCACATCTCGGGTGAGCAAATTCATGGGGGCTTCAGGGAGAGTTCAGGAGGCAATGAGGGCTTGGAGTGCCGCTGCAGGGGAGGTTTTTTTAAACAGGCGGGTGATCCGCTGGTGCCAAGCCGCAGGCCCGGCTGTGTAAGTGTGGGCCGTGTGTTCGCTGCACAGGCTGAGCGTACCCTGGCCGGTGGTTTTGACGTGTTGCAACAAGTCGGCCACGGCACTGGCATCGAGTTGTTGCCAAGCTTGTTGCCAGGCCTGCACTTGGCCGTGCAAGGCGGCTGACCGCAAGGTGGTTGAAACGGTCACTGAGGGCGGCGCAGACACCGGGCCAGTGACGGGCAGCGTGCCCGCGCCGTGCAGCCAAAAAGCGTTCACGGTGTGCTGCCTGCGGGCGTCGCGGGCGTCGTTCACCGGGTGGTTGTACAGCAGCATCTGCATTTCGCTTTGCAGGCGTTGCAGCGGCCGGGCCGCGGGGTGGTCGGGCAGCCAGTCTTTGACGTTTTGGCCGATCACCCGGTCGAGCGATGGGGTGGGTAAATCGGTCAGCATCGCCCCTTGGGCATGCCACAGCCAGGCGCTGTGCCAAGTCACTTGCAAGCCGTCTTCTTGCAAAAACGGTTGCATGGCCTGCAGCAGTGACTGCGATTCTTCGTCCGACAGGTGCAAATGCGCTGGGTCGGCCATCACCACTTGGTCCATGCCGACTTGCCAGTGGCAGGGCGTCATCCAGGCTTGGGGTGCATTGCGGGGGTGGCCTTGTTGGGAGTGGTGCCAGGCGGCCCAGGGCAGGGCAGTGGCCGCAGGGGGCCATCCCAGCGCCTGGGCGTGCAGGCGTTCGTGCGGCAAGTGCAGCGGTGCGGTTTCAGGGTCTTGCAGCACGTGCTGGCGCTGCATCAGGCCCAGCACGGCTTGCAAATTCGGCAGTTGCAAGCGAGCCCAACTCTCAGGGCTGTTGAGGGCATGGCTGGCGGCGTAGGGAATGATCAAGTGCATGGGCCAGATGAAACTTGGGTTTCAAGCCCAGTCTTCCCCAGAGTCCCAAGAGCTGTCACCCGCATCGTCTGCCGATGCCTGTGGCGACACCAGACCAGGCAAGCTTTCATCTTGGGCGGTGCCCGAGGGCGATGCGAGGGAGTTTGCGGGGGCTGCGTCGGCGTTGGGTGCGGGTGAAGGCTTGTTGTGCCCCATGAGGTTTTGCACGCCCTGAAACAACAAGCCGCCCGCCACCACGCCCGCTGCGGTGGTGGCCACTTGGGCCATCATGCCGCCACCCCAAGCGCTGGTGGGGGCCTGCGCAGGCATGGCTGCTGGGCGTGTGGCCACAGGCGAGTTGGAGGCGAAATGGGCCGTGGCATTGTGGACTGGCATGGCTTTCGCAGGTGTTTCTGGCCCACGGCCCCAAGCCTGCGCGCCCGACATCCAAGAACCGTTGGAGGCGGGCGCGCTTGCTGGGGTGGTTTGGGTCGCTCGCCATTGGGCCAGCTGAGCCAACTGTTGCGCGCTTTGCGCCTCCAATTGCGCAATGCGGATTTGGGCCGCGTCCAGCGCCATGCCCAAACCCATGGCCCGCTGCACCAGCAGATAAGGGGCGTCGGCTTGAGCCCTGAACGCATCGCTGATGAGACCGTCTGCCGTGGGGTCTTTGGGGTCGGCACGCGTCTGGCGCAAAGCGCTCAAAAATTGCTGCAGCTGGTCACGTTCAGTGGTGTTCATCAGAGGAACCTTTCAGGCATGGGATGGGCCATTATGGACAAACACAAACCAAGCGGTCCAGGCGCTCACCTGCAAAGGCACACCGACCGCCAGTTCAAAAAACCGCAGGCCCCCTGAAGGGCGGTGGGCCTGCCTATTTGAGTCTGCCTGCGCAATGGGCGCGGTCGATTGGTCACAATAGCGGCCTATGTCTTTTTTCAAAAACATCCCCTACGAGCTGGTGCTGGGTTGGCGCTATACCCGTGCCGGCCGTGCCACGCGGCGAAACGGTTTCATTTCCTTCATTTCGGGCGTGTCCATGATGGGCATTGGCCTGGGCGTGGCCGCGCTCATCATCGTGCTGAGCGTGATGAACGGCTTTCAAAAAGAAGTGCGTGACCGCATGTTGGGCGTGGTCTCGCACATCGAGGTCTATGCCGCCGACGGCGCGGCCGTGGCCGATTTGCCGGCCTTGCTGGCCCGCCTGAAGGCGCACCCTCAGGTGCTGGGCGCCGCCCCCTTCATCACCGCGCAAGCCCTGTTGGCGCGCGGCGAGGACATGAAGGGCGTGCTGGTGCGCGGCATCGACCCGGCTCTGGAGCCCGAAGTCAGCGATTTGTCGAACGACACGCAAGCCGGGGTGCTGCAGCGCCTGCAGCCGGGGGAGTTCAGCTTGGTGCTGGGCCGCGATCTGGCCAACAACCTGTTCTTGCAAAGCGGCGACCCGGTGACCCTGGTCTCGCCGTCGGGCCAAGTGACCCCTGCGGGGGTGTTGCCGCGCATGAAGCAAATGGGCGTGGTGGGCACGTTTTCGTCAGGGCACTACGAATACGACTCGGCGCTGGCGCTGATGCATGTCGAAGATGCTGCCCGCATGTTTCGGCTGGATGGCCCCAGCGGCGTGCGCCTGAAGTTGCGCGATTTACACCAGGCGCGTGATGTAGCGCGGGACCTGCAACTGGATTTAGGGCCGCAGATTTTTGTGCGCGACTGGACGCAGCAAAACCGCACCTGGTTTGCTGCCGTGCAGGTGGAAAAACGCATGATGTTCATCATCCTCACCCTGATCGTGGCGGTGGCGGCTTTCAACTTGGTCAGCACCTTGGTGATGACGGTGACCGACAAGCGCGCCGACATCGCCATCTTGCGCACACTGGGGGCCAGCCCGCGCAGCATCATGGGCATTTTTGTGGTGCAGGGCGCCACGGTGGGCGTGATCGGCACCATGAGCGGATTGGGCTTGGGTCTGTTGGTGGCTTTCAACATCGACGTGATCGTGCCCGCGCTGGAAACCTTGTTCAACGCCAGCTTTTTGCCGCGCGACATTTACCTGATCAGCCGCATGCCCAGCGAGCCGCTGGCCAGCGACATCTGGCCTGTGGCCATCATCTCCCTGGTGCTGGCTTTTGTGGCCACGCTCTACCCCAGCTGGCGCGCCAGCCAGGTCAACCCGGCGGAGGCGCTGCGCTATGAATGACACGAAAAACGTGGGCACCGTGCTGCAGGCCCAGGGCTTGACCAAGCGTTTCACCGAAGGCCGCCTGGATGTCACCGTTTTGCAAGGCGTGGACCTGCAGGTTCATGCTGGAGAAACCTTGGCCATCGTGGGCGCCTCCGGCTCGGGCAAGAGCACCTTGCTGCATTTGCTGGGCGGGCTGGACGCACCCACGCAAGGCTCGGTGCAGCTCAAAGGCCAATTGCTGTCGGCCTTGAGCGCGGCCGAGCAAGGCCAGTGGCGCAACCGCTACCTGGGTTTTGTCTACCAGTTCCACCATTTGCTGCCCGAGTTCAGCGCTTTAGACAACGTGGCCATGCCGCTGTGGATTCGCCGCCAAGACCGCGCTGAAGCTGCTGCTGTGGCCACGCAGTGGCTGCAGCGTGTGGGCCTGGGCGAGCGCCTGCACCACCGGCCTGCCGAGTTGTCGGGCGGCGAGCGCCAGCGTGTGGCCCTGGCCCGGGCTTTGGTGAATGACCCCAGCTGTGTGTTGGCCGATGAACCCACCGGCAACCTGGACCGCGAAACCGCCGACGGCGTGTTTGCCATGATGCTGCAACTGGCCCGTGAGCGCGGCACCGCTTTCGTGGTGGTCACGCACGACCCCGCCTTGGCGGCGCGCTGTGACCGGCAATTGCATTTGGTCAAGGGCGTGCTGCAAGCGCCGGTTTGACTTGACATCGCGGGATGTGGATCGACACGCACTGCCACCTGGACGCGGCCGAGTTTGACGCCGACCGCGACGCGGTGCGCCAAGCCGCCCGGCAAGCCGGCGTGGCGCGCTGCGTGATCCCGGCGGTGCACGCCTCCCACTGGGTCAAGGTGGCGAAACTGGCCGAGCGGCATGGCGACGCTTACGCTTTGGGAATTCACCCACTGTATGTGCCGCAGGCCCAAGAGGCTGACTTGCTGGCGATGGACCTGGCCTTGACAAAACGCCGCGGTGACCCGCGCTTGGTGGCGATCGGTGAAATCGGGCTGGACTTTTTTGTGCCTGCGTTGTGCACGCCCGAGATGCGCGAGCGCCAATGGTTTTTTTACACTGCGCAACTCAAGCTGGCCCAACAACACGGCCTGCCCGTGATCTTGCATGTGCGCCGCTCAGCTGATCTTTTGCTCAAAGGCTTGCGCCAGTGCCCGGTGGTCTCGGGCATTGCGCACGCCTTCAATGGCAGCGCTCAGCAAGCGCAGGCTTTTGTGGACTTGGGTTTTGCGCTGGGCTTTGGCGGCACCTTGACTTACGAGCGTTCTTTGCAGCTGCGCCGCTTGGCCTGCGAGCTGCCGCTGAGCGCAATGGTGCTGGAGACCGACGCGCCTGACATCCCGCCCCAGTGGCTGTACCAAACCGCCGAGCAGCGGGCGCTGGGCGCAGCACAGGGGCGCAACAGCCCGGCCGAGTTGCCCCGCATCGCCCAGATACTGGCCGGTTTGCGGGGCCTGCCGCTCACCGATCTGGCGGCAGCCACCAGCGCCAATGCCTGCCGCGTGCTGCCCCAACTGGCTGCTCTGTACCATCTGGCCCCATGACCCGAAAAAAATCCATCGAACTGCCCGAAGTCAATTTTTCTGAAGACGGCGAGATCCGTTACTTGCATCTGGGCACCGAGTGGATTCAGGGCTCGATGTTTCTGGACCGGCCCTATGACATCGAGCTGGAATATGTGCAGCGCATGTTTGCGTGGTTGTTGTTTTTGCCGCCGGTCGAAGTCAAGGGCGCACACGCCATGCAGTTGGGGCTGGGCGCGGGCACCATCACCAAGTTTTGCCACAAAAAACTGAAGATGACCTGCACCGCCGTGGAGCTGAACCCGAGCGTGTTGCACGCTTGCCGGGGCTGGTTTCGCCTGCCGCCTGACGATGAGCGCCTGCGCGTGGTGCTCGCCGACGCGTCGCTGGAAATTCAAAAAGACGAATGGCGTGGCACCGTGGATGCGCTGCAGGTGGACCTGTACGACGAAGAAGCGGCCGCCCCGGTGCTGGACACGCCCGACTTTTACCGCCATTGCCGAGAACTTCTGACCCCGCAAGGCTGCATGACGGTCAACCTGTTTGGCCGCTCGTCGAGTTATGCCGAAAGTGTGGAAAAGATATGCGCCGCCTTTGGCGAAGATGCGGTGTGGGTATTCAAGCCCACGCGCGAGGGCAACGCCATCGTGCTGGCGCAGCGCACCGCCAGCCGCCCCTCGCGCGATGCACTGCAGCAAACGGCCAGTGCCATTGAAGAAAAATGGGGCTTGCCCGCTCCGAAATGGCTCAAGGTCTTCAAGCCCCTGACCCACTGAATGCCTCTCCCACATCCATGCTTTTACGGGGTCTGCATCAGGGTTAACCATGGTTTCGTCACCCCGGGGACATAGGTGTAACCCACATCCTCAAAGACGTCAGTTTCACGGAGAATCAGCACAACTCAAAACAGAGGAGATATCTCGTGATCATCAAGAGTCAAAAAGACTTTTTCGCAGGGCTGTTCTACACCGTAGCGGGTGCAGCCTTTGCCTATGGCGCAACCAGCTACAACGTGGGTACCGGTGCCCGCATGGGGCCAGGCTACTTTCCCTTGTTGCTCGGTGTTTTGCTGGCCATCATCGGTGCTTTTGTCATGTTCAAGGCCCTGACCGTGGAAACCCAAGACGGTGAAAAAATTGGCAAATGGGCCTGGAAGCCTCTGCTCTTCATCATCGCTGGCAACTTGTTGTTCGGTATTTTGCTGGGGGGCTTGCCCAAAATGGGCGTACCGGCCATGGGTTTGATCGTGGCGATCTTTGGCACGACCTTGGTCGTCAGCCTGGCCGGAGACACTTACAAACTCAAGGAAGTGCTGATTCTGGCCACCATCCTGTCCATCGGCAGTTACGGCGCATTTGTGAAGCTGTTGAATTTGCAGTTTCCCGTCTGGCCCACATTCATCACCGGTTGAGGAGAGAAATTCATGGAACTTTTTGACAACCTCGCGCTCGGTTTTGGGGTGGCGTTCACCTTTCAAAACCTGATGTACGCGTTCATCGGCTGTTTGCTGGGCACTTTGATTGGTGTGTTGCCGGGTGTGGGTCCTGTGGCCACCATCGCGATGCTGCTGCCAGCCACTTACGCACTGCCGCCCATTGCGGCTTTGATCATGTTGGCCGGTATTTATTACGGCGCCCAATACGGTGGCTCGACCACCGCGATTTTGGTCAACTTGCCCGGAGAAGCTTCGTCGGTCGTGACCATGATCGATGGCTACCAAATGGCCCGCAAAGGCCGCGCAGGCCCCGCTTTGGCGGCGGCCGGTTTGGGCTCCTTTTTTGCGGGTTGCGTGGGCACCTTGATCTTGGCCGCTTTTGCTGCACCGCTGACCGAAGTGGCCTTCAAGTTCGGCCCAGCCGAATACTTTTCGCTGATGGTCTTGGGTTTGATCGGTGCTGTGGTCTTGGCCTCTGGCTCGCTCATCAAAGCGGTCGGCATGATCGTGTTGGGCCTGTTGATGGGCCTGATTGGCACCGACGTGAATTCGGGCGTGGCGCGTTTCAGCTTCGATATTCCGGAATTGACCGACGGCGTGGGCTTCATCGTGATCGCCATGGGCGTGTTCGGTTATGGCGAGATCATCTCCAACCTGTCCAAGCCTGAGGAAGACCGCGAAGTCTTCACGGCCAAAGTGACAGGCTTGATGCCCACGGCACAAGACTTCAAGAACATAGCGCCTGCGGTGTTGCGTGGCACCGCTTTGGGCTCGGCTTTGGGCATCTTGCCTGGTGGCGGTGCACTGCTTGCGGCTTTCGCGGCCTACACCATTGAGAAGAAAACCAAGCTCGCTACGGGCGAAGTGCCTTTTGGCCAAGGCAACATCCGCGGTGTGGCTGCGCCAGAGTCGGCCAACAATGCCGCTTCGCAAACCTCGTTCATTCCCTTGCTGACGCTGGGCATTCCGCCCAACGCCGTGATGGCGCTGATGGTCGGTGCGATGACGATCCACAACATCCAGCCTGGCCCTCAGGTGATGACCAGCAACCCCGAGTTGTTCTGGGGCCTGATCGCGTCGATGTGGATCGGTAACGCGATGCTGATCATCTTGAACTTGCCCTTGATTGGTATTTGGATCAAGTTGCTGTCGGTGCCTTACCGCTGGTTGTTCCCGGCCATCGTGCTGTTCTGCGCGATCGGGGTGTATTCGACCAACAACAACACCTGGGACATCTGGATGGTGGCCATGTTTGGCGTGATTGGTTACGTCTTCATCAAGCTGGGCATGGAACCTGCGCCTTTGCTGTTGGGTTTCATCTTGGGCCCGATGATGGAAGAAAACCTGCGCCGCGCCATGCTCTTGTCACGTGGTGACTGGAGCGTGTTCGTCACTCGCCCCTTGTCGGCCAGTTTGCTGGCGGTGGCGGTGCTGCTGCTCATCATCGTGGCTTTGCCTTCCATCAAGTCCAAACGCCAAGAGGCTTTTGTGGAAGAGTGACGCATCTTTGGGTTTGAAGGGGCCTGATGGCCCCCTGCAACGGCCTCTTCGGAGGCCGTTCTCTTTGGAAGGGGTCTTTCTGGTGAAGACCGAGGTCTTGTCACTTGGGTGCTACAGCGGCGCATGGCCTCTGAGACAATCATTTTTTGATTTTTGCGTCAGACTTTGGTTGAGGACCACCACCATGAAAAAACGACATCTCCTTCGTGGCCTGTGCGCCGCCACCTTGGCCGTGGCCAGCCTGGGCCTGGCCCAAGCGCAGACCTACCCCAGCAAAGCCGTGCGCCTGATCGTGCCCTTCCCCGCGGGTGGCGCGACCGATTTGTTTGCCCGCACTTTGTCGCAAAAAATCAGCGAAAAACTGGGCCAAACCTTGGTGGTTGAAAACCGCCCGGGCGCAGGCGGCACCTTGGGCTCGGACCTGGCAGCCAAGGCCGCACCCGATGGCTACACGCTGCTCCTGTCGACCTCCAGCACGCACTCGATTGGCCCCAACCTGAACCCGCGCATGCCCTACGACGCGGTGCGCGACTTCACGCCCATTGCCCATTTGGGCAACGCGCCCAGCATCATGTTGGTGCCCAACAATTCGCCCGCCAAAACCGTCAAAGAGTGGATCGACTACGCCAAAAAGAACCCCGGCCGTTTGAACTACGCCTCAAGTGGCAACGGCACCATCGTGCAGTTGTCGGCCGAGTTGTTCAAGGCGCAGGCCGATGTGTTTGTGTTGCACATCCCCTACAAAGGCACGGCGCTGGCCATCCCTGATCTGATCACGGGCAAAGTGGACGTGCTGTTTGACAGCCTGCCCACGGGCATGCCGCATGTGCGCGACGGCCGCTTGCGTGCCCTGGGCGTGACCACCCTCAAGCCCACGGCGCTCGCACCAGGCATCCCAGCCATCGCCGATGTCTTGCCCGGCTACGAGTCCAACACCTGGTTCGGTCTGTTTGGCTCTAAAGGCTTGCCGCCCGAGGTGGTCAGTCGTGTCAACACCGCAGCCAACCAGGTGCTGCAAGACCCTGAGGTGATGGACAAGCTGCAGCGCTTTGGCATTGAGCCGGTGGGCGGCACGCCCGCCCAGTTCACCACCATGCTGGCCAGTGAATCGGCCAAATGGAAAAAAATCATCACTGAGCGCAAGATCACATTGGACTGACATGAACTTCGACTACCAATTCCCCTACACCAGCACCCGCCTGCCGCTGTTTGCGCGCAACATCGTGTCCACTTCGCACCCGCTGGCTGCGCAAGCGGGCCTGCGCATGATGCTCAAGGGCGGCAACGCGGTCGACGCGGCCATTGCCGCTGCCGCCGTCATCACCTTGACCGAGCCGGTCAGCAATGGTCTGGGCTCGGACGCCTTTGCCATCCTTTGGGACGGCAAAGAGTTGCATGGCCTGAACGCTTCCGGCCCGGCCCCGGCCACCTGGACGCCCGATTACTTTCACCGCAAGTACGGGGCCGATGCCAAAACACCGCCCAAGCGCGGCTTTGATTCGGTCAGCGTGCCCGGCGCGGTCGCGGGCTGGGTGGCCTTGAGTGAGCGCTTTGGCAAACTGCCCTTTGCCGATTTGCTGGAGCCTGCCATCGAGGTGGCCGAGCGCGGCTATTTGATCCCGGTGGTGGTGCAGCAAAAGTGGGAAGCCGCCACGCCCGAGCTGCAGTCGCAGCCGGGCTTTGCGCAGAGCTTCTTGCCCTGGGGCCGTGCGCCGCAGGTGGGCGAGTTGTTCCAGTTCAAAAACGCAGCGCGTGGCCTCAGGGCCATTGCTGCCACCAAAGGCCAAGCGCTGTATGGCGGCGAGATTGCCGAAGCCATCGAAAAGTTTGCCAAGGACAACGGCGGCAGCATCACCGCCAAAGACCTGGCCGATTACAAGCCCGAGTGGGTCAAGCCCATGGCGCAAGACTACCGGGGTTACACCCTGCACGAGATCCCGCCCAACGGCCAGGGCATCGCCGCTTTGATCGCGCTCGGCATCCTGTCTCACTTTGACCTGGCCAGCCACAAGGTGGACAGCGCCGATTCGCAGCACCTGCAGATCGAAGCCATGAAGCTGGCCTTTGCCGACGTGTACCGTTATGTGGCCGACCCGCGCTTCATGGAGCTGCCGCCTGAGCAAATGCTGGACCCGGCCTATCTGGCCAGCCGCGCCAAGCTGATCGACATGAAAAAGGCGCAGGACTTCAAGGCGGGCAACCCGGTCAAGGGTGGCACGATTTACCTCACGGCCGCCGATGAAAACGGCATGATGATCAGCTTCATCCAGAGCAACTACATGGGTTTTGGCTCGGGTGTGGTCGAGCCCACTTATGGCATCAGCCTGCAAAACCGAGGCCATGGTTTCAGCACCGACCTGCAGGGCCCCAACCCTGCCAACTTGGTGCTGCCGGGCAAGCGGCCGTTCCAGACCATCATCCCGGCTTTCCTCACCAAAGACGGTCAGCCTGTGATGAGCTACGGCGTGATGGGTGGCAACATGCAACCGCAGGGCCACATGCAAACCCTGGTGCGCATGCTCGACTACGGCCAGAACCCACAAACCGCCTGCGATGCGCCGCGTTGGCGCTTCAACACCGGCTTGAACATCAACGTCGAAGCCGCGATGAACGGCCAGACCGTGCAAGACTTGATCGCACGCGGGCATCAATTGGACGTCATCAACGACTCATACCAAGACTTTGGCGCAGGCCAGTTCATCTGGCGCATGGGCAATCCCGCTGTGGAGGGCTACCAAGCCGCCAGCGACCCGCGCCGCGACGGCCAGGCCGTTGGCTTTTGATGTCGGGCAATCCCCCGTCGCAACTCACCGCAGGTCTTTTGTTGGCCGCTGCAGGCTCGATCGCCTTCAGCGGCAAGGCCATCATCGTCAAGCTGGCTTACCGCTATGGCGTAGACGCTGTGACCTTGCTCATGCTGCGCATGCTGATGGCGCTGCCCATGTTTGCGCTGATGGCCTGGTGGGCAGGCCGGGACAAAGCGCCCCTGGAGCGGCAGGATTGGCTGGGTGTGCTGGGTTTGGGGTTTTGCGGTTATTACCTGTCGAGCTTTTTGGACTTTTGGGGGCTGGAGTACATCAGCGCTTCGCTCGAGCGCTTGATCCTTTACCTCAACCCCACGCTGGTGCTGGTGCTGGGTTGGTTTCTGTATAAAAAGCGCATTGCACAACGCCAAGCGGTGGCCATGGCCATCAGCTACTCGGGTGTGTTGTTGGTGTTTGGGCACGAGCTGAGTCTGGCGGGCACGAATGCCGCTTTGGGCGCGCTCTTGGTGTTTTTGAGCGCCGTGACCTACGCGGTCTACCTGACTTACAGCGGCCAGCTGGTCAAGCGTCTGGGCTCTTTACGCTTGGCGGGTTGGGCCAGCACGGCCGCTTGTGTTTTTTGCCTGCTGCAATTTGTCTTGCTCAGGCCTTTGGATGTATCGCAGGTGCATGAACAGGTGCTTTGGCTGTCGCTGCTCAATGCGGTGGCGTGTACGGCTTTGCCGGTGCTGCTGGTCATGATGGCCATTGAGCGCATCGGGCCGGGCCTGACGGCGCAAACCGGCATGATCGGCCCCATGTCCACCTTGCTGATGGGCGTGTGGATTTTGGGCGAACCTTTTAATGCATGGATCATCGCGGGAACCGCTCTGGTTTTGAGCGGTGTGTTTTGGGTCACGCGGCCAGACGGCCGCACTTCATAATTTCAGGAGATCAACATGGACTTGGGCATTGCAGGCAAATGGGCTTTGGTGGGTGGCGCAAGCAAGGGCTTGGGCTGGGGTTGCGCACGGGCCTTGGCCCTCGAAGGCGTGAACGTGGTCATGGTGGCACGCGGTGCCGAGGTGCTGAACAAAGCTGTGGACGACTTGCGCGCCGAAACAGGCGGCAAGGTGAAATTGATCGCTGTGGCGCAAGACATCACCACCGAAGCCGGACGCGAAGCCATCTGGAACGTGCCCGGTGGTCCCGGCAAAGATTACGACATCGTGGTCACCAACGCTGGCGGCCCGCCCCCTGGCGATTTCCGTGACTGGGACCGCGACGCCTGGATCAAGGCCATCGACGCCAACATGCTCACGCCCATTGAACTCATCAAGGCCACTGTGGACCGCATGGCCGCACGCGGCTTTGGCCGCATTGTCAACATCACCTCCAGCTCGGTGAAGTCTCCCATCGACGTGTTGGGCTTGTCCAACGGTGCGCGCAGCGGCCTGACCGGATTTGTGGCCGGCACATCGCGCAGCAAAATTGCGGGGCAGGGCGTGACCATCAACAACTTGTTGCCCGGCAAGTTCGACACCGACCGCATCCGCTCGACCTTGCCGGCCATGGCGCAAAAGGCGGGCAAGACGGTGGATGAGTTGCGCGTGATCCAGCAAGCACAGATTCCGGCAGGCCGCTATGGCAACCCGCAAGAGTTCGGTGCCATCTGCGCCTTTTTGTGCAGCCAGCACGCGGCTTACATGACGGGCCAAAACGTGTTGGCCGATGGTGGGGCCTATCCGGGCACGTATTGACGCGGGTCAGGAGCGGCTCAATGCAGCTTCACCGTCGGGTTGGTTTGTTTGGTGATCATGCGCGACAGGGTAAAGAGCGTGGTTTTGATGAGGCCGTGAATGGCCAGCTCATGCAATTTGTACAAAGACAGGTACATGAGCTTGGCAAAGTAACCTTCGATCATCAGACTCTTGCCTGTCAAGCCGCCCATCATGTTGCCTACCGTTGTGAACTTGCCCAGCGACACCAATGAGCCGAAGTCTCTGTAACGGTAGGCTTTCAGAGGCTGATGGGCCATGCGGCGTTTGATTTGCTGAAACATGTGCGTGGCCTGCTGGTGTGCGGCTTGCGCACGCGGGGGCACAAAGCCAGCCCGGCCGCCATCGGCATCAGAGCAGGGGCAAGCGGCGCAGTCACCCAACGCAAAAACATCGGGGTCGCGCGTGGTTTGCAGCGTATCGAAGACGACCAACTGGTTGATGCGGTTGGTTTCAAGACCGCTGAAGTCTTTCAAAAAATCAGGTGCTTTCACGCCTGCTGCCCACACCACCAGCTCAGATTCGATCTCGCGTCCATCGGCCAAACGAATGCCGGTGGGCGTGACCTCCATCACCTTGGAACTGGTGAGGACTTGGACACCCAGATGGGAGAGGAGTTTCTCTGTGGCTTGGGACATGCGTGGCTGCAAAGCAGGCAATATGCGGTCGGCCGCCTCGATCAAGCTGACTTTGATGTCCTTGTCCACGTCAATGCGGTCCAAGCCAAATGCCACCACCTCGCGCGTGGTGCGGTGCAGCTCTGCGGCCAACTCGACGCCCGTGGCACCCGCGCCAATGATGGCCACATGCAATTGACGTTTGTGAATGACTTCTGATTGGTGGTGCGCGCGGATACACGCATTGACCATCTTGGAATGGAATGACTTGGCGTCGTGTTGTGTTTCCAACTTCAGCGCGTACGCTTTGACGCCCTGGGTGCCAAAGTCGTTGCTCAAGCTGCCGATGCAAATCACCAGCGTGTCGTAGCTGATGCGCTGAGTGGGTGTGACGGCGACGCCATCCTCGTCCAAATAAGGCGCGAGCTCAATGGTTTTATGAGACCGGTCAAGCCCCGCGAGCTCACCGATGCGAAAAGTGAAGTGATGCCAATGGGCTTGGGCCATGTAATCGACTTCGTGGTCGCCCAGGTCCATGCTGCCCGAGGCGATTTCATGCAGCTTGGGCTTCCAAATGTGCGTGCGGTTTTTATCGACCAGGGTGACAACTGCACGCTTGTTTCGGCCATAGGCATGTCCCAGTCGGGTTGCGAGTTCCAGTCCCCCAGCGCCGCCACCCACGATGACGATTTTGTGTTGTTTGCTCATGTTTCGGCCCGCGTTTTTGCAATCAGTTCAGTTCGCCCATTCAAACGCCGCAAAGCCACTGCTGAGAAACATTCAATAAAAGGTCATTCCTATTATTTTGAAGGAAAAAACACTGACATCGCCTCGAATGTCCAGAATTTCCATGAATGGGGTATTTTTTATCGGTCGTTACACCTTATTGATTTGAAAGAATTTTTTCAATGACCGAGTTGCAACCTTCAGCCTCACCCTCGGATGCACCGCGAAAAGCACCAGTCGCAGTGAAAAAGTCGTTTGTAAAACGGCCGCCTGTGCTCGCATCCAGAATCAACTTCGGAACGCGTTGATCCAACTGCGCAAAAGCCCTGTGGCCTATGGCCTGGCCGACACCACGATCCCACCCACGATCAGCGCAAACGCGGCGATGTGATATAGGTGCGGCAGCTCGCCCAAAAACGCCGCTGACAAAATGGCAGCAAACAGCGGCGTCAGGTTGGCAAAAAAGCCGGCCACGGCTGGCCCAGCCTTTTGGATGCCCAATCCCCAGCAGCGGTAAGCCAGCACGGCCGGGCCCACCGCCACAAAGGCCAGCGCAGCGATCAAGGGCCAACTCCAGCGGATGTGGGCGTCGGTCAGGCCCCATTCCATGCCCGCAAACAAGCCCGACCAAGCCAGGCCGAACACCACCTGCGCGAGCAAAAAGGCCGCCCAGTCGTTGCGGATGGCTTCGGGTTCGTCCTTGCGGGAGAGCAGCCAGCTGTACCAGGACCAGCAGGCCGTGGCCAGCAAGATGAACAAATCGCCCACGACCAAACGCACCGCCATGAGCTGCGCCCAGTCGCCCCGCGACAACACCACCAGCACGCCAAAAATCGAGAGCACCGCCCCATACACCTGGACGCGCCGCACCGGCGCCTGAAAAAACAGTGCCCCAATACCCAACATCCAGACGGGCCCACTGGCCGCCACCAAGGTCACATTCAGCGGGGTGGAAGTTTGCAACGCCAGGTATTGCAGCGCGTTGTAGCAGCCCACGCCCAGCAAACTGAGCAGGGCAAAACGCCGCCAGTGCTGCCACATTCCGCTGCTGCGCCGCAGAACCCACGCCGCCAAGGGCAACAAAATGAACAAGGCCACGGCCCAACGTAAAAAGTTGAGCGTGATGGGTGGCACCCAATCGCTGACCAGACGGCCCACCACGGCATTGCCCGCCCACAGCAAAGGGGGGACCGTCAGAAGCAAAGCGGTCACGGGCGAAAGTTTTTGGGTCATGCGGCAATGTAGCGGCATTCGGGTTTTCCCGCTGTCGCCGAACTGTCCCGCCACCGTCCCTGTTCCCTGCTGGGAGACACGATTCGTGGCAAAGTCGCCAATTCAAAAACATCACTTCCACAGGAGATTTCCCATGAGCCTTGCAGTCCAGATCGACCAACACGGTGGTCCCGAAGTCATGAAACTGGTGGACGTCACCGTGGGCGAACCCGGCCCCGGTGAGATCCGCATCCGTCACAAGGCCATTGGCCTGAACTTCATCGATGTGTACCAGCGCAGCGGCCTGTACCAGCTGCCCATGCCGCTCAAGTTGGGCATGGAAGCCTCGGGCGTGGTCGAGGCCGTGGGCGAGGGCGTGTCGCACCTCAAGGTGGGTGACCGCGCTGCCTATGCCAGCCAGCCGCCCGGCAGCTACTGTGAGGTGCGTGTGATGCCCGCCAAATGCGTGTGCCATTTGCCCGATGCGATCTCGTTCGAGACGGGGGCGGCCATGATGCTGAAGGGCCTGACAGCGGAGTACTTGCTCAAGCGCACATCGCCCCAGGGGGGACTGCATGCGGGCGACTTTGTGTTGTTCCATGCAGCCGCCGGGGGTGTGGGCCTGATCGCCTCTCAGTGGGCCAAAGCCCTGGGCCTGCGCCTGATCGGCACCGCAGGCAGCGACGCCAAGTGCGCCTTGGCCAAAGCCAATGGCGCGGAGTTTTGCATCAACTATGCCACCGAGGATTTCCAGGCCAAGGTCAAAGAGATCACCGACGGCAAAGGCGTCAAGGTGGTTTACGACTCGGTGGGCAAAGACACCTGGGACAAGTCGCTGGACTGCCTGGCCCCCCTGGGTTTGATGGCCAGTTTTGGCAATGCTTCAGGCCCAGTGGCCCCGTTTGCGCCTGGCATTCTCGGCCCTAAAGGTTCGATTTATGTGACGCGCCAAACGTTGTTCAGCCACATCACCACGCGCGAAAACACGCAGGAAATGGCCGACGATTTGTTCGAGGCGGTGACCAGCGGCAAGGTCAAGATTCACATCGAGCAAACTTTCCCGTTGGCCAACATCCAAGACGCCCACACCGCGCTGGAAGCACGCAAGACCACGGGTTGCACCATCATCACTTTGTGAAGCTTGGGTGACGGCGCTTCGGCGCTGGAGGCCCATCACACGGCGTTGAATGGAAAAAAACCGCTGACCTGAATGGTCCGCGGTTTTTTTATGGCTGGCCTGTGCCGAGGCTCAAGCCGCCAGTTTGGCCTTGGGGGCAATGGTTTCCAGCGCACCGCTCAGGTGTTGCAGTGTGCGAGGCACCTGGTGCCATTTGTCCAGACCAAACAAGCCCATGCGGAAGGTGCGGAAGTCGGCAGGCTCGTCGCACTGCAGGGGCACGCCTGCGGCGGTTTGCAGGCCCAGCGCCAAAAACTTTTTGCTGCTTTGGATCTCGGGGTCCGTGGTGTAGCTGACCACCACACCAGGCGCTTCAAAACCGGGCGCGGCCACGCTGGGGAAGCCGTGCTCAAGCAACATTGACCGCACTTGGCGACCCAGCGCCATTTGCTCGTCGCGCACTTTGTCAAAACCATAGGCCTCGGTCTCCAGCATGGTCTCTTGCAAGCGCTGCAGCGCATCGGTGGGCAAGGTGGTGTGGTACATGTGGCCACCACTTTCGTAGGTTTCCATCACTTGCAGCCACTTTTTCAGGTCCATCGCGAAGGTGGTGCTGGTGGTGCTGTCAATCGCTTGGCGGGCGCGCTCGCTCAGCATGACCATGGCGCAGCAGGGCGAGCTGCTCCAGCCTTTTTGCGGCGCGCTGATCAACACGTCTACGCCTGTGGCTTGCATGTCCACCCACATGGCGCCCGAGGCGATGCAGTCAAGCACAAACAGGCCGCCCACCGCGTGCACCGCATCGGACACGGCCTTCAGGTAGTCGTCGGGCAGGATCATGCCGGCCGAAGTTTCGACGTGCGGGGCAAACACCAGTGCAGGTTTTTCTGAGGCAATGGCGGCTTTGACTAGCTCGATTGGGGCAGGGGCCCAGGCGGCTTGTGAGGACTCGGACACGCGGCGGGCCTTGAGCACGCTGTGGCTTTTGGGAATCTGGCCCATGTCAAAGATTTGCGTCCAGCGGTAGCTGAACCAGCCATTGCGGATCACCATGACGTGCTGGCCGGTGGCAAATTGCCGGGCCACCGACTCCATGCCAAAGGTGCCGCTGCCGGGCACCAGCGCGACCGAATGGGCACCGTAAACGCTTTTGAGCATGCGCGAGATGTCGGTCATCACGCCGCCAAAGCGTTGGGACATGTGGTTAAGAGAACGGTCGGTGTAGACCACCGAAAATTCGAGCAGACCGTCTGGGTCAATGTGGGGCAGCAATCCGGGCATGGGTGTCTCCTTTTTTCAAATCATAAGCCAGCTTACATGACCTTTGCTCGTGTGTCTTGGCCGAGTTTGGCTTTAGCCGTACTCAGGAGCTTGTTGGTATGCGAGGGAAAGGACGGGTTAGCGTCCGTGCCGCCTGGGCAGACGATGACAGCAAAACAAGCAGTCAGCGAACAAAAGCGAGGCCAGCTGGCCTCATGGCGCCGGGATTTTCAGCAGTTCCAAGTGCTGGCTCACGTTTAAGTAAGCTTTGACGCCCGATGGCAGTTCTTTGAGCTGCTTCAATTCTGGGGACAACAGCCAGAAGGATGGGAAGACCAAAGTCTTTGAGGTGTCCCCCACCAGAGTTTTGAATTGGTTAAAAGTCAGGCTTTGGTCTTTGATTTTCAAAGACATGCTTGGGCCGCGCAGCCAGGTTCGAATGTCCACCACCACGACCTCTGAGAATGCTTCCTTGAGTTCCGAGCGATGATCGGACAGAAATCGCTTGTAATCAAGGCAAGGTGGGCAGTCCTTTGCGCCGAGGTATAAAAAGATGGGCTTGCCGGTGCTTTTGGCGGTTTCAAGCGCCGGCGTGAGATCAAATACGCGCTCGCGCAGAGAGAATGGTGCTTCGACCACAACGGGGGCGTAATCGTTGGGGATGGCGGCATGGGCCGAAATCACCCAAAAACCA
>NZ_CAMDLM010000007.1 GCF_945901735.1 Limnohabitans sp. Rim8
CACCGCCGCCGCCGCCGCCGCCGCCAGCGTCATCAGCAGCGCCTGCTTCGCCGCCATCCCCGCCTGCTTCACCTGCAGCATCCTCAGAACCAGCGGCATCGCCGTCCGCAGAACCATCAGCGCCCGCTTCGCCATCGGCAGCACCGCCCTCGGCCTCACCAGAACCGCCCGCTTCGCTGCCAGCTTCACCAACGGCATCACCGCCGCCGCCGCCAGCGTCATCAGCAGCGCCCGCTTCACCATCAGCGCCCGCTTCACCATCGGCACCCGCTTCACCATCGGCAGCACCGCCTTCAGCCTCACCAGAACCGCCAGCTTCGCTGCCAGCTTCACCATCGGCATCACCGCCGCCGCCGCCGCCGCCGCCAGCGTCATCAGCAGCGCCTGCTTCGCCGCCATCCCCGCCTGCTTCACCTGCAGCATCCTCAGAACCAGCGGCATCGCCGTCCGAAGAACCATCAGCGCCCGCTTCACCATCAGCACCCGCTTCGCTATCGGCGCCCGCTTCGCCACCGCCATCGCCAGCATCGGTCTCATCAGAACCGCCAGCTTTGCTATCAGATTCACCATCGGCATCACCGCCGCCGCCAGCGTCATCAGCAGCGCCCGCTTCGTCGCCGTCCCCGCCTGCTTCACCTGCAGCATCCTCAGAACCAGCGGCATCGCCGTCCGCAGAACCATCGGCGCCCGCTTCGCCATCGGCAGCACCGCCCTCGGCCTCACCAGAACCGCCAGCTTCGCTATCAGATTCACCAGCGGCATCGCCACCGCCGCCAGCGTCATCAGCAGCGCCTGCTTCGCCGCCATCCCCGCCTGCTTCAGCTGCAGCATCCTCAGAACCAGCGGCATCGCCGTCCGCAGAACCATCAGCACCTGCTTCACCATCAGCGCCCGCTTCGTCATCGGCAGCACCGCCCTCGGCCTCACCAGAACCGCCCGCTTCGCTGCCAGACTCACCATCGGCATCGCCGCCGCCTGCGTCGTCAGCGGCTTGGCCCAATGGGTCTTCAGAACCACCGGTTTCACTGCTTGCGCCGCCCGCTTCACCCAAGGCATCACCACCGCCGCCTTCCAGACCCGCTTCGCCACTTACTGAAGCGTCGGCGCTGGCATCGAATTCGCTGAAACTGGCCGTTTGACCCAGCGAATCAGCTGACGCAATAGCAGAAGAGACATCGATGTCGGGAATGCCCTCTTCGGCTTCCGCCTTGGCGTTGGTTTGGCTGTCCTCTTCACCAGAAGCCTCAGGAAGTTCAGCGGCTGCCTTGAGTGTGGAGAGTTGCGCCACAGCCGCATCAAGCACACCGTGAATTTGCGACAGTGCCGCTTGCGATTGCGCAGACTCACTGGCATTCAGAGCAGCCAACTGTGTTTTGGCGCTGCGCACAAAAGTTTTGAAATTTTCAGCCGCTTGAAGGGTCAAGCCAGGCAGCGGCTCTATTTGAGCCGCCAGCGCTTTCAAGTTGCCACTGAGCCCAGTGGCCCGTTCTGGCACCTGCGTTTGGGCTTGGGCAATGGCCGAACCCAGCGGGCCATCCATGCCATCCAGTTGTGCATTGACGGGCTCGAAGATGCGCGTCCTCATTTCATCCAATTTCAGCTTGGATGCTGCGGTTCCTGGCTTGGCCTTGTTCAAATAGGCTTCCACTGAAGCGCTGAGTTTCTGTTTCATCAACTCAATTTTTGGAGGAATGGTCCCGACGGCATTGGCCAAGGCTTGAATGACGGGCTCGATCTTGGCGACCGCGGCCGCCAAGGCACTTTGAAAAGCAGAAATGATGTTCACCATCACCAAGACGGCTTTTTTGATGACATCAACAACCTTGGTCAAAACCGGGGTCAAGCTGCCCACACCCGCTTCTGCTTTTTCGAGCAAACCGACAGCCGTGGTTTCTGCCGTGGAGAGCGAGCCCACGGCCACCGTGATGCCCTTTTGGATACCGGGAATCATGGTCTTGACTCCCAAAAACAACAGCCTTGCCGGAACCAGCATGGGCGCGCGCATCATGTAGCGGGTGCAAATTTCAATGGCGCTGTCGCACAGCGCAGAGGCTTGGTCCAGCTCTGCGCTGGCGGCGGTCAGAGAGGATTTGGCTTGGGCAACCATGCCAGGGATGCCATCCTTGATGGCTGCAATGGCCGAAATCGCAGCGGCAATCATGCCTTCGACGGGGTCGAAATTTTTCACCACGCTGTTAAGCGTTTCTTTGGCTTTGTCTGCTTGGGCATGGATGTTGGCCAAAGCCTCTCTGACGGCACCGCCTTCTTTGTCAAAGTCATCCAATGCTTTGGCAATGGCGCTCACGCAGGCGCTGAGTTGGTTCAGGCACGCGTTCACGGGTGCCATGAGCAATTGGAGGTTCTCGTCTGCCTCCTTGGCTTTGTTGTCCACTTGCACCACCAACGCGTCCAGCTTGGCTTTGGAAACCGCCACGGGCTTGGCCAAGCTTTCAACGGCTGGCCCCAACTCCGTTTGCACCTGGGTGTATTGCTCCGAGGCAGATTGGCCCACATTGTTCAGTGACAAGGCCAATTCTTGGCTTGGCGAAACACAAGCTTTGAGCGCCGTGTTGACTGTCGCCACCTGCGCGTCCGCCCCTTGCAAGGCCGTTTCCAACAATACCGACAAGGCCGTATTGGCATGGCCAAAACGCGTTTGCTCCACTTTGACGTTGGCCACCAATTGCTGGCGCAAAGTTTCGATTTGGGCCAGCGCGTCTTGGTGCAATGCACCGGCATCGCCGCCAGTTGCCGTCAGTGTTGACTCTAATTTTTCACCAAAACCTTGCACCACGCCGCAGACGGGCCCCGCTTTCGACGAAACCTCTGTCAAGGCCAGGCTGTAATTAGCCATCTCTTGCAGATGCAGGTCAACACCCAACAGCAGCGCCTTGAGCCCATCCGGCAAAGCCGTGACCTGGTCAAGGGCGGCCTGCACGTTGGCGTTGAGCGTTGCGCTTTCATCGCACTTGGCCGTGACAGGTGCGGAGATGTCTTGTGCTTTTGTGCCCAGGGTCTGCAACTGCAACAAGCCGGCATCAATACCTGGTTGCAGGCCATCGACCACCGGCACCGGGTCAATCGCCAGTGGGACGGCCGCATTGGCAGCTTGAATCACAGCAAAGTACTTTGCCATGGATTGTTGGGCCGAGACCAAGTCGGATGCCATGCCCACCATCGACGACCCGACCAAGCTCCCTGCAGAACTGATGGCGGATGACATGCGCACCATGCCAGAGCTGATGGCTTGTTCGGATTCGATGGCCAGCTTCATGCCGCAACAGCGAATAAATCGCTGACTTGAAGGTTCAACTCGATGGCGATTCGCATCACATATCGGCCAGTTGTTTGCTGGTGCGTGAAGACGCTTCGTTGACAGCCGTCTGGATGTCGGCTACGCCTGCAGTGGTGGGCGAGAGTGAGGCAGTGACCGAGCTCACACTGGCCATGGTCTGGTCAACCTTGACCAAGCTTTGATTGATTTCGGGCATCACTTCAGCCGTCTCGATTTGCAGATCCTCGAGCGCTGGCAAGAGGGGTACCACCACGGGCACGGCAGGCACGCTGGCCAATGGCGGCAAACTGGCCAAGGCGGCTGCCTTGGTACTGGCCTTGGGGGGCACCTTCAAACGGCCAGGAGCGGACAGACGATTGGACTCCTCCATGGCAATCAGTCCACCGCCGAGCAATCGATTGGCCAATGCATCAATCCAATCATCCCCCCCCCGGTAATGCCCCGAACTGGAATCCGTTCTCTGAATCATCCACATCAGTTGACTGCGCGCCGACGGATCACCTGTCCAAAAACGCAAATAGTTTTGTGCTTCCGATGCGGAATAAAAAGTATGGCGGTGGCCCAAAACAGAATCAGAAGAAGCGCTGTGGGTTCCAAAAATAGCCGAACTCGCAGCGCCGCCTGACTCGTAAAAAGTCACTTTGAAATTGTGACGCCAAAGTGCAATCAATGGATAAAGCATTATTTAAATTTATACTTCAATATGGATTTTTACAGTTTATTTAAAAACAGAAAATGCTTTACTCAACATTGATCTTGCTTTGTATTTTTTTGCGTATCTTCTGGCAGCTTCTGCTGGCGTAAGCTCCACATTGAACAATACCTTGTCGTTGTATATTTGGTCTTCTATTGTTTCGGCGCATCCATCTGCAGTACCAGTACTGGGCTCTACGAAAAATGTACTTCTTCCCGCAAATTTTAAATATTTAAGTTCTGTTCCTGCGGGTTCTTTTATGATGATACTCAAACTTCTTGCATCCCGTGCTGAAGTAGTGAGTATGCCATTGCCATTATGAGTCAATTCCAAACAGGAATTGCCAATTCCCCTGCAAAAACTGGCATCGGTGCCGTGGTTGTAAAGATCAATACAATTTAAACTTGAAAATAATCCAGGATTATTTTGTAGACATAATTCATATACATGGTGAACAAATGAACTGGTATCCCCAGGCGTTATGGGGACTCTTAAATCCATAACGCGTATTGATTTTTCAAGCGTAAAGGCAAACATATAATGCATGCGTTCAGCCTTATGGCTTATCAATGCAGGCTCTGGTTTTACACGGCCACGCCTTACTATTGCGCCTTCAAAATCAGAATATTCTATTGTTTGGTCATTTTTAGGATTTGCTTCATTCGCCAAGTAATGAAATAATTCTCCAAATACCGTTGAGCCAGAACCAATTTGCTCCAAGGTGGTATATAGGCCAACCTGCCCACCTGGCCCCCCCCCCCCGAAACCCGTCCACCGATTTTCTTTGTCGCTCTGTACACCTCTCCAGATTTTACGAGCCCCCTCGTAGTTCCCTGCAAATTCACTCAACGATTGCGATGCATAGCGATAAAGATACTGCCCAACAGCGTATTCCTTGAATCTTGCCGTCGGATGTCGACCATTTTTACCCAAAAGTAAAAGTCTTGTAGCTCGATAGGCCGCATTGTAGACGGCTTGGTTTTGAATTGTTGGCACAATAAATCCTCCAAACTCTTATTGATATTTCTTTATTTTAATCACTTTAAAATTCTTGATCACCATGATGATCAAACTGTCATTGAATTTTTCCAAATTGAATGCTCTTTAAAGCATGAATGCCAAAGATAAGGCTTCAACCTACCCGCCGAAGTCAATTTGTTGTGCTGGGATCACCGAACCATTGCCAAGAAGTTCGTGCTTTCATGGGTGACTTTTAGAGGGGGCGTTGCGCTCGGTGCCTCTAATTGAACAGGAATGGCCCCAACGGCAGCGCGTTGATGTGGCGTCACCTTGTCGACAACTGGAGCCGACCAGCGGGCCTAAAGTGAACAGGTCATTTACCTTTAGGAGTTGTCATGGCCATCTATGAACTGCGCACTTATTCCGCGATCGTCGGAAAAATGTCCGACCTTGTTTCGCTTTACAAAAACGAGGGTTGGCCTGCGCTGGCCAAGCACCCGTCCAAACTGGTGGGTTACTTCACGGGCGATGTGGGGGCGATCAATGAGCTCATCCATGTCTGGAAGTTTGACGACGACGCCGACCGCCGGGCGTTTTGGGCTGGTGTGTATGGCGACGCCGACTTCATGGCTTTCGCCGCCAAAATTCGCCCCCTGATTGCGCAGCAGCAAAACAAACTCATGTTGTCGGCGCCATGGGGGCCTCAGCCCTGATTGGGTCGATGGTGCACCACGTCGGACCTGCAGGCGCCGACCTACAAAGACGATATCCCTCGTAGGTCGGGCCTTTAGGGTCAGACAAGCATTTTTTCGCCAAGCGTCATTTGCAAACCGCAATGCCGCAACAATTGCTTATGTCAGAGCCCCCGGGGCGCAGGCCTCACTGGATCAAATAACCGCCATCCACGGGCAAAACCACGCCCGTGATGAAGCGCGCCGCCGGGCTGGCCAAAAACAGCACCGGGTCGGCCACATCTTCGGGTTGGCCCCAGCGCCCCAGGGGGGTGCGGCCCAAAATCTGTGCGGATCTTTCGGCATCGTCTTGCAAGGCCTGCGTCAAGGGCGTGGCGATCCAGCCCGGGGCCACGGCATTCACGCGGATGCCGTCGGCCGCATAGGCAATGGCCAGCGACTTGGTCAGCTGCGCTACGCCGCCCTTGCTGGCGCTGTAGCCGGGCACCAAGCCGCCCCCAAAAAAGCTCAGCATGGAGGCGGTGTTGACGATGCAGCCTTGGCGTGCCTTCAGGCCTGCACGTGCGGCGGCGCAGGCGCGCATGGTGCCGTTCAGGTTGATGTCCACGGTTTGAGCAAAGACCTCGGGATCCAGTTCGGCTTGCCTTTGGATCACGCCCGCGCAGTTGACCAGCACATCGAATTCGCCAAACTCACTCAGCACGCTTTGCACATGCGCGTTTTGCCGCACGTCCAGCACATGAAAAGCCACCAGGCGGTTGGCGCTCAGGGCTTGCGCTGCCGCCACTTCGGCAGGTGTGGCCCCGGTGGCCGTCACGCTGGCATCGTTGGCGGCAAAGGCCCGGGCAATGGCCGCCCCAATGCCGCTGGTGCCGCCGGTGATGAAAACTTTTTGGACCGTGCTCATGAAACTTCTCCCTGGCTGATGTTAAAAATTCAGGGTGATCACACCCCCGGCATGTTGGGCGCGTGAGCAGCACAAAATGATTTTGTGCTGCCGCTCTTTTGGGCCAAGCACAAAGTCGCGGTGCTCGATGTCACCCGACAGCGCCGCATCGTACTGCCGGGCGCACACGCCGCACAGCCCGTCGCTGCATTTCACATCGATGGCCACACCCGCTTGGGCCAGCACCTCGGTGGCGCTGCGATCGGCCGGCACTTGCAGGCGGCGGCCCGATGTTTTGAGCACCAACTCAAAGGGCTGGTTCACCCAAGCATCGGCTTCGGGCACGCTGAAGTATTCGCGGTGCAGCGCGTCACCCGGCCAGCCATGTGCGCTGGCGGCCTCGAACACGCCGTCCATGAAACGCGGCGCCCCGCAGGTGTAGACATGCCCACCCGCAGCAAAGTCGGGCAGCAGTTGCATCAGCTCGGCGCGTTGGCCTTCGTCCTTGAAGTGGTACTGCACCCGTTCGGCCCACGGCGCTTGGGCCAGGTCTTTCAAAAAGCCTGCCGTTTGGCGGCTGGCCGCGCTGTAGTGAAAGTCAAACGGCCGGCCCAGCGCATGCAGGCGGTGCGCCATGGCGATCATGGGCGTCACACCAATGCCGCCTGCAAACAGCCAGCTGTGCGTGGCGTTTTCGTGCAGCGCAAAGTGGTTGACCGGCCGGCTCACAAACACGCGCCGCCCCTCACGAAACACCCGGTGCATCAATGCCGAGCCGCCGCGCCCACCTTGCTCGGGCGGCTCGCGCAACACGCCCAGCACATATTTGCTGCGGTCGGCCGGGTCACCCGCCAGGCTGTAAGGCCGCTGGTATTCGGGGGCAATCACCACGTCGATGTGGCCACCCGCCTCAAACGGCGGCAGCTCGCCACCATCGGGCGCTTTGAACTCGTAACGCGCCAGGCCCTCGGCCATCTCTTCGCGCCGGTGCAGCACCACCGGGAACACCGGCGGCTCGGCGGGTAAGGGTTGTGGCCCGGGGGCCAAGCCGCCGGTGTCGCCTGCTGCCAGTCGCGCCTGGTATTGCGCGGGCGTGAGCAAAGCCTGGTAGCGGGCAATGCCTTCTTCGCGGTGGACGGGGTAGGTCACCGGGTAGGGCGGCGGCATTTTGTCGGCCGGGTACACGGCCAGGGTCTGGTCTTCGTAGCGCAGGTCCAGGTCTTTTTGCAGGGTGCGGCGGTGGGTTTGCGCGGCCTGAACATAGCGACCGGTGGTCTTGTCCAGTTCAATGTCCCACCACCATTTTTTGACCGGGTTGATGCTGCCGCGTTCCAGCAGGTCATCGATCCGCGCCAGCGCGGGTGCAGCGGCGGGCAGCTTCATGGCCACTTGCCGCCACAGGCTGTCGGCCAGCAGGCCTTCCAAGTTCCAGGGGCAGGTTTTCATGCAGCGCCCGCACATGCCGCCAGCGGCGTTGGTGATGCGGTAGCGGGCGCATTTCTCGGCGTCGCTTTTCCAGATCTCGTAGCCGTTGTACATCAGCTTCGGGCCGGCGGTGATGGCCCCCGAAGGGCATTCGCGGGCGCACTTGTTGCAGCTTTCACAAAAGCTTTGCAAGCCAAAATCGATGGGCTGGTCGGGCGCCATGGGCAGGTCGGTGGTCACACTGCCACTTTTGAGGCGCGGCCCCAAAAACGGGTTCAGGATCACCTCGCCAATGCGGCTGACTTCACCCAGGCCCGACAGCAACAACAAAGGCGGCTGCAGAACATCGCCGTCCAGCACCGAATGCACCCGGGCCGAATAACCCAAGCGCCGGATTTGTTCGGCCAAGATGCCGCCCATGAGCGAAAACCGCAGGTAGGCCCGCATGCTTTGCGCCACCGAAATCCAGTCGTCGCCGCTCGCGCCCTCCATGGTTTCGTGACCTTGGTCGATCAGCAGGTTCACGGCGTTGGCGTGGTAGACGGGCATGGGGTTGCCGCCTGCGTCGTGCGAGTAATAGGCCCACTCGGGCACGGCGCACAGGCCCACCGCGTCCACCCCCAAATAGTACGAAGCCGCCTTCAAGTTGTCGGCATTGCGCTGGGGGTTGGCGGTGCTGGCGGCCACCGGGCCACGGGCTGCGCCAAACTGCAACAGCAGCAAAGCGCCCAAGGCGCGACGGGCGCAAGCCCCGATGGGGCTTTTCATCACGTAATGCGCGTTCTTGGCGTCGTCTTGCACCGACTTGCCCAAGTCGCCAAACAAGGCGCGCGCAAAAAAATCGGCCCGCTTGGGGAAACGTGGCACACGGTCGTGGTCAATGAAGGTGGTGGGCGTGGCTTGGCGCTTGAGGGTTTCAAACGGGTGCGCGCCTTGGCGAAACTCGCGCTGCGCAAACGCGTCTTGGTGAAACGCGCTCTTGAACGTGCCCAGCCCCAGCCACCAAGCGGGGCCGTGGCTTTGCCAGCGGTTTTGCTGCGGGGCCAGCGCCTGGTCAGGGGCTATGGCCAGCGTGGTGCTGACGGCGGCCAACGCATAACGCTGGCCCACATACGGGTTCTCGCCGTCGCCCAGCGCCAGGCCAGCGGCCAAAGCCAAACGCTTCAAATCCACGTCGCTGCAGCTGGCGCTGTGGGCGCGTGCCTCGTGCCCCAGCATGCGCAAATAGCTCGACAACAGCACCGCCGTTTGTGCAGCCAACACGCTGGCGCGTTGCGCCTGCGTGCCCGCCAACCAGTCGCAGCCGGGCTCATGGGTTTGAGGGTCTCGCGCAAATTCCACCAAGACCACGATGGCGTGGCTGTGGTGCGCTATCGGCCCAAGCACCGTGCGCGCCGAGTCCAGCACGTCGGCCAAGATCATGTCCATGCCTGCGGCAAAGCTGGCCGGTTGGCTTTGCGCCAACTCTTCGCCCAAAGCTGGCACGGCGGGGTTGCGGATCGGCTCGGCCAGCCAAGCCGACGCGGGCAGGGCGCACACGCCCATCATCGATGCGTCAAAGTAATAACCCGCCGCCTTCAGGTGCTGGGCCCGCTCGGTTGGGTCGGCCGGAATCTCCCCTTCTTTGGGGTTGACCGCGCCGTCGCGCACCAAGTCGAACATGGCCATGTAGCGGGCCATGGCGTGCGACAAAGATTCTGGGTCGTCGTGTGCAAAGCGCAGCGCCTGCATGGGTGGCAGGGCGCTGCCGTCGGGTGCGGCCTGCGTGCGGCGCAGGCGCTCCAGCGGGTAAGGCCCCAGGTGCACCGGGCGGTCGCGGTAAGAAAACAAGCGCATGGTGGGTGCCCGTGGGGTTGAGGACGGTCGTCAATCGCCCAGGCGCTGGCCAGTGACTTTCACGACTTCGGGGTGGAAATCGCCCATGCCATAGGGCCCGACCACTTCGCCCTGAATTGAAGCCCCCTGCACCCGAACCAGAACGGCTTTGAGCTGCCCATCGGCCTGGACAAAGCTGAAATGCAAGTCAGCGCCGTTCAGGCTCGCACCGAGCAGGGTTTGCGTTTGCCCACTCCAGCTCAAGGTGCCGCCCAGGCGTTGGTGACGCTGGGTCAATCGCAACAATACTGGCCCTTGCGGGGCCAGGCCCTGCACCGACCACTGGCCTGCCACTGGGGCGGGTACGGTCCAGAAATAGCCCGTGTTGGTGCCTGCGCGAATGACTTGATCGGGTTCCCAGTCCCCCATCGAGAACGTGTTGGACAACACCCGCGTCCCCGGGCGCATGGCCAAAATGGTGGGGCGCAATTGCGCGTTCAGCTCTTCCAGCAGGTACAGGGTGACCACCGTGGCCTTGGAAAAGTCTTCCTTGAAGATGTCACCATGCACGATGCGCACCCGGTCGGCCACCCCTGCGCGCTGTGCGTTGCGCTGGGCCAGTGCGGCCAAGTCTTTGTTGTACTCAATGCCCCAGGCCCGCGCCCCGAACTGCCGCGCCGCCGCGATCGCGATCTTGCCATCGCCTGCGCCCAAATCAACGACCTCGTCATGGGGGCCGACCCGCGCTGCGGTCAGCATTTGCGTGACGAGCTCATCGCGGGTGGGCAGCCACATCACATCCTTGCCCATTTGGCCGAGCTTGGGTGCGTAGGTTTCGGGAGGCAGGCTGGCGCAGGCTTGCAGCAACAGCATGGCCACAAGTGGCCAAAGGCGTGTGAATGGGGGCATGGACTGGGCCGGACGTGGCAAAGGTGTGGTGAGATTTTGGAGGGTAACCGGATTTCAGGGCCAGCCATGCCCGTGGGTCAGATCTTGGCGGACGCATGTAACACAGGCGACATATTTCCAGGTGTTAACCCCAGACCATGATGATGAGTTCAATGCATTGGAGTTTCTGGAGGATTTTGATTTGGGCTCATTTCCGTCATCTAACACATTTTTTGGAGACACACATGACCGTCAATTTGAAGAAAAAACAGATTTCTTGCAAACCCAGTTTACTCATGGCTGGCGCTGCTTTGTTTTTCGCGCAGTCTGCGTTGGCGCAACCCTTGCCCAAAGCCTCGCCGGAATCTGTAGGGATGTCCAAAGAAAGATTGGCGGTATTGACCGCCACCATGAAACAAGAGGTTGCCAGCAACCGGCTGCCCGGTGCTGTCGTGATGGTTGCGCGCAATGGCAAACTGGTTTACTCGGAAGCCTTTGGCAAAACAGGCCAAGCGGGTGGTGCGGACATGAAAGAAGATTCGATTTTCAGAATCTATTCCATGACCAAGCCGCTGGTCTCGACTGCACTCATGATGCTGGTTGAAGACGGGAAAGTTCAACTGACGGACCCCGTCTCAAAATTCCTTCCTGCTTTCAAAAGCCCGCAAGTCAGCGTTCCGTCCATTCATCCCGTATCGGGTGCCGTGACCTTCAAGCTTGTACCCGCCAACAGTGAGCCCACGATTCAGGATTTGCTGAGGCACACATCGGGGATGGCGTATGGCGAACTCACAGCCAATACACCCGTCAAAGAGGCTTACACCAAAGCCAAAGTTTTTCTTCCCAGCATCCCTTTTGACGCACGCGGTGTGACACCCAATGAGATGTCTGATGGCGTCGGAAAAGCGCCCCTTGCGCAGCAACCCGGCACCACCTGGGAATACTCCTTGTCTGTGGACATTCAAGGGCGCGTCGTTGAAGCCGTCAGCGGTAAGCGCTTGAATGACTTCATGAACGAGCGGATGTTTGGACCACTCAAAATGAAGGACACCGGCTTTCATGTGCCGCCAGCCAACGCATCTCGGTTGGCTCAAGCATTTGACAAGGATCCATTGACCGGCGCAGCCAACGTATTGATCGACGTTTCCAAAGTGCCAGGCAATGACTCGGGCGGTGCGGGTGGTGTTGGCACAGCGGGCGATTACATGCGTTACTGCCAAGCCATGTTGAATGGTGGATCTCTGGAGGGTGCGCGGATTCTTTCTCCCTCCACAGTGCGGCTCATGACGGCCGACCACCTTGGCACCTCCATCAATACGACCACCAACCCGGGTCAACTTTTGTTGGGGACCCATGGCTACACATTTGGGCTGGGGTTTCTGGTGCGATCGCAAGACGGTATTGCCCCCGTTCATGGCTCGGCGGGGGAGTTCATGTGGGCAGGTTTTGCCGGGACTTTTTTCTGGGCAGAGCCCAAAGAAAAACTGTGCGCTGTTTATATGACGCAGTCACCTAGTCCATTGCGTGCCAGCTACCGCAGGCTGATGAAAAATCTGGTTTCACAAGCCATTGTGAACTGATCCAAACAAAGCAAAGCCCAAATGAAATTGGGCTTTGCTTTTGTTTTCGAGTCGCCCATTCGACGGTGCCAGACGACTTGGCTTGATTCTTGTCAGGCACGCTCAAAACGGCGGTGCAAAGCGGGGTGCTCAGCCAGACCCGTTGCGTCTTCAGACGTTGAAGCCCATTGCCCGCATCAAGAAGCGTTGACGCTGTTGAGTGCTTTTGATGGGGGCACTGGGCGCATGATTGCCAGCAAGACCTTGGGCTTGCTGCAACAGCGTATCTCGCCGCAGAAAAAAGCTTTGGATATTCCAATAAGGGTCTTCTGGGGCTTGAAATTTTTGAAAAACCCGACGCTCGTGCGGTTAGATTACAGGGCTTAATCCGTGCCTACAGGGGAGCCAAATCCAGATCGCCATTCAAAGCGCCGGCCTGAACCCATGCCCCCCAGTTCACCTTAAATGATGTAAAAATCCCAGGCCGTCAGCATCGTTCCTGCTGGCAGTTGAGCGAAATGCAAGGCAGTGATCGAGCCTGTGCCGTCTGCGTCGTAATACAAAGCCCCGGTTGTGTTGTTGTAAATAATCCGGTCGGTCTCATCATGGCTGGTTTTGATGCCCAGGCCGCTCCAGAAGGCATCTTCGCCCAAGACGCCGGTTTCGCTGCCCAGCCCTGACATGACCGACTTGGCGAGCCATATCAAATCTTCGGTCGCGTTGAAGTCTGTGAGGGTGTCCTTGTTATTGGACGCATTCGGTGTGAAGTTAAAGATAAAGACGTCCGCCCCCAACCCGCCGGTCAGGTTGTCGTTGCCGGCCCCGCCTGTCAGTGTGTCCGCCCCCGCGCCCCCCACGAGCACGTCATTGCCGTCCCCGCCATCCAGGTTGTCAGCGCCACTGCCGCCGGTCAGCCGGTTGATGCCTGCGTTGCCGACGATGGCCAGCCCCGTGCTCAGGGCTGCGGCGTTCACGTTCAGCGCCGTGGTGGCCGTGGCCACTGCCTCAGCAGCGTTACCCGTGCCAATCGTCACCCCGTCAACCGAAACGCCCGACGTCAGCGTTAATGTGCTGGCGACCGTGGCGGTAAAGCGCAGCTCGTCTGTGCCGTTGCCGCCGATGATCACCTCGCCCCTGGCCAATTCTGAAGCCAAGGCGACGATGAACAAATCGTTGCCGTCCCCGCCCACCATGCTGTCAGCTCCACCGCCGCCGATCAGGGTGTCATCACCGGTGCCCCCGGTCAGGGTGTCTGCGAACTTTGATCCGGACAGGGTGGTGGTGGCCCCTGTGTTGGTCACACCGTAGCCCACAGAGCCGCCCGTCACCGCTGCCAAGTTCACAGCGAAACCATCGGTGTTAAGGGTCGCTGTGCCCGCATTGGTCGTTCCCGAGCTTGCTGTCCATGCGGCGGCCACTGTGGCATTCACGGCCGCGCCACGGGCCACTGTGAAAATATCGCTGAAGCCAAGATCGGTGATGGTGTCGGTGCCAGAAGCCACAGTGAAGGTGTCGTCGCCAGCCCCGCCTGTCAGGGTGTCCGCCCCTGCGCCCCCCACGAGCACGTCATTGCCGTCCCCGCCATCCAGGTTGTCAGCGCCACTGCCGCCGGTCAGCCGGTTGATGCCTGCGTTCCCGACGATGGCCAGCCCCGTGCTCAGGGCTGCGGCGTTCACGTTCAGGGCCGTGGTGTCCGTGGCCACTGCCTCAGCAGCGTTACCCGCGCCAATCGTCACCCCTTCAACCGAAACGCCCGAGGTCAGCGTTAATGTGCTGGCGACCGTGGCGCTAAAGCGCAGCTCGTCTGTGCCGTTGCCGCCGGTGATCACCTCGCCCCTGGCCAATTCTGAAGCCAAGGAGACGATGAACAAATCGTTGCCGTCCCCGCCCACCATGCTGTCAACTCCACCGCCGCCGATCAGGGTGTCATCACCGGTGCCCCCGGTCAGGGTATCCGCCCCTGCGCCTCCCACGAGCACGTCATTGCCGTCCCCGCCATCCAGGTTGTCAGCGCCACTGCCGCCGGTCAGCCAGTTGGCGACGGCATTTCCAATCAGCGTGTCGTTGCCGCTCCCGCCGATCGCGTTTTCGATGGTGGTGTTCGGGGCGATGAACAGGTTGCCAATCAAACCGCCGGTGTCGGATACGGCCAGGGCGTTCAAGTTGATGCGGTTGTTGGCGGATGATCCTGACATGTTGATCGTGTCATTGCCACCGTCATCAATGAGGGTCAAGGCATAAGGGGTGCCGGTGCCATCGATCACCGCTGCGCTGAACGTGGATCCTGCATTGGTATTGAAGCCATAGACCGTGTCGCCGGTCCGCGTGGTGCCCGTGGTGCCGTAAAGGGATCGAATGGCGATGATGTCAGCCAGCATGATCGTCTTCAGAAAGGCGAAATCTGCATTGACATAGCTGTTGTCGTTTTGATCGAAATAGGACATCACCGTCGCTTGCCAGGAGTCGTTGGCATACTGATTGTCAACACCGTAAGTGGCCGAGCCGTTGTAGTTGCCGGCATGCCCAAGTCCCAGTGCGTGGCCGATTTCGTGGATGAAAGTCTGAAGCGTGTAATCCGCACCGGCCCAACCGGGTTGAATGTTGATGGTGGAATGGACGATGGTGGTGCCCGAGGTGTTGGAACGGGACCAAGCGCCAGATGAATTTTGGCGGAAGTTCAACTCCGCGCTGTCAGAGGTTTCCGTGAAGATCAAGCCGGTCGCATCGGACCAAAGCGCCAATGCATCACGCGCATAGGCTTTGTAGGTCGCGTCCAATGCTGTCAAGTTGACCGTCAGCGCACCGTCTGCGCCGACGTTGAAGCTTTGCTGTGTGCCGCCCCAAAATCCTTCGGTCAGCTGTTGGGCAATTTGCTCCAGGGTCCAAGGTGCCGCGTTCTCCGGTGCTGCAGAGGATTCAATGGACACAAGGTAGTCGCCGCTGGAGGCATTGATGTAAGAACCTGCGTCAATGTAATAGGTGCCCGATTCGGTGGCCGTGAACACCACTTCGGATGAATAATCCCCGGAATTGGCGGCCACGTCATCGTTGCGCGCCACCAGCGTCCCTGAAGATCTGCTGGTCGATCCTGGGGCGAAAACTTGCAGGTAAGTGTCTGACACGGGCGTTGGCCCCACACCGGCCAGAGTCACCCGGTAGGATTGGCCCGCTACAAGGGTCACACGGATCCAGTCCACATCGCCTTCGACTTCCAGTGAACCCGAATAAGTGCCGCCTACAGCCAGGCTCGCCTGTGTGGCACTTGAATCGGCCATGTCCATGAAACTGAGCGTTGACAGGTTGGTCAATTCTCGGGGCGACATCTGGCGGACTGTGCGTTGCTCATCAAGGGCCGTGACTGAGTTGAAATCTGAACGTCTCATGGTTTTTTCCTGCGGGTTGATTGGGGTTGAGGGGCTGCCCCGCTGTCAAATTGCGGACACCTGGGGCAGCGGTTCCGTTTTCAGCAACTAACGTGCCCGTGTTGTTTGGCTTTGATCGCCTCAGGCTCAGGACAAATCCCGATGCAGGTCGGGCTCAAAATTTGTATGATGACCTGATCAATTCACACCAAGGAACCCCCCATGCAACGCAGAAATTGGCTCGTGGCCGCTACCGCCTTGGCCATCGCCACACCTTTTATGGCTTCGTCGGCGTTGGCCCAAGCCTGGCCCACCCGCCCCATCAAACTGGTGGTGCCCTTTCCACCCGGTGGCCTGATCGACAACATGGCCCGTCTGGTCGCGCCCAAGCTGGCGCAAGAGCTGGGGCAGCCTATCGTCATCGACAACAAGCCGGGTGCCGGTGGCAACCTGGGTGCGGCCGAGGCGGCGCGTGCGGCGGCAGATGGTTACACCTTGCTTATGGCTTCGCCGCCGCTCACGATCAGCCCGGCGCTTTACAGCAAGCTGCCTTACAAGCCTGAGCAAATCGCCCCGGTGGCCTTGCTGGGCCGCGTGCCCAATGTGCTGGTGGTCAACCCGGCTGCTGGCATCAACACCCTGGCCGAACTCACCGCGCTGGCCCAATCCAAGCCGGGTCAACTCAATTACGCCTCCAACGGGCAGGGCACGTCGCTGCACCTGAGCGCCGAGCTGTACAAAAGCCAATCGGGCGCGTTCGTCACGCACATCCCTTACCGGGGCGCGGCGGCCGGCCTGACCGGCCTCATGGCGGGCGAGGTGAACATGATGTTTGACAACCTGCCTTCGGCGCTGGGCCTGATCAACGGCGGCAAGCTCAAGGCCCTGGCCGTGACCACGCCCCAGCGTAGCAGCGCCCTGCCCAATGTGCCCACCATGGAAGAGGCGGGCATGAAGGGCTACCAGGTGTTTGCCTGGTTTGGCGTGGCCGCGCCTGCGGGCTTGCCTGCACCGGTAGCGCAAAAGCTGGAACAAGCGCTGGAGCGCGTGGCCAACCAGCCCGAGGTGAAAGCCGCCATGCTCAAGGCCGGTGCCGAGCCCGCTTGGGCTAACGCGCAAGGCCTGGCCAGCTTCATGCAGGTCGATACGGCGCAATGGAAAAAAGTGGCGGCCTTTGCCAAAATCACGCTGGATTGAACGCCGCGTTTTGCCGATATTTTTTGAGCACTTGATTCTGGAGAAATGACATGACCACAGTGGGTTTGATTGGATTGGGGGCCATGGGCTCGGGCATGGCGTCATCTCTGCGCCGCGCCGGGCACAGCGTGCAGGTGTTTGATGTGCGCCGCGAGGTGGCCGAGACTTTCACCCATGCAGGCGGCACAGCGCACGACACTCTGGCATCTTTGGGCGCCGCGTGCGATGTGGTCGTGTCGGTGGTGGTGAATGCCGCGCAGACCGAAGCCGTGCTGTTTGGCGATGGCTCCACCCCCGGTTGCACCGCCAGCATGAAGCCCGGCAGCGTGTTCGTGATGTGCTCCACTGTCGACCCGAATTGGTCGGTGGCATTGGAAGCGCGCCTCGAAGCCCTGGGTCTGCGCTACGTGGATGCGCCGATTTCGGGCGGTGCAGCCAAAGCGGCATCCGGCCAGATGACCATGATGACCGCCGCCAAGCCCGAGGCCTATGCCGTAGCCGAGCCGTTCTTAAACGCCATGGCCGCCAAGGTCTACAAGCTGGGCGACAGCGCGGGCGCGGGCAGCAAGGTCAAGATCATCAACCAACTGCTGGCGGGCGTGCACATCGCCGCTGCGGCCGAAGCCATGGCGCTGGGCCTGCGCGAAGGGGTGGACCCGGCCGCGCTGTACGAGGTGATCACCCACAGCGCGGGCAACAGCTGGATGTTTGAAAACCGCATGGCCCATGTGCTGGCGGCCGACTACACGCCGCTCTCGGCCGTGGACATTTTTGTCAAAGATTTGGGGCTGGTGCTCGACATGGCGCGTGCCAGCAAGTTCCCACTGCCGCTGTCCAGCACCGCGCACCAGATGTTCATGCAAGCCAGCACTGCAGGCTTTGCCAAGGAAGACGACAGCGCAGTCATCAAGATTTTTCCGGGCATTGAGTTGCCGAAAGGCAAGGCATGAAGATCAAACTCGGTTGTATCGCCGACGACTTCACCGGCGCCACGGACCTGGCCAACAACCTGGTGCGCTCGGGCATGCGGGTGGTGCAAACGATTGGCGTGCCTGCGTCGCCACTGGCGGCCGATGTAGACGCGGTGGTGGTGGCGCTCAAGTCGCGCACCATCCCGGCTGCAGAGGCGATTGCGCAATCACTCGACGCCTTGAAGTGGCTGCAAGCGCAGGGTGCTGAGCAAATCTATTTCAAATACTGCTCCACTTTTGACAGCACACCCGAGGGCAACATTGGCCCGGTGACCGAGGCGCTGATGGACGCGTTGGGCACGGACTTCACCATCGCCACACCCGCCTTTCCGGACAACGGGCGCACCGTGTTCAAGGGCTATTTGTTTGCGGGCCACGTGCTGCTCAATGAGTCGGGCATGCAAAACCACCCGCTCACGCCCATGCAGGATGCGAACCTGGTGCGTGTGATGCAGGCGCAAACCCAGCGCCCGGTGGGGTTGATCGATTACAAAGCGGTGGCGCAAGGTGAAGCCGTGATCCGCGTACGCATCGCCGAGTTGCGCAGCCAGGGTGTGGGCGTGGCGGTGGTGGACGCGACCAGTAACGCCGACCTGTTGTTGCTCGGCCCGGCTTTAAAAGACCTGCCCTTGGTGACAGCAGGCTCGGGCGTGGCCATTGGCTTGCCGGGCAATTTTGGGCTGCAGCCTTCTGTGCAAGCGAGCCAGTTGCCTGCGGCCTGTGGTTTGCAAGCCGTGGTCTCGGGCAGCTGCTCGCTGGCCACCCAAGCGCAAGTCGCGCACTTCAAAAGCTCTGGCCGACCTGCGATGGCCATTGACCCCGCCAGCCTGATGAACGGGCAAAGCGATGCCGTGGTTCGGCAGGTGCTGGCTTGGGCTGCGCCACTCTTGAAGGATGGCCCGGTGTTGGTCTATTCCACCGCCGAGCCCGACGCTGTAAAAGCCGTACAAGCGCAGCTGGGTGTGGCCGAGGCGGGTGCTTTGGTCGAACATGCCCTGGGGTCTGTGGCGCGTGGCTTGGTGGATCTGGGCGTGCAGCAGTTGGTGGTGGCCGGGGGTGAAACCTCGGGCGCTTGCGTGCAGGCGCTGGGCATTGCGCAGCTGCAAATCGGCCCGCAAATCGACCCGGGCGTGCCGTGGTGCCATGCGCCTTCAGCCCAAGGCGGTGTGCACATCGCGCTCAAGTCGGGCAACTTTGGCACCGACGACTTTTTCAGCAAGGCGTTTGGGGTGCTGCAGTGAGCGTCTGGCCGCGCTGCACCAACGCAACGTCGGACCTGAAGGCCCCGACCTACGGGGATGAGGTTTTGGCGCTGTCATCGGACCTGAAGGCGCCTAACGACTTGGGGTGCGGTATTTCTGTAGGTCGGGCCTTCAGGTCCGACGCGATGTTTGCAAAACATCTTTCTAAAATGCACCGATGACCATTGGAGCCTTTTTGTGACCGAATCCCAAGCCCGTGAAGAGATCTGCCGCGTGGGCCGCAGCCTGTTTGAACGCGGCTTTGTGCACGCCACGGCGGGCAACATCAGTGTGCGTCTGGACGATGGTTTTCTCATCACACCCACCGATGCGTGCCTGGGTTTATTGGACCCGGCTCGCCTGGCCAAACTCGACCTGCAAGGCCAGCAAGTCAGTGGCGACAAGGGCAGCAAAACCATCGCCATGCACCGGCAGATTTACGCTGCTGCTTGCGAGCGGGATGCCGACACGCGCTGCGTGATCCACACCCACAGCACGCACTGCGTGGCGCTCAGCCTGAACGCCGTCGGCCCCGAATTGCTGGCGCCCATCACCCCCTACTTTGTGATGAAAGTCGGCCATGTGCCCCTGGTGCGTTACCACCGCCCTGGCAGCCCCGACGCGGCCAAAGAGGTGGCCACGCTGATCCGCCAATACGCGGCTCAGGCCACACCGATCCGCGCCGTGATGCTGTCCCGCCTGGGGCCGAATGTTTGGCACGACACACCCGCTGCAGCCATGGCCACGCTGGAAGAGCTGGAAGAAACCGCTCGGCTCATGCTGCTGTCGCCCCACACGACACCGCTGAACGCGAGCGTCTTGGACGATTTGCGTCAGACTTTTGGCGCGCGGTGGTGATGCCCATGGCACATGGAACTCGAATCCTGTCCGGGGTCACAAGCCCCGTTGTGGAACGCCTTTTTTCTGAAAGACTCTCATGCCCCGCTTAGCCGCCAACCTCTCCATGATGTACCCCGACCTGCCGTTTCTGGACCGCTTTGAAGCCGCGGCGAAAGACGGTTTCAAGGCCGTGGAGTATTTGTTTCCCTATGCATTCCCCGCGCAAGAGCTGGCGGCCCGATTGCAGGCCAACGGCTTGCAGCAGGTGCTCTTCAACGCCCCACCGGGTGGCACCGACAGCGCCAGCATCACCCAAGCGTGGGAGAGCGGCAGCCGGGGCACGGCCAGTGTGCCCGGACGCGAAGCCGAGTTCAGAGTCGGCTTTGCGCAAGCTCTGGTGTATGCCGAGGCCCTGAACTGCCCACGCATCCACGCCATGGTGGGTTTGCGCTCTGAGGGTGCCAGCGCAGAGGCCGCAGACGCGACCCTCATCAGCAACCTGCAATGGGCTGCCATAGAAGCCGCCAAGGCCGGGCGTGATGTGCTGATCGAGCCCATCAACACCCGCAGCGTGCCGGGTTTTCACCTGAACCGCCAAGACCACGCGCACCGCATCGTGCAGGCCGTGGGCGCAAGCCATGTGAAGGTGCAGATGGACCTGTTCCATTGCCAGATCGTGGAAGGCGACCTGAGCGCCAAGATTGCACAGTACCTGCCCACAGGCCGGGTCGGGCACTTCCAGATCGCCGAGGTGCCGCACCGCCACGAGCCGGGCACGGGCGAAGTGAATTGGATGCACATTTTCCAGGTCATCGACAAAGTGTCGGTCGAGTGCGGCTGGGACGGCTGGATCGGCTGTGAGTACAACCCGGCCGATGCCTCGGCAGGTGGCACCTCGCGTGGCCTGACTTGGGCGCGCGGGTATTTATGAGCACGCAGGTACGAACAGGGGTGCGATCCGGGCTGGGCAAAGCGCAACGCCTGATGTGACATGGCCGATGCGAATTACCTGATCTGGGCCGGGCTGGCTGCGGCCATGGTGGGCTTGTCCAAAGGCGGCTTGCCCACCGTGGGCATGCTGTCTGTGCCGATTCTTTCGCTGTTCATGTCCCCGGTCAAAGCGGTGGTGATGCTGCTGCCGATTTACATCATCTCCGACATGGTGGGCTTGTGGCTGTACCGCAAAAACTTCAGCGCCATCAACCTGAAAATTCTCGTTCCAGCTGGCGTGGGTGGTGTGCTGGTGGGCTGGCTCACGGCCTCGCTGGTATCAGATACGGCCGTGAAAATGATGATCGGCCTCTTGGGTGTGGGCTTTGTGCTCAACGCCTGGCGCAAGCGCCATGCCGAGCCAGCACCGACACCTGCCCGTTGGCGTCAAGGCATGTTGTGGGGCAGTTTGTCCGGTTTTACCAGTTTCATCTCGCATGCGGGGGGTCCACCGTTTCAGGTTTACCTGTTGCCACAAAAACTGCCCAAGCTGGTGTTTGCGGGCACCTCGACCTTGTTTTTTGCCTTCATCAACCTGGCCAAGCTGTGGCCTTACCACACGCTGCAACCCTATGGCCCCAACGAACTGATGGGTGCATTGGTGCTGATCCCGTTTGCCCTGGTGGGCACCGTGGCGGGCGCCTACTTCACGCGCAAGATCGCCGATGACTGGTTCTTCAAATGGGTGCAAGTAGGTTTGCTGTTGATCTCACTGAAGCTTATCTTAGACGTTGTCACTGCCTAAGCCCTGTCAAACCAGCCCGCACAACGTCTTCGAGCCTTCCCAATTGCTGAGCGCTTGGCTCAGATCGGTGCCCCGGCGCAAGGCGGTCATTTCGGCCACGATGCTCATGGCGATTTCGGGGGGTGTCAAGGCGCCCAGGTTCAGGCCCACGGGGCCGTGTAATTGGCGAACTTCGGCTTCGCTCACATCAAAATCCAGCAAGCGCTTGCGGCGTTGCGCGTTGTTGTGCTGCGAGCCCAATGCGCCCACATAAAACGCGGGGGTGCGCAGCGCCTCCATCAGGGCCAGATCGTCCAGCTTGGGGTCGTGTGTCACGGCCACCACGGCGCTGTTGTGGTCCAGCTGCATGGCCAGCACCAGGTCGTCGGGCATCTCTTTCGACAAGGTCACACCGCTCATGGCTTCCCAGCCCTCGTGGTATTCGACACGCGGCTCGCACACCGTGACCTGGTAGTCCAGCATCACGGCCATGGCGGCCAGATAGCGCGACAGCTGACCACCGCCAACGATGAGCAAACGCAGGCGCGGGCCGTGCACGGTGGTCAGGCTTTGGCCGTCAAACTGCAACTTGTCGCCTTCGGTGGCGGCACCCATGCGCACCAAGCCGGTGGCCATGTCCATGCGCCGCTCCACGCGTTGGTGCTGCTCGATCAAGGCCAGCAATTCGCGCAGTTGTGACTGGGGTGACAAAGGCTCCAGCACCACCTGCACCGAGCCGCCGCAGGGCAGGCCAAAGCGGCGCACCTCTTCGGCCGTCTGGCCATAGGTGGTGGTGTCGGGCAGACGCAGCGCCAACTCGCCAGCGGCCACGCGGCGGATCAAATCGTCTTCGATGCAACCGCCCGAGACCGAACCCGCCACCTGGCCGTCGTCCCGGATGATCATCAGCGAGCCGGGCGGGCGCGGGGCCGAGCCCCAGGTGCGGACCACCGTGCCCAAGACCACGCGGTGGCCCCGGCTTTGCCAGTCCAGGGCTGTGCGGATCACGTCAATGTCGATGCTGTTCATGGATTTGTCGTATTTATATTTGAAATGATCATAGCGGGCCGGTTTGCTTTAAATCGCCAAAAAAGGCAGGTGCAAACCCTGTTTTCGCCACCACAAAAAAACCAGCTGTCCTGCCGCCAACACACCGAGCAGAGCCAACGCTGACTGCATGGCCCATGGGCCTTGCAAAGGACTTGCCGCACCAACCGCCAACAATAAAAGTGGCCCCAGCACAAGCGCCAAAATACGCGTCAACCAAGGTGCAAGCTTTTGCCGAGCATCAACCGCTGCGCGCTGACGGCTGCAATGCACCGCCCATGCCAGCGAAGGCAAGAGCATCACCAGGATGGTGTGAACAAGGCTGTCGCCCAGCAGCATCAGCGCGCCCAAAACCAGCAAACACAAGCTGGCATGAACCTGCAGCGCTGAGGCCGCATGGGAGGGCAAGAAACCCCGCATCAGCAAAGCCGTCAGACAAGGCAAACCCGCCATCAGCGCCAAGTGGGCCCCGACCATTTGTTCATTGCTCCACCCCAGGCTTGAGCACCAAGCATTGCCCAACCACAAGGTGCCCATCATCAAGCCCATGGCCGAGGGTGCCAGCAAAGTTTGAAGAGGAGCACGCGGTCCGCGACAAGCGGGCGTTTGGCTTGCTGTGGATCGGTCATGAGCATACAGAAAGCCCGCACACGCCGCCAACAAGGCCATGACGCCGCCATGCGTGAAGGGCGCCCCATCAGGCCAGTGCCAGCAACAAGCCACCAGCGCGGCGGCCAAGACAGGATGCCAAGCCACAGGGCCTAGCCTGAAAGTGCTGACGTGACTGCGTGTTTCGATCAAGGCACTCCACAAACCCCACACCACCGCCAAACCCAGTAGCAAGCCGTGGGCCCAAGGCAGACCTGCTGCGCGTTCCAGCGCACCTGCACCGCCAACCGTGAACACGCCCAAGAGCCCCATGGCCCATGGTGCACATCTGAAGGTCCAAGCACTGCCTCTGCACAACAAGCGCACAGACCACCACATGGCCACGGCCAACACCCCACTGGCCCAGGACCAACCCAACTGCATGCCCCGCTCGCCCAGCCACAGCCAGCCGAGCAACAGGACCAGCCAATGCGCCACTTCCCGGGCATGGGTCAAAGCCCTTTGGGCTTGAGGCCCAGCCACTTGGGTGTCAGACATGGGCGTACCCATGCAATTGGTCAGACCCACCGGCCGCGTGCACACTCACGTTGAACGACACGATCACCCGGTCGGCTCTGCCGTGGTAGGGCATGGCTTGGTGCGCCAGCCACGAAGGAAACACCACCAACTGGCCCGGCACCGGTTCGATGTCCAGGTGGGCGTTTTGCAAATAGGCATTGCCAAAATCCATGGCCGCGCCGCCCAAACGGTTGAAGTGCGGGCCATAAAAACGTGTCACGCCATTGGCTGCGCCCAGCACCGGGTGCGCACAGCGCTGCTCGGGCGGATCGACTTGCAGGCAATACACGCCCGACCACGAACAGTTGCCATGGGTGTGTACATCGTGGTGGCTGCCCTGGCTGGAAACTTGAAACCAGATGCCGCGCAGCGCGATCTGAAAGCCCGGTTTGGCTTCAGGCCAAGCGCCTTGGTTGGCCAGCACCACCGTCTGGCGCACGCTGTCCACGATAAAGCGCACCAGCTGTTCCCATTCGGCCAGGCGTATGCGTTGCAGCAAATCGTCGCGGCTGGCGTAAAAGGCTTTGGGCTCACCCGACACAGCCGGGTCGGTGGCGCGCATGGTCTGGAACACGCGCACCAATATCTCGTTGACCGCCTCGGCCTTCGCGAAACGGTGCACGCCGATGGGCGTGAGCCAAAGCTGGTGGAGCGGGTCGGGCTGAATCATGGCGATGCAGGGCTCAACGGATCAGGCCGTGACCATCAAATCAGCCGGCCACTTGAGCCGGTGCCCGGTGCGTGCGGCCAGTGCCTCGATGTCATCGAGCGTGTCCACATCGGTGCGGTAACGGGTGTTGGTCGTGGCCCAAGGGTGGACTTGTTCGGGGTTGGCCGACTGCCATTGGCGGCAACCCACATTCGCTGCGCCTGCCAGAATCTGGTCGCGCACCTCGGTGCTGAACATGACCGGGTTGCCCGGCAAGCCATCGACCGTGGGCTGCACCACTTGCGCGCCAGTGGGCCGCTTTTTGTAGGCCCCGATCAGGTCGTTGATGTCTTGCGAATTGATGAGCGGCTGGTCGGCCAGGGCCACCAGCACCGCATCGAGTTTGGGCGACAGAGCCTGCAAGCCCAGACGCAGCGAAGAAATTTGTCCCGCATCCGGATCGGAGTTGCGCACCAACGTGACAGGGAATTCCTTGACCGCCTCTTCGATGCGGTCAGCGTAGTGGCCCAGCACCACCACAACTTCGTCCACACCCGCGCCCGACAGCGCGATCAACTGGCGGCGAATGAGCGGCACGCCGCCCAGCTCCAGCAAACTTTTAGGCCGGTGCCCCATGCGCGAACCCGAGCCCGCCGCCAACAACACCGCGCCCACGGTGACTCGGCTGTACAAGCCCCCACCGCCTTTGAGAATGCAACCCATGATCAGCCTCCGCAGCAAGATGATTTGGCCGATGCTGCCACAGTGGCCAGCGCTGTGTGCGGCTCGGCTGTAAGGGCCGGCGCGACACCAGACTTGGGCGCAGTGGCTGCGGGTGAAGCTGCGGCCTTTTTGGCCCCACCGCAGCAACTGTTGGCAGCCACCGGTACGACGGCCTTCTCGCTTGCGGCCTCCTTGGGCTCGCTGACCGCAGTTGTCGGGCAGCAAGAAGACGACCCAGCAGCAGAAGCTTCAACAGATGGCACAGACGGTGTAGACGACACTGAAGCCCTGGACGAAACCAAAGCAGCCTGAAGCTGAGGCACCAAAGTCTCGCGCCCACGCCGCGCTGCCACCACCGAGGTCAGCACGGACAAAGCAATTTCTTCGGGCGTTTGCGCGCCAATGATGGCGCCGGCCGGGGCCATGATGCGAGCCACAGCTGCAGGATCTTCACCGCTGGCTACCAGCGAATCGAGCAGCACCCCTGCCTTGCGCGCACTGGCCACAAACCACAGGCCTTGCGGCTGCAAGGCCAGCGCGGCTTTGAGGCCCTGCACATCGCGGCGGCCTTGTGTGGCCACGACCACAAAGGGCGATGCCAAACGGGCGCGCACTTCAGATTCATCGTCGCTGTCCAGCACGGTGTCGGCATCCGGAAAGTCTGCAGCCTGCGCGCCCTGCGCCACCACCGCCACACGCAGGCCCACACGGGGGGCCAGGCCGACCAGCGCACGCGCCACAGGCGAGTCGCCCACCACCGTCAAGGTGGCCGAGGGCATGACCGGGTCGACGAACAATTCGAGCGAGCCGCCCGAATGGCAGGCCATGCCGAATTCGAGCACATCGCCCAAATCGCGTTCGGCGCTTTCTTCCGACGGGGAGATGCGAATTTTGCGAGGCTGGCCGTCCAGCAGAGCGCGACGCACGGTTTTGATGACTGCGGGTTGGGCGCAACCGCCGCCAATCCAGCCGTGAATCTGACCGTCTGAGGTGACCACCGCTTTGTCGCCTGCTTTGCCCGATGTGGGGGCCTGGGCGCTCAAGACTGTGACCAAGGCAAAAGGCTGGTCCGCGCTTTGCAGTCGGGCGGCCTGGGTGATCCATTCGTTGCGGTTCATGTGTGTTCTCCTCAAATTCAAGGGTCAGCGCAAAACGTGTCGGGCTGCGGCCAAATCGGCCAAGCTGGCCAGCGGCACAAAACGCTCGATGCGGTTGCGGGCGCGCTGTAAGGCCCCTGCTGCGGGCACCTGGCGCTTGGGGTGAAACCAGGTGATGCGGGCACCGCGTGCGCGCACTTCCTGCAAAGAGGCATCCAGCAGGTCCGGCCCGTCGGTGTCAAAGCCGTCCGAGAACACCCACACGCGTGCGCCCCGGTTGAGTTGAGCTCGAGCATGCTGGCGGGCAAATTCTTGCAAGCTGGCGGCAATGCGCGTGCCACCGCCAAAGCCCGCCGTCACGGCGTTGACCTTCTCCTGAATGGCGGGGGTGTCGCGGTGCATGTAGGGCGTGACTTCGGCCAGGCGGGTGTGGAACACAAACACCCGGGCATCGGCCTCGAGCGCAAAAGCGCGGGCCACGCGCAAGAACAGCGCGGCGTGCGACTCCATCGAGCGGCTCACATCGGCCAGGATGAACAGGCGTGGCGGCTCTACGCGTTTGACTTTCCATGCCGGCTGCATCAACTCGCCACCCCAGGCCACGCTGCGGCGCAGGGTCTGGCGCAAATCCAACCGCTGGCCGCGCGGGGCCACGCGCCAGCGGCGGGTGGGGTTGGGCTGCAGTTGGGCGGTGATCTGGCGCGCCAGTTGTTGCAGCGCGCTCAACTCTTGCGGCATCCACATTTGGCCATCGCGCTGGTGCAGGGCTTCGGTGCGGCTGGCGCCGCCTTGGGCGCGGGGCGTCCCGCTGTCCTGTTCATCCAGCGGGCTCGATGCCGAGTCGCCAGCGGTTGGGGGCACGGCCTGCTGGCCATTGGCTTGGGTGTTCGGTTGTTGCGCCGCGTCCATCTGGTCGTGCAGCGCTTGCACGCTTTGGCGCAGGTTGCGACTGGGCCGGGTCTGGCCGCTGAGCTTGACGCCGCCACGCAATTTTTCGGGGTGCCAAAAGCGCTCGTACACATCGGGCCAGAGCTGCCATTCGCGGTGGCTGTGGCAAGCAATCGCACGCCACGCGGCTTGCAAGGGTTTTTCTTGGAGTGGCCCAAAGTGCGAGGCCGCTTGCAGCATGGCCTGCTGCTCGGCCACACCCACCGTGAGGCCGTGGTCGCGCAGCAGTGCGGCAAAACCCGCCAGACGCTCGGAGGGCGCGGTGGCGCTCTGGGCGATCGGGGTGGCGACAGCGGTCATGCGGCGGCCTTGGCCTGCTCTGTGTTGTTTTCGGCCACGCCTACGGTGCGGCGGCCTTCGACCAACTGCCGTAAACGGTCCGGTCCCATCAAGAAGCGATCTTCACGGGTTTTGAGCAGGCAGCCCAAGGTGCCGAGCACCGCTGACATGTCTTCGGGCAAGCTGTTGTGGCGCATCTGAAAGAGCGCGCTCACCCAATCCAGAGTTTCGGCAATGCCGGGGATCTTGGCCAGGTCTTCGCGGCGCAGGCGCTGCACGAACTGCACAGCGTCTTCCACCAGCCGGGTATCGACCTGCGGAAAGGCAGCTTTGACGATGGCGATCTCTCGCGCCAGCGTCGGGTAATCGAGGTAGTGGTACAGGCAGCGGCGGCGCAGCGCGTCCGACAATTCACGCGTGCCGTTGCTGGTCAAAATGACCTGCGGAATGTGCGAGGCGCGGATCGTGCCGATTTCGGGCACGGTGATCTGGTATTCGGCCAGCACTTCGAGCAAAAAGGCTTCAAAGGCTTCGTCGGCGCGGTCGATTTCGTCGATCAGCAGCACACAAGGGCCGGTCTGACTGATGGCTCGCAGCAAGGGGCGCTCGAGCAAATAGTCGCGGCTGAACACGTCGACTTCACGAAGACGAGCCGATTCTTTCTGACTGCCGCCGTTTTGAGCTGATTCGCTCATGCGGATCGCCATCAACTGGCGGCCGTAGTTCCACTCGTAAGCGGCTTGCGCCAGGTCCAGGCCTTCAAAGCACTGCAGGCGGATCAATGTGGCGTTTTGTGATTGCGCAAGGGCCGTGGCCAAGGCGGTCTTTCCCACACCCGCGTCGCCTTCTATCAGCAGGGGGCGCTGCAAAGCAGACGCCAGCCACACGGTGGTGGCCAGGTCTCCGTCGGCCAGATAGCCCGCAAGCTGCAGCCGCTCGCGCAGCAAGCGCTCCTGTGCCGCAGGACGTCCGGGCTGGTCTGGCGTCGTCATGCTTAGGCTTTCTTGCCGAACAAGCCACCGAACCAGCTTTTCACCAAAGACCAGAAGATGGCCAAGCCATTGATTTCGCGTGCCACCAGCGGTGCAGCGGGTGCGGCTGTGCTGGTGGCAGCGGCTGCTGCCTCCGAATGGCCCGCTGCAGGTGCAGGCGAGCCCTCAGCCGCAGGCAAGGTCAGCGCGGTCTGACGGAAGTTCTCGACAAACTGGGCCAGCAGCATGTCGGACACCTGCACCATCATGCGCCCGCCAAACTGCGCGAACTTGCCGTTCACGATCACGGCGGCCTGGCCGTTCAGCACGCAATGCGCGGGGTTGGCCGGATCGGCGGTGATGATGGCGGTCAGGTCCATCGAGGCGGACGAGCCGCCTTTGTCAGCCCCTTTGCCGCGCAAGACCATCTTGCGTTCAGCGGGCACGGCTTCGACCACGTCCACCGTGCCGCCAAACTGGGCTACAGCGGGGCCGACCTTGACCTTGACGCCGCCCTTGAACGAGGTCTCGGACAGCTGCTCGGTGATTTCGGCACCGGGCATGCAGTTGGCCGTGGCCTTCAGGTCGGTGAGCAAGGTCCACGCCCGTGCGGCATCCACATCGAGCGGGTATTGTTTGTCGAGTTTGACTTCCATGGTCTTTCCTGATTACAAGGCTGCGCCGTGCTCGCGCAATGCTTTCCAGGTTCGGAAAGCGTTGTGCGGCATGTCCAGGTGCGTGACACCCAAGTGCGAGAAGGCATCCACCACCGCCGAGGTGAAGGTGGGGATCGAGCCCACGTGTGGCGACTCGGCCACGCCCTTGGCGCCCAGCGGGTGGTGGGGCGAAGGGGTCACGGTATGGTCGGTTTCCCAATGCGGGGTTTCCACGAAGGTGGGCAAGAAGTAGTCCATCAGCGTGTTGCCCAGCAGGTTGCCCTGCGCATCGAAAGGCATTTGCTGGCCCATGGCCACGGCAAAGCCTTCGGTCAGACCGCCATGAATCTGGCCTTCGATGATCATCGGGTTGATGCGGGTGCCGCAGTCGTCCAGCGCATAAAAGCGGCGGATTTTGGTCTCGCCGGTGGCACGGTCGATGTCCACCACGCACAGGTAGATGCCAAAGGGGAAGGTGAAGTTCGGTGGGTCGTAGTAATGCACGGCCTCCAAACCTGGCTCCAGGCCATCTGGCGGCTGGTGGTAAGCCTGCCATGCCACCTCGGCCATGGTTTTGAATTGGCTGTCGTCGCCCTTGACTTTGAAGCGGTCGACTTCCCAGTCGAGGTCGTTTTCGTTGACTTCGAGCATGTGGGCAGCGATCTTGCGGGCTTTTGCATGGATCTTGCGGGCCGCCAGGGCAATGGCCGCACCGGCCACGGGGGTGGAGCGTGAACCGTAAGTGCCCAGGCCGTAAGGCGCAGTCGAGGTGTCGCCTTCCTCCACCTGAATCACTTCAGACGGAATGCCCAACTCGGTGGCGATGATCTGCGCATAAGTGGTCTGGTGGCCCTGACCCTGCGTGATGGTACCCATGCGCGCAATCGCGCTGCCGGTGGGGTGAATGCGGATTTCGCACGAGTCGAACATGCCCACACCCAAGATGTCGCAGATCTTTGAAGGGCCGGCACCCACGACTTCGGTGAAGGTCACCAAGCCAATGCCCATCAGCGTGGGGCTGTTGGGGTCGGCGCGTTTGACCGCTTGCTCAGCGCGCAAGCCTTTGTAGTCCACGGCTTCGAGCACTTTGTCGAGTGCCGTCTGGTAGTCGCCCGAGTCGAAATCGAAACCGAAGGCGCTTTTGTAGGGGAACTGTTCTTTTTTGATGAAGTTTTTGGCGCGGATCTCGGCTTTGTCCATGCCCAGCTTTTGCGCCAGCACGTCGACCATGCGTTCAATCAGGTACACCGCTTCGGTCACCCGGAAGGAGCAGCGGTACGCCACGCCACCGGGGGCCTTGTTGGTGTACACGCCCTTGACACTGGCGTGTGCTGCCGGAATGTCGTAGCTGCCCGACACGATGTGGAACATGCCAGCGGGGAACTTGGTCGGGTCGGCACAGGCGTCAAACGCGCCGTGGTCGGCCACCACGTTCACACGGAGGCCGGTGATCTTGCCGTCGGCTGTGGCGGCCAGTTCGCCGTCCATGTGGTAGTCGCGGGCAAAGCCCGTGCTCGAGATGTTTTCGATGCGGTCTTCGACCCACTTGACGGGGCGGCCCAGCACGATGGACGCGACGATGGCGCACACATAGCCCGGGTAGATCGGCACTTTGTTGCCGAAGCCACCACCGATGTCGGGGCTGACGATACGCACTTTGGATTCGGGGATGCCCGAGAGCATGGACACCACGGTGCGCACAATGTGAGGAGCCTGTGAGGTGATAAAGGTGGTCAGATCGCCCTTGATCGGGTCGAACGAGGCCACGCAACCGCAGGTCTCGAGCGGGCAAGGGTGCACGCGGGGGTAGTACATGTGCTGCGACACGGTCACTTCGGCCTTGTCAAAGGCGGCGTCGGCGGCCGACTTGTCACCGGCATCCCACGTGAAGATGTGGTTGTGGTGGTCGCGCTTGCCGTGCGCGCCTTCGGTCTTGCCCGCCAGGTCATCACGAATGACGGGCGCGCCGGGTTGCAGCGCCGCATAGGGATCCATCACCACGGGCAGTTCTTCATATTCGACTTCCACGGCTTCCACCGCGTCGGCGGCGATGTAGCGGTCGTCGGCGATGACGATGGCGACTTCCTGCATCTGGAAGTGCACCTTCTCGTCGGCCAGCACCGCGGCCACGTCACCGGCCAGGGTGGGCATCCAGTGCAGCTTGAGGGGCTTCAGGTCGTCGGCGGTCAGCACGGCGTGCACGCCGGGGATGGCCAGTGCCGCTTCTTTGTTGATCTTGACAATGCGGCCGTGGGCAATCGGGCTGCGCACGATGTCCATGTGCAGCATGCCGGGCATCTTGATGTCGTCCACGTAGTTGCCCTTGCCTTGGATAAAGCGGGCGTCTTCTTTGCGCAGGCGTGATGCGCCCATGCCTGCCAGCGCGAGTTCGCGGGCTTCAGCGGAAAGTACCGGTGCGTTCATGTGTGTCTCCGATCAAATGGTTTTCGCATCAAGCCGCAACGGGCTCTTGCAGTTTTTTGGCGGCGTACTGGACGGCTTTGATGATGTTTTGATAGCCCGTGCAACGGCACAAGTTGCCGCTCATGCCATGGCGAATCTCGTCTTCGCTGGGGTTTGGGTTTTCTTGAAGGAAGCGGTAGGCGCGCATCAGCATGCCGGGCGTGCAAAAACCGCATTGCAGGCCGTGCTCTTTGTAAAAGCCTTCTTGCACCGCGTGCAACACGCCTTTGTTGGCCAAGCCTTCGACGGTGAGCACTTCCGAGCCGTCGCACTGAATCGCCAAGTGGGTGCAGGATTTGACCGATTGGCCGTCGATGTCCACCGTACAGACACCGCAGTGGCTGGTTTCACATCCGATGTGCGCGCCGGTCAGATTGAGCTCTTCGCGCAAAAAATGGATCAGCAGGGTGCGTGGCTCAACAGCTTTTTCTTCTTTCTTGCCATTGACGGAAACGGTGATGAGTTTTTTAGTCATGGTGTATCCCTAAAATTTAAGCGCACAGCGCCCAGGCTTTGTTGAGGGCGCGCTTGACCATTTCACCGGCCATGGCGGTCTTGTATTCGATGTCGCCACGCAGGTCTTCTGCGGGGTCGCAAATCGCGATGGCGGCTGCCACTGCGGCTTGTACGTTGGCAGCGTTGAAGGGCTTGTTCAACAAAGCGGCTTCTGCGGCTTCAGCGTGAAGCGCCGTAGGGGCCACGTTGGTCAGGGCAATGCGCACATGGCTGACTTGGTCGCCCGTCTTGCGGATGACCACAGCGCAACCGGCTGTCGCCCAGTCACCGGTTTTGCGCTTGAGCTTTTCGTAGGCGTAGCCCGTGCCAGCCGCGAAAGCGGGCACGCGGATTTCGCACATGACTTCGTTTTCTTCAAGCAGCGTCATGTAGGTGCCGAGGAAAAAGCCGTTCGCAGCCACGGTGCGGCGGCCGTTCGGGCCTTCCAGCACGAACGAGGCGTCGATGGCGATCGACAGCGCGGGGTGGTCGTTACCGGGGTCACCATGGGCGATGTCGCCGCCAATCGTGCCACGGTTGCGCACCTGCGGGTCAGCGATCAGCTTGGCCGCCTCGCAGAGCAAAGGCACTTTGGCTTGCAGGATGGGCGAGCGGATCAGGTCGTTTTCGACCGTCATCGCGCCGATCACCACGGTGCCTCCCTCTTCGCGGATGCCCTTGAGTTCGGGGATGCGGTTGATGTCAATCAAGTGCTCGGGCTGGGCAAAGCGCAGCTTCATCATCGGCAGCAGGCTGTGGCCACCCGCCAGCAGCTTGGCGTCAGAGCCCAATTGGCCGAGCAAGGCCACCGCCTCGCCGACGGTTTTGGGCGCGTGGTATTCAAAACGCGGTGGAATCATCAAGGGTCTCCTGAGTTTTGTGAAAGCAAATTGAGAGTATTTGCGAGAGTACATTTCCCACAGAACCACCGGGCTTTATCCGAGTGCGCCGGGGGATAGGCTATAAAAAGCATTAAGTTCACTGATATCAATACAAAATGCGTCAATCGCTCTTTTTCAAGCTTGGCATCAGGGTATGTCCTAGGGTTTTCAGGCCCAGTGAATACCCTTGAGTGGGCAGCGCTCGGGCTGACAAGAGCTGCCCCCTGCTGGTGGGGCCGGTCCGAGCTGGAAACGCCGCACCCGCGGCTTGGTCATGGCTGTGTGGGCCTGCCGTGGCCAGCCCATCCCAAACGCGCTAAAGTGTTTTTCTTTTGTGCTGCCTGAAAGAACCCACCATGAACGCCCCCCTGCACCGCGAAATGCCCGATGGCGCGCTCGACAGCGTCCGTGCCTTGAACGACGTCACCCAAGCCTGGGACAGCACCATCCTGCCCGAGCTGAAAAAGTACATCGAGATCCCCGCCAAGTCGCCCGCGTTTGACGCCGACTGGGCTGCGCACGGCCACATTGAGTCAGTGCTGCGCCGCGCTGCCCAATGGGTCGAGGCGCAAAAGGTCGAGGGCCTCACGCTCGAGATCATCCAGCTGCCCGGGCGCACGCCGGTCATGTTTTTTGAAGTGGCGGCCACGCGCGCCGCCAGCGAAGGCTCGGGTCAGACCGTGTTGATGTACGGCCACCTGGACAAGCAGCCCGAGTTCAACGGTTGGCGCAACGACCTGGGGCCCTGGACCCCTGTTTATGAAGACGGCAAGCTCTATGGCCGAGGCGGCGCCGACGACGGCTACGCGGCCTACGCCAGCATCGCTGCCGTGCAGGCCCTGAAAAGCCAAAAGACCCCCCACCCGCGCATCGTGGGTTTGATCGAGACCTGCGAAGAATCGGGCTCTTATGATTTGCTGCCCTATGTGGACGTTTTGCGCGCCCGCCTGGGCGATGTGGGCCTGGTGATTTGCCTGGACAGCGGCGCGGGCAACTACGACCAGCTGTGGCTCACAACAAGTTTGCGCGGCATGGCCAGTGGCACGCTCAAGGTGCAGATCCTCACCGAGGGCATCCACTCGGGTGATGCTTCGGGCCTGGTGCCCTCGAGCTTTCGCATCATGCGCCAGGTGCTTGACCGCCTCGAAGACAGCGCCACCGGTCGGCTGCTGCCCGCCAGCTTTCACTGCGAAGTGCCTGCCGAGCGGCTGGCGCAAGCCCAAGCCACGGCCGCCATTTTGGGCGACGAGGTGTACAAGCGCTTTCCGTGGGCACATTACGACTGCGGCGGCTCGACCAGCTTTGCCCTGCCCACCACCACTGACCCGACGCAAGCCCTGCTCAACCGCACCTGGACGCCCACGCTCAGCGTGACCGGGGCCGAAGGCTTTCCTGCGATCAAAGACGCAGGCAATGTGCTCAGGCCCTATACCGCCTTCAAGCTCAGCCTGCGCCTGCCGCCCCTGGTGGACGCGGCGCAAGCCGTGGCCGAGATGAAAGCCCTGCTCGAAGACAACGCACCGTACCAAGCGCGGGTGACTTTTGAAAGCGGCGGCGGCGCGACCGGCTGGAATGCCCCCGACACCTCGCCCTGGTTCGAGCAAGCGCTGAACGCCTCCAGCCAAGCGCACTTTGGCGCAGGCGTGGGCTACATCGGGCAAGGCGGCACCATCCCGCTCATGAGCATGCTGAGCGCGGGTTTCCCCAAGGCGCAAATGATGGTCTGCGGCGTGCTCGGCCCCAAGAGCAATGCCCACGGGCCGAACGAGTTTTTGCATGTGCCTTACGCCAAAAAGCTCACGGCGGCCGTGGCCGAAGTGATGGCGCGGATGCCTTGATGAATGTCACCACGCGCCCCTCCTTGCCCCGACCCCAAGTGTTGGGCTTGCATGGTGAGGCGGGCCCACTGGCCTTGTACGACTGGGCCCTGCCTGCCAGCCAACCGTTGGGCACCGTGATCTTGGTGCATGGTGTGGGAGAACACGCGGGTCGCTACGGCGAGGTGGCGGCGCACTTGCACCAGTGGGGCTTTGCGGTGCGCGCCTACGACCAGCAAGGCCACGGCCAATCTGAAGGGGCACGCGGTGACATGCTGCGCCCCGGCAGCTTGCAGGCCGATTTGTGCCGGGTGATCGACGACACCCGTCAGCACCCTTCTTTGCAGGGCACACCCCTCATTTTGTTGGGCCACAGCATGGGCGGTCTGGTGGTGGCGCGCACCCTGGCCGAGGGCTTGCGCCCGGTCGATGCGGCGGTGTTGTCGTCGCCGGCCTTGGGCGCGTTTCCCAACTTGTTCCAGAAAATGCTGCTGGCCAGCCTGCCCCGTGTGCTGCCGCACCTGCGTGTGAACAACGGCTTGAAAACCGAGTTCTTGTCACGCGACCCCGATGTGGTGAAAGCCTACAAGGCCGACCCGCTGGTGCACCGGCGCATCTCAGCAGGTTTGGCCGCCTGGATTTTGGAGAATGGTCGGAAAACCCTGGTTGATGCTGCCAAGTGGGAAGTACCCACCTTGCTGCTCTACGCAGGCCAGGACCGCTTGGTCAATGCGCAGGCCAGCGCCGACTTTGCGCGGGCCGCACCCGCCGCCGTGCTGCAGGCCGAGTGCTTTGAGGCCATGTACCACGAGATCTTCAACGACCTCTACCGCGCCCAGGTGTTCACCACGCTCAAGCGCTGGCTGCTGGCACGTTTTTCTGTTTGATCACCATCCACACCAGCGCCGCCCCGGTCAGCGCCACCGGAAACAGCGAGCCGATGTTCAACCAGGCCCAGCCCTGTGTGGTGACCAAAGCGCCTGATGCGAACGAGGTCACGGCCATGGTGGCAAACACAAAGAAGTTGATGGCCGCCTGACCCCGGTCTTTTTCAGCAGGGGTCCAGGCCTTCATGGCCAGCGTGGTGCTGCCGGTGAACAAAAAGTTCCAGCCCAGGCCCAGCAAAAACAGCGAGATCAGGAACTGGTGCAACTCAACCCCGGTGAGTGCAACGGCGATGCATGCGAAGTTGATGACCACGCCCACCGCCATGATTTGCAGCGTGCCGAATTTCTTGATCAGGTGGCCCGTGAAAAAGCCCGGCGCAAACATGGCGATCACATGCCACTCCAGCACCAGCGCCGCGTCGTCAAAACTGAAGCCGCACACCTGCATGGCCAGCGGGGTGGCAGCCATCAGCAGGTTCATCACGCCGTAACTTAAAGCGGCTGCCGCTGCCGCCACGATGAACACCGGCTGGCGCATGATCTCGCTCAAAGGACGCCCGGCGCTGTCGCCCGGTTTTTTGGCGGGCACTTCTGGGAAACGGATGAAGGCCATGCAGACCATGGCTAAAATCGCCACGATGCCCAGCGCCATGTAAGCGCCCAAAAACGGCACTTCGTACAAAGTTCGGGTGCGCGAGGCCAGATTGGGGCCCACGATGGCCCCGATCAAACCACCGGCCAAAACCAAAGAAACCGCTTTTTCCTTGAAGCCGTCCGCCGCTAACTCGGCCGCGGCAAATCGGTACAGCTGGCCGTTGGCGCTGTAGTAACCCGCAATCACCGTGGCCGCCACCAACAACCAGAAGTTGTGGCTCCAGGCGGCATAAGCAGCCAACAGTGCCGAGAAAAAAGCCACGCCCAGCCCCAGCTGAAACGACACCTTTCGCCCCCAGCGCGACTGGCTCTTGGCCACCAGCCCGGTCGACAGGGCACCACCCACCACATAGCCCATGACGGGCAAAGTCGCCATCCAGCCCAGCGGCGCCATCGACAGACCCACCAAGCCATTGATGGCGATGAAGGTGACGTTGTTGGTGAAGAAAAGGCCCTGGCAGAGCGTGAGGAGGATGAGGTTGGCGTTCATACCCTGCAGTGTATGGCCGAATGGGCTGTGGTGTCTGCCCCTAGGTGACTGCGCTCGCAGGCCTGATTTGGGCCGAGACCGGTAAAATCGCCCCTTTGGCTGGCCCGCACGGGTTTGGCCACCACGGGGGCTGTTTGGCCACCCGCACGACCTCAGGACCCCTTGTGACCTACGCCAACGAGACCCGGCGCCGCCGGACTTTTGCCATCATTTCCCACCCCGACGCGGGCAAAACCACACTCACCGAAAAGCTCTTGCTTTTTTCGGGCGCGATCCAGATCGCCGGTTCGGTCAAGGCCCGCAAGGCCTCGCGCCACGCCACATCGGACTGGATGGAAATTGAAAAGCAGCGCGGCATTTCGGTGGCTTCGTCGGTGATGCAGATGCTCTACCGCGACCACGTCATCAACCTGCTGGACACCCCCGGCCACAAAGACTTCTCTGAAGACACCTACCGCGTGCTCACGGCTGTGGATTCGGCCCTGATGGTCATTGACGCGGCGAATGGTGTGGAAGCGCAAACCCGCCGCCTGATTGAGGTTTGCCGTCAGCGCGACACGCCCATCATCACCTTTGTGAACAAGATGGACCGTGAAGTGCGCGACCCGCTCGACATCCTGGACGAAGTCGAACGCGAGCTGGGCATGCCCTGCGTGCCCATGACCTGGCCTGTGGGCCAAGGCAAGAGCTTCGGCGGCATCATCAATCTGCGCACCAAGGCCATGACCGTGTTCGACTCCGGCAGCGAACGCCTGCCGCAAGACTTCGAAACCATCTCCCTCAACGAGCAAGCCCAACTGGCCGAGCGCTTTGGCGCAGAGTGGCAAACCGCCATGGACAGCATGGAGCTGGCCACCGGCGCATCGCCCGCGTTTGACGAAGAAGCCTTCTTGGCGGGCAAGCAAACCCCCGTGTTCTTCGGCTCCGGCGTGAACAACTTTGGTGTGATGGAAGTGCTGGACGCCCTGGTCGACCTGGCCCCGGCGCCTAGGCCCCGCACCAGCAACCTGCTGGTCAACAAGCAGCCTGTCATCAAAGAAATCCAGCCCGAAGACAGCGCGTTTTCGGGCGTGGTGTTCAAGGTGCAGGCCAACATGGACGCCAACCACCGCGACCGCATCGCTTTCGTGCGCATGGCGTCGGGCAAATACACCCCCGGCATGAAACTCAAGGTGCAGCGCACCGCCAAAGAACTGCGCCCCACCAGCGTGGTGACCTTTTTGAGCCAGCGCCGCGAAGCGGTCGATGAAGCCTTCGCGGGTGACATCATCGGCTTCACCACCCACGGCGGCGTGCAGCTGGGCGACACCATCACCGATGGTGCCAACCTGCAATTCACCGGCCTGCCGTTTTTTGCACCCGAACTCTTCATGACCGTGATCCTGAAGAACCCGCTGCGCACCAAGCAGCTGCAAACCGGACTCGACCAACTCGGCGAAGAAGGCGCGATCCAGGTCTTCAAACCCGAAATCGGCGGCCCTATGCTGTTGGGTGCAGTCGGCCAGTTGCAGTTTGAAGTGGTGCAGCACCGCCTCAAATCCGAATACGACTGCGACGTGCGGCTGGAAGGCTGCCAGTACACCGGTGCGCGCTGGATCACGGCCGACACCCCGGCCGAGCTGCGCGAATTCACCAACGCCTACCCCCAGCGCATGTCGCTGGATGCGGCAGGCACGTTGGCCTATTTGTGCACCAGCCCCTACGACGTGCGCTTGGCGCAAGAACGCTTTCCCAAAATCCACTTCCATCCGCTGCGCGAGCATGCGGGATTGGCACTGGGGTCTGCGGGCTGATTCCACCCAAAGACCCGCCCAAGGTCGAGCGGATCAAGCTTGACCGATGCGCTGAAACAAGCCCCCGGGCAGACGGCCGACCTGGCCCATCAACTCCAGCTCCAAGAGCTGGGCCTGCAGTTGCGCTGTGGGCCAACCGCAGCGCGCTTGCAGGGCGTCCAGGCCCACGGGATCGTGGCCGAGGACGCGCAGCAGGGCGCGCTCGGGGTCACTGCCTGAGAAGGCATCTTCCGGGGCTTGCTTGTCCAAGTTCAGCGCCTGTTGGGCGTCCGGTGCGGGCAGGCGCAACTCTTCCAGCACGTCTTGCGCCGACTCAACCAGTTTGGCGCCTTGTTTGATCAGCGCGTGGCATCCTTTGGATTGTGTGGCGTGGATGGAGCCGGGGATGGCCATCACGTCGCGGCCTTGCTCCAGGGCTTGCTTGGCGGTGATGAGTGAGCCGGAAGGCAGGGCGGCTTCTACCACCAGCGTGGCTTGTGACAGGCCCGAAATCAGCCGGTTGCGGCGCGGGAAGTTGGGCGACAGCGGTGGTGTGCCCAGTGGGTATTCGCTCAGGATCAGCCCGTTTTGGGCGATGCGGTGCGCCAGGTCGCGGTGCTGGCGCGGGTAGACGCGGTCCAGTCCGGTGCCGACCACGGCGATGGTGGCCAACTGCCCCAACGCTGCCCCTTGCAGTGCGCCTTCGTGTGATGCACCGTCCACCCCCAGTGCCAGGCCAGAAACCACAGTCAACCCACTGGCGGCCAAGCTGCAGGCAAAGGCGCGGGCGTTTTCGGCCCCTTGCGGCGTGGGGTTGCGGCTGCCCACCATGGCCAGCGCTTGCTCGGCCCGCAGCCGGGGCAGATGCGCCGTCTGGCCCATGGCGTAGAGCATCAGCGGCGGGTCGGGAATGTCCAGCAACGGGGCAGGGTAGTCGGCGTCTCCCAAGGTGATCACGCAGCGACTGGGCCCGGCGCCCGCTTGCACCCATGCCAGGGTGTCTTGCGCCAACGCGGCGCAGCCATCGGGCATGAGGCACAGCGCCTGAGCCTGCTGGGGGCTGACCACTTGGCACAGGGCGGTTTCGGTTTGCGCAAAAATCGCTTCGGGCTCGCCAAAGGCGGCCAGCAAGCGCCTGGCGCTTTCGGTGCCGACGCCGGGCGTGAGCACCAGCCGCAACCAAGCGCCCAGTTCCTCGGGTGTGTTGACCATGTTCTCTCCCTGTGCGGCCTGAATGGCCGTCGAATGCATCTTGTGCTGAGCATTGTGGTTCAAAGTTCGGCTCGCGCCAAGTCCATAAAATCACGCCATGCACCCACCTACCCAACAGCCTACCGCGCACATGCACCTGTGCATCCTCGAAAACGACGACCTGGATCCTCCCCTGGCGCAGCGTTACACGCGGGTGGCGTCGATGTTTGAGGATTTGTTTGCGCAAGCGGGTTACCAGGGCCGCATCGACACCTTCAGTGCCCGGCATGGGCAATACCCGGCCCGTTTTGCGATCTACGATGCGGTGCTCTTGACGGGCAGCCGCGCCGATGCTTTTTCGGACGAGCCCTGGGTGGTGGCCTTGCGAGAGCAGGTGGCGCGCTTGCTGCAGGACCAGCACAAGCTTTTGGGCGTGTGTTTTGGTCACCAGCTGATCGCGCATTGTTTGGGTGCGCCCGTGCAGCGGGCGCCCCGCGGTTGGCGGGTTGGGCGGCAGTCTTACGAATGGCTGGGCGCGCCCGAACACCTGGGGTTGGTGCCGGCCCAAGCGGCCCAAGCGGCCCAAGTAGCCTTGCTGGCCAGCCACCAGGACCAGGTGCTGGCTTTGCCGCCAGGGGCCACTTTGTTGGCCACACAACCCGATTGTCCGGTGGCCGCTTACGCGCTGGGGAACCAGGTGTTTTGCATTCAGCCGCACCCGGAGTTCACACCTGAGGTGTCGGCCTTTTTGCTGGACAAGCGCCGTGCCTTGATGGGCGAGCCGCTTTACGAGCAGAGCATGGCCAGTCTTTCCGAGCCACACGACGGTTTGGCGCTGGCACGTTTCATGGTCCGATTCGTGCAGTACGGTCTCTCGGCTTGAAACCATCAGGCGCTGAACTGAAATGACCGAAAATACCCGGTATCCATTTTGATTTTTTGAACCATGGCCCTGCTCCCCATTCTTTGCTACCCCGACCCCCGCCTGAACAAAGTGGCCAAACCCGTGCAGGCGGTGGACGCGCGCGTGCACGCCCTGATCGACGACATGCTGGAGACCATGTACGAGGCCAGCGGCATTGGCTTGGCCGCCACCCAAGTCGACGTGCACGAGCGTCTGGTGGTGATCGACACCTCTGAAGAGCGCAACCAACCGATCGTGCTGGTCAACCCCGAGATCACCTGGATGAGCGACGAGCGCGTGAAGGGCGAAGAGGGCTGCCTGTCGGTGCCGGGCATTTACGACGGCGTTGAGCGTGCCACGGCCGTCAAGGTGGCGGCGCTGGACCGCAGCGGCCAACACCGCACCATTGAGGCCGAGGGCATGCTGGCCATCTGCATCCAGCACGAGTTGGACCACCTGATGGGCAAGGTGTTTGTGGAATACCTTTCGCCGCTCAAGCAAGGGCGCATCAAGACCAAGATGGTCAAAGCCCAAAAAGCCGAGCGCTGAGCACGGCATGCGGCTGATTTTTGCTGGCACACCCGAATTTGCACAAGTGGCCATGGCGGCCCTGCACGCCGCTGGCCACGAGATCGTGCTGGTGTTGACCCAGCCCGACCGACCCGCCGGGCGCGGCATGAAGCTGCAGCCTTCACCCGTCAAGCAGTGGGCGCTGGACCACGCGGTGCCGGTGGCCCAGCCGCGCAGCTTGCGGCTCGATGGCAAATACCCCGAAGACGCGGCTGCCGCTCGCCAGACTCTGCTGGACGCTCAAGCAGACGCCATGATTGTGGCCGCCTACGGCCTGATCCTGCCGCAATGGGTGCTGGACTTGCCGCCCAAGGGTTGCCTGAACATCCACGCCTCTTTGCTGCCACGCTGGCGCGGGGCCGCGCCGATTCACCGTGCCATCGAGGCGGGCGACACGCAGACCGGCATCACCATCATGCAGATGGACGCGGGCCTGGACACCGGCGACATGCTGCTGGTTCTGCCCTGCGCCATTGCGCCCACAGACACCACCGCCGTGTTGCACGACCGCCTGGCTGCGCTGGGCGGGCAGGCCATCGTGCAGGCGCTGGCTTCGCTCGACGCCTTGCCGCACCAGCCCCAACCCGATGAAGGCGTGAACTACGCGCACAAGATTGACAAAGCCGAGGCAGCGCTGGATTGGACCCTGAGCGCCGAGGTGCTGGCGCGGCGCATCCGGGCCTTCGACCCGTTTCCGGGCATGACCGTGCCATTGGCCACCGATTCGGGCGTGGAAACCCTCAAGCTCTGGCAAGCCACGGCGCAAGCGTCCGTGCAGATCGCACAGCCTGGCACTGTGCTCAGCGCCGATGCCTCAGGCGTGCGCGTGGCCTGCGGTGAAGGCCAGCTGTGCCTGACGCAGTTGCAGCGGCCTGGTGGCAAGCGTTTGGGTGCGGCCGACTTTTTGCGTGGCTGCCCCTTGCAGCCCGGCCAGCGTTTGGTGGCCTGATGTTTTTTCGGCCCACGCTCTACCGCCGAGCTGAGTTCTGGCAAGGCTTTCGTGATTTGGCCCCACAAGCGCCGGGGGTGGCAGCTTGGGGCCTGATGACGGGCGTGGCCATGGTCAAGTCGGGCATGAGCGTGTTCGAGGCGGTGGCCATGACGATGCTGGTGTTTGCGGGCAGCTCGCAGCTGGCGGCCATTCCGCTGTTGGTGGCTGGGGCACCGGCATGGGTGATTTTGGCGACTGGTTTTTGCGTGAACCTGCGCTTTGTGGTGTTCAGCCTGCACCTGCGCCACTACCTCATGCACTTGCCGCGCTGGCAGCGCATGTGCCACGGCTACTTCACGGCCGACATCACTTACGTGCTGTTCATCCGCCAATACCCGCAGCCTGGCGGCACAGACGCTGAGCGCACAGGGCAAGAGGCTTATCTGGCGGGCAACTACTTACTGAACTGGGGCAGCTGGATCGTGGCCAGTTTGCTGGGCGTGGGCCTGGCCAACCTGATCCCGCCCGAATGGGGTTTGGGCTTTGCGGGCATTTTGTGTTTGTTGGGCATCCAGTGCTCGCTGGCCAGCTCGCGCATGCGCATCTTGTCGGCGGCGGTGGCGGGTGTGGCCGCAGTGGTCGCTTACCACCTGCCACTCAAACTCAACATCGTGGTGGCGATCGCGGTGGCCGTGATCTTGTGCCTGACGGTCGAAAAAATTCGAGCTGCACCCAAGGTGGCGGCATGAACGGCACCGATTTGTGGACCTTGGGCGTCATCGTCGGCCTGGCCGTGGTCACGGTGGTGGCCCGCAGTTTCTTTTTCATCTCCAGCCAGTCTTGGCAATTGCCCGACTGGGCGCAGCGCGGTCTGCAGTACGCGCCGATTGCGGCGTTGTCGGCGGTGGTCATTCCCGAAATCATCACGGTGCAGGGCGAGCTGGTCAGCACCTGGCAAGACGCCCGCTTGTACGCAGCAGCGGCGGGTGTCGCCGCTTACTTTTGGCGGCGCGGTGTGCTGACCACGATTTTGGTGGGTATGGCGGTGTATTTGCCTTTGCGTCTTGCGCTGGGTTGGTGAGTGGGCCGCTCCTGCTTGCAGCTGCGCAGCCCTGTGCTTGACTTTTGGCGAACCTTTCCCATGCCTCTGCTTTTTATAATTGAGCCGAATTTTTCCGATACAGGACAAGACCCTCCATGAACGTCATCCGTTTTTCCGATCTCTGTGCCAACGGCCAAGCCGCTGGGCAACGCGTTTTCATCCGCGCCGACTTGAATGTGCCGCAAGCCGATGACGGCAGCATCACCGAAGACACCCGCATCCGCGCCAGCGTGCCCTGCATCCAGATGGCGCTGGACGCCGGCGCGGCTGTGATGGTGACCTCGCACCTGGGCCGCCCGACCGAGGGCGAGTTCAAACCCGAAGACTCGCTGGCCCCGGTGGCCAAGCGCTTGGGCGAGCTGCTCGGCCACCCTTATGAAAATGGGGTGCCTTTGGTCGCCAACTGGGCAGGTGCAGAGGGCAACGCCAGCGTTGCGGGCGTGACCGTGGCCCCTGGCCAGGTGGTGTTGCTCGAAAACTGCCGCGTCAACCCAGGAGAGAAAAAGAACAACGAAGAACTGGCCCGCAAGATGGCCCAGCTGTGCGACATCTACGTGAACGACGCCTTTGGCACCGCGCACCGCGCTGAGGGCACGACGTATGGCATTGCTCAGTTTGCGCCGATTGCCTGTGCTGGCCCTTTGCTGGCCGCCGAGATCGACGCGATCAGCAAGGCGCTGACCGCGCCCAAGCGTCCGCTGGTGGCCATCGTGGCGGGCAGCAAAGTCAGCACCAAACTGACCATCTTGAAAAGCCTGTCCAACAATGTGGACCAGCTGATCGTGGGCGGTGGCATTGCCAACACCTTCATGCTGGCGGCGGGTTTGAAAATCGGCAAAAGCCTGGCCGAAGCTGACTTGGTGGACGCGGCCAAAGCGGTGATCGAAGTCATGAAGGCGCGGGGTGCGGAAGTCCCCATCCCGACCGATGTGGTCACGGCCAAAACCTTTGCCGCCGACGCGGTCGCCACCGTGAAAAAAGCCACCGACGTGGCCGACGACGATTTGATTTTGGACATCGGCCCCGAGACGGCGGCCAAGCTCGCCGCGCAGCTCAAGCAAGCGGGCACGATTGTGTGGAACGGCCCGGTGGGCGTGTTCGAGTTTGCGGCCTTTGAAAACGGCACCAAGGTGATTGCCCAGGCGATTGCCGAGTCGAGCGCGTTCAGCATCGCGGGTGGTGGCGACACGCTGGCGGCGATTGCCAAATACGGCATCGAAGAGCAGATCGGCTACATCTCCACGGGCGGTGGCGCGTTCCTCGAAATCCTGGAAGGCAAGACCTTGCCTGCTTTCGAGATCTTGGCCAAACGCGCTGCGGGCTGAAGAAACGACAAGGCGACCTGTCTTTGTAGGTCGGTGCCTTCAGGTCCGACGTGGCGGTGATGCGCCGTCGCCTTTAGAAAATGTCGCTTCGCAAAAATTGAGATGTCGGACCATAAAGGCCCAACCTACGAGAGGCCTTGAGCCACAGGGATGCATTGGTCTTTGTAGGTCGGTGCCTTCAGGTCCGACGTGGCGATGATGCGCCGTCGCCTTTGGAAAATGTCGCTTCGCAAAGCACCAAACAGGCAGCGCCTACCTGCCTGCTGACAGCGTAGCGCTTATCAGGCCTGGGCAGCAGGCGGCAGGTTGCCGCGCACCGGACTGGTCATGCTGCCTTTGAAGTCGGTCCAGCATTCACGGCCGAAATCGTACAGTTTGCAGTTTTGGGCGGTCTCGAAGTACCACTTCCAGGAGAAGGGCTGAACGATGATGCGGCCAGGCAGCATTTCCTCGAGCTTGGCCTGGGCTTGCTTCAAGCGGTAGAGCGGGATGCTCATGTCCACATGGTGGGCGGTGTGCTCCATGATGTGGTGCATCATGCCGCCGATGTGGAAGGGGAAGGTCAGGTGCACCGTGGTGGACACAAAGGGCGCGGCCTTGGTCCAGGCGGCTTTGTTGTCGTGCCAAGACACCTTGACGTGGGTGTGGTGCACATAGACCACAAAGCCGATCATGGTGTTCCAGAAAAAGAAGGGGATCGCCACACCCATCAGCAAGGACAGCCAGACCGATTGCCCGGTGAAGACGGCCGCCGCAGTGATGGTGGCGATCCACAGTATTGCAAAGGCGCTGACCAGCATGCTGTCCTTGAAGAAGATCGGACGGCGCGTGGGCATGTGGGTTTTGTTGGGGAAGAACTCGCGCTTCCACCAGATTTCGATCATGTAATACAGGCCAGGAGCCCAGCCGCTTCGGTAGGCGCGTTGCAGCAAGCGCTGCCCAAAGCCCAGGCCAGCAAACTCTTCGGCGGTCAGAGGCGTCCAGACAAAATCGACGCCTTTGAGGTTGGTGTAACCGTGGTGCACCACGTTGTGGCCGGTGTCCCAGAGGCTGTAAGGCGTGAGCGACGGCAAAAAGGCGATTCGGCCCAGCACTTTGTTCAGCTCACGGTGGGGCGTGAGACTCTGGTGGCAGGCGTCGTGACCGATCACGAACAGGCGGCCGATCACAAAGCCCGCCACCGCGCCGCACAGCAGCTTGGCCCAGACGGCTTCGAGCATGACGGTGGCCGCAATCAGGGCAAAAAACAAGGCGTAGTCAAAAGCCAGCAGCACAAAAGCGCGCACTGTGCTGCGCTCGGACAAGGGCACCAACCATTCGCGCAAGGTCTTGCGGTGCGGCAGGGGTTGGTCCAATGGGATGGGCTGATCAACGTTGGGGGTGTGTAGGGCAGTCATGACGCTTGTATGTAAATCGCTTGGTGTGGAGTTTAGTCGGCTTGGCATTGTGCTGGACTGACAAAGATCAATTCAAGGGTATTGGAAGGGGCAAAAGCAAGTAACGGGCGTGATCTGGAGGCAACTTTCGCCAAAAAGTCCTCAAGCAGCCAGTTTTCTAAATGGCATTGGGCGATGTTTTGTTGAATGCTGTGCACCAAAAGAAGCGGTTGTGTCACCGTTTCGTGTGAGAATTGAAATCCAATTCCATTGGAGATTCCCTGATGCCCCGTCGCGCCACCAAGATTGTTGCCACCTTAGGCCCTGCTTCCAGCGATCCCGCACTTTTGGAGGCCATGATTCGGGCCGGTGTGAATGTGGTTCGCCTGAACTTTAGCCACGGCCAGGCGCAAGACCATGTGGACCGCGCCCGTTTGGTGCGCGAAGCCTCGCAGCGCGCAGGTCGCGAAGTGGCCATCATGGCCGACCTGCAGGGCCCCAAGATCCGGGTGGGCAAGTTTGCCGAGGGCAAAGTGATGCTGGAGCCAGGTGCACCCTTTGTGCTGGATGCCTCGCGCACCGAGCCAGGTGACTTGCAGGGTGTGGGCTTGGATTACAAAGAGTTGCCGCGCGATGTCAAGGCCGGCGATGTGCTCTTGCTCAACGATGGCCTGATTGTCCTCACGGTGACCGCCGTCAAGGGCGAGCAGGTGCACACCACCGTCAAGTTGGGCGGTGAGTTGTCCAACAACAAGGGCATCAACAAACAAGGCGGCGGCTTGACGGCAGCGGCCCTGACGGCCAAGGACATGGACGACATCCGCACGGCCATGAGCTTCAACGCCGACTATGTGGCGGTGAGCTTTCCCAAAAATGCCACCGACATGGAAATGGCGCGTCAGCTGTGCAATGTGGCCTGCACCAATGGACACCGCCCGGGTTTGATCGCCAAGATCGAGCGGGCCGAAGCCATCCCCGAGCTCGACCGCATCCTGGCCGTTTCCGACGGCATCATGGTGGCGCGCGGAGATTTGGCGGTGGAGGTGGGCAACGCGGCTGTGCCGGGCTTGCAAAAGCACATGATCAAACGCGCCCGCGAATTGGACAAACTGGTCATCACCGCCACACAGATGATGGAAAGCATGATCGTCAACCCGGTGCCCACCCGCGCCGAGGTGAGCGACGTGGCCAACGCGGTGCTGGACGGCACCGACGCGGTGATGCTCAGCGCCGAGACCGCTGCGGGCAAGTACCCGCTGGAGACGGTGGAAATGATGGCCGCCGTCTGCCTGGAAGCCGAGAAAACCGACCACGACCCGCTGGACGACGACTTTGTGGGTGCGCACTTCAACCGCATCGACCACGCCATCGCCATGGGCGCGTTGTTCACCGCGCACCACCTCAAAGCCAAAGCGATTGTGGCTTTGACCGATTCAGGCTCGACCCCGTTGTGGATGAGCCGCCACAGCGTGCGCATGCCGATTTATGCGCTGACGCCCAAGGTGGCGACCCAGCGCAAGATGGCCTTGATGCGCAACGTCAGCCCCTTGCTGATGGACACCAGCGCCGACCCCGACACTGCCTTGATCGAAGCCGAGGCGCACCTGAAAAAACGTGGCATCGTGCAGCCGGGCGATGTGTACGCCATCACCGTGGGCGAGCCCATGGGCACGCCAGGCGGCACCAACACCCTCAAGATTTGCCGGGCCACCTGAGTTTTAGACCGGTCCAACCCTGAAATGTCGCTGCGAGAAAAGATGGCTGTCGGACCGTAAAGGCCCGACCTGCGTGGGTATTTGTAGGTCGGTGCCTTCAGGTCCGACGAAGCGCACCGTCGTGCTTTGAAAATGGCCCTTCGCGAAAAGCTGCTTCTCGGACCTTAAAGGCCCTAACTGGTCTTAGGAACATCTGAACCGACTATTTAAAGGCCAAGGGTCCAGATCCATCGCAAGCCTGCGGCACACTGAAACCTATAAAATCCATTTCAGTTACAAGCCGGGTACATCCTGGCGTTGCTCCATTTTCAACTTTCCCGGGAAATCACCACCATGGCACTCGTTTCTATGCGCGAGCTGCTGGACCACGCGGCCGTCAACGGCTACGGCATTCCAGCTTTCAACGTCAACAACCTGGAGCAAGTTCAGGCCGTCATGACCGCCGCCGATGAGGTCGGTGCGCCCGTCATCTTGCAGGCCAGCGCCGGTGCCCGCAAGTACGCGGGTGAGCCCTTCATCAAGCACCTGATTCAGGCCGCTACGGAGCAGTGGCCCCACATTCCTCTGGTCATGCACCAGGACCACGCCCAAAGCCCGGCGGTTTGCCAGGGCGCGATCAACCTGGGTTTCTCGTCTGTGATGATGGACGGCTCCTTGCTGGAAGACGGCAAGACCCCGGCCGACTTTGGCTACAACGTCGACGTGACCCGCCGCGTGGTGGACATGGCCCACTTTTTGGGCGTGTCGGTGGAAGGTGAACTGGGCTGCTTGGGCAACCTCGAAACCGGCGAAGCCGGCGAAGAAGACGGCATTGGCGCGGTGGGCAAGCTGGACCACAGCCAAATGCTGACCGACCCCGAAGAAGCCGCGCAGTTCGTGAAAGCCACGGGCCTGGACGCGTTGGCGATTGCGATTGGCACCAGCCACGGTGCTTACAAATTCAGCCGCAAGCCCACGGGCGACATTTTGGCGATCAGCCGCGTGAAAGAAATCCACGCCCGCATCCCCAACACCCACTTGGTGATGCATGGCTCCAGCAGTGTGCCGCAAGACCTGCTGGCCATGATCAACCAGTACGGCGGTCAAATGAAGGAAACCTACGGCGTGCCGGTTGAGGAAATTCAGGAAGCCATCAAGCACGGCGTGCGCAAGATCAACATCGACACCGACATCCGATTGGCCATGACGGCGGCGGTGCGCAAATTCTTGTTTGAGAACCCCGACAAGTTCGACGCCCGCGAATGGCTCAAGCCCGCCCGCGAAGCGGCCAAGCAAATCTGCAAGCAGCGTTATCTGCAATTCGGCTGCGAAGGCCAAGCGCCCAAGATCAAGGGCGACAACCTGCAGGTGGTGGCCGCCCGTTATGCGCGGGGTGAATTGGCCCAGGTGGTGAACTGAGCCTGCGATAATTGACACGAATGGCCCGTTGACTGTTCAACGGGCCTTTTTCTTTTTTGCTGGACTGTTTTCCATGACCTCTGCGCTTCACACCTCGGCCCTGAAGTCCTTGCCCCTGTTGGCGCGTGGCAAGGTGCGCGACAACTACGCGGTGGGCGAAGACCGTATCCTGATGGTGGCATCGGACCGCATCAGCGCGTTTGACGTGATCATGGGCGAACCGATTCCGGGCAAGGGCGTGTTGCTCACGCAAATGGCGTTGTTTTGGTTCGACCGGCTGGGGCCCAAAGGCCTGAACCTCTGCCCGATTCACCTGACGGGCGAGGCGCCCGAGAGCGTGGTGAGCGCCGAAGAAGTGCCCCAGGTGACCGGCCGCTCGATGCTGGTCAAGCGCCTCCAACCCATTCCGGTCGAAGCGGTGGTGCGCGGTTATCTGGCAGGCAGCGGTTGGAAGGAATACCAGGACAACCAGGCGGTGTGCGGTGTGAAACTGCCTGCTGCCCTGAAAAACGCCAGCCGCCTGCCCGAACCGATCTACACGCCCGCAGCCAAAGCGGCGGTGGGCGAGCACGACGAGAACATCACCTTCGAGCAAACCGTGTCCATGATTGGCACCGACTTGGCCACCCGCATCCGCGACATCAGCATCCAGCTGTACAAGGCGGCGCGTGACATCGCGGCGGCCAAAGGCATCATCATTGCCGACACCAAGTTCGAGTTTGGTCTGGACACCGCCGGCACCTTGGTGCTGATGGACGAGGTGCTGACGCCCGACTCATCGCGTTACTGGCCCACAGACTCGTATGAACAGAGTTTTGCCCAAGGCATCAACCCGCCCAGCTACGACAAACAGTTTTTGCGCGACTGGCTGGAGACTGCCCAGATCAACGGCAAGCCCTGGGACAAAACCCCACCTGCGCCGCGCTTGCCGCGTGAGGTGATCGAGAAAACAGCAGCCAAGTACGAAGAGGCCATGAAGAAGTTGATGGACTGATGCAGGCCCAACTCTGTCAAGAAAAAGGCGCTGCATGGCAGCGCCTTTTTCTTGAGGGTGGGGACTCAACTGGTGAAGGCCAGCAGCGTCATGGCGTCCATCAGCCAAGTGGTGCTGGCCACGAGCAAACTCGCACCCGCTACGGTGCGACCGCGTGGGTGCAATGCCGCACTCCAAAAAGCGATCACGCAGACCAGTTCCAGACCGCCTCGCAAAGCCAGGTAACGGCTGCTGTCGACCAGTTGGCTGGCTTCTGGGCTCATGAGTACCGCGTACAAAAACACCCCCTTGAGCAGCCACAATGTGGCACCAAGGTGCAGCGACTGTGGATGCAGTCCCGTGCTGTGGCCTGGCTTGTTCGTTCGCGCAGGGGCGTTGCCCAACAGGCACTGAAGCTCTTCTGGGGTGATCAGGGGTTGGGCACGGGACATGTTCTGAAATGAATGCAAAAGTGGTGCGTTCATTCTAGGCTTCAAGGCGGCTGAAATGTCAGCAACAAGCCCGTCGATGAGCCCAAAACCCGTAAATGTCTGTAACGACAAGTATTACATTTTTTGGAGTTCAGAGTTAACAAAAATAATAATTTTGCTGCCGAAGCAGTGGTCGGGGGCGCAGCACTGTTGCTGGCCCGACGACCAAGCGCCCCAACCGCGCCAGGTCAAAGGACGCGGCTTCAGTTCAGCATCATGCTCAGCTTGCGCCGGTAGCTGGAGATCATGGCCATGTGCGGGTCTTCTTGCATGGCGGCTTTGCCCATCAGCTCAATGCCACCCGCCGATTTTCCGGTGGTGACAGGGGTTTTGGGCTTGGGCGGGGTCATCAGCTCCAGCAGGGCGACAAAGGTTTTGCGCGGGGCTTCGTCGTCCCACTTTTTGTCTCGCATGATGATTTCCAACAATTCGTCCAGGGCCGCTTCCCATTGGCCGATCGCGATCAGCAGGCGGCTTTTGGCAAAACGGGCTTCAAAGTCACGTTTGTTCTGGGCAATCAAGGCATCAAACTGGTCCAACTCCCATTCACCACGGGGGTCGGTGGTCACAAACTCCAGCGCTTTGAGCCACTGGGTTTGCGCCTCAAAGCGCAGCGGCACCGGGATGCGGGCCATGGCTGGGGCCAGCAAGGCGGAGGCTTCGGCCAGCTCGCCCAGGCCAATCAGCAGCTTGACCAGGTCAAAGCGGGCGTCGTCGTTGCCGGGATGGGTGGCCAGGGCTTGTTCCAAGGCGGCGCGGGCGCTGTGCGCGTCGCCCTCTTGCAGGTGTTGCTGCGCTTCGTCAGCGGCAGCTTGGGCTTGCAATTCTTCGGCAGCAGGCAGGTGTTTGTCCAGAAACTGCTTGACCTGACCTTCGGGCAAAGCGCCCATGAAACCATCGACGGGCTGGCCGTTTTTCAGCAACACACAGGTGGGGATGCTTTTGATGCCAAAGGCCTGCGCCAGTTGCTGTTCTTGGTCAGAGTCGATCTTGACCAGCTTGAAGCGGCCTTCGTAGGCGGCTTCGACTTTTTCGAGCACAGGGCCCAAAGACTTGCACGGGCCGCACCAAGGGGCCCAAAAATCCACCAACACGGGCGTGGTCATGGAGGCTTCGATGACCTCGGCTTCAAAGTTTTGTATCGTGACGTCCATCATGGCGGGCAGGGTTCCGGGTTGTGTTTCAGCTCCGGGTGGGGCGAAACCTTAAAATTCAACATTGATCACGAAAAGCACCCAATGACTCAAGCGCTCATCGGCGTCGTCATGGGTTCCAGCTCCGACTGGGACACCATGCAGCACGCAGTCCAGATTCTCCAACAGTTTGGCATCCCTCACGATGCCCGCGTGGTTTCGGCCCACAGAATGCCGGACGATATGTTCACTTATGCAGAGACCGCCGCTGCGCGCGGCTTGCAAGCCATCATCGCGGGCGCTGGCGGCGCAGCCCACCTGCCCGGCATGCTCGCGGCCAAAACCGTGGTGCCGGTGCTGGGTGTGCCGGTGCAGACCCAGGCCCTGTCGGGCGTGGATTCGCTGCACAGCATCGTGCAAATGCCCAAGGGCGTGCCGGTGGCCACCTTTGCCATTGGCGCAGCCGGTGCGGCCAATGCGGCCTTGTTTGCCGTGGCCATGCTGGCCAACAAGGACCCGGCCCTGCGCCAAAAGCTTGAAGCTTTCCGCGCTGAACAAACCGCCATGGCCCGCGCCATGACACTGCCGCCCGCTTCAGCAACAGGTGCCGCATGAGCCGCGCCATTTTGCCGGGCGCCATGGTCAATGGCCAGATGGCCACGCTGGGCGTGATGGGCGGTGGCCAGTTGGGCCGCATGTTTGTGCAGGCGGCGCAGGCCATGGGCTACTTCACCGCGGTGCTTGATCCCGATGCCGCCAGCCCCGCTGGCTTGGTCAGCCACCACCACATCCAGACCGACTACCTGGACGAGCAGGGCCTGGCGCAGCTGATGCAGCGCTGCGCCGCCATCACCACCGAATTTGAAAACGTGCCCGCACCAGCGCTGGTGACGCTGGGCGCTCACCGCCCGGTGGCTCCGGCGTCCGAGTCGGTGGCGATTGCGCAAGACCGCGCCGCCGAAAAAGCCCACTTTGTGCGCTGCGGCGTGCCGGTCGCGCCGCACGCCCTCATTGGGAACCCTGCGCAGCTGGCCACCGTGAGCGAAGAGTTGCTGCCCGGTATTTTGAAGACCAACCGCATGGGTTATGACGGCAAAGGTCAGATCCGCGTCAAGACCCGCGAAGATCTGACCTCCGCCTGGGACCAGCTGAAAAACGTGCCTTGTGTGCTGGAAAAAATGCTGCCGCTGCAGGCCGAGTGCTCGGTCATCGTAGCCCGTGGAGCCGATGGGCAGATGGTGAATTTTCCGGTGCAATCGAATCTGCACCGCGACGGCATTTTGGCCGTGACCTGCGTGTACGAAGGCGCGGTGTCAGCCGATGTGGCGGCGCAAGCCGTGGCCGCCACCCGTGCGATTGCCGAAGGCATCCACTACGTGGGCGTACTCTGTGTGGAGTTTTTCATCCTCGAAAGTGGTCAGCTGGTCGTCAATGAGATGGCCCCCCGCCCGCACAACAGCGGCCACTACACCATGAACGCCTGCGACCAGTCGCAGTTCGAGCTGCAGGTGCGCACGCTGGCGGGTTTGCCACTCAAGCAGCCGCGCCAACACTCGCCGGCCATCATGCTCAATTTGCTGGGCGATCTGTGGCCCGAAGTGATGCCTTCGGGCAAAGGCCCAACCACCCCCGCTTGGCAACAAGTGCTGGCGCTGCCCGGCACGCACTTGCACCTGTATGGCAAGCTCTCGGCCCGCCCAGGCCGCAAGATGGGCCACCTGAACATCACGGGTGCCACGCCTGAGGCCGTGCGCGCCACCGCCTTGCAAGCAGCCGCTTTGCTGGGCATTGAAGCGTTTTAAAGACCGCCATGATCCTGAGTGCCTCGGACACGGCCATCGCGCAGGCTGCACAAGCTTTGCGAGACGGTCAGTTGGTCGGCTTGCCCACCGAGACGGTGTATGGCCTGGCCGCCAATGCCACCGACGACGCGGCCGTGGCGAAAATCTTCTTGGCCAAGGGCCGCCCGGCCGACCACCCGCTGATCGTGCATGTGGCCGGTGTGGAGCAGGTGCCCTTGTTTGCGTCGCAAGTGCCCGAGTTTGCGCAAAAGCTCATGCAAGCTTTTTGGCCTGGCCCGCTCACCTTGATTTTGCCGCGCCTGAGCGGCGTGGCCACGGCTTCGGCCGGGGGGCAAGACTCGATCGGTTTGCGCTGCCCTTCACACCCGGTGGCGCAGGCCATCCTCCAAGAGGGCCTGGCGCTGGGCGTGCTGGGCGTGTCGGCCCCCAGCGCCAACCGCTTTGGCCGCGTGAGCCCCACCACGGCGGCGCACGTGCAGTCCGAGCTGGGCCCTGAGCTGTTGATTTTGGACGGTGGCGAGTGCGCAGTGGGCATCGAGTCCACCATCGTTGACTGCACACGCGGCGAGCCCGTGCTGCTGCGTCCGGGGCAGATCACGCGGGGGCAAATTGACGCAGCTTGTGGTCGCACCGTGCTGGACAAGGACGCGCTGACCCAAGCCGCCCCCCGCGCCTCGGGGACGCTCGAATCGCACTATGCGCCGCGCGCCAAAGTGCGGCTCATGTCCGGCGATGACATTGCCCATAAGTTGCAAGCTTTGGGGCCGCATGCCAACAACCTGGGTGTCTGGTCAGCCGAGCGGCCTGATGACGGTGCTGGCGTCTTGTGGCGCATGCAAGCCGCTTCGGCCGAGCAGGCTGCGCACGATCTGTTCAGCGTTTTGCGCGATCTGGACGCGCGTGGTGTGACGCAAATTTGGGTGCAGCTGCCCCCCGACACACCCGAGTGGGAAGGCGTGCGCGACCGATTGCAGCGGGCTGCGGCTTGAGGCTTTTGTCCTTTTCAAAACAACAAGGCCCGCAATGTGCGGGCCTTGTTGTTGGAGGCTTGGCCGTTTACTTCACTAAGTCGAACAAGCCTTTGGCTTGAGCGTGGCAGAACGGTGGTTCATATTCGCCATGGTATTTGGCGTAGTAAGTCGCGGCATTGGCTGGCGTGACTGGGCCATAAGTGGCCGCAATATAAGGATCCACATCCACGGAAGTCACGTTTTTCAAGCCTTTGTCGTCAAAAGCTTTTTTCATGACGGCTTGGTGCACAGCAGGTGGCACCGTGGGATCCCCACTACCGCCGCACAGCATGAGTTGCGATTTGGGCGTCCAGTCCAGCAAGTCATTCTTTTTGGCGGCCAGGAATGTGGCGTTGTTGGCGTTGGTCAAAATGTCGCTGCTGAACGCCGGCTGGAACAAGGCATCGCGTGCTTGGTTGGGTGTTTCGCCGTTGATGCCAGGCAACTTACCGCTGGTGACCAGTGTGGTGTAGTTCAAAGTGGGGCTGGGCAGCAAAGACTCAATGCCGTCTGCATAAGGCGCTTTGAAGGCGTTTTTGACATCGCTGTACAAATTGCCATAAATCTTCTGCCAAGCTGTGACCAGGTAGGGCACAAAGAACTGGTAACCCGCAATGGCCTCTGTGAGTTTCATTGAGCCCGACAGGTTGTACGGTCCAGCCAAGTGTGCGCCAGCCACCACGTTGATCTCGTTAGACAAGTTCTTTTCAATCGCACGGTGAGCTGCCATGGAAGCGTGGCCCCCTTGAGAGTAGCCGGTCAACATGACCTTGCCATTCAGGCTGGACCCTTGTGATGACACGGCGTTGCGTGCGGCACGGATCGAGTCGATGACCGATGTGGCTTCAGAGTCTGCGTGCAGATAGGGGTGGAAGCTGTACTTGGACTTGGCGAACCCCAGGTAGTCGGTGGCCACCACGGCATAGCCCTGACTGGCGTACATGGCCGCCAGTAATAAAGTTTCGCCATCAGCAGGGTTAGCCAATGTGCGGGGTTTTTCGACATCGGTGCCTTTGGCATAAGCCACCAAAGGCGCAGCGGCAGTGCAATCGGCTCCCGAGGGCAACAACAAAACGCCTGAGGCGTTGGAATTCTCTCCCTGGACGCCGGGTGTCACGTAGTTGAGGGAAACGACCTTGACGTCACATTTGGCTTTGCCACTCAAGCCCGCAAGTGGGCTACCGTCGAACTGTGCTTTGGTCAGGGTGGCCAGCAAGACCGGGGTATCGATCAAGGCACCGTGGGGCGTGTCATTGCCGCCGCAAGCAGCCAAGAGGGCTGCGCCGAGCATCGGGATGCCGTACTTCAATGTTTTCATGGTGTGTCTCCATTGGATTAAAAAAGAACAATCGTTCTTTTTTCACTTTAGTCGAGTGAAACGATTCAAACCATGGGGTATTCACCGATTTGTCATTAATTTCTGATGAAAGTAAAAAAAATCAGCGGTATCGGAACTTCATTATCAAAATCATCAGCGCCAGGCTGGTGGTGATGATGTTGGCGATGATGATGGGCCAAGCCTCCATCAAGATGCCGTAGACCAGCCACAGCGCCACCCCAGCAGTGAACAGGCTGTACATGCCCAGCGAGATGCCGCTCACATCGCGGGTGCGAAAGGTATGCCAGGCTTGGGGGATGAAGCTGGCGGTGGTCAGGAAGGCGGCCACAGAGCCGACCCAGTCGATGAGGTTCATGGTGTTATTTGAGGAAGTGGCTTTGGGCGCTCATGGATTGTGACGCCGGCATCGCAGTGACAAAACAGCTGTCATCGCGAGGAACGAAGCGGTCCATGGTTGATGCGATCCGATGGTTGTGCTTTGGGCGGTGAGGCGGTGTCGCGCACGGTCCATTCCAGCAACTGGTCCAGCACGGCCCGCGCCTGCTGGGCGTTGGGGTGGTGCAGCACGGCCACCAGGGTGTAGCGCTGGCCGCTTTGGCCCTGCACATAACCGGCCACCGAGGCCACATCGCGCAACGAGCCGGTTTTGAGCCAGGCGTTGCCGATCACCGGCGACTGCGGGTGGCGGTCTTTCAGGCGAGCGGCGGTGCCGTCCACCCCAGCAATGGCCAGCGAGTCCACAAAATAGCGGGCGTGTGGGCTGGCGTGCGCGGCCTGCAGCAAGGCGGTGAGGGCCTGCGCCGTGCTGCGCTCGCTGCGCGACAAGCCCGAGCCGTTGTCCAGCACCGGCTCGTCGTGTCCGGCAAAGCCTTGACGCCACCACTGCGACAGGCGCAGGCGCGAAGCCTCAAAGCGCCCGGGTGCGCCCAGCTCGCTTGACAGCGTCAGGTACAGCTGCTGCGCCATCACGTTGTTCGAAAATTTGTTGATGTCTTGGATGATCTCTGACAAAGGCAAAGAGGGCACTTCCAGCAGCAGCTTGGCCGATGCCGGGCGTACGCCATAGCGCACCTGTCCGGTGAGCTGTCCGCCTGCGCCTTGCCACAGGGCTTGCATGACGCGCGGCGCATAGGCTTCGGGCTCGGGGTAGGCCACGGGCCATTCGCGCTCGCCGCAGCTGGCCGGGTAGCGGCCCGCAAAGCGCACTTGCTGGGGCTGGCTGAAGTCGGCCTGCAGTTGGCGACGCCAGTCGCTGCACGGGGCCTGGCTGAGCGGCAGTTGCGTGGGGGCAGAAAAGCCGGCCAGAGGCGGCTCAAAGCGCACCTTCACCTGGCCGCTGGCGGCATCGGGGGTGAACTTGTAGACCACCGCCTTGAAGTTGAGCAGCAGCCCGTCCGGCCCCACGTTGTAGGGCCGCAGCGGTTCGTCGTCAAAGGGCTCGCTGCGTTCGCGCACGTCGAACACGCTGCGGTCGAGCACGATGTCGCCACGCACCTCGCGTACGCCCGCCGCCCGAACCTGCGTCAGCAGTTCTTGCAGGCGCTCGACCACCAGCTTGGGGTCGCCGCTGCCGCGCACGACCAGGTTGCCCTGCAGCACGCCATCGCGCACGGGGCCGTCGGTGTACACCCGGTTGCGCCAGACGTGGTCGGGCCCCAACAGGCTCAAGCCGGCGTAGGTGGTGAACAGCTTCATGACCGAGGCGGGGTTGACGCTGGCTTGGGCGTGGTGCGACAAGTGCCGTGGCAAGGCGCTGTTGGTTGGAGCGCTATTCGGCAGAGGGGCGATGAGCACGCTGAAAGCCGAAGCGGGAACTTGAGCTTGGTTCAGGGTTTGCAGGACGGACCGGGGCAACGAGGATTGAGCGGTACTTTGCGCATGGGCAGGCCAGAGCAAGGCGGTACTCAGCGCCAAGGCAGTACAGGCAGCAAAGGCAGCGTGGGCCAAGGGGAACAAAAATCGGCGCTGGGTGCGGGAGCGAGTCATCGAGCGAGTCTAACGGGGACCACGAGGGACACGCAGGCCTGCGGGGTCGTCAAAAGGGGGCACCGCTCGCGCCTGTGCAGCGGCCCCGTATGATTCGGACCATGCGATTTTCTTCAAAAACCGTGGGCCTGGCTTCGGCGGTCGTCACGGTGCTCATCTGGACGGGTTTCATTGTCATTGCGCGGGCCTCAGCGTCTCGGGGATTGCTGCCCATGGACATCGCGCTGGCCCGCATTCTGGGGGCCAGCGCCATCTTGTTGCCCTGGGCTTGGTGGCTGATGCGTCCGGCACGCCAGGCCGGTGCACAAGTGGGTTCTTTGTGGGGCCTGTCGCCCCTGCCTTTGCGGCAAACAGTGCAAACCGGGTTTTTGGGCGGCTTTTTGTACGCCATCTTGGCCTACACCGGTTTTGTGTATGCACCCGCCACGCACGCCTCGGTGCTCATGCCGGGCAGCCTGCCCTTGTGGACCACCTTGCTGGCCTGGCTGTTCTTGCGCGAAAAAGTGGCTGCCGCCCGTGCCGTGGGGCTGGGCTTCATCGTGCTGGGCGACGTGCTGGTGGGTGGCGCGAGCTTGCTCATGGCCTTTGATGGCGGCGAGGTCTGGAAGGGCGACCTGCTGTTCATGGCGGCGGCCCTGTGCTGGTCCAGCTACAGCGTGTTGGTGCGCAGCCAGGGCTTTGACGCGGTGCGGGCCACCATGGCCATCACCGCGTTTGCCTTTGTCTGCTTTGTGCCCTTGTTTGCCTTGCTGGCGGCCTTGCAGGTTTTGCCCACGCAGCTGCACCAAGCCCCGTGGTCCGAAATTTTGTTCCAAGCGGTGTTCCAGGGCGTGGGCTCGGTGGTGATTTCGGGCATCACCTTCACGCAGATGGTGCGCCACTACGGCCCGGTGCGCTCGACCATGATCACGGCCTTGGTGCCGGGCTTGTCGGCGCTGGGGGCGGTGTGGTTTCTGGGCGAGCCCCTGCACTGGAATTTGCTGGCCGGGCTGGCGCTGGTGACCAGTGGTATTTTGTTTGGCGTGCGGCAGGCCAAAAAACCTGCGGTTGCGCCCACTTCGCCCCCAACTGGAGGCCAGCCATGAGCGCCAGCCCCGAGCGCCGCTGGCTGGCCTTTGACACCAGCACCGATGTGCTGTCGTTGGCCGTGGCCCGTGGCGAGCAGGTCTGGACCCAAACCCTGCCCGGCGGTGCGCAGGCTTCGAGCGGTTTGATCCCGGCGGTGCTGGCCCTGCTGGCCGAGGCCGACATGCCGCTGGCTTCGCTCGATGCCATCGTTTTCGGTCGGGGGCCGGGGTCGTTTACCGGTTTGCGCACCGCTTGCGCCGTGGCGCAAGGCCTGGCCTTTGGGGCCGATGTGCCGGTGTTGCCGGTCGATACTTTGCTTGCAGTGGCCGAAGAGGCGCGCTGGGCGCAAGTGCAAGCGGGGGTCATCACGCCCGATGCCGAGTTGACTGTGCTGGCGCTGCTCGACGCCCGCATGGACGAGGTGTACAGCGCCGCTTACCGCTGGGAGCCTTTGCCGGGGGCAAGCCATGGCCGTTGGCATGAAGCTGCGCCCTTGCAAGTGAGTGCCCCCGAACAATTGCACCTGCCCGATGACCGCACGGTGCTGCAGGCGGGCAACGCCTTTACCGCATATGGCGACCGACTGCCCCGAGTGGCAACGGGTGGCTTGCGCTGCGAGGCCCTGCCCACCGCCGCTGCTTTGCTGCGCCTGGCCCCCGCCTTGTGGGCGCAGGGCCTGGCCGTGCCGGCCGAGCAGGCCATGCCGCTGTACATCCGCGACAAAGTGGCCAACACCACGGCCGAACGTGAGGCCATGAAAGCGCAAGCCCTGCAGGCCCAGACTGCTTTGACCAAGGCCGCAGCGCAGCCATGAGCCTGAACATGAAGCCCACACCAGCGCAGGACAGCACCCAGCCCTCGGAGGCCACGCGCAACCGCGTCACGCTGGCGCCCATGACGCAGGACGATCTGGACGCGGTGATCGCCATCGAGCAAACCGCCTACAGCCACCCCTGGACGCGGGGCAATTTCCGCGACTCGCTCAACCCCCTGTTCGAGGCCCAATGCCTGTGGCTGGACGGTGAATTGCTGGGTTACTTTTTGGCCATGCACGGTGTGGAAGAAATGCACTTGCTCAACATCACGGTCGCCCCGGCGCACCAAGGCCAGGGCTGGGGCCACATGATGCTGGACGCCTTGTCGCTCGTGTCACGCCACGCAGGCGCGCAATGGCTCTGGCTGGAGGTGCGCCAAACCAACCTGCGTGCGCTGCAGGTGTATGCGCTCTACGGCTTCAAGCAGGTCAGCATCCGCAAGGATTACTATCCCGCAGGCCGCTTGCAGCGAGAGCACGCGGTGGTGATGAGTTTGAAACTGTGAGCCCCAACATGAGCGACCCCACCCAATTCGACCTGGACGACCGCCAACGCGCCATGCTGGCCGAGATGGGCGTGCGCGTGTGGTGGCCTCAGCGCAGCGCCGCCGAGCCCCAAGCGGTGGCGGGCGATGCACCCGCCATGACGACAGTGAGCGTGGTGCCAACGACTGGCGTGTCTGGCGCCGCTGGGGCTGCAAGCCCGGTGCATCTCTTACCACCTGCAACGCCCGCTGTGCCTGTTCAAGCACCAGCCACCCGCTCGGCAACCCGTGGGCCTGTGGCACCCGTGCCCCCCCAGGCGCAGGCCCAGAGCCAAGTGTTTGCGCCTTTGCCCGAAAGTTTGTCCAGCATGGGTTGGGCCGAGCTGCTCACGGCTGTTCAATCCTGCCAGTCGTGCGCCCTGTGCGCTGCACGCCCAACGCCGATTCTGGGTTCGGGCCAGGGCACAGCCCGCTGGATGGTGGTGGGCGACTTGCCTTCAGAGGCAGACGATCAGCAGGGCCAGCCGTTCACCGGGCCAGAAGGCGTGCTGCTGGACAACATGCTCAAGGCCGTCGGCGTGCGCCGCCAGGGCCCTGTCGGCAGTGCCAACGCCACTGCCAGCGCGGACGTGCCCGAGGCCTGTCTGACCCACGCTGTCAAATGCCGCCCCCTGAACGGGCGCAACCCCGAAACCGCCGAGCTGGCCACTTGCGCCGGCTATATGTCGCGCCAGGTCGCGCTGGCGCAGCCCCGGGTGATTTTGGCCATGGGCCGTTTTGCCATCCAAAGCCTGTTGGGCAGCACCGAGCCCATGGGCAAATTGCGCGGTCGTTTGCACGACTTTCAGGGCGTGCCGGTGGTGGTGACTTACCCGCCGTCGAGCTTGCTGCGCAACCCCGCCGACAAAGCCAAAGCCTGGGCCGATCTGGTGCTGGCTTTGTCGGTGGCCCAGGGCTGACAGCGGCTTTCCAAGGGCGCGGGCCGTTCTGCCTGAGAGGCGGCCGCCATCAGGGCTGGATGGCGAGGGCATGCACTTCCTTGGCAAGGACTGCCGACAGACTGCCGGCGTGTCGCGTCTGAGGACCTGACAACCGCTAAAATGCCGGGTTTACCAGAATACTTCCCCGGAGCTGACCCCATGGCCAATCAACAACAAATGGCAAACGCCATCCGCGCCCTCGCAATGGACGCTGTTCAACAAGCCAACTCGGGTCACCCCGGCGCCCCCATGGGCATGGCCGACATGGCCGTAGCGCTGTGGGGCGATCACCTGCAACACAACCCCAAAAACCCCCATTGGGCCAACCGCGACCGCTTTGTGCTGTCCAACGGCCACGGCTCGATGCTGATCTATTCGGTGCTGCACCTGACCGGCTACAAACTGCCGATCGAAGAACTCAAGAACTTCCGCACCCTGCACAGCAAAACCGCGGGCCACCCCGAAGTGGGCGTGACGCCCGGCGTGGAAACCACCACCGGCCCGCTGGGCCAAGGCATCACCAACGCGGTGGGCATGGCGCTGGCCGAGAAGATGATGGCGGCTGAGTTCAACCAAGACGGCCACAAAATCGTCCATCACCACACCTACGTTTTCCTGGGTGACGGCTGCCTGATGGAAGGCATCAGCCACGAAGCCGTGGCCCTGGCCGGTGCCTGGAAGCTGAACAAACTGATCGCCCTGTACGACGACAACGGCATCTCGATCGACGGCCAAGTTGCTCCGTGGTTCATCGACAACACGCCCCAGCGCTTTGCCGCCTGCGGGTGGAACGTGATCGACGCGGTGGACGGCCATGACGCCGCTGCCGTATCGGCCGCGATTGCCGCTGCCCGCCACAGTGCCGACAAGCCCACCCTGATCGTTTGCAAAACAGCCATCGGCAAGGGCTCGCCCAACCGTGCGGGCACCTCCAAAGCCCACGGCGAGCCGCTGGGCGCTGAAGAAATCAAGCTGACCCGCGAAGCCTTGGGCTGGACGGCCGAGCCTTTCAAGATTCCCAAAGCGGTCTATGCCGATTGGGACGCCAAAGTGGCGGGCAAGGCCCGCGAAGCCGAGTGGAACACCCAGTTTGCCGCCTACAAAGCCGCCCACCCCGCGCTGGCCAAAGAATTCGTGCGCCGCATGAAGGGCGACTTGCCCAAGAACTTCAACCAAGTGGCGTTTGACGCCGTGGTGGCTGCCCACACCAAGGGCGAAACCATGGCCAGCCGCAAGGCCAGCCAGCTGGCACTCGAAGCCTTCACCGCTGCCTTGCCCGAAATGCTGGGCGGCTCGGCCGACCTCACGGGCTCTAACCTCACCAACACCAAGAGCACGCCTGCTTTCCGCGTGGACCTGGCCGGTGACGTGGTCAAGACAGCTGACGGCGCGGCTACCGAAGGGGCCTCCAAAATCGGCCGCCACATCAACTACGGCGTGCGCGAATTCGGCATGGCCGCCATCATGAACGGCGTGGCCCTGCATGGTGGTTACATCCCCTACGGCGGCACCTTCCTCACCTTCTCTGACTACTCGCGCAACGCCATCCGCATGGCCGCGCTGATGAAGCAGCGCGTGATCCACGTCTTCACCCACGACTCCATCGGCTTGGGCGAAGACGGCCCGACCCACCAGTCCATCGAACACGCCGCCAGCCTGCGCCTGATCCCCGGTCTGGACGTGTGGCGTCCGGCCGATACGGCCGAAACCACCGTGGCCTGGGCCGTGGCCCTGCAAAACGCCCACCGCCCTTCGGCCCTGCTGCTCAGTCGCCAAAACCTGGCCTACTCGCCCAAGAGCGATCTGGGCGACATCAGCCGCGGCGCCTATGTGCTGTCCGAGCCCGAACACGTGGGCATCAAAAAGACCCACGGCGTGATCATCGCCACCGGCTCTGAAGTGCAACTGGCCATGGCAGCGCAAAAGCTGCTGGCACAGCGCAAGATCGGGGTGCGCGTGGTCTCCATGCCCAGCACCAACGTGTTTGACCGCCAGGACACCGACTACAAGCAAAGCGTGCTGCCTAAAGGCCTGCCCCGCGTGGCGGTCGAGATGGGTAGCACCGACGGCTGGTGGAAATACGGCTGCGCCGCGGTGGTCGGCATCGACACCTACGGCGAGTCGGCCCCAGCGCCTGTGCTGTTCAAACACTTTGGTTTCACCGCCGAAAACGTGGCCGACACGGTCCACGCTGCGCTGCTCAAGGCCTGATCAGGCCCGCCGGATGAACCCCTTCAGCGCCATGGGTTTGACCCATCGCTGAAGTCGCGTTCAGGGATCAGGCCCAAGCAAGGGACTTGGTTTCCAATCCGGTTACGTCACCGATTCGTAACTTTTTTTTGAGGCATTCATATGACCATCAAGCTGGGCATCAACGGATTCGGCCGCATCGGCCGCTTGGCGCTGCGCGCCGCCCTCAAGCACGGTTTCAATGACATCCAAATTCTGGGCATCAACGACCCCAAGCCCGCCGACTACCTGGCCTACATGCTCAAGTTCGACAGCGTGCATGGCCGCTTTGATGGCACGGTGGACTTCACCGAAGACACATTGATCGTCAACGGCAAGAAGATCAAGCTCTCGCACGAGCGCGACGCCCACAACCTGCAGTGGGGCGCCATGGGCGTAGACACCGTACTGGAATGCACGGGCCATTACCTGACCGAGCCCACCAGCCAAATGCACCTTGCCGCCGGCGCCAAAAAGGTGGTGATCTCGGCCCCTTCCAAAGACAGCATCCCCATGTTCGTCTATGGCGTGAACCACAAAAAGTACGCAGGCGAAGCCATCGTGTCGAATGCCTCATGCACCACCAACTGCCTGGCCCCCGTGGTGAAAGTGCTGAACGACAAATGGGGCATCAAGCGCGGCCTGATGACCACCGTGCACGCTGCGACTGCCAGCCAGATGACGGTGGACAGCTCGTCTCGCAAAGACTGGCGCGGTGGCCGCGGCATCCTCGAAAACATCATCCCCAGCAGCACCGGCGCGGCCAAGGCCGTGGGCGTGGTGATCCCCGAGATCAAGGGCAAGATCACCGGCATGGCGTTTCGCGTGCCCACGTCGGATGTGTCGGTGATCGACCTGACGGTGGAGCTGAACAGTGACGCCAGCTACGCCGAGATCTGCGCCGAAATGAAAGCGCAAAGCGAAGGCGCGCTCAAAGGCGTGCTGGGTTACACCGACGAAAAAGTCGTCTCCACCGACTTCCGTGGCGAACCTTGTGCCAGCGTGTTCGACGCGACCGCCGGCATTGCGCTGGACAAACGCTTCGTGAAGATCGTGGCCTGGTACGACAACGAATGGGGTTACGCCAAGCAGTGCCTGGAGATGGTGCGGGTGGTTTCCAAGAAGAAGTGATCTGCTTCTGGTCGGGCAGGCATCGCCAGGTATCCCCGCAGGGGCTCAGAGGCGCTTCGCTTTGCCACATCGCCCCTACGGGGATACCTGGCGATGCCATGAAGCTTCTATCAAAGCGCCTTCGGGCGTTTTTTGCCGGTGTGCAGTGATGGCGGGGATGCGGGTGCCCCGGAGGAATTGCCGGCAGAGGCAAACTTCAGCGGTGCGTCGCAACTTTAGTTGTCCGTTGTAAAGGCGCATGCGACGTCGTCGCCTGAAGGCGCTCGGCCAGCCAGACCTTGATCACAGACTGCCTCGTCACCCCCAGTCTGCTGGCTTCGCGATCCAGCGAGTCAACCATCCATGTTGGGAAATCCACATTCACCCGCTTCTGCGCCTGCAGCACGCGCCTGCCTTTGGACACGTCCAAAGAAGCCGTGATATCGGCGCCATCATCGAACTGTTGATCGAACTTTTTAGCCTTCATAAAGTGCCACCTCTTCTGTGCGTGCGCGACGCACGGATGTTGCACTATTTCGTTCATGAAGCCGCCAAGCGTTTGCGCGTGGTGGTTTTTGTACGAACAGACAGTACTTGAGTTTCGTGAGCAAAAGCCAGCATGCTGGCCAAAGCCTTGTTGACGGCTTGAGAAGTCGGAAACGCCTTGAGAATTTCGGGCTGCAACACCACGACATTGCTGCCCTGCGCGAAATGTTTGAGGTGCTTGCCGCGAACACCCTTGCTCAATTGGTCGCGCTTCAATTCAGGAATATCCAGATCAGCCATTTTTGTAGATGTCTTTTTCATATCGGGTTGCCTTTCTTGCGCTGATGATTCGAATGCTGTTGCGACGCTCCGTGTGAACAACCACCAAAAGTCGCTCCTTGCTGGAGATTCCTTAAGTTCGGCTACGGTCCTTGTCCATTGAGTGATCAGAGTCCGAAAAAGTCAAGGCCAATGCATCTCCAAAAACGCTGACAGCCTCGTCAAAAGACACGCCATGCTTGAGCAACTTGCTTTACGCTTTTTGCTTATCCCACTCGAACTTGAACATGCGAGTTCCATGCATTGATGTTTGCAGCCGTCGACCTCGGCCAATTTTATGCTTGCTGTACAGGGCACTTTTTTCAATACTTGCAACGTGCGGGCGAATCCAACTTGTCTCCATGTCGCAAAACGGCTAGCTCTTTTATGCAAAAAGTGACAGCGTTGCTTGCCGGTGAGCGTCACTTCGATCGAGTGATTTGAGCGCATTTTTGCCAGCGCGAATGTAGAAGTTATCGAACTCGCCTTGCTCTACCAAGACAAAACCGTGGCGCGTATAGAAGCGATTTGAATCGCTCTCTCTCAACGCCCCGACGCGTATGGGGAGAGCTTTGGCATTGGCTTGTTCGATGACAACAGCGAGCACAGCGGCACCGATGCCTCTGCTTTGAGTGCTTGGATGAATATAAAGGTGATCAAGAAGCAGGCACTCGACTTGCGGCTTGACGACGACGAACCCAACTCGTTTCACATAGGTACCAGTGCAAAGAACGAAAAAAACCCGCTTCGTACCCAAACGCTGCCTGGCGAAAAGCCTCAATGCCCCGCGCGAATCCAGTCTGCCGCCTTCTCCGCGATCATGATCGTCGGGGCATTGGTGTTGCCGCTCACGATGCGCGGCATGACCGACGCGTCGACGACGCGCAGGCCGGGCACACCGTGCACGCGCAGTTTCGTATCCACCACCGCCATGCCGTCTTGGCCCATTCGGCAGGTGCCCACCGGGTGGTAGACCGTGTCGGCGTGTTGGCGAATCCAGTGCTCCAGTTGTTCGTCGCTGCGCGCATCGGCAGACGCTGCCCACTCTTTGCCATAAGCGGCCAAGGCGGGCTGGGCCAGGATGTTTTGGGCTTGGCGAACACCGTCGCGCAAGCGCTGCAGGTCACGCGGATCGCTCAAAAACTGCGGGTCAATGAGTGGCGCGCTTTGGGGGTTGCGGTCGGCCAGTTGTACACGGCCACGGCTGTCGGGTTGCAGCAAACACACGTGCAGTGAATAGCCGTGGCCCAGGGTCAATTGGCGGCCGTGGTCCACCAGTTTGGCCACCACAAAGTGCAGCTGAATGTCCGGGTGCGCCTCGTCAGGTCGGCTTTTGTAAAAGGCACCGCCTTCTGCGAAATTGGTGGTGAGCGGCCCTGTTCGATGCTGCCGCCAGGCCCACAGGGCTTGCAAGGTCTGCCATGTACCCCGCAGTGACACCCCGATCAAATCGGTTTGCCCCGGCGCATCGGCCACCAGCACCGCGTCGGGGTGGTCGTGCAGGTTTTCGCCCACGCCGGGCAAGTCGCGCTGCACTGCGATGCCCAGGCTTTGCAAATGCGCGGCGGGGCCAATGCCTGAGCGCATGAGGATGGCGGGCGATTGAAAAGCGCCTGCGCTCAAAATGATTTCGCGTCGGGCGGTCAGGGTCTGCGCTTGGCGGCCCTGCAAGGTGTGCACCTGCCGCGCCACGCCATCGACCAAGCCAATGCGGTCCACGGTGACGCCGGTCATGACGTGCAAGTTGGGGCGGCCCAAGTGGGGCGTGAGGTAAGCCTTGGCCGCGCTGAAGCGCTCGCCCGCTTTCTGCGTGACTTGGTACAGGCCCACACCTTCTTGCGTGGGGCCATTGAAGTCGGTGGTGAGCGGCAAACCCGCCTGCACACCCGCCTCGACAAAGCGTTTAGCGAACGCATTGGGGCTTTGCAGATCGGCCACGTTCAAGGGGCCGTTTTGGCCATGCCATCCGTTGTGGATGCGCTCGTTGTGCTCGGCCTTCAGAAAGTAGGGCAAGACCTCGGCCCACGACCAACCCGCGCAACCCTGCTCAGCCCAGTGGTCGTAATCGGCCTGTTGGCCACGGATGTAAGCCATCGCATTGGTGGAGCTGGAGCCCCCCAAGGTGCGGCCACGCGGCTGAAAACCGATGCGGCCGTTCAAGCCGGGTTGCGGCACGGTGTTCAGGCCTTGGGAGACGATTTCTGTGCGCGCCATGAGCGCGATGCCCGCGGGGCAATGGATCAGCGCGCTGGTGTCGGGTGGCCCAGCTTCGATCAGGGCCACCTGCACAGCAGGGTCTTCGCTCAGGCGACTGGCCAGCACACACCCGGCCGAACCACCCCCCACGATCACGTAGTCAAAGTCCATGAAGTCCCCCCGTCCAAATGTTTTGTGTGGCCAATATAAGGGCTCCAGCGTGCCGCGGCCTGTCTTGTGTGCATCAGGGTTTTTCCCTGTAAACCGCTGACCATGGCGACATCTTGTTGGCCCCAACACCCCTCACAATGGCACCAGATTTGGAGGCAAGTTATGCGGACCGTCGTTGAGTTTATTGGCACAAAACGCCTCAGCAGGCCTCAGCCGTGAACAGTCCAAGCATCCCACTCGAACAGGCTTGGCAAGACAAGCGCTGGTGGTGGCTGCTCAGCCCCGCCATTCCCTTGGCGTTCACAGCTTCCTTGCTGGCCTTCGTCTGGACAGGCCAATGGGGGTGCATGCTGCTGGCCCCGCTGGTCATCCATGTGTTGTTGCCGGTGCTCGACCGCGTGTTGGGTGAGGACTTCAGCAACCCACCCGAGTCGGCGGTGGCGCAACTCGAACAGGATGTGTTTTACCGCGCCATGGTGTGGGCCTATGTGCCCCTGCAAATGATCGGCACGGTGTTGGGCGCTTGGATCGCGGCGACTCAGCCACTGCCTTGGTTGGTCTACATGGCCCTTGTGTTGACGGTGGGGTCCATCAATGGCATTGGCATCGGCACCGCGCATGAGTTGGGCCACAAAAAGGAGGCGGTGGACCGGTGGCTGTCCAAGATCGCTTTGGCGCCCAGTGCGTATGGTCATTTTTTTGTTGAGCACAACCGGGGTCACCACAAACGGGTGGCCACTCCGGAAGACCCGGCGAGTGCGCGCATGGGCGAAAGCTTCTGGGCCTTTTTGCCGCGCTCGGTGTGGGGCAGCTGGCAATCGGCCTGGGCGCTGGAGCGAGACCGCTTGAAGCAACAAGGCCACAGTGTTTGGCACCCCCAAAACCACAACCTGCAAGCATGGAGCTTGAGCTTGCTGTTTTCCGGCGCTCTGGTGGCGTGGCTGGGTTGGGCTGTGTTGCCCTTTTTGGTTTTACAAAGTGTCTACGCGGCCTCGATGCTGGAGGTGGTGAACTACGTGGAGCATTACGGATTGCTCCGGCAAAAAGACACAGCCGGGCGCTACCTGCGTTGCGAGCCCGAGCACTCTTGGAACAGCAACCACTTGGTGGGCAACTTGTTGCTCTACCAGCTGCAAAGGCACTCTGACCACCACGCCCACCCCATCCGGCGCTACCAGGCGCTGCGGCATTTCGCCGCCGCGCCGCAACTGCCCGCAGGTTATGCCACCATGATCACGGTGGCCTATTGCCCGCCCCTGTGGTTTGCGTGGATGGACCAACGCGTGATGGCGCATTATGGCGGGGACCTGCGCTTGGTGAATGTGCAAGCATCGGCTCGGCACAGACTGATGCAGCGCTGGGCTTGATTGAAGGGGAAACGTCGGACCATAAAGGCCCGACCTACGGGGGATCGGTTTTCGTAGGTCGGTGCCTTCAGGTCCGACACATGGCGCGTTGGCCGCAGCCTTCCGGAAATGTCGCTGCGCTAAACGATGGTTGTTGGACCATAAAGGCCCGACCTACAAGATAGCATCGGCTCAACAAGGCCTGGGCAGCTGGCCTGGGCATGCCTTTGGCCTCAGGTCTCCACAAACGCCAACACCGCTTCCAACATCCGCCGCACATGCGGCTGCACCCCCGCAGCCACCTCGGGCAGATAGTCAAACGGCCAGCTTTCTTGCATGTAGCTGCATTGCGTCATCTCCAGCTGCACCGCGTGCACGCCTTGCGCCGGGTTGCCGTATTGGCGGGTAATGTGCCCGCCTTTGAAGCGGCCGTTGAGCACCGCTGTGTAGCCGGTGGCTTGCTTGCCAATGGACAGCAGCTGTTCGGCCAATGATGGGTCGCAACTGGCGCCGTTGGCGGTGCCCAGGTTCAGGTCGGGCAACTTGCCTTCAAAAAACCGTGGCAACACCGAGCGGATCGAGTGCGCGTCCCACAAGGCGGCCACGCCATGAACGGCTTTGAGGCGGGCCAACTCTTGTGCCAGTTGCGCGTGGTACGGCTGCCAGATGGCATCGCGCCGTGCAGCAATTTCAACCTCACAAGGCGCATCGCTCGGCTCGCGGTACAGCGGTTGGTCGTCAAACAAGTCCACCGGGCACAGACCGGTCACGCTTTGTCCGGGATAGAGGCTGGCACCATCGGGCGGGCGGTTCAGGTCAATCACAAAGCGTGAATGCGTGGCCACCAGCACCGAAGCGCCCAGCGCGTCGGCAAAGTCATACAGCCGCTCCAAGTGCCAGTCGGTGTCGGGCACGCGCCGGGCTTCGTCGGTCAGGCGTGCGGTCAATGCAGGCGGCACATGGGTGCCCACATGCGGCATCGAAATCAGCAAAGGGCGCGAGCCCTGGCGAAAACGAAAAGGCGGTTCGGTGGTGTGAAAAGTCATGGCTGAAAAGGTCACAAGGGTGGATGTTCGGGCAAGGGGCGCATTCGGTGCAAGGCCATGCCATCGACCGCCAAGCGCCCCTGGCGCACCACGCTGCAGGCCGGGCGCTGGCCCAGCCAATAGGCCAGCTCGGCGACATCGCCCAAAGGCCACAACACAAAATTGGCGGGGCAGCCGACCGCAATGCGCCCGTGCGTGGCTTGCAAGCCCAGCGCCTGCGCTGCCTGGCGCGTCACGCCCGCCAAGGCCTCAGGCACCGTCATGCGAAACAAGGTACACGCCATGTTGACCATGAGCAGCAGGCTCAGTGCTGGTGAGGTGCCCGGGTTGTGGTCGGTGGACACGGCCATGGGCACGCCCGCTGCGCGCAGGGCGGCAATGGGCGGCATGTGGGTGTCGCGCAGGGTGAAGTAAGCGCCGGGCAAAAGCACCGCAACTGTGCCCGCTTGCCGCATGGCGGCGATGCCTTCGGCGCTCAGGTGTTCGATGTGGTCGCACGACAGCGCGCCGAAACGTGCCGCCAGCGCCGAGCCGCCCATGTCCGACAGCTGCTCGGCATGCAGCTTGACCGGCAAGCCCAGCGCTTGCGCCGCCTGAAACACCTGCTCGGTCTGCGCGAGCGTGAAGCCGATGGTTTCGCAAAACACGTCCACCGCATCCACCAGACTTTCGGCCGCCAGCGCAGGCATCATCTCTTCACACACGAGTCGGATGTAGTCGTCGTTGCGCCCGGCATATTCAGGCGGCAACGCGTGCGCACCCAAAAACGTGGTGCGCACCGTGACACCAAAGGCCTGGCCCAGACGCCGGGCCACGCGCAGTTGTTTGCGCTCGTGTTCCAAGCTCAGGCCATAACCCGATTTGATCTCGATGGCGCAAACGCCTTCGGCCAGCAAGGCCTGCAAGCGAGGCACAGCGGCGTCGAACAATTCTTCTTCGCTGGCCTCGCGTGTGGCCTTGACGCTGGACACGATGCCGCCCCCGGCACGCGCCACTTCTTCGTAGCTCGCACCGGCCAGGCGCATGGCAAATTCGTTGGCACGCTGCCCGCCGTACACCAGGTGCGTGTGGCAGTCCACAAGCCCCGGCGTGACCAGCGCGCCCCGACCGTCGTGCTGAGGCAGTTGGTGGTCAGCATCGGGCAGATCCGCATGCGCCCCCACCCAGGCGATGGCACCTTGCGCCACCACGATGGCCGCATCGGGCACGGCTGATGTGCCCGCGCCCAAAGCCTCTGGGGCCAGGTGCAGGGGGTGCCAAACGCCGTCGGCGCTGGGCAAGTCAGACAAATTGAAACTGTTGGTCATGGTTGGCTTCACGGCATTCACTTGACCATGGGCAGCTTCAGCCCCTGCTTTTTGGCGGTGGCCACGGCCAGTTCGTAACCGGCATCGGCGTGGCGCATCACGCCCGAGCCGCTGTCGTTGACCAGCACACGCGCCAAGCGCTCAGCGGCCGCGTCGGTGCCATCGGCCACGATGACCATGCCCGAGTGTTGCGAATAGCCCATGCCCACGCCACCGCCGTGGTGCAGGCTGACCCAGCTGGCGCCGCCTGCGGTGTTGAGCAAGGCGTTCAGCAGCGGCCAGTCGCTCACGGCGTCGGTGCCGTCCTTCATGGCTTCGGTCTCGCGGTTGGGGCTGGCCACCGAGCCGGTGTCCAGGTGGTCGCGGCCAATGACGATGGGGGCTTTCAATTCACCGGTGCGCACCATCTCGTTGAAGGCCAGTCCGGCCAAATGCCGCTCGCCCAGACCCAGCCAGCAAATGCGTGCAGGCAAGCCCTGAAAGCTGATGCGCTCACGCGCCATGTCCAGCCAGCGGTGGGTGTGTGTGTTGTTCGGAAACAGTTCCTTGATCTTGGCATCGGTTTTGTAGATGTCTTCGGGGTCACCCGACAAGGCCACCCAGCGGAACGGCCCCTTGCCTTCGCAGAACATGGGGCGGATGTAGGCGGGCACAAAGCCGGGGAAATCAAAGGCGTTTTTCACGCCATGGTCAAACGCCACCTGGCGGATGTTGTTGCCGTAGTCCACCGTGGGGATGCCCAGGGCCTGGAAGTCCAGCATGGCTTGTACCTGAGTGGCGCAGCCTTGCGAGGCGTCGGACTTCAGGCGGGCGTGCTGCGCGGGGTCGTGCTGGGCGGCTTTCCACTGCGCCACGGTCCAGCCCGGGGGCAGGTAGCCGTTGATCAGGTCGTGCGCCGAGGTCTGGTCGGTCACCAGATCGGGGCGCATGCCGCCCGCCTGGGCGCGGCGCACCAGCTCGGGCAGGATGTCGGCCGCGTTGCCCAACAGGGCAATCGAGATCGCCTCTTTGGCGGCGGTGTGGTGCGCGATCAAGGCCAGCGCGTCGTCCAGGTCTTTGGCTTGCTTGTCCACATAGCGGGTGCGCAACCGAAAGTCGATGCTGCTTTGCTGGCATTCGATGTTGAGCGAACAAGCGCCTGCCAAGGTGGCCGCCAAAGGCTGCGCGCCGCCCATGCCGCCCAAACCGGCAGTCAAAATCCAGCGGCCGGTCCAGTCGTTGTGGTAGTGCTGGCGACCGGCTTCGACAAAGGTCTCGAAGGTGCCTTGCACGATGCCTTGGGTGCCGATGTAAATCCACGAGCCGGCGGTCATCTGCCCGTACATGAACAGGCCCTTGCGGTCCAGTTCGTTGAAGTGTTCCCAGTTGGCCCACTTGGGCACCAGGTTGGAGTTGGCGATCAGCACACGCGGCGCGTTGGCGTGGGTTTTGAACACACCCACTGGCTTGCCGGACTGGATGAGCAAGGACTCGTCCTCGTTCAGGTCTTTCAGCGAGGCCAGGATCTGGTCAAAGCAAGCCCAGTCGCGAGCGGCGCGGCCAATGCCGCCGTACACCACCAGGCTCTGCGGGTTCTCGGCCACTTCATGGTCGAGGTTGTTTTGCACCATGCGGTAAGCCGCTTCGGTGACCCAGTTCTTGCAGGTCAGCGTGCTGCCGCGTGGGGCGCGCACCACGCGGGTCGGGTCCAGGCGGGGGTCGATGGAGGGGGTCATGTGGGCTCCTTGAGGGTAAACAATGGATCAATCAAAGTCGTTCAGCGCACGCCGGGCAAATCAAGGCCCGAGCCGCTTTGCAGCAAGGCCCCGCTCTTGACCATGTCGATGGCCGCTTGCAGGTCGGGCTGGATGTGGCGGTCGTCGTCAAGATGCGCCACGCGTGTGCGCAGCAAAGCCATGGCGGCGGCCAAAGGCGCGCTGGTGTCCAGCGGTGCATGAAAGTCGCAACCCTGGGCGGCGGCCATCCACTCGATGCCGATCACGGCCATGGCGTTATCGGCCATGGGCAACAGGCGGCGCGCACCGTGCGCGGCCATGGACACATGGTCTTCCTGATTGGCCGAGGTGGGGATCGAATCGACACTGGCCGGATAGGCGCGTTGTTTGTTTTCGGACACCAGCGCAGCGGCAGTGACCTGCGGGATCATGAAGCCCGAGTTCAGGCCTGGCTTGGGGGTGAGGAAAGCGGGCAGGCCCGACAGTGCCGGGTCCACCAGCATGGCAATGCGGCGTTCGGCCAAAGAGCCGATTTCGCAAATGGCCATGGCGATCATGTCGGCGGCAAATGCCACGGGTTCGGCGTGGAAGTTGCCGCCGGACAGTGATTCGTCGGTGTCGCTGAAGATCAGCGGGTTGTCGGACACGCCATTGGCCTCGGTCTCCAGCAACTGGGCAGCGTTGTGCAGCACATCCAGGCAAGCGCCCATGACCTGCGGTTGGCAGCGCAGGCAATACGGGTCTTGTACGCGTTCGTCGCCTTGCAGGTGCGAGGCCCGGATGACGCTGCCGCTGAGCAACTGGCGCAGGGCTTCGGCAGTGGCGATCTGACCCCGGTGTTTGCGCAGGCGGTGGATGCGGGCATCAAAAGGCGCGTCTGAACCCTTGGCCGCATCGGTGGCCAAAGCACCGGTGACCAGCGCCGACTGGAACAGGCGCTCGGCTTCAAACAAACCTGCCATGGCATTGGCGGTGGAAAACTGCGTGCCGTTGAGCAGGGCCAGCCCTTCTTTGGGGCCCAGCGTCACGGGGGCCAGGCCCGCGCTGGCCAGCGCCTGAATGGCGGGCAGGCGGCCCTGTGGGGTATCGGCATCGCCCACGCCGATCATCACGGCCGTCATGTGGGCCAGCGGTGCCAGATCGCCCGAAGCGCCCACCGAGCCCTGACCGGGCACCACCGGGATGATGTCTTGGGCCAGCATGGCTTCGAGCAAGGCCAGCGTGGCCGGTCGAATGCCCGAAGCACCTTGCGCCAAGCTGGCGATTTTGAGCGCCATCATCAAACGGGTGATGGCCACGGGCGTGGCCTCGCCCACGCCTGCGGCGTGCGACAGCACGATGTTGCGTTGCAGGGTCTCCAGGTCTTCGGCCGGAATGCGCACGCTGGCCAATTTGCCAAAGCCGGTGTTGATGCCGTAGACCGGCGCGCCCTTGGCCACGATGCGGGCCACGCTGTCGGCACTGGCTTGCACGGCGGCGCGGCAATCCGCGTCCAGCGTGGGCGTGGCACCCCGGTAGATGGCGCACCAGTCGGCCAAAGGCACCTGGCCGGGAATGAGTTTCAAAAATAGGGGTGTCATGCGTAGGTGTTGTTCAGCAAACAAGGGGTGCACTGCATGCTGAAGGGCATCAGGTCGATACCGGGTTGCCGCTGGCGCTGTAGCGGCTGCCCAGGCGGTAGCGGCTGGCGGGGTGCAGGCAGCGCACGAGGGTCACCGGCACACCTTGCGTCCAGGTGCGACGGGTCAACAGCAAACAGGGCTCGGCTGCGTCCATCTGCAGGCGTTGGGCTTGATCGGGGGTGGGCAGCACCGCATCGACCACATGCTCGATTTCGTCAAAGGGCACGGTGCGCACCAAAAACTCCGAGGGCTGTTGTTGAGAGAAATCTTGCTGGGCAAAGTCGGGCACCACCTGCGGGTTGACAAAGCGGTCTTCCAACTGGATGGGCAGGCCGTCTTCAAAATGAACGCACACCGAATGGAATACCGAATCGCCGGTGCGCACGTTCAGCGCGGATGCCACTTCCAGGGTGGCGGCGACACGCTCGACCACCAGCATCTCGCAGGCGTAGTCGTGGCCGCGTTGGCGAATCTCGCTGGCCAGGTTGACGATTTGCAGCAAGGTCGATTGCGGTTTTTGTTCGGCCACGAAACTGCCTACACCCGCCACGCGCACGATGCGCCCTTGGTCCACCAGCTCGCGCAAGGCCCGGTTCACGGTCATGCGCGACATGCCAAACTGCGCGACCAGCTCGTGCTCTGAAGGCAGGCGGTCACCTGCACGCAAGCTGCCGTCCTGGATTTTGTGGGCGATGTGGTCCTTCACCTGCTGGAACAGGGCCACGGGCTCGCCCGTCAGGGTTTGGGGCCTGCGCGCGGTGTGGTGCCGCTGATTGGCGATGGACGTTGCAGTGCGGGTCATGAGGGGATCTTCAAAGCGCAATAACCGGGGTGTCGACGTGGGATGCGCTCAATGCGTGTCTGTGGCCATGGCTTCGGCCCGGATTTCTTCGGTCAGCTGCGCCTTCAAGGCCATGAACTCGGGCGAGGTCTTGATCGTGTAATGGCGGGGGTGCGGAAAATCCACCGCCAACTCGGTCTTGATGCGACCGGGGCGGGCGCTGAACACCGCCACGCGGTTGGCCATGAAAATCGCCTCGTCGATGTCGTGCGTGACAAAGAGCACGGTTTTTTGCGCCGACTCCCAAATGCCCAGCAGCAGCTCTTGCATCAGCACGCGGGTCTGGTTGTCCAGTGCGCCAAAGGGTTCGTCCATCAACAAAATTTTGGGGTCGTTGGCAAGTGCCCGCGCAATTGCGGTGCGCTGCTGCATGCCGCCTGACAATTGTTTGGGGAAGTGCTGTTCAAAGCCCCGCAGGCCCACTTTGGCGATGAAGTCATCGGAGCGTTCTTTTTGTTCGTGCTCGGGCATGCCGCGTTCGCGCAGGCCAAAGCGGATGTTTTGCTCAACGTTCAGCCACGGAAACAGCGTGTAACTCTGGAACACCATGCCGCGGTCGGCTCCCGGGCCTTGCACCGGCACGCCGTCCAGCAGCACCTGGCCGGTGGTGGGCTGATCGAGCCCCGCCACGATGCGCAACAAGGTGGATTTGCCGCAACCCGAAGGGCCGAGGATGGTGACGAAATCGTTTTCGCACACTTCAAAATCCACCGGGGTCAGGGCTTGAGTGGCTTGTCCTTTGGGCGAGGTGAAGACGCGCGAGACGCCTTGGATCGACAGTTGGCTGCTCACAGTGAACTCCAGGCAAACAGGCGGCGGTTGAGCGCCTTGAAGGCAAAGTCAGACACCAAGCCAATCAGGCCAATGACGATGATGCCGAAGATGATTTGGCCGGTGTTGAGCAGCGCTTGGCTGTCGGTGATCATGTGGCCAATGCCTGAGGACGAACCGATCAATTCGGCCACGATCACATAGGTCCAGGCCCAGCCCAGCACCAGACGCAAAATTTCGGCGATTTCGGGCGCGGCACCCGGAATCAGCACCCGCTTGACGATGCCCGAAGGCGCGGCGCCCAGGGTGTAGGCGGCTTCGACCAGGTCACGCCGCGCTGCGCCCACGCACACCGCCACCATCAGCACGATCTGGAACACCGAGCCGATGAAAATCACCAACACTTTTTGCAACTCGCCAATGCCCGCCCACAAAATCAGCAAGGGGATGAAGGCCGAGGCGGGCAAATAGCGGCAAAAGGACACAAAGGGTTCCAGGAAGGCCTCCACCCCTTTGTGCGCGCCCATCGCAATCCCCAGCGGCACGGCGATCAGACTGGCCAAAATGAAGCCGGCCAGCACCCGCCAAATCGTCATGGCGATGTCGTGGGAGAAATTGAATTCGGTGAACAAGAGGATGGCCTCTTGCACCATGGTCACTGGACTGGCCAAAAACGTGGGTGAAACATAACCACCCAGCGTGAAAAATGCCCACGCACTGAAAAAAAGAATGAAAAAACCGATGCCCAGCAACCACCGTGACTGCGCGCGCACCGGCTCCAGGGGAGCCAGTGCACGGCGGCGCGGCCGCACAGCGTTCGATGGGATCGAAGTCGGGTGTGCGGAGGTCATGCTTTACTTGATGAAGCTGGTGTCGAACATGACCGAAAAGTCGGTGGGTGCTCTGCGGATCACACCGGCTTCCAGCAAGATGGCGGCAGCGTCCTTCATGAAGCTTTGCAATTCGCCCGCAAAGAACTTTTGGTTGGCCGCTTTGTCTTGCCAGCGCAGGAAGGACGATGATTTGGCAAAAGCCTCGCCGGTTTGCCTCACGGCTGCGCCCATGATTTCGTTGGATTTGACCGGGTCGTTCTTGATCAATTCCAAGGCCTCAAAGTAGGCATTGGCCAGACTTTGCGCGGCCTTGGGGTTGGCCTTGAGCCAATCAGGGGCGCAGCCTACCGTGTCCATGACCATGGGGTAGTCGAGCGTGGTGGCCAAAATTTTGCCGGCCTGTGGGTTGCTGCGCACGGTGGACAAATAAGGCTCGTAGGTCATGGCCGCATCGTTCTGGCCGGCCACAAAGGACTGGGCCGCCGCCTGGGGTGACAAGGTGACGAGCTTGACGTCTTTCATGCTCATGCCGTTTTTGTTGAGCATCCAGGCCAAGCCGAAATAGGGCGCTGTACCGGGCGCATCCACGCCAATACTTTTGCCCTTGAGGTCAGCAAAATTGTTGATGTTGCCGCGCACCGCAATGCCATCTGCCCCAAATGACTTGTCGAGCTGAAAGATCTGAACAATGGGCACGCCATTGGTGTTCCAAGCCACATGCGTCTCCACGGTGGTGGCAGCGCACTGGATGGCTTTGGAGGCCAGGGCCAGGTGGCGGTCTTTCTGGGGAATCATTTTGATGTCGACCTCCAGACCGTGTTTCTTGAACAAACCTGCTTTGTCGGCCAGGGTCAGCGGGGCAAAGCCCGTCCAGCCTGACATGCCCAGGGCCAGTTTGACCTCCTGGGCTTGCGTTTGAAAGGCCAGGCTGGCCGTGACCGCACCGGCCAGGATCAGCGAGGCGAATTTGACGTTTGACTTGCGCATGAAGGAACTCCTTTTTGTTGATCAAGCCCGCTTGACATGGCCGAAAACGGCACCGACCAGCAGGCACAAAGCCACCACCAACACCCCATTTAACTTGTATAGACAGGATGATGACAAAAGAAAAAAGCTGCCCGCGTGCAGGAAACAACATCTCTCCCAACATCCGCACCAGCAGAGAGCATCATCAGGCCCTCAGCCCCAAAAGGCATCGGGAATTACACCATCTTGCTGTCTATACAAATAGGTGTTAAGGATGGCCATGACACGCAGCAAGGCGTGTGCCAGCTCACACCGCGTAACCAGGTGACACCTTGTCGGCCAGGCGCAGCATGGCTGGCCATTCTTTCCAGCCCAGCGGGCTGCGCCCCGCAGGGTATTCGCGCAGCGCGGCCTTGTTGAAGCCCAAGCGGCTGATCTGCTCGGCCACACCGTCTGGCGGAAAGTTCAATTCTTGCCCGCAGGCCATGGCGTCCAGCTGGGCCTGGCAGGCTTTTTCAAGGTGCCACATGCTGCTGAATGCTTCGGCCACGGTGTAGCCCACCACCAGCGTGCCGTGGTTGCGCAAGACCATCACCATGTGGTTGCCCAGATCGCTGGCCAAGCGCTCGCGCTCTTGCAAATTCACGGCCAGGCCTTCTGACTCGTGGTAGGCCACCTTGCCGTGGAACATCATGGCGTGCTGGCTCAGCGGCAGCAGGCCGCACTTGAGCATCGAAATGGCCATGCCCGCACGGGTGTGCAAATGCAGCACGCAATGGGCATCGTCGCGCGCCGTGTGAATGGCGCTGTGGATCACGAATCCGGCACGGTGCACGTCGTGCGGGCTGTCGTCCACCTTGTTACCATCGCTGTCGATCTTGACCAGGCTCGACGCCGTGATTTCGTCAAAAGACCAGCCAAAGGGGTTGATCAGGTAATGCGCAGTGCCCGGCACCCTGAGTGAAATGTGGGTGTAAATCAGGTCGGTCCAGCCGTGGTGCGCCACCAGCCGGTAGCAAGCCGCCAGGTCAATGCGGGCCTGCCACTCTTCGGGCGAGATGTGGGTGGGCGCAGGGCCGCGGGTGGCGTGCAGATCGGTCAGTGGGGTCACGTTGGGGCTCCGGAAAAAACGCGGGCTGCGCTGTGGCAAAAAAGACATTTCACTGTATCAGGCACGGCAGTGAAAGCTGAGCCAGAAGTGACCACCTGCGGCACAGAGCGCTCAGCGAAGCGGGGCCTTGCGCAGCAACACAATGTTGCGGTAGCCCAGGCGGATCAGGCCTTGCTCCTGAAAGTGCCGAAGCTGCTGGTTGACGCGCTGGCGAGATGCGGAGGCGGCTTGGGCCAGGTCGGACTGGCTCACGCGCAGCATCACCCCGTCGGGCACGGTCACGCTGTTGAATTTGGCAATGCGCTCCAGCGCAGCCCACACCCGCTGCTCCAGGCTGTGCATACCCCGGTCGGCCAGGGTGTCGAAGAGTTGGTTGATGCGCAGGCCCAGGATGCGCAACAAATCCACCGCCACGGCGGGGTCGTTGGTGATCAGGTCGACCAAGCGGGCTCGCTCAATGTGCAGCACCTGGGTGGCGCCCACAGCCACCAAATCAGCGGGGTAGGTGGATTCGGCAAACACCGAGCTCAAGCCCGAAATTTCGCCAGGCAGCATCCAGCGCAGCAATTGCTCTTCGCCTTCGGGGGTGGTCACGCTCACTCGCAAGCGCCCCTTGACCAGCAGCAAGGCGGTCGAAGTGGATTGGCCTCGGCTGAGCACCACTTGTCCTTCTGTCCATGAGCGCAACACGCCCACGCTGTGCAGCGCTTTGGCCGATCGTGCTGTCAGTGCCGAGTTTTTGGCCCACACCTTGGTGAAGACATCGGCATCCAGTGCCTTGTAAGCCGGTTCACGCGGGCCACTGGGCGAGCTGATGGAGGGGCGATTGGGGGGCAAGGGCATGGTGTCTCCGTCCTGAGGCAATGTTTTTTTGAGTGCTTTCCCCTAAATTGTCACATCAGAAACAATTTGCGGCCTCTGGGAGCCATTAAATCTGGGCACCGAGCTTGACGGTGATCAAGTCAAAGAACCCCATTGGAGACGACATGAAATTTTCTGCCCCTGCATTTGTACGCACCAGCCTGGGTGCCATCGCCCTGACTTTGGGCGCCAGCGCCATGGCCCAATCCGTGGTGCGCTTCCAAGACTATCCTGGCACCGGCAATTTGCTGGTGCGTGTGGCCCAAGAACAAGGCTTTTGCCAACAAGCGGGCATTCGCTGCGAACTGCGCACCATCCCGGCCGCGCCATTGGGCATGCAGACCATGCTCTCGGGTGACATCGAAGTGTTTTTTGGCCCGACCGAAGTGGCGGCTGCAGCCGTGGCCCGCAAGGCCCCCATTTCCATCATTGCCGCAGGCTTCGCTGACCCGGTGTTCTTCATGGCCGCAGGTGCAAAAACCGAATTGGCGACCGAAAAAGAAGGCTACCCCGGCGTGGTCAAGTCCTTCAAAGGCAAGAAAATCGGCGTGACCCAACGTGGCTCAGGCGCTGAATTCCAGGTCATTGACATGCTGGCGGATGTGGGCCTGACCGCGAACGACGTGACCTTTGTGGCCGTGGGCGCACCCGACACGGCATTTCCTGCCCTCACACGCGGCCAAGTTGATTTGATCATGACCTTCCCGCCCACCGATGGCATGTGCGAGGTGCTGAAAGCCTGCCGCCTGGTGGTTGACCCCCGCAAAGGTCAGGGCCCCAAGAGCATGCTGGCCACCCGTGGCGGCGCTGGCACCATGGCAGTGAAGACCGAATGGGCAGCGGCCAATCCGCAAACGGTGGCCGGTATCCGCAGGATGCTGGATTTGTCGGATGCTTTCATCGCCAACCCGGCCAACTTCGGCAAGACACTGGAGATCCTGCGCAAGACCTTTGCCCTGCAATTGCCCAACGCAGACCAGATCGCTGAGGTCAGCCTGCGCAACTCCATCGGCAACTTCAAGGCCCGTGGCACCGTGCCTGCCATGCAGGCGGTGGCCGATGCCATGACCGAAAACAAGCTGTTGCCCGGCAGAGTGGACATGGCACCTGCGGTCTTGCCTTGAACCTTGGCCATCGCGATATGTCCAGGGAATGTTCATGATCGACGCACAGCGCATCGACCTGAGTTTTGACGGCGACAACCTGGTGTTGCAGGGCGTAGACCTGCACGTCAAGGCGGGGGAGTTTGTTGCGCTTGCAGGCCCGAGTGGCTGCGGCAAAACCACATTGCTCAACCTGTGCGCGGGGCTGGTGGATTTGCCAGTTGGTCAGCGGCTGCTGGTGGCCGGCGAACAGCCTGCACTCGGCAGCCATGAGGTGGCTTACATGTTGGCGCGCGACAGCTTGTTTCCCTGGCTCAATGCACTGGACAACGCCGCATTCGGCCTGAAGGTGCGGGGTGTGCCCATCGCACAGGCCCGGGAAAGGGCCGCAGTGATGCTCAAGAAAGTCGGGTTGGGCGGGTCTGAATACCGACTGCCCAAAGCCCTGTCTCATGGCATGCGCCAGCGCGTGGCGCTGGCACGCACTTTTGCCATGCCATCGCCCCTGTTGCTGATGGACGAGCCCTTTGGGTCATTGGATGCGCAAACCAAGCTGCAATTGCAAGACCTGCTGCTGCAGCTGTGTCAGGACGGCAACCGAACGGTGCTGTTCGTGACACACGATTTGTCTGAAGCGGTGGCCCTGGCCGACCGGGTGATGGTGATGTCCTCGCGGCCCGGCCGCATCGTGGCCGATGTGCAGGTGCCGCTGGCGCGTCCGCGCTCCATCCGCGAGCTGCAAACCAGCGATGACTTCCGCCGCACCTACACCCAAGTCTGGAAACATCTCGAAGAAGGTTGGGTGCACCATGAAGGCTGAAACACTTCGCACGCTGGCGCAGCATGCCCTGTTTGTCTGCGTGTTTCTGGGTCTGTGGGAGTGGGGTGCCCGAGTCGGTTGGGTGGACCCGAGTTTCATGGGCAGCCCACTCGGCATCATCACGTTCACGCTGGAAAACCTGAGCAACGCCCGCTTGTGGGGCGATTTGGGCTACACGCTGCTGGCCGTGTTCGCGTCTTTTGTCATTGGCTCGGTCGCCGCCATGGTCACCGGCCTGGCCTTTGTCACCTGGCCCAAGTTTGAGGCGTTTTGCGATCCCTACATCTCGGCCTTCAATGTGCTGCCGCGCATTGCCTTGGTGCCCTTGTTCATTTTGTGGTTTGGCTTAGGCGTCGGCTCCAAGATCGCGCTGGGGGTGTCGCTCACCTTCTTCATCGTGCTGTCCAGCACGGTGGCGGGCATTCGGGGCGTCAGCCAGGACCATGTGACGCTCACGCGCACCCTGGGTGCCAGCAGTCGGCAGATGTTTTTCTCGGTCACCTTGCCGGGCGCTGTTCCGGTGCTTTTCTCAGGATTGCGCTTGGGCGTGATCTATGCCCTGCTGGGCGTGGTGGGCGCAGAAGTCATTGCTTCCGAGCGTGGCCTCGGGCAGCAACTCGCTTATCTGGGATCCACATTCAACGTCAACGGCGTGTGGTCTCTGCTGTTTGATCTGGCGCTCATCGGGGTGCTGATCATGAAGCTCATGAACTGGATCGAACGCCGTTTGCTGCACTGGCAATGAAGCCTGCAAGCCAAAACCACATCAAGGAGATACAAGCATGAAATTCCGTCACATCCAAGTCGACCCCATGACGCCCACCATCGGCGGCATGATCAGCGGCGTTGACCTGAACACCACCCGATCAGAAGACGTTTACGAAGAGATCCAGCAAGCGCTGTGGCAACACGGTGTGGTGTTCTTCCGCAAGCAGGCCTTGAAGCCCGAGGCCTACATTCGTCTGGGCCAAAACTTTGGCGAGATGGAAAAGCACGAGTTCTTTCCTCACATAGAGGGCCATCCACACATTCAGCTGATCTCGAATGAGGGCAACGAAGCCCCTGAGACCGACCGCTGGCACACCGACGTGACCTTCCGCAAAAAGCCCAACATGGTGTCCATCTTGCGCATCACCGACCTGCCCCCATCGGGCGGCGACACGATGTGGATGCACGGGGGCGCTGCGTATGACGCGCTCAACCCCGGCATGCAACAAATGCTGGAGGGCCTGCAGGCTGACCATGATTTGCCTTGGCACTTTCGCCGCATCAATGCCAACGAACGTCTGGCACAGCGTGCCTCGGCCAAGAGCGGCATGATGGTGCAGGCCAGTGCCCAAGAGTGCAAGATGATCGAAAACACGCCCACGGTGACGCACCCGGCCGTGATCACCCACCCCTACAACGGCCGCAAGATTTTGTTCGTCAACTCGATCTGGACCAAGCGCTTGCTGGGCATGCACATGGACCTGTCCGAGTCGGTGCTGAACATGCTGTACGAGTGGGTCAAAAAGCCCGAATTCATGGTGCGCTTCCGGTGGGAAAAAGACTCGGTGGCCATGTGGGACAACTGCGCCACGCAGCACTACGCCGTGTTCGACTACGCGCCGCACTACCGCGCTGGCCAGCGCATGACCTGCGGCAGCTTTGTGCCCACGCTCAACCCCGGTGCCGGTGCCGGTGCTGCGGCAAGTGGTCAGCCTTCGGTCATGCGCCAGCTGCTGGACACCACCCGCATGCAAGCGGCCAGCCCGCGTGAGCAACAAGCGGTCGAAGCCATCTTCAGCGCCCTCGAAAGCGTGGACCTGAACGCCGTGGCCAACGCCGCTCAGCGACGTTGAACGTGAGACACCCTCTGACATGAGTTCCAGCAACCCCATCGATCTGGCCGACCACGACCTGGCTGCCTTGCAGGAGGCCCGCGACTTGCTGGGCCGCGCCCGGCAAGCCGCTGCCACGCTGGCGCTGTGGACCCCCGAAGAAGCCAAACGGGTGGCCAAAGCAGTGGCCGCCGCCTTGCTGCCGCGCGCCGAGTTTTATGCCGAGTGGGCCGTGCGCGAAAGCCGCATCGGCAAAGTGGCCGACAAGATCGCCAAGAACCAGATTGCTTGCACGCTGACGTCGACCGCTTGGGACAACGTCGCTTTGGGTGGTGTGCGCCGCAACGATGCACTGCGCATCGTCGAAATCGGCCGCCCTGCGGGTGTGGTGGTGGGTTTGTCCAACTCCACCTCGCCGGTGGCCACCATCATTTTCAAGACCATCCTGTGCCTGATGACGCGCAACGCGCTGGTCATCTCGCCGCACCCGGTGGCGCTGGGCTGCTGCACCGCCGTGACCCATGAGTTGCAAGCGGCCATTGAAAAAGCCGGTGGTCCGGCACATGCCTTGCAGATCCTGACCCGCCCCACCGTCGAGGCCACTGGCGCACTGATGCGCGACAGCCGCACCGACGTGATCTTGGCCACCGGCGGCACGCCCATGGTGCGCGCCGCTTATGGCTCGGGCAACCCCGCCATTGGCGTGGGCTCGGGCAATGTGCCCGTTTATGTAGACGCCAGCGCCGACATTGAAGGGGCAGCAAAAACCATCGTTGCCGACAAAAACTTCGACCACGGCAGCCCCTGCTCAGCCCCTTCAGTGCTGATGCTGCACGCCAGCATCGCCACGCAGATGCAGCAAGCGTTGGCGCGTCAGGGTGCGCATGTGTGCACCGACGCAGAGGCACTGCAAATTCAAAACCACGCCTTCCCCGGCGGCAAGTTCAATGGCAAAGTGGTCGGCCGCCCCGCGTTTGAGATTGCCCAAGCCGCAGGCGTTCAGGTGCCGCAAGATTGCCAGGCGCTGGTCTGCCCCATCGCCAACCCGCAAGCGGGCCATGTGCTGCTGAAAGAAAAGCTTTCGCCCATCTTGGGCTGCGTGGTGGTGCCGGGCATGGACCAGGCCATTGAGATGGCGCGCCTGATGCTGCAGCACAGCGGCGCAGGCCACACCTCGGGCGTGCACACCGCCAACGCCGAGCAGGCGGTGGTCTGGGGCGCGGCGCTCGACTACTACCGCGTGGTCGTCAACGGCTCCACGGTGCACGACAGCACAGGGGCCAACACCGGCTTGCCCTACACCTTCACCATCGGCACGGGTTACGCGGGCAAAAGCTCGGTGGACTGCAACGTCGGCCCTGAACTTTTGGTCAACTGGAAACGCGTGGCTTTTCCGCTGCCAGGCGGCTGGGCCGGGGCCATGGCTTCGGGCGCGGCTTTGCCCGCCAGCTCAGGCACCGCGTCCACCCTCACGCCTGAACTTCAGGCCACCGTCCTGCGCATCGTGCAGGAAGAACTCGAACACCTTCGCTGAAAGTCCCCCATGTCCACTTTGCGCAGCTATATTTTTTTGGACCGCTTGCAGCCACAGCTGATGTGTTTGCTCGGCTCTACCGCCCGTGGTTTTTTGCCGCGCCACAACGACGCGGCCATGGTCATCGAAGTGGCCCCCGGCATGGACATCGAGTGGTTGACCGACATCGCGCTCAAGCACGATGATGTCAAGCCCGGTAACCTGGTGGTCGAGCGTCAGTTCGGCTATCTGGAGTTCCACGGCCAGTCTTCCTCGTCGGTCAAGTCGGCCGGTGCCGCCGTGTTGGATGCCATGGGCGTGAGCGAGAAAAGCGTGATCAAGCCCGAAATCCTGGCCTCCAAGGTCATTGACCGGGTCGATGGCTACCACGCGTTTTTGATCAACCGCAGCAAGGCGGGCAGCATGCTCTTGCCCGGCGAGTCGCTCTACATCATGGAGATGACCACCTCTTCTTATGCGCTGCTGGTGGCCAACGAGGCCGAGAAAGCCGCCAACGTGAAGCTGATCGACTGCCGCTTCATGGGTCCCGCCGGGCGCTTGTATTTGTCGGGCACCGCATCCGACGTGCGCACCGCAGCGGCCGTGGCCGAGGCCGTGATCCGCGATGCCGGAGGTGTCGCATGAGCACAGACGCTTTGCGCGAACAAATTCGGGCGCAGGTGCGCACGGCTTTGAGCGGCAGCAAAGCCACGGGTGTGAATGCATCGGTGGCATCGGTGACCGCGTTGATGCACCGCTTTGAAGCCGGTTATGCCATCGCAAATGCCGAGGCCATCGTGGCTTGCTTTGCCCCCGATGTGGTGTGGACCTTGCCCGACTCGCGCGTGCTCCGTGGCCGCGAAGCCTGCCTGGCGTTTTTGAAAGAGCGCTTTGCCAGCCCCGCCGGCCCCAAATTTTCGGATTCGCACCTGAATGTGCTGGGCCAGACCGTGGTGCAAAACTACAAGGTGAGCGTGCCACTGCCCGGTGGCCAATCGGTCACGCTGGACGGCACCGATGTGTACCAGATTCGCGATGGCTTGATCGCCGTCAAAGACGCTTATTGGAAGCAGATCGGCGCGCCCAAGCCTGCGGGAGCTGGATCGCCAGCGCCTGCAGCCCCGGCTGCTGTACCTGCTGGCGTGGTGGTGCCCTTGCGCGTAGGCACCGGTGCCCACGCGCAAGCTTTGACAGAACTCTTCAAACGCCTGGCCGCCAGCCCGGCACTGCTGCAGGCGGCGCAATCGGGCCTGCTGCGTTTTGACATGCGGGTGGACGAGGCGGCGGTCAAGGCGGTGGCCGCTGCTGCACCTGCTGCACCCGTGACGTCGGCCATGGCCGCCACCACCGCCACCGACCCGGCAGCTTGCTGTTCGTCCTGCAAAGCAGGCAAGGCCTGCGAGTGCAAGGGCGACACCTGCGCACTGCACGATCACCCAGCCGAAGACCTACCCGAGCTCAAGGGTGTGATCGGCGAGAAGTTGCTGAAAACCCTGCCGCCGAGCGTCAAAACCGTTCGGCTGCACCCCAAGGCGGTGATGACCCCCTTGGGCAAAGAAGCCTTGCGCAAGCGCGGCATCACCATTGAACGAGGAACCAAACCATGAAAACAGGAACCGTGATCGGCCGCATCGTGGCCAGCAAACGTCTGCCCGAGTTGCCCGCGGGCGCCTTGCTGGAGGTGCAGCTGGACTACCCCAAGGACGTGGTGGTGTGCTACGACCCCATGGGTTGCGGCATTGGCGAGCGCGTGATGATCACCATCGGCGCACCTGCGGCCTGGTGGTTCGCCCCGGCTCACCCGCGTGTGGTGGCCGATGCACTCATCATCGCCTCGCTTGACAACTACGACACCCCAACGCCGATGCGCTGAGCGCATCTGTATTTTTTCCCTCAACCCTTCCCTCAACCCGTTTTTTAAACCCTCAAGGAGACTCACATGTCACAAGCCATCGGAATGATCGAAACCAAAGGTTATGTTGCTGCTTTCGCGGCCGCTGACGCCATGGTCAAAGCCGCCAACGTCAACATCGTTGGCAAAAAAGAAGTCGGTGGCGGCCTGGTCGCCATCATCGTTTCGGGCGACGTGGGTGCCGTCAAGGCCGCCACCGAAGCCGGTGCTGAAGCCGCAGGCGCGATCGGTGAAGTGGTGTCTTGCCACGTCATCCCACGTCCACACGCTGACGTGACCAAAGCCTTTGACGGCAAGTGATCGCAGGCTGTTGCAGATAAGGAGGCCGCATGGCCACAACTAAAAAAACCGCAGCGCCTGCCAAGCCGGCCGCTGAGCTTCGGGTTTACCTGACGCTCACCGACCTGCAGCCGCAGTTCTCCTCGTGGATGAGTTCGCCCCTGGGCGCACGCGGCTACGTGGCGATGCAAGGCACCCACGCGCTGCTGGTCGAGATCGCCCCCGGGCTGTCCATCCAACGCGTGATCGATCTGGCCCTGAAAGCCGAGCCCACACTGGAGCCTGGCATTCTGGCGGTCGAGCGGCAGTTTGGCGTGCTGGAGTTGCACAGCAACGATGGCGCTGCGCTCAAGCGTGCCGGCCAGGTCATTCTGGACTGGATGGGGGCCAAGGCCGAAGACCAGTTGCGCCCGCATCTGCTGTACAGCGACATTCTGGAAAACGTGACCGATCAGCACGCCGTGCTGATGAACCGCACGCGCCAAGCCAGCATGGTGCTGCCCGGCGACCACATGCTGCTGATGGAAGTGGCACCGGCCCTGTTTGGTGCCCACATGGCCAACGAAGCCGAGAAAGTCGCCCCCGACCTCACCTTGGTCGAGTGCAGCATGATTGGTGCCAGCGGCCGCATGTACCTGACGGGCAGCATGGCTTCGCTCGAAAAAGCCAAGGCGCATGTGGAGCAGTTGCTGGCCGAGATTCCGGGCAGGGGCTGATGCTCGCTGGTTCGGTTGAAAAACCTGCCAAGCCAGGGCTTTGTGGCCCGAAGCGGGTCAGTTTTTTGGGTACCCCTTGCTGGCGCCAGGTGCGCGACACCTGGCGCATCGACCGCCAGCGACAATCCGCATGCCCGCTCTGTTGGTGAATGCGGCGATTGAATACAAGGGGTCAACGCAAACATGCAAACCATGGACATCGGCCTTGTTGGCTTGGGCGTGATGGGGGAAAACCTCGCCCTGAATCTGGAGCGCAACGGGTTTTCGGTCAGCGGGTTTGACTTGGACGCTGCCCGCCGCGAGAACTTCGCGGTGCGCACGCAGGGCCTGCGGGCACAAGCCGCGTCGTCGCTGCCCGAACTGGTGGCCAGCCTCACAGTGCCCCGGCGCATCTGGATGATGGTGCCCGCCGGTGCGGCGGTGGACCAGGTGCTGACGCAGCTGCGCCCTTTGTTGTCGGCAGGCGATGTGCTCATTGACGGTGGCAACACGCTGTACACCGACACCCAGCGCCGTATCGCTGACCTGCAGGACTCGGGCATTTTGTACGTGGGCGCGGGGGTCAGTGGCGGCGAAGAAGGCGCTTTGCTTGGCCCGGCGCTCATGCCTGGCGGCTCGCCCGGAGCCTGGCCCTTGGTGCAGCCCCTGATGCAAGCCATGGCGGCCAAGGCCGAAGATGGGCAGCCGTGCTGCGAGTGGATGGGGCCGGGTGGGGCGGGCCACTTCGTGAAGATGGTGCACAACGGCATCGAATACGCCGACATGCAAATGATCTGCGAAGCCTATGCCTTCATGCAAAAGCTGGGTTTGTCGGCCGCAGAAATGAGCGCTGTTTTTGCCAGCTGGAACGAGGGTGAGCTGGGCAGTTACCTGATCGACATCAGCGCACAAATCCTTCAACACACCGACCCCGAGACCGGTGTGCCTTTGGTGGACATGATCTTGGACACCGCCGAACAAAAAGGCACGGGCAAATGGGCCAGCCAGGTGGCGCTGGATTTGGGCGTGCCCGCGCCCACCATTGCCGAGGCTGTATTCGCCCGCACTCTGAGCGCCATCCAAACCGAACGCGTGGCGGCAGCACAGGTTTTGCACGGCCCTGAAACAGCGCCCTGGCCCGAGCGCGGTGTGGTCTTAGCCCAGCTGCGGGGTGCCCTGATGGCCGCCAAGGTTTGCGCCTACGCCCAAGGCTTTGCCCTGTTGCGCGCTGCCGATCGTGAACACCACTGGCACCTGCCCATGGCCCAGGTGGCCCAGGTCTGGCGGGCGGGCTGCATCATCCGCGCGCACCTGCTCGAAGACATCCGCCGCGCCTACCAAAACCAAGCCGACCTGCCCAATCTGCTGATCGACCCGCACTTTGCCCGCGTCATGGCCGACTGCCAACAAGACCTGCGCGAAGTGGTGGCCAAAGCCGCGCTGCACGGTGTGCCCATGCCCGCCTTCATGAGCGCCCTGAGTTACTACGACGCCTACCGCGCGGCCCGTTTGCCTGCCAACTTGCTGCAAGCCCAGCGCGATTATTTTGGCGCCCACACTTACCAGCGCACCGACCGAGCGGGCAAGTTCCATACGCGCTGGGGGGAGTGACCGCCCATCCGCATGCGTTGGCATCGGGATGACTGAGGGGGTCAAACCACAGGGAGGGCATCCCAACACGTTGTGTAATTGGGCGACTTGCGCTCTTGCCGCATCTGCCAGCCCTTGAAAGCACCCTGCGTGGACACCTTCACCGTCCCGCGACCATAGCGCTGGTTCAGCTGGTCCAGCGCTTGCATCAGCTTGGCGTTGCTGGTGGTTTCGGGCTCCAGCAGATCGCCTTGCCTGCGTGTGACCGGGCTGATCTCGCTGAGCATGATCCCGGCCTTCTTGTATTGGTAATCGGGCTTGAACATGCGCTCGCACAACTCACTGGCCCATCGGTTGACCTCCAGGCTGTCGTGGGTTGGGTAGGGCAGCGGCACGGCCAAGCTGGGCATGTATTGCGGTAACTCTTTGCGAAACCGGTTGGTTTGCAAGAAGACCTGGATCACCGCAGCGTGGCTGTTTTGCGCACGCAGCTTGGCGCAGGCATTGGCCGAAAATGTGGACAGCGCGTCCTTGAGCACGTCCAACTCGGTGACCATGCCGCCGAACGATCGGCTGCAGATGATCTGCTGCCGCTCGGGTTGGATTTCTTGCAGCGCTATGCAGGGCACCTCCTGCAACTCGCGCTGTGTCTTTTCCATCACCACGCCGAATTCGGTCCTCAAGGTCGGCACATGGGCCACGCGCAGGTCTTGCACGGTGTGCACGCCGTGTCTGGCCAGCTTTTGTGTGAGTTGGCGTCCAACCCCCCAGACTTCTTCCACTGGAATGTGTTCGAGCAACTGTGTTTTTTGCTCGGGGCTCAACGCGTTGTAGTTGAAGACACCTTTGGAGCGTGGGTGCTTCTTGGCCACATGGTTGGCGAGTTTGGCCAAGGTCTTGGTGGGGCCAATGCCCACGCAGACCGGCATGCCCGTCCACATGCCAATGCGGTCGCGCATGGCATAGCTGACCTCGCGCATGTTTGGGGTGCCCGTCAGATCCACAAAGCATTCATCGATCGAATACACCTCGCTGCGGGGGGAGAACTCGCTCAGGATGTTCATCACCCGGTTCGACATGTCGGCATACAAGGCGTAGTTGCTGCTCATGGCCAGGATGCCGTGTTGCTCGGCCAGTGCCGTGCACTCAAACCAGGGGGCGCCCATCTTCACGCCCAAAGCTTTGGCCTCGTTGGAGCGGGACACCACACAACCGTCGTTGTTGGACAGCACCACCATCGGGACATGCGTCAGGTCGGGCCGGAAAATCCGCTCGCAGCTGACGTAGAAGTTGTTGCAATCCACAAGCGCCAGGGCTTGCACCTTCGGCGGGGCCATGGCTCAGTACAGCTTGTGCAGGTTGCGCGTCACCACGCCCCAGATCACCAGCTCCTCGCCATCCTTGACCACGATGGGTGGGTACAGCGGGTTCTCAGCGATCAGCTTGACCACACCGCCACGGCGGTACAGGCGTTTGACGGTGTAGTCGTTGTTCAGCACCGCCAACACAATGTTGCCGTGCTTGGCTTCGATGGAACGGTCCACCAACAGCTCGTCGCCTTCATAGATGCCGATGCCACTCATCGAGTCGCCTTTGACCCGGAAGATGAAGGTGGCTTCCTTGTTGCGGATCAGGTGCTCGTTCAGGTCAATGCGCTTGCGCGTGTGGTCCGCTGCAGGCGATGGAAAGCCGGCCACCACGGGCCAGGTGCAGACATCCAGCCAGACGGGGGTGTCTGGAACCCATACCGGGGAAAGCGAAGAATCAAGGGGAGAAGACATCGCTTGAATATACTGGATAAATAACCAGTCTTTCAAGTTGACACATTGGGCACGGCGAGTGAACTTTGGCTTCACATCCGGGGCGCTGGACAGGCCACCAGCTCTGGCATGTGCTGCCAGCGCATCAGCTCGGCAGCCTGGGGGACATCGGCACCCAGCCAGGCATTGTGCAGCGCCGGTGCGATGACGACGGGGGTGCGTTTTTCATCGCCGGGCTTGTGAAACTGCTGCATCACCGGGTGCGCGTCGGCATTGACCGTGAGCATCGAAAAACTCACCACCCGCTCCCCCGAGGCCGGGTCTGTCCAGCGGTCCCACAGGCAGGCGATGCCGAACGGATCGCCACTGGCCAGAGCGATTTTCCAACGCACAGCCTTGCCGGACGCGTAGCTGGGCTCATAGAAGTTGTCGACCAACACCAGGCCAAACTGCCGCTGCCGCCACGCGGTGCGGTAGCTGGGTTTTTCTGCGGCGGTTTCGCTGCGGGCGTTGTAGGTGTGGCGACTGATCTTGTCGTCCTTGGCCCATGCCGGGATCAGGCCAAACCGGGCCAGACCGCAAGCGACCCGGCCCGTCTGGTGGCTCTTGACCACGATGGGGGATGCAAACCCGGGGTAGGACTCTTCGGGGTAGCCCGCAGGCAAGTCAACGCCGAGCTTGTCCTTGACCCATGGGGCGCGTTGGGTTGGGGTGAAGTTGGTGCACACAGGCGCAGTTTATCGCTGGCATGGGGCAAGGTGTCCCATCGCTGATGGGCCGTTTTGGCACCCAGCGCAAGGGGTCATCTTGTGCCCATCGGGTGCGATACAGCTTGGGCCCTTGACAGGGAAAACCCCAGTTGTAGACGACCGGTCTAATAATAAAATAAATTTTGCCGTTGTGTGATGAGGTCAAGTTCGTCGACACAAAAGAATATTCAGACACTTCACGTGCAACCAGGAAAGACACAGTTCAAATGCCTGAGCCAGAGCGACTGCTAACGTTGAATCAAGTCAGTAAAAATTTTGGTGGCGTACAAGCCGTTAAGAATTTGAGCTTTGATGTGAACTCCAATGAAATTGTGGGATTGATTGGACCTAACGGATCGGGCAAATCCACGTCGGTCAATTTGATTTCAGGCGCGGTGCCAACCAGTTCGGGCGACATAGTTTGGCGAAACCAAAACGTCAACAAACTCCCCATCAGCCGGCGTGTTCCGCTGGGTTTGGCACGAACATTTCAAACCACAAGTTTGCTTGCAGAGTTCAGTGTGCTGGAGCAAGTTTTCACTGCATGCCATACGAGCTACAGTGTTTCCCCGTGGCATTCAGTTCTGAGAATGAAAAGCGCAAGAGTGCAGGACGCCGAACAACGCGCTAAAGCGCAAGAGTTGGTGGAGTTTGTGGGTTTGGGAGATGTCATCAACGATCTGACATCGACGATTTCATCGGCTCAGCAACGGCTGTTGATGATTGCAACCGCAATGGCTTCAGATCCCAAGCTGATCTTGCTAGACGAACCAGCGGCAGGCATGGTGGCGAAAGAACGCAAAGACTTGGCCGAAGTCATCATGCGTATTCGCAAAAGAGGCTTGGCTGTGCTGGTCATTGAGCATCACATGGGGCTGATTATGGAAGTGTGTGATCGCATTGTGGTGCTCAATTTTGGTGAAAAAATAGCTGAAGGTAAGCCTTTGGACATTCAGCGCAACTCGGCCGTCATCGAAGCGTATTTGGGTGGGGTGCATTGATGTTGCATATTAAAAATCTCACAGCAGGTTATGGAAAAGTCAATGTTCTACATGGGATCAGTCTTGATGTGAATGAGCGTGAATGTGTTGCGCTGATTGGGGCCAATGGCGCAGGTAAAACAACCACATTGCGTTGTATCTGTGGCCTGAACGAGGTACGTTCAGGCAGCATTGAATTCATGAATGAACGATTAGACGGATTAAGCGGTCATGCCATTGTTCGCAAAGGGATCACCATGTGCCCTGAAGGTCGGCAAGTGTTCGCCGAGATGTCGGTGGTCGAAAATTTAGAAATGGGTGCGCACACTCGGACAGACAACGAGCAGAAAAGTGACGTCGAAAAAATGCTCGATCTGTTTCCCGTATTACGCGAGCGGGCCAAGCAAAGAGCCGGAACTCTTTCCGGTGGTGAACAAGAGATGCTGGCCATAGCGCGGGCATTGATGGCGAGACCCAAACTTTGTATCTTCGATGAGCCTTCGTTAGGTTTGGCTCCCAAAATTGTTGAAGAAGTCGAGCAAATTTTGGTGCGCATCAAAGCAATGGGAACAACCATCGTCTTGGTTGAACAAAACGCAGCGATGGCATTGCGCTTGGCAGATCGCGCTTATGTTTTGGAAGCGGGCGAAGTGGTATTGCATGGCACCGGCCAGGAACTCAGAAACGATCCGCAAGTGAGCAAAGCCTATTTGGGCTATTGAGGTGGTAGCGGCTGCCTTTGAAAAGGTCGCTGCAAAAACGATTTTTTTATAAACTGGAGACAACGAATGAAACTGAAGACACCTTTGACTTTGGCTGCACTGGCCTTGAGTGCAGCCTTGATGCCTTTCGCACACGCAGCGGATGAAGTGTTGGTGATCGGCGTGAACGATGCATTAACCGGTGGTGGTGCTGTCTACGGCTTGCCGCAAGCCAACGCAGTTCAAATGGCTGCCGATGAAATCAATGCAGCGGGCGGTATCAAGGCGGGCTCTATCAACTACAAACTCAAGGTCATCACCTCGGACGACAAAGCCAACCCAACAGAGGCTACCAACAGTGTGCGAAAGCTGATCGACCGTGACAACGTGAAATATCTTCTGGGTTTTTGCTGCTCCGGGTCAACCAGTGCTGTAGCTTCCTTCATCGCCAAAGAGGATGCAGTCATGTTGGTGGGCAACGCTGCTGAACGCGCCATCACAGCACAGGGAATCGCCAACGTATTTCGGACACGTCCACCTGCAGACTTCACGGGCGCTGCAGCCGGTACATTCGTGGCACAAAGGGGTGCGCGCAATGTTGCGGTCATTGGCGCTTTGGAAGTTGGTTTTTATACCCAATATGTAGATGCATTCGAAAAAGAGCTGAACAAAGTGGGTGGCAAGATTGTTGCAAAAGAAGCATTTGGGCTTCGTGATCGCGATATGACACCGCAATTGACTAAAATTCGCGGTCTCAAACCGGATGCAATCCTTGTCGTGGGTTACGTTGAGCCTGCCGCATTTGTGTACCGTCAGGCATTGGAATTGGGCCTGAATGTTCCGCGTTACGGTTTTACCAGTGGCAGCGAAGAGCAGTTTCTGAAGGTTGTGACAAGTGCCCAAATGGAAGGCGTTTGGGATCTGCGCCCAACAGAGCTGACCATTGAAGCGTTGGGTCCACAAGCCAAGGCTTACGATGCCAATTACAGGAAAAAGTTCAACCAATCGCCCACCCCCAGTTCGCCTTATGCCTACGACCAGGTTTACGTGCTGAAAAATGCCATCGAACGCGCAGGCAGTGCCAAGGATGCCAAAAAAGTCGCCGACGCTGTGCGGACTTTGCCAATTCCCAAGGAAGCCGTCATGAAGTACATGCCCAACGATGGCGGTGCAATTTTCGACCAAAACGGCCAAGCCTACACGTCCAATGGCGCTTTCCAGTGGCAAAAGGGCAAGTGGGTCTTCGTGGCCGAGTTGCCATCGGATAACAAAACCTATTCGCAATTCTTGCGCAGCATTCGCAAATAAGTCCTGAGCGTTATTGGTCAACCCCCCGCGACTCAGTCAAAAACTGAGTCGCGATGGTTTCTGTCTCCCGCAGCTGGGATATCCGAACGGTGAAATGCGATGAATGAATTACTGCAACAAATATTCAATGGGCTTGCCATTGGTTCTGTCTACACCTTGGTGGCACTTGGACTGACCGTTGTATTTGGAATATTAGGGATTGCGCATTTTGCACATGGCTCATTGGCCATGTTTGGGGGCTACTTAACGTTCGTATTTTCGACAACGATGGGACTTCCCCTGTTTGCAAGCATGGCATTGGCGATGCCTGTGGGTGCTGTGTTGGGAATGCTCATTGAGCGCTTGGCCTATCGACCAGTACGTGATGCACCGCACATCAATGCCTTCATCATTGCTTTGGGACTGACAATGATGCTGGAAGGTGGCAACTTGCTGTTATTTGGAGCCGATCAGGTCATCATTCAAACGCCCTACCAAAAAGTTTTTGATTTTGGAGGCATCTTCGTTGCACAGCTCCGCATGGTCGTGATCGTGACGTCGGTCACTTTGGTTGCAATTGTGATGTTTCTTCTTTTAAAAACAAAAACCGGAAAATCTGTTCGCGCTGTGGCTCAAAACCGACATGCGGCGGTGTTGATGGGTGTGAATGTGAATTTGGTCTCTTCGGTGGTGTTTGCTATTTCTTCAGCCCTTGGGGTTGCGGCAGGTGCATTAATCGGCGCTTTGTTGGCGCTTGCACCAGGCGTAGGTGAAAGCTTTGCTGTGAAGGGATTTGCAGTATTGATCTTGGGTGGACTTGGATCATTGCCGGGTGCAATTTTGGGGGGCTTGGTTTTGGGTGTCAGTGAGTCTTTGGCCGCAGGTTTTTTATCGTCCGCTTACAAGGATGTGATCTCCTTCTTAATCATGATCTTGGTCTTGCTGGTCATGCCACAAGGCTTGATGGGGAAAAAATGATGCGCTTTTTCAACAAACCTTTGCTATTCAGCGTAGCCGCTATAGCAGGTGCTTTGGCGATGCCACATGCCTTCAAATCACCCTACTACATTCATTTGATGACCTTGGCGTTGATTTGGATTGTGCTTGCACAGGGCCAAAATTTAACGCAAGGATTTGTGGGTTACGTGTCGATCGCACAAGCAGGATTCATGGGCATAGGTGCTTACATATCCACCTTGTTGACCATGAACTTTGGTGTTTCGGTTTGGACTACGCTGGTGATTGCGCCCTTGCTGACCGGGGTCATGGCTGTAGTTGCGGGGTATCCGAGTCTCCGAGTAAAAGGACACTATTTTTCAATTGTCACGTTAGCGTACAACATGGTGATCTTTATTGTGTTGATGACGTTTCGCGCTCTCACCGGAGGCGAAGCCGGAATACCTGATGTGCCACGTCCCAGTGAACTGACACTTTTTGGGCATGTCTTCAGTTTCGAAGGGCGCAGCAATCTCAACTATTACGCTCTTGCTTTGTCTGCCGCGGTTTTGGCAACTGTTTTTTGCGCCTTGGTGTTGCACTCTCGTGCAGGACGGGTGATGTTGGCTATACGCCAAAACGAAGATCTCGCAGAAGCCATGGGCGTCATGACTTCACGCTACAAGTTGTTTGCGTTTGTTATGAGTTCAATCTTGGCCGGTTTGGCGGGCACTCTATATGCTCACTACATCGGCTTTTTGAATCCTGAGCCGTTTGGCGTCGATCAATCTTTGAACATCATTTTGGCGGTCATTTTGGGCGGTAGCGGGACGCTGACAGGCCCCATCGTTGGCGCAGTTTCGGTCACATTCTTGCCTGAAATTTTACGGTTTGCGGACAGTTTTCGGCTCATCACCTATGGATTGATTTTGGTGGTGGCTACGATTTTCTTGCCTAAAGGGTTGGTGCCTTTGGTTGCCTCCCTGTGGCGATGGTCAAGAACGAGTCGACCCATCGCAAGTCATAACAAGCCGGCCAGCAAGGCATGAAGAAATGACCGTAGACACTGAAGAGCTGTCCAAACGTGCGACCAGCGTCATCGAAGAAGCCCATCAATTTGCTCAAAGACATCTAGCCCCGAATGCAGCTCAATGGGGGAAGGGCCTTTTTGACCGGCAAGCTTTATTTGAGCCTGCTGGATCTGCTGGATTATTGCGCCTACAAGTTCCGCTGGAGTACGGAGGATTTGACTTGTCATTCGCTGACAAGGTCAAGGTGCTGTACGAGCTAGCCCGGATTGATTTCAGTGCTGCCATGGCCTTGGTGAATTCACACAACGTTGCTGTGCAACTTGTGAAAGCATCCCCCAATCAGTTGGCACCTCGGTATGTCAGTGATTTACTGCGCGGCAGCTTTGTGGCATGCACTGCGCTGACTGAGCCGGACGCAGGATCAGACTTGGGCCAAGTTAAAACCACGGCCATCCGAAATGGTGAGGGTTGGTTGCTTAACGGGACTAAGACTTGGATCATCAATGCTGTGCATGCTGACGGTGTCGTGGTTTACGCTCAAACTCAAGCAGGTTCAGGCGTCAAGGGAATTGCGGCATTCTTTATTCGTGCTGATTCGCCAGGATTCGAGCGCCTTGCCGTTGCCACCAGCAGTGCCCTGAGCAGCATGGGTATTGGAGGATTTCGCTTGACAAACGTCTATTGCGATTCCTCTCACCTCTTGTATGAGCCAGGCCAGGCGTTTGTCGACATCATGGGTGCCATCAACCGTGCGCGCACTTATGTTGCGGCAATGTGTTGCGCGATGGTGTCGCAAGCTTTATCCGACGTGAGTGTTTATGGCCACAAGCGAACCGCATTTGGCCAGTCTTTGGATCAATACCAAGGCTGGCGATGGCAAGTGGCACAAGCAGCAACAGCTTTGCAAGCAGCTGAGCTTTTGGTCAGGGAGGCATGTGACCTCATTGACAAGGGGGGTGAGGTTCAAACTGCTGCTGCTCAAGCCAAACTGTATGCCACCAGCATGGCTCAGACGCAACTGGGTTCTCTTTTGCATGCCATGGGTGCAGAAGGATTTTTAGATCGTTATGCTTTTTTAAGGCATCTCACTGCGGCGCACACAGCTTCATTGGCCGACGGCTCTACAGCGATGCTGCTGGAACGTGTGGCGCATGAATTTCGTTTCAAACCAGGAGCAACCTGAATGCGCGTCTTTCAAATCGAGGGGGAATGGGGAATTGATCACCTGAAACTTTCCCAGCGTCCTGAACCTACAGTCAGGGATGGTCAGGTTTTGGTGCGCATGCGCGCCTCTTCGCTCAATTACCGCGACCTCGTTGTGCCGGAGCGCGGTTATGGCGCCTACACGGGCCAATTGCCATTGATTCCCATCTCTGATGGGGTGGGAGATGTCATCGCGGTCGGGGCGGGCGTGACGCGTGTCCGGGTAGGTGATCGAGTTTGCCCCACTTATTTCCAGGGATGGATTGGGGGAGAACCCGATTTGCAGAGGCTCACCCAATCTCTCGGAGGGCCTATTGATGGGACCATGACGGAGTTGATGTGTCTTTCTGAACAAGGTGTTGTGTCCGTTCCAAGCTACTTGAGTGATATCCAAGCTGCAAGCCTTCCTTGCGCCGCTTTGACTGCTTGGAGTGCTGTGGTCACTTCCGGTCATGTCAAGTCAGGTGACCGAGTTTTGGTACAAGGATGCGGCGGAGTGGCTTTGTTTGCACTGCAGTTCGCCAAAAGCTTAGGGGCTCATGTCACCGTTATCAGCTCAAGCGGAGAGCGAATGGAACGTGCGAGCGCATTGGGCGCAGATGCCGTGATCAATTACCGTGAACAGCCCGAATGGGCAAAAGCCACACGCGAGGTGACGCAGGGACGTGGATACGATTTGATTTTGGAGTTGGGGGGTGAAAAAACACTCCCTCAATCGCTGCGCTGCATTCGTCCAGGCGGTACTTTGGCCATGATTGGCATCTTGTCAGGAAGCAGCCTCAACACCTCCTTAGGTCACATCATCACCCGCCAAGTTCGCCTTCAGGGCGTGACGGTTGGACACCGCGATGGGATGGAGGCCATGCTGCGGGCCATGGCACAGCACAAGATCGTACCCGTGACCGACAAGGTCTTTGCTTTCGAGGAACTCAAAGAAGCCATGACGTATTTGAAGAGTGGCGCACAGTTCGGCAAAGTCTGTATTGCCCATTAAAAACGGGGGTCCGATGTTAATTCCTATTCAACCAGTGCGTGTTGACCCTGAAAAAATTGCATTTCAGATGTGCGAAAGTGGTGAACAAGTCACATTTGCACAGCTCGATGGTCGAGCCAATCAAGTTGCTCATCTGGTATCGGATCTGGGTATCCTTCCAGGCGAACACGTGGCCGTACTGATGAACAACTGCCGTGAATTGCTAGAACTTTGCTTTGGTTTGGATCGAAGTGGCGTCTACTACACGCTGATCAGTACACGCCTGACGACAGACGAGATTGATTACATCGTCCGGGACTGTGGTGCACGCTTGTTTGTTTATTCGACAGTTTTGGATTGTGTGGACCAAGACTTGCTCTCCAAGCTGCCCCGCACGCTGCAGTGCATGAGCGTCGGTGCCTCAGTTGAAGAAATGGGGCACGGAGATTGGATCGCTCTGTGTTCAAAAAAGCCAACCTTTGCCCTTGCACAAGCTTTGCAAGGCAGTGACATGCTTTACTCCTCGGGTACAACTGGACGCCCCAAAGGTGTGTTGTGGCCACTGCCCAAGACAGCCGCAGGACAGCAAACCATGTTGGTGACATTGCTGGCGCCCCTGTTTGGATACGCCGCTGACAGTCATTACCTCTCTACTGCACCCTTGTACCATGCTGCACCGCTGCGACACAGCATGACGGTGATCAAAATGGGTGGGACCGTGACGGTCATGGAGCGTTTTGATGCACTCCTGGCCCTGCAGACGATTGAGCGTTGCCGCATCACCCACAGTCAATGGGTGCCCACCATGTTTGTGCGATTGTTAAAGCTTGACCTGGCGATACGTGAAAAATTCGATTTGACATCCATGAAAATGGCTGTTCACGCGGCTGCTCCTTGCCCTGTTGATGTCAAAGAAAAGATGATGGACTGGTGGGGCCCAATCGTGCACGAATACTATGCAGGCACGGAAAACAATGGTTTTTGCAGCATCACCCCCTCTGAGTGGTTGGCGCACAAAGGCTCGGTAGGTCGAGCCTCGCAAGGAAATTTGCATATTTGCGATGAAGAGGGTGCCCCACTAGAAGCAGGTCAGATAGGCGCTGTGTATTTTTCGGATGGCCCCCAGTTCTCGTACCACAATGACCCTGTGAGCACCGCACAAACGAGAAACGCACAGGGATGGACTACCCTCGGCGACATTGGCTACTTGGATGAGCAGGGCTACCTTTATTTGGTAGACCGAAAAGCCTTCATGATCATCAGTGGGGGCGTCAATATTTATCCGCAAGAAATTGAAAACGTGTTGCTTCAGCATCCAAAAGTAATGGACGCTGCTGTGGTTGGCGTCCCCAACAGTGATTGGGGTGAGGAAGTAAAAGCCGTCATACAGCCCGTTCATGCATGCGATATTGGCCCAGCTTTGGCGGAAGAACTGCAGACATTTTGTCGCGGAAAATTGGCAGACTTCAAATGTCCAAGGTCGATAGATTTCGACCTGGAGCTACCTCGTTTGCCCACAGGTAAGCTTTACAAAAAATGGGTCAAAAAACGCTACTGGCCCCAATAAGCCTGGGTACAAATTTCAATGCCAGTCGGAGAATTTACCGTGTCAGAAAACCTTACCGATCACTTTGCGTCGAGTCCGAGCAGAAGCAGCCGCCGCTCTGCGACACGCACTGACACACGCAGCGTGCTGGTTTGGTGCGGAACCGAACTTTTGACCGAGCGTGGGTTTCAAATAACGGGCATTGATGAAGTTCTCAAGCGCGTCGGCGTACCCAAGGGCTCCTTCTACCATTACTTCAAAAGCAAAAATCACTTTGGACACGCCGTCATTGACAACTATGAGGCGTATTACGCTAAAAAAATGGACCGCATTTTTGGCGACACTTCACAGCCACCTCTGCAGCGTTTGGTTAATTTCACCGTGAATGCAAAAAATGGCATGTTGAAGTTTGACTTCAAACGGGGCTGTCTGATCGGCAATCTTGGTCAAGAGCTTGCTGCGCTCGATACGCAGTTTCGTGAGCGGTTGGAGGGGGTTTTGGTGTCATGGGAGAAACGAGTTGCTGAGTGCCTGAGCGAGGCCATCGATGTCGGCGAATTGGCTCCGGGGCAAGACCCCCAAGCACTGTCCCGTTTTTTTTGGGTAGGTTGGGAGGGCGCCATTTTGAGGTCAAAACTGATGCGCAGTTTGGAGCCGATTGACCAGTTCACATCCATCTTTTTTAGATCTGTATTGGTACGTTAATTTTCCAAACAGCAAATTAGATGAATTTGCAGTTCAAGAGACGATTGAAATCAGCCGCAAAAAATCTGCAAAGTTCAATGGGCTAGGGGAAGAAAACGAGCATCTTCAGTGACGCAAACTGGCAACTTCAGTGACGTTCCGCAGCCGTTCCGCGGTTACACAACCAGAACAATCCCATGTGACGCGCATGGCATGTAACAAAGTTTCATAAATTCGCATACGATGGTTACATCGGCGATGGCCCCACAACGGCAGCAGCCCCCACTGACACATCCAACGAAAGTGAGACTTACATGACCACCAAGATAGGTATCAACGGATTTGGCCGCATAGGCCGCATGGTGCTGCGCGCAGCGGTGCAAAATTTCCACGACGTCGAGATCGTCGGCATCAACGACCTGTTGGAGCCCGAATACCTGGCCTACATGCTGCAATACGACAGCGTGCATGGCCGATTCAAAGGCCGCATCGTGGTGGACGGCAACACTCTCGTGGTCAACGGCCAGCGCATCCGCCTGACGCAAGAGCGCGACCCGGCACAGCTGAAGTGGAACGAAGTTGGTGCCGATGTGGTGATCGAATCGACAGGACTGTTTTTGGACAAAGACAGCGCAGGCCAGCACCTGGCCGCAGGGGCCAAAAAAGTCGTCATGTCAGCACCTTCGAAAGACGACACGCCCATGTTTGTGTACGGCGTGAACCACGCGTCGTATGCCGGGCAAGCCATCATCAGCAATGCCAGCTGCACCACCAACGCGCTGGCCCCCATCACCAAAGTGCTGCACGACAAGTGGGGCATCAAGCGCGGGCTGATGACCACCGTGCACGCCGCCACCGCCACCCAAAAAACCGTGGACAGCCCGAGCAACAAGGACTGGCGCGGTGGGCGCGGCATTCTGGAAAACATCATCCCCAGCAGCACGGGCGCAGCCAAGGCGGTGGGCGTGGTGATCCCGGACATCAAGGGCAAGCTGACGGGCATGGCGTTTCGCGTGCCCACGTCGGACGTCTCGGTGGTGGACCTGACGGCCGAGCTGGAAACACCCGCCACCTATGCCGAAATTTGCGCCGAAATGAAGGCGCAAAGCGAAGGGGCTTTGAAGGGCGTGCTGGGCTACACCACCGATAAAGTGGTGTCGACCGACTTCCGGGGCGAGGTGTGCACCAGCGTGTTCGATGCCAACGCAGGCATCGCACTGGACAGCACGTTCATCAAGGTGGTGGCCTGGTACGACAACGAGTGGGGTTACGCGAACAAGTGCCTGGAGATGGCGCGGGTGGTGGGGTCGACTTTTTAGCATCCCGCTGCCAAGCACCCTTCAGGGCGAACTGGTTGAAACGTCAACCTGTGAAGATTCGAGTGAACCGCAGGCCTCAGCCCTGGCTGAGCAACTGCGCAAAGCGGCCCAAATCCACGTTGCCACCGCTCACGATGATGCCCACGCGCTGACCTTGAAGCTGCTCGCTGGCCTGAATGGCCGCTGCCAGCGACAGGCAGCCTGTGGGTTCGACCACCATCTTCATGCGTTCGGCATAAAAACGCATGGCCTGCACCAGCTGCGCATCGGTGACGGTATGCACCGCGTCGACCAAGCGGCGGATGATCTCGAAGGTGATTTCGCCCACCATGGGCGTTTGTGCGCCGTCGGCAATCGTCACTGGGGTGGCAATGCGCACCCGCTGGCCCTGTTGCAAGGACTGCTGCACATCGTTGCCCGCTTCGGGCTCCACGCCGAAAATCTTGCAAGCTGGCGACAAGGCCTTGGCCGACAGGGCGCTGCCGCTGAGCAGGCCGCCGCCGCCCAGGCACACAAACAAGGCATCGAGCTCGCCCACCTCTTGCAACAACTCCAGCGCCGCAGTGCCCTGGCCGCTCAGCACGTCCGGGTGGTCAAAGGGTGGAATGAAGCGCATGCCGTGCTCGGTGGCCAGGCCTTGGGCAATGGCCAGTGCATCGTCTGTGTAGCGGTCGTAACCCACCACAGTCGCGCCATAGCCGCGGGTGGCCGCCAGCTTGGCAGGCGAGGCATCGTGCGGCATGACGATGGTGGCCGGGATGTCCAGTATTTGCGCCGACAAGGCCACCGCTTGGGCGTGGTTGCCCGATGAGTAAGCCACCACCCCGGCGCGGCGCTCGGCGGGCGTCAGCCGCGACAGGGCATTGAAACCACCGCGGAACTTGAAGGCCCCCATGCGCTGAAAGTTTTCGCACTTGATGAAGGCCTGCGCACTCAACTGCGCGTTGAGCGTGCGCGACTGCAGCACCGGCGTGCGGTGGGCATGCCCTTGCAGCCGCGCGGCGGCGGCCAGGACGTCTTCAAAAGTGGGCAGGGCGCTGGCATCGTGCATGGGTGACCCCTGAAGGCTTGCAAAGTGGGCATCTTGACATGACAGGCGGTTTGAAATGCACCCGCTTGCCACTTGAGAGACAAAGCCTGCGTCAGGCGCTGGCTAACATCGGTCATGCACCTGACTGTTTCATCTCCCGTTCAAAGCCTGGCCGACATCCACCGCATCGAGGCCACACCCTTGGCCGAGGCCATCCCTTGGGCCAGCACCTATGCGCTGATCCGTGCCAGCGCCCAGGTGCATGCCGAGCAGCCTGCGCTGAGCTTTTTGCACACGGGCCAGCCCGGCGGTGCGTCCACTACCTGGACCTACCGCAGCTTGCTGCAAGGCATCCACCAGACCGCCAATTTGCTGCACCAACTGGGTGTGGGCCCTCAAGACGCCGTGGGGGTTTTGTTGCCCGGCGGCCTGGCCTACCACCTGGCGCTGTGGGGTGGCGAGGCGGCGGGGATCGTGCAGCCGCTCAACCCCTTGCTCAGTGACGAAAAACTGCTGTCGCTGCTGCGGGCCAGCAACGCCAAAGTGCTGATCGCGCATGGCGCCGCAGACGACAGCCAGTTGCGGGCCAAGGCCTTGCGCCTGCAAACCCAATTGCCCAGTTTGAAGACGGTTTTGCTGGTCAATCCAGATGGAGGTCCACTTCCAGACGGGGACGCGCTGCCTGCAGGTGTGCAAGATTTCCACGCTTTGCGGGCCACGCAGGTGGCCGAGCACCTGGTCAGCCAACGGGTTTTTCAGCCCACGGACATCGCGGCTTACTTTCACACAGGCGGCACCACCGGAGCCCCCAAACTGGCCCGGCACAGCCATGGCGCGCAGGTCTTCACCGCTTGGGCCAATGCCCGCATGCAAGGCTTTCGCTCGAGCGATGTGACGATCAACGGCTACCCGCTGTTCCATGTGGCGGGCGTGTTGCCCGGTGCCTTGTGTTCGCTGGCCGTCGGCATGCATGTGGTCATTCCCACCGAAGCCATGTTTCGCAACCGCGAGGTGGTGCACAACTATTGGCGGCTGGTGGCCCACCACCGCTGCACACTGATGTCGGGCGTGCCCACGGTGCTGGCCGCATTGGCGGGCGTGCCGCTGCAGGGGGCCGACATTTCAACCCTGCGTGCGGTGCGCACAGGCGCAGCGCCACTGCCGCCCGAGCTGGCACAACGCTTTGAACAAGCCTTTGGTTTGCACATCAACGAGAGCCTGGGCATGACCGAAACCGTCGGCCTGAGCACCGTGGCCCCACCGGGACTGACTGCTCCGGCGGGTTGCGTGGGTTGGCCTTTGCCGCATGCGCGTGTGCGCATCGTGGCGCTGAGCAGCGATGACCAGGCCACATCGCACAACCTGCCCGCAGGCGAACAAGGCATGGTGCTCTACCAAGGGCCGAATTTGTTTTCTGGCTACCTGGATGCCGCAGAGACCGCACGCAGTTTCACGCCCGACGGCTGGCTCATCACGGGCGATGTGGGCTTCATCGACACGCAAGGCCGCCTGCACCTGTCGGGCCGCGCCAAGGACCTGATCATCCGCAGCGGCCACAACATCGATCCCAAAGTGATCGAAGACGCACTGGGTGCGCATCCGGCGGTGGCCTTGTGCGCGGCAGTTGGAGCGCCAGACGCCTACGCGGGCGAAGTGCCTGTGGCATTTGCCACCCTCAAACCCGGCAGCCAGGTGAGCGAAGCCGAGTTGCTCGCCTTCACGGCCGAGCGTGTCGACGAAGGCCCCGCCAAACCCAAATCGATCAAGGTCCTGAATGCCATGCCCGTGACCAACGTGGGCAAAATTTACAAACCCGAATTGCGCACTCTGGCGACCGCGGCGGTGGTGCAGAGACTGATCCACAACACCTTAGCGCCCTTGCTGCTTGAACCTGCGCAATGGCCGCAGGTGCAAGCGACAGGCGATGCACCGGTGGAGGTAGACGCCCGCGCCACGCCTGTTGCTGCCTGGAACACGCTCAAACCCCTGTTGGACGCTTTGCCCGTGAAGCTGGTGCTGCACGCACTGTGAGGGGCAGAGCCCCTCAGCTCAGGTGCTTGCCGATGATCCCGGCCAACTCGAACATGGTGGCCTGGCCTTTGCCAAACACCGCTTGCAGCTTGCTGTCGGCTTTGATCGAGCGCTTGTCGGCCGGGTCTTGCAGGTTGTTGGCCTTGATGTAGTCCCAAATTTTCTTGACCACCTCGGTGCGTGCAAAGGTGCCGTCGCCGATCACCGCCATCAAGGCTGGGCTGGGTTTGAGGGTGCCCACAGCGGCTTTGCGCGGGGTTTTTTCGGCGGCAGGCTTGACCACTTTTTTGGCCGCGGGTTTGGCGGCTGGGGCTTTGGAGGTTTTGGCCGCCGTCTTTTTAGCCGCTGCTTTGCCAAACGGTGTCTTGGTCGCTGCGGTCTTGCGCGGCGGGTACTTCTTGCCGCCTTCGCGCGGCGCGAACTCGAAGGTGACCTTGCCCTCTTCAGGGTTCCAGGCCAACATGGCCTTGAAGCTGCGGCGCGTGCGGTTGCTGATGAACTTGTCGAGCAGGTCGGTCTTGCCAGTCGCGAGAAGTTTGACGACTTGCTCGCGCTCCACCGGTTGCTGCAAGATGATCTTGCCGGTCTTGAAGTCGCAGCTTGGCGTGGGTTGATCGTTCGTCGGCACGGATTTGCTGCACAAGTAATTGCTGCCGTGCTCGTGGACAGCGCCGCCACACTTGGGGCAAGCGCCCAATGACGCATCGGTGAACTCGACGATCTCGCCACTTTCTTCGTTCTTCTTATCGTCACCGAAGTCGAATTCGAGCTTCCAGTTCTTGTCTTCCTCGCTGTACTTGAGCGCCATCTCGGCCACAAAAGGCCAACCGGCTTTGGAGCGAAAGCCGTCCAGTGGGCCAATTTTTTTGTCGCGCATGAACTGCTCGACTTCGGCAGGCTCGAAGGTGCGGCCTGCAGGCGTCTTGCCAAACGAGAACCCGCAGCCCTCGCTCGCACCGTCAGCGCCCGTGCAGGTGTACCTGCGGTAGTTTTCTTTCACCACGCCACCACAGGTGGGGCAAGGCGTGGTGACGGTGGCGTAGTCACCGGGCACGGTGTCGCGGTCGTACTCTTTGGCTTTCTTGACGATGTGCTCGGTCATGGCCGCGATCTCGGCCATGAAGGTGGCGCGGCTCAATTTGCCTTGCTCCATTTGGGCCAGCTTGTATTCCCATTCGCCGGTCAATTCAGGTTTGGAAAGCTCCTCCACCTGCAAACCGCGCAGCAGCGTCATGAGCTGGAAAGCCTTGGCCGTCGGGATCATCTCGCGGCCTTCGCGCAGCATGTATTTCTCGTTGATCAGACCTTCGATAATGGCGGCGCGTGTCGCGGGCGTGCCCAGGCCTTTTTCCTGCATGGCTTCGCGCAGCTCGTCGTCGTCAACCATCTTCCCCGCGCCCTCCATGGCACCCAACAGCGTGGCTTCTGAATAGCGTGCAGGTGGGCGCGTCTTCAAGCCCTTGGCCTCGACCGAGTCGACGCCGACTTGTTCACCCGGCCGCACCGGCACCAGGTTCTGGCCCTTGTCGCCGTCCTTGGCGTCTTCCACTTCTTCTGCGGCTTCTTTGCCATAAATGGCCAACCAGCCCGGTTTGACCAGCACCTTGCCCACGGTCTTGAAGCTGTGGCCTGCGGCCACGCTGATGCGGGTGGTCACTTGGTATTCGGCGCTGGGGAAGAACACCGCCATGAAGCGGCGCACCACCAGGTCATACAGCTTTTGCTCGGCATCTGACAAGCCGTTGGGCGCCTGCAGCGTGGGGATGATGGCGAAGTGGTCTGACACTTTCTTGTTGTCGAACACACGCGGGATCTTGCGCACGTAGTTGTTGTTCAGCGCGGTGAGCGCATGCGGGGCCAGGTGGCGCATGCCGCTGTCGGCCAGCATCTCGAAGGTTTCTTTGGCCACGGGCACGTAGTCTTCAGGCAGGTGGCGCGAGTCGGTACGCGGGTAGGTCAGGGCCTTGTGGCGTTCGTACAGGCTTTGGGCCAGCGCCAGCGTGGTCTTGGCTGAGAAGCCGAACTTGCCATTGGCCTCGCGCTGCAGACTGGTCAGGTCAAACAGGCCGGGGCTGGCTTGCGTGGTGGGCGTCGATTCTTCGGTCACCGATGCGGTCTTGCCGCGCACCGCCTGAACAATGGCTTGGGCTTCGGCAGCGGTCCATTTCCGGTCGGCCTTCTTTTCGGCGTCCTCTTCTTTTTTCCACTTCGGATCGAACCACTTGCCGGGGTAGGTGCCTGCGGTGGCAGCGAACTCGGCATGGATTTCCCAGTAATCGCGGCTGATGAATTTGCGGATTTGCTCTTCGCGCTCGACCACCACGGCCAGCGTGGGTGTTTGTACCCGGCCCACGGTGGTCAAGAAGAAGCCGCCGTCACGCGAGTTGAACGCGGTCATGGCCCGCGTGCCGTTGATGCCCACCAGCCAGTCGGCTTCAGAGCGGCTGCGGGCGGCATCGGCCAGGCCCTGCATCTGGGTGTTGGTGCGCAGGTTGTCAAAGCCGTCGCGGATGGCCTGGGGCGTCATGGACTGCAACCACAGGCGCTGCACGGGCTTGTCCAGGCTCTTGGTGCCGCCTGCGTATTGCTCGATCAGGCGGAAGATCAGCTCCCCCTCACGGCCCGCGTCACAGGCGTTGATGAGGGCGTTCACGTCCTTGCGCTTGGCCTGCTTGACCACCGCGTTCAGACGGGTCTTGGTTTTGTCCACGGGCTTCAAGTCAAAGTGCGGCGGGATCACCGGCAAATTGGCAAAGCTCCACTTGCCACGCTTGACGTCGTATTGCTCGGGGGCCTGAATCTCCACCAAGTGGCCCACCGCGCTGGTCACCACGTATTTGTCGTTCTCGAAATGGTCGTCGTGTTTCTCGAACTTGCCCGAGGTCGGGGTCAAGGCTTTGACGATGTCTTGAGCCACCGAAGGCTTCTCTGCAATTACCAAGGTCTTCATGTCATTACAATCCGTTGTCTCGCGTGTGCGCACGCGCCCAGGCACGCGCTCACGCGCACGCCCACATGAATTCACCATAACAAATTTTTAACGCCGTGGCCAAAATACCTGTACCCCCCCCTAGCCGTAAGACGCCCAGCGCACCCGGTAAACGCATCCAGGTGCGGCGCTCCGGTGTTCACGGCAAAGGCGTTTTTGCCCTGCAAGACCTGGCCGAAGGCGAGACCCTGATCGAGTACGTGGGCGAGGTCATCAGCTGGGACGAGGCGCAAGAGCGCCACCCGCACGACCCCCATGACCCCAACCACACGTTTTACTTCCATGTGAACGAAGACCGGGTGATCGATGCGCTGCACGGCGGCAACTCCTCGCGTTGGATCAACCACAGTTGCGCACCCAACTGCGAAGCCGATGAAGACAACGACCGCATTTTCATCAAGGCCATTCGCAACATCAAAGCAGGCGAAGAGCTGAACTACGACTACGGGCTCATCATCGACGAGCCCTACACCAAGAAGCTCAAGGCCGAATACCCTTGTTGGTGCGGCAGCGCCCTTTGCCGGGGCACGCTGCTCTCGCCCAAAGAGCGCAAGGACACGCCCAAAACGCCAAGTCAGAAAAAGTCCAAGGCCAAAGACAAAGTCAAAAACAAAGACAAAGACAAAGACAAAGTTAAATCCAAGGCCGACGGCAAGACCAAATCCAAGTCCGATGCCAAGGCCAAAGACAAAAAGAAATCCTCCAAGGCGGCTAAACCGGCCAAGGCGGACAAAACCCCCAGCCAGAAAAAGTAGTACCAACCCGGCATGCGCCGCGACAAAGCCCGACGTCCACCTCAGTCAAGCTTGCAAGGATGCATCCACCCATGACCCGCTGGCCCGCCGAAACGGTTTGGGAGCAGGTTTACCCCCTGTTGCCCGACTTCACCGTCGAGGTGTTGCCCGAGATCGATTCGAGCAACAGCGAACTCATGCGCCGCACCCGCGCGGGCCAGCACGGGCCGACCTTGTTGGTGGCCGAACGCCAAACCGCCGGCCGGGGCCGCATGGGCCGGGTGTGGCAGAGCCAGCCGGGCGACTCATTGACCTTTTCACTCAGCCTGCCGCTGTCGCCCAAAGACTGGTCAGGCCTGTCCTTGGCCGTGGGCCTGAGCCTGGCTGAAAGCCTGCACCCCGATGTGGGCCTGAAGTGGCCCAACGATTTGTGGTTTCAAGACCGCAAACTCGGCGGCATCTTGGTCGAGGCCGCCAGCATGGGCGGCCGCAGCCAGGTCGTGGTGGGCGTGGGCCTGAACATTCGGCCGCGCGACGCACAGGGGCTGAACACGCCGCCAGCGGCCCTCACCGAGTTGTTGCCCGAGCTGACCGCGCCGGCTTGCTTGGCGCGGGTGGCGTTGCCCCTGGTCCAGACCCTGCTGGCTTTTGCAGCCCATGGTTTTGCCCCTTTGCAAAGCGGTTTTGACGCCCGTGATGTGCTCAAGGGCCGACGTGTGCACACCAGCGATGGCCAGCAAGGCGTGGCGCTGGGGGTGGGCCCTGGGGGTGCGTTACGATTGCAAACCGAAATCGGCGTGCAGGACATCCACAGCGCCGAGATCAGCGTACGACCCTTGACCTGACGGGACCTTGCAAGATGTTGAAATATTGGCTGGCGCTTTTGCTGTTGCTCAATGCCGCTGTGCTGGCGTGGCAATGGGATGCGTTTGCGCGTTGGGGCCATGGACCCAACGCACATCGCGAACCTGAGCGGCTGCAGCAACAAGTGCGGCCCGAAGCCCTGAAGTTCGAGGTCATGCCGCCTGCTTCGGCAACGGCCACCCTTCCCGCCTTGCCAGACGCCAACGCCTTACCCCCAGCCGCCGATGCCAGCGCCCCAGTTGCCGCCAGCCCAGCGGCCGTGTTGCCTGCACCCGCCTCGTCGGCCCCGCAGGCTGTACCCCGATGATCTTTTTTTCCCGGAGATGAACCCATGAGTTTGAAGCTTTACTTTGCCCCAGGCGCTTGTTCATTTGTGCCCCATGTGTTGCTGGAGATGAGTGGTGCCGAGTTCGAGCCCAGCATGGTCAAGCTGCACAAGGGCGAACAAAACAGCGCCGAATACCAGGCCATCAACCCGCGCGCTCAGGTGCCCGTGTTGGTGAGTGCGGGCCATCCGATCACGCAAATTTTGGCCATCGTGCTGCACCTCGATCAAATTTTTCCGCAGATGGGCTTTTTCCCGACCGAGCCCATGGCCCGCGCTCGGGCGCTGTCCACCCTGGCTTGGATGAACAACACCGTGCACCCGACCTTCACGCACATCTTCATGCCGCAAAAGTTCTCGGACCAGCCTGAGGTGCAGGCCGCCCTCAAGCCTTACAATACGCAGCTCTTTCGCAGCATGCTGGGTGAACTGCAAGGCCTGGTTCAAGCCGCCGCCAGCCAAGGCCAGCGCTGGCTGAGCGGTGATCGTTTGGGCCCACTCGACGCCTACAGCCTCACGCTCATCCGCTGGGGCACCCTCGCGGGCATCGCACCCGAGGCGCATCCCGCCCTGTGGGACTTTGTTCAGAAGGTCGCGGCCGAGCCTGCTGTGGCCCGCGTGATGGCGCGTGAGCGCTTGCAGCTGAACATGGGCGCGCCCGCCTGAACCCAGCCCGTCGCGCCCACCCTGCACCCGCTCACTCAGCCCATCCCAAAGCGCAAAGTAAAGCACGCACCGGGCCAGGTTTGGCCCGGGTGGGCCATGTCGATGCTCACGGTTGCACCGTGCTGCTGGGCAATGCCCTTGACGATGGGCAGGCCCAGACCGGAGCCGTCCACATTGGTACCCAGGGCGCGGTAAAAGGGCTGGAACACCAAATCGCGCTCGGGCAAGGGAATGCCAGGCCCGTTGTCTTCGACCTGCATCACCAACGCCTTGCTGTAGGGGTCGACCAGCACCCGCACCGTGATCACGCCTTGGCGCTCGGGCGTGCTGGGCGTGTAGTGGATGGCGTTTTCCACCAAGTTGCGCACCATCTCCTTGAGCAGCGTGGGGTTGCCCTGCACCTGTGCACCCGGTGTGCCCACTTCCACCCCTTCATAGCCCAGGTCCAGCCCCTTGTCCATGGCGCGCGGCAGGCAGTCTTGCAACACATCGCTGCTCAGGGCCGCCATGTCGCACGATTGCAAGGGCAAGTGGGTGCCGCCGCCTTCTGCGCGGGCCAGCGACAACAACTGGTTCACTGTGTGCGTGGCCTGCACGCTGGCGCGACCGATTTGCTGCAAGGACGTTTTCAGGTCTTCTTCGCTCGAGCCCGAGCGTTGCGCCAAATCGGCCTGCATGCGCAAACCGGCCAAGGGGGTTTTCAGTTGGTGAGCGGCATCGGCCAAAAAACGTTTTTGCGTGGCGATCGAGTCTTTCAGGCGCTCCAGCAAATCGTTGACGGACACCACCAGAGGGGCCACCTCCATCGGCACCGCTTTGTCGTCCAGTGGGCTCAGATCGTCTGGTTTGCGTGCACGGATGCGTTCTTCCAGTTGTTTCAGGGGCTTGATGCCGCGCACCAGGGCCAGCCACACCAAAAGCACCGCCAGCGGCAGCAAGGCAAATTGGGGCAGCATCACGCCCTTGATGATTTCAGCGGCCAGCACCGAGCGTTTTTCGCGCGTCTCGGCCACTTGCACCAAGGCCGGTGGTGTGCCCTTGGCGTCCAGCCGGATCCAGGTGTAGGCCACGCGCACGTCCAGACCCCGCATTTCGTCGTCCCGAATGTGCACTTGGTAACTGCTGCCCCTGACCTGGTTGGGTTTGGGCAAGGGCAGGTCGCGGTCGCCACTCAGATGCTCGCCCCGGCCGCCCAGCACCTGGTAGTACACCAGATCGGTTTCGTCGGCGCGCAGCAGCTCGCTGGCCGGCTGCGGCAGGCTGAATTGCACCTGTTGATCGGGCCCCATGCGGACCTGTTGGGCCAGGGCTTGCACGTTGTAGACCAGGGCCCGGTCGAAGGGTTTGTTGGCCAGACCTTGCGCCACCAACCAGGTCAGCGCCAGACTGATGGGCCACAGCAAGAGCAGCGGCGTCAGCATCCAGTCGAGAATTTCGCCAAACAGGGAGCGTTGCTCGCGCTTGAAGACCCGGATGTTCCAGCCCTTGGATTTCATGGCTTCAGGGCTTGATGTGTGCAGGAGTCCAGGCCTTAACCCGGGATCTTTTCGAGGCAGTAACCCAGTCCGCGCACCGTGGCGATGCGGATCGGGCCTTTTTCGATTTTCTTGCGCAAGCGGTGGATGTACACCTCGATCGCATTGTTGCTGACCTCTTCACCCCACTCGCACAGGCGCTCGACCAACTGGTCTTTGCTGACCAAGCGGCCTGCACGTTGCAGCAACACCTCCAGCAGGCCCAACTCACGGGCCGACAGCTCGACCATCTTCCCGTCGATGGTGGCCACGCGACCGGACTGGTCGTACACCAACGGGCCGTGCTTGATCTGCGAGGTGGCACCGCCCATGCCACGGCGGGTGAGGGCGCGCACACGGGCTTCAAGCTCTTGCAGGCTGAAGGGTTTGGCCATGTAATCGTCGGCCCCGTAGTCCAGGCCTTTGACGCGTTCTTCCACACTGTCGGCGGCGGTGAGGATCAAGACCGGCAGGGTCGAGCCGCGGGCGCGCAGCCGCTTGAGCACCTCAAGGCCATGCATTTTGGGCAAGCCCAAGTCCAGGATCAGCAAATCGAATTCGCTGTTGGTCATCATGGCCGCATCGGCTTCGCTGCCGCTGGCCACGTGGTCCACTGCAGCGCCTGCGTTGCGCAAAGTGCGCAACAAACCGTCCGCAAGCACTTGATCATCTTCGGCAATCAGAATCCGCATGGTTGTCTCCTGTTGTTGTGGTCGCGGCGCGGCGCCGTCTTTCTCGGCGTCCTGTGCCGACGGTTTCATTCTAGTGTCAGGTCTGTACCTTGCGCCCCGCTGAACGCGGTCTTGGCATCAATGGGCGTAGGCTTCCAGCCCCAGCGCCACCACGGTGGCGACATCTTTGCCCACCGCTTCGCGAAATTCGGCTTCGGCCTGGGCTACCGCGTCCTTGAAGGCTTGCAACCAGGCCAGGCCGACCGGCGTGAACACCACGCGCCGGGCACGGGCGTCCAACGGGTCTGCTTCGCGCCGCACCAAGCCCCAGGCGGTGCACTGGTCCACCAAGTCCCCCATGGCCTGTTTGCTCATGCCCGCTGCATGGGCCAGATCGGTCAGGCGTGAGCCTTGCAAAGCCAGATGGCGGGTGATGTGCACATGCGCGGCGCTGATTTGGTCACGCGCGGCCAAGTTGGCCAGCGCCAGCGGCACACCCTCGTTGCCCGCCATCAGGTGCAGCACGCGTTCGTCAAAGCGCCGCATGGCGTGGCCCAGCAAGCGTCCCAGATGGGTTTCTCGCCAGCGGTCATCCTGCAAAAAGGCAGGGCTCAGGCGGTTGGAATCGGTGTTGTCTGGCATGCCAGAATGATAAGGCAAACTGACTAAAAATACTGTTTACAGTTTTATACAGTTCGTTTACAGTACTGTTCACGCATCCAGTAAACAGCACATCACTGCTGAGCCCGATGTCCCAACCCATTGATATTCAAGGAGATTCTCATGAGCGACGACAACAGCGAAAAGTCCAAAGCCCTGCAAGCCGCCCTGGCACAGATTGAAAAACAATTCGGCAAAGGCACCATCATGCGCCTGGGCGAGGGCGAAGTGATCGCTGACATCCAGGTGGTCTCGACCGGCTCTCTGGGCCTGGACATCGCTTTGGGTGTGGGCGGTTTGCCCCGTGGCCGGGTGATCGAGATCTACGGCCCCGAGTCTTCCGGCAAAACCACCCTGACCCTGCAAGTCATCTCCGAAATGCAGCGCTTGGGCGGCACCTGCGCCTTTGTCGATGCCGAACATGCCCTGGACATTCAATATGCCCAAAACCTGGGCGTCAACCTGCAAGAGCTGCTGGTCAGCCAGCCCGACACCGGCGAACAAGCGCTGGAAATCGTGGACAGCCTGGTGCGCTCCGGCGCGGTCGATCTGGTGGTCATCGACTCGGTGGCGGCCCTCACGCCCAAGGCTGAAATCGAAGGCGACATGGGCGACAGCCTGCCTGGCCTGCAAGCACGCTTGATGAGCCAGGCCCTGCGCAAGCTGACCGCCACCATCAAGAAAACCAACTGCACCGTCATCTTCATCAACCAGATTCGAATGAAGATCGGCGTCATGTTCGGCAGCCCCGAAACCACCACTGGCGGCAACGCGCTCAAGTTCTACGCCTCGGTCCGTTTGGACATCCGCCGCACCGGTACCATCAAGAAAGGTGACGACGCGATCGGCAACGAGACCAAGGTCAAAGTGGTCAAGAACAAAGTCGCCCCACCCTTCAAGACGGCTGAATTCGACATCCTGTTTGGCGAGGGCATCAGCCGCGAGGGCGAGGTGATTGACATGGGCGTGGCCGCCAAGATCGTCGACAAGTCGGGCGCTTGGTACGCCTACCAGGGCGAGAAAATCGGCCAAGGCCGCGACAACGCCCGTGAGTTTTTGCGCGAGAACCCGGCCTTGGCCCGCGAGATCGAAAACAAAGTCCGCGAATCGCTGGGCATCCGCATGCTCGAATCGGCGATTGCCGCACCCAAGGGCGACTGAGCTTGAACAAGCCGGCATTTCAACCCTCGCTCAAAGGCCGCGCCTTGCGGCTTTTGAGCCAGCGCGAGCACTCACGCACCGAGCTGGAACGCAAACTGGCTCAGCACGAAGAGGTGCCCGGCGAACTGACCAAGGCGCTCGACGAGCTGCAAGTGCGGGACTTCATCAACGACGGGCGGGTGGTTGACTCACTGGTCAACCGCCGTTCGGGCAAGCTCGGCAGTGCCCGCATCAAGCAAGAGCTGGCCCAGAAGGGGCTGTCAGGCGAGGCGGTGGCCGAGGCGCTGGCGGGCCTCAAGGACAGCGAATTGAGCCGGGCCCAGGAAGTCTGGCGCAAGAAATTTGGCACCCCGCCGATGGACCCCCAGACCCACGCCAAACACATGCGCTTTTTGCTCACACGCGGCTTCAGCGCCGAGGTCGTGCGGCAGGTGGTGCAGGGTGCTGAGCCAGATTGACGGGGCATTCACAGCGCTTGCAGCAGCAGCCCAGAAAGACCACCCGGATGGGGAGCGGTGTGGGGTTCGAACGAAAATCAGGCTGCAGTCACCCAACTGCCCGATTTGCCGCCATGCTTTTCCAGCAGCTTCACATCGGTGATGGTCATGCCCCGGTCCACGGCTTTGCACATGTCGTAAATGGTGAGCAGGGCGACTTGCACGGCGGTGAGGGCTTCCATTTCCACGCCGGTTTGGCCGTTCACTTCGGCGGTGGCGGTGCACACCACGCAAGACTTGTCGGCTTGCACCTCAAAATCAACCGCCACCCGCGTCAGGGCAATCGGGTGACACAAGGGAATCAGGTCGCTGGTTTTTTTGGCCCCCTGAATGCCCGCGATGCGGGCAATGCCCAGCACATCGCCTTTTTTGGCCGTGCCCGACTCGATCAGTGCCAAGGTGGAGGCCAGCATCACGATTTTTCCGGTGGCCACCGCCACGCGCCGTGTGCTGTCCTTGTGGCCCACATCCACCATGTGGGCTTGGCCTTGGGCATCGAAGTGGGTCAGGGCGTCGTTAGAAGAGCTCATGGCAAGGCGGGCAACAAGGGTTTACAGAAAATTGACAAGATGAGGGCATCATACGGGGCTAGAGAAGGGCCGCTTTGAAACACAAATTTCGACACCGATTTTTACCGTTGATGGTTGCCGCCGCACTGGTCAACCCCGCAGCGCACGCCCAAAGCACAGGTTTGCCGGGGCTGGGCGATGGCGAGGGCATCTCGCTGGGGGCGGAGCGGCAGCTGGGTGACCGCATCGCCCGCGAACTCTACCGCGACCCCGATTACCTGGAAGACCCCGTGCTCGACGAGTACATCCAACTGTTATGGGCCCCGCTGATCCGGGCTGCGGCGGCTCGGGGTGAATTGACACCCGAGTTGCAAGAGCGTTTTGCCTGGCGCATTTTGTTGGGGCGAGACCGCTCGGTCAACGCCTTTGCCTTGCCGGGCGGCTACCTCGGGGTGCACTTGGGCCTGATCGCGGTGGTGGGCTCGCACGACGAGCTCGCCTCGGTGCTGGCACACGAATTGAGCCACGTCAGCCAGCGCCACATTGCGCGCGGCATGAGTGAACAAAGCCGCTCCACGCCCTGGCTGATTGGGGCCATGATTTTGGGGGTCTTGGCTGCCAGCAAAAGCCCACAAGGTGCCCAAGCCTTGGTCGTGGGCGGGCAGGCTGCGGCCATTCAGTCGCAGCTGAGCTATTCACGCGACATGGAGCGCGAGGCCGATCGCGTGGGCTACGGCATCCTGGTCGATGCAGGCTACGACCCCCGGGGCTTTGTGGGCATGTTCGGCAAGCTGCAGCAAGCCGCTGGGCTGAACGACAGCGGGGCTTTTCCCTACCTGCGCAGCCACCCCTTGACCAGCGAGCGCATCGCTGACATGCAAGCCCGCCAGCAACTGCTCAGCCCGAGCACTCAGCTTGGGGCCGACATGGCGCAAGCCTTCTTGTCGGCCCGTGCACGGGTCTTGTCGCAAAGCACCCCCGATGCGCTCAAGGCCTGGACCCAGGAGGCCGAGCAAGCCTCGCCTCAGGACGGTCCGGCCCTGCGGGCGGGCAAGCTGTATGCCGGCACGCTGGCTTATCTGCAGCAAAGAAACATGGCCGCTGCCGAGCGCAGTCTGCAGGCGTTGCGGGAATTGCTGAAAAAGTCAGTGCCCACAGGCCCGTCTGCCCTCCAGGCCTCGGCCTCACCCCTGGCGCTGTCGGCGGGGCGCTGGCTGAGCCTGCTGTCGTCCGAAGTGGCCATGAAACAAGACCGCTTTGAAGCCGCGCTGCAGCACTTGCTGCCCGGTGGGGCGTTGCCCGAGCTGGCCCGCCCGGAGCTGATGGCTGTGGCGCAAGCCGTGCAGCGCATGCCCCAACATGCGTTGCAGGCGGACATAACTCGGCAACTTCGTCAACGGGTGTTTGTCGCCCCCCACGATGCCCAAGCCTGGAACCTATTGGCCCGTTTGTTGTTCACACAAGGGCAGAACCTGGCTGGCTTGCGTGCCGAGGCCGAGGCCCAAGTCGCCCGGCTCGATTGGGAAGGCGCACTCGACCGCTTTCGGGCAGCGCAGGAGCTGGCCAAGCGCAGTCAGCTGAAAGCGGCAGACCACATAGAAGCCTCGATCGTGGACACCCGTTTGCGCGAAGTTCAAGCGCGTTGGCGTGAAGTGCAAGCGCAATTTCCGACCTCCCGCTGAGCCAGGTTGAGGGCATGGATCCCGGGTCAAGTTCAGGATGACAATTTAAAAGTGAGCCGGGTGGTCTGGATCACCCTGGACGCGTTACTGGTTAAGGCTTCAGGGGCTATGATCGCCCTCCCTGTACAAGACACACCATGGCCGGAATCCACATCACCGACATCGAAGCCGCCATCAACCACTGGCGCATCAAAAACCCTTCACCCGACGGGGTGTCTCTGCCGCCTGAGTTGCGTGCGCTGGCCGAGGTCTATGGGCTGATGGTGTATTCGAAGCAAAACCTGGCCGACGAATTCAGCCTGCCCCTGGCAGCGGCCGAAGCTTGGCAAGACTGGTACGCCACCACCCCCGACACGCCCTGCATCGCCATTTGCTCCACCAGCCAGGGCGACGAAACCTGCAAAGGTTGTGGCCGAAGCTTCGAAGAAGTGCAGTTGTGGACCGAAATGAGCCCGGGTGAAAAACGCGGCATCTGGCAGCGCATCACCATGGAGGGCAACTCCTGGCGCTTCAACCGCTATGCCGAACGCGCCGCCGAGAATAGGCTCTGGGCCAAGGCTGCGGCCGAGGCGCAGGTGCCGCTGGACCTCAAGCCCTGACCGGGCTTAAACCACCGCGCCCGAGTTTTCGTCGTTCGGGTCGTTGTCTTTCTTGATCGGCTTGACCATGTCTTCGCGGCTGATGCCCAACCACATCGCAATGGCCGCGGCCACAAAGACCGACGAGTAAATGCCAAAGCAAATGCCAATCGTCAGCGCCATGGCGAAGTAGTGCAATGTTTCGCCACCGAAAAACAACATCGACAACACCATGATTTGGGTCGAGCCGTGGGTGATGATGGTGCGGCTGATGGTGGAGGTGATCGCGTTGTCGATGATCTCGACCGTGTTCATCTTGCGGTAGCGGCGGAAGTTCTCGCGGATCCGGTCAAAAATCACCACCGATTCGTTCACCGAGTAGCCCAGCACCGCCAACACCGCCGCCAGCACCGCCAGCGAAAATTCCCACTGGAAGAAAGCGAAAAAGCCCAGGATGATGACCACGTCGTGCAAGTTGGCAATGATGGCCGAAACAGCGAACTTCCACTCGAAGCGAATGGCCAAGTACAGCATGATGCCGCCCACCACAAAGGCCAGCGCCCACAGCCCGTCCTCCATCAGCTCGTCGCCCACTTGCGGGCCCACAAACTCGGTGCGGCGCAGCGTGACATCCGGGTCATTGGCTTTGAGCGCCGACAAAACTTTCTCGCTTTGCTGGGCTGAGCTCACGCCCTTTTGCGCGGGCAGGCGGATCAACACTTCGCGTGCGGAACCGAAATTTTGCACCTGCACTTCTGAAAAGCCGAGCGTGGCCACCGTGCCACGCACCTTCTGCAGGTCAGCGGGTTGGCTGTAGCTCACTTCCATCAAAGTGCCACCCGTGAACTCAACCGACAGGTGCAGGCCTCGGCTGAACAGGAAAAACACCGCCAGCGCAAAAGTGATGAAGGACACCGCGTTGAGCACCAACGCGTGGCGCATGAACGGGATGTCTTTTCTGATTTTGAACAATTCCATGGTCTTTTTCCCTTAGTCGGCTTTTACCGCAGTGCCAGCCTCGGGCCGCCAGACGGTGCCGATCGACACCGATTTGAGTTTCTTTTGGCCGCCGTACCAAAGGTTGACCAGGCCACGCGAGAAAAGCACAGCCGAAAACATGCTGGTCAAAATGCCGATGCAGTGCACCACCGCAAAACCGCGCACCGGGCCAGAGCCAAAGGCCAGCAAGGCCACGCCCGCGATCAAGGTGGTGATGTTGGAGTCAAAAATCGTGGCCCAGGCGCGGTCATATCCTGCATGGATGGCCGCTTGCGGGCTGGCCCCGTTGCGCAGCTCTTCACGCACACGCTCGTTGATCAGCACGTTCGAGTCGATCGCCATGCCCAAAGCCAACGCCATCGCGGCCATGCCGGGCAGGGTCAGCGTGGCTTGCAGCATCGACAAAATAGCCACCAGCAGCAGCAAATTGACCCCCAGCGCGACGCCGGAGAACAAACCGAACATGGCGTAATAAACCACCATAAAAGCCACGATCACCACAAATCCCCAGATCACACTGTTGAAGCCCTTGGCGATGTTCTCGGCACCCAGGCTCGGGCCAATGGTGCGCTCTTCGATGATTTCCATGGGCGCAGCCAATGAACCTGCGCGCAGCAGCAGCGCCGTGTCGGTGGCCTCTGCCGTGGTCATGCGGCCCGAAATCTGCACGCGACCGCCGCCAATTTCGGCGCGGATCACGGGGGCCGTGACCACTTCGCCCTTGCCTTTTTCAAACAAGATGATGGCCATGCGCTTGCCCACGTTGTCGCGCGTCACATCCTTGAAGATGCGGGCGCCCTTGGCGTCCAGCGTCAGGTTGACCACGGGCTCTTGGGTCTGGCTGTCAAAGCCAGGTTGGGCGTCGGTCAGGTTGTCACCCGTGAGCACCACCTGTTTTTTGACGATCAGGGGGCGGCCATCGCGCTCCAGGTAGCGCTCGGTGCCAAAGGGCACCAGGCCGCCGGCTTGCTCAGCCGCACGCGCTTCGGTGCTTTCGTCGACCATGCGCACCTCCAAGGTGGCGGTGCGGCCCAGGATGTCCTTGGCCTTGGCCGTGTCCTGCACGCCGGGCAACTGCACCACGATGCGGTCCAGGCCCTGTTGCTGAATCACCGGCTCGGCCACACCCAGTTCGTTGATCCGGTTGTGCAGCGTGGTGATGTTTTGTTTGAGTGCCTGCTCTTGCACCTTGCGGGCAGCTTCGGGCTTGATGCTCACCACCAGGCTGAGTTCGCTGCCATTGCTCACTTCACGCGTTTGCAGGTCGGCAAACTGCTCGGTGATCAGGCGCTTGGCTGATTCTTGTTGCTGTGCGTCACGCACGCGGATTTCGATGTTCTGGCCATTGCGTGAAATGCCGCCATGGCGAATGTCTTTTTCGCGCATCGTGCTGCGCAAGTCTCCAGTCAGGGATTCCAGCCGCTGGGTCAGCGCCGCTTGCATGTCCACTTGCAGCATGAAGTGCACGCCACCGCGCAAATCCAGGCCCAGGTACATGGGCGATGCGTGCAAGGCGCTCAGCCAGGCGGGAGAGCGTGAGACCAAATTCAAAGCGACCACGAATTGCGGGTCTGCGGCATCCGGAATCAGGGCCTTTTGAATCGCATCCTTGGCCTTGAGCTGCTGGTCGGTGTTGTCGAACCGGGCGCGGATCGAAGTGCCTTCGAGCACCACGCTTTGGGGTGTGGTGCCTGCTGACTTGAGCGCGTCTTCGACCTTTTGCAGCGTGGACGTGTCCACCTTGATGGTGGCCTTGGCTGAGGACACCTGAACCGCAGGGGCCTCACCAAAGAAATTGGGAAGGGTGTAGACCACCCCCAACAGCAATGCGACGACCAGGATCACGTACTTCCAGACCGGATAACGGTTCATAAAGACTCGCGTAAAGAATATAAAAAGGGGGCCTTGACAGCCAAGGCCCCACAGACAAAGCCAGGAAGAATTACTTCATGGTGCCTTTAGGCAAGACTTGCACCACGGCGCTGCGCTGCATCTGCACTTCCACGCCGGTCGCCAGCTCGACGCCCACATAAGCATCGCCCAGCTTGCTGACCTTGCCCAAAAAGCCGCCAGCGGTCACGACTTCGTCGCCCTTGGCCAACGCGTCGATCATGGCGCGGTGCTCTTTTTGCTTTTTCATCTGGGGGCGGATCATCACGAAATACAGCACCACAAACATCAGCAGCAACGGCAGCATGCTCATCAGGGTGGATTGCATGTCGCCACCAGAGGCAGCGGCGGGGGCGGTTTGGGCAAAAGCAGAAGAAATGAACATGGGAACTCCACTGAAAGTTAAATTCGGGTTGTGCGGGTGACGCTTGGGCGTCCTGCGGGCGAAGCCGCCATTGTATGCGGCGCTATGATCACTTCCAAAAGCCCCGGTCACAAGGGGTCAGACCATCAAAGTGCCCCGTTGATGGTCCGACAGATCCCTCTTGTAGGTCGGCGCCTTCTGGTCCGACAAAACGGTGGTGGACCACGGCCCGTTTGAAAATGTCGCTTCGCGAGAGGATAGCTGTCGGACCTGAAGGCACCTACCTACGAGGTCATGGATGTCCGACCATCAAGGCCCGACGAGGGAATGTATTTGTAGGTCGGCGCCTTCAGGTCCGACTTTCCGTTACCTCGCGAAGCGACATTTTCAAAGGCCGCATTAACCCAGATACCCAGACAGGAGACGCCAATGACCGCCGACGCAAATCACTCGCCCAGCCCAAATGCGGGCCACGGCCATGACCACGACCACGACCACGCGCACAGCACCTTGGGCGAGATGGACCTGCGGGTGCGCGCTCTGGAAACCCTGCTGACGCAAAAAGGCTACCTGGACCCCGCTGCTGTGGACCGCATCATCGAAACCTACGAGGTGCACGTGGGCCCGCACAACGGGGCCAAGGTGGTGGCCCGCGCCTGGGCCGAGCCGGCGTTTCGGGACTGGCTGCTGCAAGACGCCACCGCCGCCATCGCCTCGATGGACTACACCGGCCGCCAGGGCGAACACATGGTGGCCGTGCCCAACACCCCCGACACGCACAACATGGTGGTCTGCACCCTGTGCAGTTGCTACCCCTGGCCGGTGCTGGGCCTGCCCCCGGTTTGGTACAAAAGCGCCGCTTACCGCTCGCGCGCCGTGATCGAGCCGCGTGCTGTGCTGGCCGACTTTGGTGTCACCCTGCCCGAGGGCCAAAACATCCGCGTCTGGGACTCCACCGCCGAAGTGCGTTATTTGGTGCTGCCCGAACGCCCCGCAGGCACCGAAGGCTGGAGCCAAGAACAACTGGCCACCCTGGTCACCCGCGACGCGATGATCGGCACTGGCTTGGCCCTGAACCCACAAGTCAAAGAGGTGGCGGCGTGAACGGCGTACACGACATGGGCGGCATGCAAGGCTACGGCCCGGTTCAGATCGAAGCCAACGAACCGCTGTTTCATGGCGATTGGGAGCGCCGCGCCTTGGGGCTAACGGTGGCCATGGGCGCCAGCGGCCTGTGGAACATCGACCTGGCCCGTTCGGCCCGCGAATCCCTGCCCCCGCTGGACTATGTGCAAGGCCCTTACTACGCCATCTGGACCCAGGCGCTGCAAAAGCTGTTGATCGAGCGCGGCCTGATCACCGAACAAGAACTGGCGCAGGGCCAGCCCCTCACGCCCCCGGTGGCCGGTGTGCGCGTGCTCAAAGCGGCAGAAGTGGACGCGGCCTTGGCCAAGGGCAGCCCGGCCGACCGCCCCAGCACCCAAGCCCCCCGCTTTGCCGTGGGCCAGCGCGTGCGCGCCCTGAACCTGAACCCCCAAGGCCACACCCGCTTGCCGCGTTATGTGCGCGGCCATGTGGGCACCGTGGTGCTGCACCACGGCAGCCACGTTTTGCCCGACCAGCATGTGAACAAGATGCTGCCGCCTTTTGATGGCACGGCCGAGCACCTGTACACCGTGGTGTTTGACGGCACCGAGCTGTGGGGTCCACAAGCCGAATCCGGGCACCAGGTGAGCGTGGACGCTTGGGAGTCTTATCTGGAAGCGGTCCACACTTGATCAAGGCCCCATGAACACCGCCATCCAAGACCTGAACGACCTGGCCCGCGCCTGCGGCGACGGCTTTCCCATGCCCGCCACCGCCAACAACGGCGCGGTGTTTGAAGAGCCCTGGCAGGCCCACGCCTTTGCCATGACCTTGCAGCTGCACGACAAAGGCGTCTTCACCTGGCCCGAATGGGCCACCGCCTTGACCCACGCAATCCGCGCCGGCCAAACGCGCGGCGAAGCCAGCGACGGCAGCCTGTACTACACCCACTGGCTCAACGCACTGGAGCAACTGGTGATCGAGCGCCAACTGGGCACGCCCGATGAAATCCATGATTTGGAGCACGCGTGGGCCGATGCCGCCGAGCGCACGCCGCACGGCCAGCCCATCGTGCTGGATGTCGCAGAAAGAGGCGCCGCTTGAACCTGCGTTTGTGGGCCATGCTGGCCTTGTTGGTCAGCCTGGTGTCTTTGGCGGTCGGCACCTCGTTTGCCAAAAGCCTGTTCCCTGCTTTGGGGGCAGAAGGCACCACCGCTTACCGCATCATTTTTGCCATGCTGATCCTGATGGCCGTGTTCCGGCCCTGGCGGCGCAAGTGGGTGTGGGCCGATGCGTTGCCGCTGGGCCTGTACGGCGTCACGCTGGGCGTGATGAACCTGCTGTTTTACAGCGCCATCAAGACCATCCCCTTTGGCGTGGCGATCGCCATCGAGTTCATTGGCCCGCTGAGCGTGGCGGTCTGGACCTCTAAAAAAGCCAGCGACTGGCTCTGGGTGTCATTGGCCATCGCGGGCCTGGCGCTGCTGCTGCCTTTGCCCGGGGGCGATGCGGCCACAGCGCTCGACCCCTTGGGCATGTTTTTCGCCTTCGCGGCGGGAATTTGTTGGGCGCTTTACATCGTGTTTGGTCAGCGCGTGGCGCTGCGCTACGGGGCCATGGCCACGCCCATGGGCATGTTGGCCGCGGCTTTGGTGGTGGCCCCGGTGGGTATTTTTCATGCGGGTGCCGCCTTGCTCGACCCGCGCTGGTTGGTCGCCGGGCTGGCAGTGGCCTTGCTGTCCAGCGCCATCCCCTATGCGCTCGAGATGTTCTCGCTCAACCACCTGCCCAAAAACACCTTCAGCATTTTGCTCAGCCTCGAGCCCGCTGTGGGCGCACTGGCCGGCTGGCTGGTGCTGTCCGAACAATTGACGCTGCTGCAAGGGCTGGCCATTGCGCTGGTGATGGCCGCCTCCATGGGCACGGCCTGGTCGGCCGGTCAGGACAAGCGGGTCACGCCCGGCAGCGGGCAGGCATAGATGGCGTTGCGCACGGCGGCAATGGCTTCGTAGCGGGTGTAGCTGCGCCGCCAGGCCAGCACCACGCGGCGCGTGGGCGGCTGGCCACCCGCCGGGTCGACGATGGGCAAGTAGCGCACGGGCGATTCGTGCCGCCCGCCTGAGCGCTTGTGCACAGGCTTGAGGTCGGGCACCGACATGCGCGGCACCAGCGTCACGCCCATGCCCGCCGCCACCATGTGTTTGATGGTCTCCAGCGACGAGCCTTCAAAGGTCTTGCGAATGCCATCGGTCTGGCTGGCGTAGCGCGCAAATTCAGGGCACACCTCCAGCACATGGTCGCGAAAGCAGTGGCCCGTGCCCAGCAACAACATGGTCTCGTTTTTCAGCTGCTCTGGGGTGATGAAGGCCTCTTTGGCCAGCGGGTGGTTCAGTGGCAAAGCCGCCATGAAGGTCTCGTCATACAGCGGCGCAATGGCCAGCCCCGACTCGGGGAAAGGCTCGGCCAGGATCGCACAATCGAGCTCACCCGTGCGCAGCATCTCCAGCAGGCGCACGGTGAAGTTCTCTTGCAGCATCAGCGGCATTTGCGGCAGGTCGGTGATGATCTGGCGCACCAGATCGGGCAGCAAATACGGCCCGATGGTGTAGATCACGCCCAGCCGCATGGTGCCCGACAGCGGGTCTTTGCCGCGCTTGGCGATTTCCTTGATCTCGGCGGCTTGCTCCAACACGCTTTGCGCTTGGCGCACGATCTCTTCGCCCAAAGTTGTGACGGACACTTCACTGGCGCTGCGTTCAAAAATCTTCATGTCCAGCTCTTCTTCGAGCTTTTTGATGGCCAGCGACAGCGTGGGTTGCGACACGAAGCAGGCCTCGGCGGCTTTGCCAAAATGCTTTTCGCGGGCCACGGCCACGATGTATTTGAGTTCGGTCAGGGTCATGGGCGCTATTTGAACATCAAGCTTTCAGGAACTCGGATTTACCGCCCAACCAGCGGCCAATGTGCCGCTCGGCCAGCTGAGGGTGCTGGTCCAGCATGGGCGGGGCCAGCGCCCGCGCCCAGTCCAGCAAATGGCCATCGGTCTCCAGATCGGCAAAGCGCAGCAAAGGCGCGCCCGACTGGCGCGCCCCCAAAAACTCTCCGGGCCCGCGGATCTCCAAGTCGCGCCGGGCGATCTCGAAGCCGTCATTCGTCTCGGCCATGGCGCGCAGGCGAT
>NZ_CAMDLM010000008.1 GCF_945901735.1 Limnohabitans sp. Rim8
ATGACCAGCGACACCTACCCCAAGGGCCTGGCCGACATCCACGAGCGCCTGGTCTCGCGCTTTGACTCGGGCCTGACGGTGGCCATGGAGCCGCCCGAACTCGAGATGCGGGTGGCCATTTTGATCAACAAGGCCATCAGCGAAGGCAGCGAAATGCCCGAAGACGTGGCGTTTTTTGTGGCCAAAAATGTGCGTTCCAACGTGCGCGAGCTTGAAGGCGCCTTGCGCAAAATTTTGGCCTACTCCCGTTTCAACCAAAAAGACATCTCCATCCAGCTGGCCCGCGATGCCCTGCGCGATTTGCTGTCCATCCAGAACCGCCAGATCAGTGTCGAGAACATCCAAAAAACCGTTGCCGATTACTACAAGATCAAAGTGGCGGACATGTACAGCAAAAAGCGCCCGGCCAGCATTGCCCGTCCGCGCCAGATTGCCATGTACCTGGCCAAGGAAATGACCCAAAAAAGCCTGCCCGAGATCGGCGAGCTGTTTGGCGGTCGTGACCACACCACCGTGCTGCACGCCGTGCGCAAGATCAACGCCGAACGCCAGCAGCTGACAGAGCTGAACCAACAACTGCACGTGCTCGAACAGTCTCTCAAGGGCTGAGAACACTTGCACCCCGAACAGCTGCCTCCGCTTTTAGCTGATTTGAGCCCCATGCCGCCCGTTTTGAGTCCAAAAAACAGCGAAAATGCATGCTGTTATGAAAAATTCGCTTAGCTTTGAGCTGCGGCGACAAAACCACCAAAGGTAGACCCATGATCGTCCTGAAGGCCACCCAAGACAAATTGCTGTCGGTCCTGCAATCCGTGTCCGGGATTGTCGAACGCCGCCACACCCTGCCCGTGCTGGCCAACGTGTTGATCCGCAAAACCGGTCACGCCCTGCAACTGACCACCAGCGATCTGGAGATCCAGATTCGCACCACGGCCGAAATGGAAGGCGACCCGGGCGACTTCACGACCACGGTGGGCGCGCGCAAACTCATCGACATCTTGCGCACCATGCCCGCCGACCAAACGGTGAGCCTCGAGTCTTCGCAAGCCAAACTGATTTTAAAAGGCGGCAAGTCCAAGTTCACCTTGCAGACCTTGCCCGCAGAAGACTTTCCATTGGTGCAAGAAGCCGCCAGCTTCGGCCCCGTTTTCAGCGTGCCGCAAAAAACCCTCAAGCAACTGCTGGGGCAGGTCTCGTTTGCTATGGCCGTGCACGACATCCGCTACTACTTGAACGGCATCTTGTTTGTGGCCGAAGGCAACCGCCTGAGCTTGGTGGCCACCGATGGCCACCGCCTGGCTTTCACTGCCGCCACGCTCGACGTAGAAGTGCCCACCAAACAAGAAGTTATTTTGCCGCGCAAGACCGTGCTCGAGTTGCAGCGTTTGCTGTCGGACGCCGAAGGCGCGATCGAGATGCAGTTCGCCAACAACCAGGCCAAGTTCAGTTTTGACGGCATGGAATTCGTGACCAAGCTGGTCGAGGGCAAGTTCCCCGACTACAACCGCGTCATTCCTAAAGGCCACCGCAACAACCTGACCTTGGGCCGCCAGGCGCTGCTGTCATGCTTGCAACGCACCGCCATCTTGACCAGCGACAAGTTCAAAGGCGTGCGCCTGAACCTCGACCCCGGCAGCCTGCGCGTGGCCTCTACCAACGCCGAACAAGAAGAAGCCGTCGACGAACTCGACATCGATTACGGCGGCGACGCCATCGAAATCGGTTTCAACGTGACGTACATCATCGACGTCTTGTCCAACATGGGCCAGGACATGGTCCGCATCGATTTGGCCGATGGCAACAGCTCGGCACTGATCACGATCCCCGACAACAACAACTTCAAATATGTGGTGATGCCCATGCGCATTTGAGGCCCGTGCCATGCGGCAATAGACCTTATCGAAACCCGCGACCCCTCGCGGGTTTCGGCCATTCAAGCGACAAAGAAAAACTCACATGACCGACGACATCACCCCCAGCGAAGACGCGTTCACCACCGCGCAACCCAAGATCGACGCGCACCAAGCGGGCGCATCCGAAGGTTACGGCGAAGGCTCCATCCAGATCCTGGAAGGCTTGGAGGCGGTGCGCAAACGCCCCGGCATGTACATCGGCGACACCTCGGACGGCACCGGCTTGCACCACTTGGTGTTCGAGGTGGTCGACAACTCGATCGACGAAGCGCTGGCCGGCCACTGCGACGACATCGTGGTCACCATCCACTCGGACAATTCGATTTCCGTGACCGACAACGGCCGCGGCATCCCCACCGGCGTCAAGATGGACGACAAGCACGAGCCCAAGCGCAGTGCCTCCGAAATCGCGCTGACCGAATTGCACGCGGGCGGCAAGTTCAACCAGAACAGCTACAAGGTCTCGGGTGGTTTGCACGGCGTGGGCGTGTCGTGCGTGAACGCGCTGAGCAAATGGCTGCGCCTGACGGTGCGCCGCGAAGGCAAAGTGCACCAGATCGACTTTGCCAAAGGCTTTGTGCAAAACCGTTTGCTCGAAACTGTGGATGGCATCGAAATTTCGCCCATGCGCGTCACGGGTGCCACCGACAAGCGCGGCACCGAAGTGCACTTTTTGCCCGACGTGGAAATCTTCACGCAAAACACCGATTTCCATTACGAAATTTTGGCCAAGCGCCTACGCGAACTCTCGTTCCTGAACAACGGCGTGCGCATTCGCCTGAAGGACGAGCGCACAGGCAAGGAAGACGACTTCTCGGGCGCCGGTGGCGTCAAGGGCTTTGTCGACTTCATCAACGCCAATAAAAAAGTATTGCACCCCAACGCCTTTCACGCCAACGGCGAGCGCCCAGCCGACAGCTACGGCGGCATCCCCGGCACCAGCATCGGTGTGGAAGTGGCCATGCAATGGAACGACGGCTACAACGAGTCCGTGCTGTGCTTCACCAACAACATTCCCCAACGTGACGGCGGCACCCACCTCACGGGCTTGCGTGCGGCCATGACCCGCGTGATTGGCAAGTACATTGAGAAAAACGAGATCGCCAAAAAACAAAAAGTTGAAGTCAGCGGCGACGACATGCGCGAAGGCCTGTGCTGCGTGCTGAGCGTTAAAGTGCCCGAGCCCAAGTTCAGCAGCCAGACCAAAGACAAACTGGTCTCGAGCGAAGTGCGCGCCCCGGTGGAAGACATCGTGGCCAAAGCGCTGACCGACTTTTTGGAAGAGCGCCCGAACGACGCCAAGATCATCTGCGGCAAGATCGTGGAAGCCGCCCGCGCCCGCGAAGCCGCCCGCAAAGCCCGCGAAATGACGCGCCGCAAAGGCGTGCTCGACGGCATGGGCCTGCCCGGCAAACTGGCTGACTGCCAAGAAAAAGACCCGGCCCTGTGCGAAATCTACATCGTCGAGGGCGACTCCGCTGGTGGCTCGGCCAAACAAGGCCGCGACCGTAAATTCCAGGCCATCTTGCCTCTGCGCGGCAAGATCCTGAACGTGGAAAAAGCACGCTACGAAAAACTGCTGACCAGCAACGAAATCGTCACGCTGATCACTGCGCTTGGCACCGGCATTGGCAAAGCCAGCGCCGAGTCTGGCAAGAGTGGCACCGACGACTTCAACGTCGACAAACTGCGCTACCACCGCATCATCATCATGACCGACGCCGACGTGGACGGCGCGCACATCCGCACTCTGCTGCTCACCTTCTTCTACCGCCAGATGCCCGATCTGGTCGAGCGTGGCCACATTTACATTGCCCAGCCACCGCTCTACAAAGTCAAAGCCGGCAAAGAAGAGCTGTACCTCAAAGACGGTCCGGCGCTCGACGGTTTTTTGCTGCGCATCGCGCTCAAAGACGCCAGCATCAGCACCGGCGGCGCTGCGCCCCAAGTGCTCACGGGTGAAACACTCGAAGCCTTGGCGCGCAAGCACCAAGTGGCCGAAAACGTCATTGCCCGCTTGTCCAACTTCATGGACGCTGAGGCATTGCGCGCCATGGCCGACGGTGTGTCGCTGAACCTGGACAACATGGAGCTGGCCGCCGCCTGCGCCCCCGCGCTGCAAGCCAAGCTGCGCGAACTCAACACCACCGGCATCCCCGCTGAAGTGAGCGCCGAGTTTGACGTTCGCACCGACAAACCGATTCTGCGAATCAGCCGCCGACACCACGGCAACATCAAGAGCAGCATCATCACGCAAGACTTTGTGCACGGTGCCGACTACGGCGCCCTGGCCGAAGCAGCCGAAACTTTCCGAGGCCTCCTCTCCGAAGGCGCCAAAGCCCTGCGCGGTGAAGGTGAGCGCCAGAAAGAAGAAAAAGTAGGTGACTTCCGCCAGGCCATGCATTGGCTCATCAGCGAGGCCGAACGCACCACCAGCCGCCAGCGTTACAAGGGTCTGGGCGAGATGAACCCCGCCCAACTGTGGGAAACCACCATGGACCCCACCGTGCGCCGCCTGCTGCGCGTGCAGATCGACGACGCCATCGAAGCCGACCGCGTGTTCACCATGCTCATGGGCGACGAGGTGGAGCCACGCCGCCACTTCATTGAGAGCAACGCTCTGCGGGCGGGGAACATCGATATTTGAACCCGGGGCCCTGACCGGGGCTTGGCTCTTGCCTTTGCGCTGCCCCGGCAGCCCACTTGTGGGCACCTGATTGGATAGGGCGTTTGAGCGCCCACCAATCAGGGTGACGTATTTTTTCAACTTTGTACGGGCCTGTCCGGCCCTGAAGCATGTCCACTTCTTCATCACACACACACACACTCGGCTGCGCCTTCACCCTCAGCGATTTCGACTTTGAGCTGCCCCCCGAACTGATCGCCCAACACCCTGCAGCCCAACGCAGTGGCTCGCGTCTGTTGGACGGCTCAGCCCCCCAAGGGGTGGACCGCATCTTTCACGAACTGCCCAGCCTGCTCAACGCAGGCGATCTGCTGGTGTTCAACGACACCAAGGTGGTCAAGGCCCGCATCTTTGGCGAGAAGGCCTCGGGTGGCAAGCTCGAATTGCTGATCGAGCGCGTGCTGCCTGGCCACCAGGTGGTGGCGCACATGAAGGTGAGCAAAAAGCCGCTGCTGGGGGGCACGATGTACCTCGCTGGAGGCGCCCGCCAAGGTGGGTTTGATGCGGTGCTGCTCGGGCGCTGGCCCGATGAAAACGGCCAGTTGTTTCACCTGCAACTGAGCGACGAGCCGCATGCACTGATGGAAAAGCACGGCGTGATGCCACTCCCCCCCTATATTGAACGCCCTGCGGGCACAGCCGATCACGCAGACACCGCAGAAGACGCCAAACGCTACCAAACCGTGTTTGCGCGCGCCCCCGGTGCGGTGGCGGCACCCACGGCGGCGCTGCATTTTGACGAAGGGGTGTTGGCGGCCTTGGCGGCGCGGGGGGTGCACACCGCCAGTGTGACGCTGCATGTCGGTGCGGGCACTTTCCAGCCGGTCAAAACCGAAAACATCGCAGACCACACCATGCACAGCGAATGGTACGAAGTGCCCGAAGCCACCCAGCAAGCGATTGCTGAGTGCAAAGCACGTGGCGGCAAAGTGGTGGCGGTGGGCACGACCACCGTGCGCACACTGGAGTCGTGGGCCAAGTTCAATCAGGCCAGCGGTGACACGCAGATTTTCATCACGCCGGGGTTTGAGTTCAAAGTGGTGGACCGGCTGATCACCAACTTTCACCTGCCCAAAAGCACGCTGATGATGCTGGTCAGCGCTTTCGCAGGCTACGAACACATCATGGGCCTGTACCGCCACGCGATCGCGCAGCGGTACCGGTTTTTCAGCTACGGGGATTCGATGCTGCTCAGTCGCGTCCCGCCCGGATGACCGCATCGGCGATGGTGGCCGGGTCGGTGAACCAGATTTCGTGGCTGCCCTGACACTCGACCAGACGGAAGAGGCCCAGACGCTCTGACAGGCGTGGGTGCCAAGGCATGCTGTGTGGCATGGCCGCGTCCTGCTGGCAGTTCACATAGGACTTGCCGATTTCCAGTGCGGCCAAAGGCGCTTTGAGGGAAATCGGATCGGTGAAAGTCTTGTAAGGCTGCAGGTTGAGTTGATCAAACGCCGATTGAGCCAGCGCCAAATCGGCATCGTTGATGAAGGCTTCGCGCCAGATCGGGAAAGGCAACATCACCGCGTTGTTGCTGGCGGCGGCCACCGTGTCAAACAGCGCTTTGTAATGGGGCGGCACCATGTCGTTGAGACACTCGCCCGGGTTGGGCACAAAGGCGTTCACATAGACCAAGCGTGCAATCCGCTCAGGCATCACATCGGCCACGCGCGAGATGATCATGCCGCCATAGCTGTGGCCCACCAGCCGCACGTTTTTCAGATCATGTTTACGCAAATAATCGCACACCGATTGGGCTGCATCTTCCAGACCGATCTGGCTGCGGTCATCTCCAGGTCGATTGCCCTTCAAGGTGGGGCAATGAACGGTGTGGCCTAACTTGCGCATGTGTTCGGCCGTGGGCTCCAGCAGGGTGCCTGTGTGCCATGCGCCGTGAACCAAAACATAAATGTTGCTCATGCATATCTCCTGAATATTGTGGATTTTCTGGCGCCTCTTCCCCTCAAGGGCCCGGCGCCAGAACCATTACAACCAGCCAGCCTCAAACCGTCAATTGCAGGAAAACCCGCCCGCCCTCGACCTTGACGGGCCAGGTCTTGGCAGGCTCGGTCGCCGGGCCGCAGGCCACCGAGCCATCGCGCAGGCTGAACTGGGCCTGGTGGAAGGGGCACTCCACATGGTCGCCTTCGACAAAGCCATCGCACAGCTTGGCGTTGCCATGGGTACACAGGTTGTGGATGGCAAACACCTCACCGTCCACGCAGAACAGGGCAATGTCTTGCCCTTCGGGGGCCACAGCGATGCCTGCGCCTTCAAACAAATCGGCCTCGGCGGCCACGTCAGTCCAATTGCTCATATTCAAATCGGGTAAATGATGGCGTTGGGGATCATTTCGCTGTCGTACACGCACAGGCGCTCGGCGAACTTCGGGCCCTCGGGGGTGGGCACAATGGTGTCGATGTAGCGGCCCACATTGAACACCGTGCTGGCCTTGTCGAGTTTGGTGCGGAACACCGCATAGTTGGCTTCCGTTTGGATGCGTTCACCGTCGACGCGGCGCACCACTGGCGCGCCCACCACATGGCGCTGGTAATACGGGTCGTGGTAAAGCGTTTCCTGGATGCCATACACACGGTCTTTCAACATGCCTTTGCTGGTGAACGACAGGGTGCACAGCGGAAAGCCACGCTCATGGTTCTCTCGCGGGATGAGTTTGTAAACGCATTGCTCGGTGAAAAACTCGGGCCACAAATCCCAATGGCCGCTGTCCACGGCCAAGGCGTAATCGGCATACAGGCGGGTCAAGGCCATGTGGGTTTCAAAGTTCACCATCTTCAGGCCTCCATCACTTTGCGCCAGTATTCGTACATGCCCCGGATCAGGGTTTCGGTCACCATGTGGTCCGTCTCGCCCACATCGCGCCCGCCCAGCTCCACCAGCATGCGGTGTTCGGGCTTGGTCTCAAAGGCTTGCTGCGAGAACTCGATCACCTCGCCATCGTCCGCACTCACAAAACCGGCCGGGCCAAACAGATTGGACTGGCGCAGGCGGCGCTCGGTCATCTCGGGCGTGTCGTCTTCAAATCCAAAGTGCGTCCAGACAAAGTCAAATGCGCCATGCCCATCGGGCTGGATGTGGCGGGTGGACACGCTGTTGACCTGCTGCTGAAAAATCACGCTGGGGAACAGCGTCATCATCACGGCCGTGGGCATCTGGTCGTCCATCTGCCACCAGCCCTCGGGCACGATGTCCAGAAAACTCGGGTCGTTGAGCTGCATGCTGTCTTTGAAGCTGCTCACCTGCGTGACTTGCGAGGCCGCGCCCGTGGCCTGGCCCGCGCTGCCACGGGTCGAGATCATGGCGGCGTGGCGGTGGTGCGCGTCCATGCGCAGTTCGCTCTTGTTGTCGGCGCGCCAAAGGCCAAAGGTCACAAACCAGGTGTGCAGCAGGCCGGGGTGGTAGGGGTCCTTGATGTTCTCTTGCATCAGCTTCCAGTTGCCCGGAATGCGCTGGCGGTTGTAGCCCAGCACCGCCAGCTTGCGGCCGTTGAACAGGCGGTCAAAGTATTTCAGGATGGTCGGGCCCATGAAGTCTTCGAGCGACTCCACGTTGTGGTCAAACGTCGCAAACACCACCCCGCCACGTGTCGCCACCTTCAGGGGCGTGAGGCCGTGGTCTTTGGGGTCAAAGTCGGCCGGCATGCCGCCATTGACCTTGCCGTCTTGCCGCACGCCGCGCCGAAACGGCACACCCTGCAAATCGCCTTGGAGGGTGTAGCTCCACTGGTGATAAGGGCAGACAAACTCTTTCTTGTTGCCATGGCGCTCACGGCAAAACTGCATGCCTCGGTGGGCGCAAACGTTTTCCACCACATGGATCTGGCCGCCCTCGCTGCGCGTCATGATGACCGAGCGCTCGCCCACCACAGTGCGCTTGAAGTCGCCCACGTTGGGGATCTCGGCTTCGAGGCCCACATAGCTCCAGTGGCTTTTGTAAAAGAAGCGCTCCAGCTCCTTCTTGTGCCGGTCTTCGTCGGTATACACGGCAAACGGGACGCGGCTGGTGCCTTCCGTTTCCCAGTGGATGGGGTGTTCGGTCATGGGGTTGTCCTCAAGCGTGTGATGTGGGCGTGACCATCCTGTCGCGATGGATTTGCCAAATGGTTTCGGCAAGATTGTGCAGGCCAATCACCTGAACCCCGTCGCCCACGGGATACGCGTCTGTTCCGGGATACACCATCCAGCGCCTGGAAGGCTGCAGGTCTTCACACGCGCTGTAAAAACCCTTGCGAGGCTTGCTGGCAGCACCGCGTTTGACTTCAATGGCCCACACACCGTGCCCAGGCATGTCGAGCAGCAAATCAACCTCGGCACCATTGCTCGTGCGGTAAAAACCACTGCTGGTATTGAGCGGCGCGGCGTTGAGCAAGGTCTCCAGTGCAAACCCCTCCCAGCTGTTGCCTACCACCGGGTGAGACAACAGCGCTTCGTGGGTGCCTATACCCAGAAGAGCATGCACCAAACCACTGTCGCGCACATACAGCTTAGGCGATTTCACCAGGCGTTTGCCTGCGTTGCTGTACCAAGGTTGCACGCGGCGCACCAACATCAGATCAACCAACATGTCCAGGTAACGATGCACCGTCTTGGCGTCCAACATCAGGCTCTTGCCCAACTGCGACACATCCAGCAAACCGCCTTGTTGGTGCGCCAACATGACCCACAAGCGGCGCAAGGTTTCAGCTGGAATGCGTGCGCCAAAACTGGGAATATCACGCTCCAGATAGGTTTTGATCAAGTTCTGCCGCCACGCCATACTTTTCGGCAAACTTTTGGCTAAAAAACTATTGGGAAATCCACCGCGCAGCCATAAAGCGTCTTGCTGAACCAGCCCCCCCTCCAATAACTGCAAGGGAGGCAATTCCAAATAGGCCACCCGTCCGGCCAGACTTTCACTCGACTGCCTCAGCAGTTCACCCGTAGCCGAGCCCAGCAACAGAAATCGCGCTGCGCCCTGCCCCTGCCTTCGCCCCTGGTCAATCAACCCGCGCAGCACTTGGAAGAGCGCAGGCATTTGCTGCACTTCATCCAAAATCACCAATTTTTCGGCGTGATGTGACAAGTACGCCTCAGGGTCAGTCAACTTTTGCCTGTCACTGGGGCTTTCCAGATCCAAGTACAAGCTGCCTGACTGGCGACCACTCAGTCCTAATTTGGCAACATGCTCGGCCACGCGAAGCGCCAAAGTGGTTTTGCCTGCCTGACGCGGTCCAAGCATTACGACGGCTGGGGCATCGGCCAGCGTATCAAGAACAGAAGCGAACAAGTAGCGATCAATCATCCATGCATTATAGGTAGTTAAACACTTAAATTACATGGATAAAATATTTTCCAACTCATCTTTCTTGGCTTGCCGGGCGGGCGAAAGTGCGCTTAAGCCGTTACTTGGCATGCTCCTACAATCCAAGCCTCAGCTTTAGGCCTTACATGCTCCAATTCGATCTGCTCAAAACCGACCCTTCCAGCCACGCCCGCCGCGGCCAGCTCACCCTGAACCATGGTGTGGTGCAAACGCCCATTTTCATGCCCGTGGGAACTTACGGCACGGTCAAAGGCGTAATGCCACGCAGCCTGCACGAGATGGGCGCGCAGATCATTTTGGGCAACACTTTTCACCTTTGGATGCGCCCGGGGTTGGACGTGATGCAAAGCTTTGGCGGCCTGCACCAGTTCGAAAAGTGGGACAAACCGATCTTGACCGATTCGGGCGGTTTTCAGGTCTGGTCGCTGGGACAGATGCGCAAGATCACCGAAGAAGGCGTGACCTTTGCCAGCCCCGTGAACGGCGACAAGTTGTTCATGTCGCCCGAGGTCAGCATGCAAATCCAAACGATTTTGAACTCGGACATCGTGATGCAGCTTGACGAATGCACGCCTTACGAGACCAAGGGGCACTTGACCACCGAGCTTGAGGCGCGCCAGTCGATGGAGATGAGCCGCCGCTGGGCTGTTCGTTCAAAAGACGAATTTGCACGATTGGAAAACCCCAATGCGCTGTTTGGCATCGTGCAAGGCGGCATGTTTGAAAACCTGCGCCAGGAGTCACTGGATGCGCTGGTGGAGATGGACTTTCCGGGTTACGCCGTGGGCGGCGTGAGCGTGGGCGAGCCCAAAGACCTGATGCTGCAAATCATGGCGCACACGCCGCACCGCTTGCCGGCCCACAAGCCGCGCTACCTGATGGGCGTGGGCACGCCCGAAGACTTGGTGCAAGGCGTGGCCGATGGCGTGGACATGTTCGACTGCGTGATGCCCACCCGCAACGCCCGCAACGGCACGGTGTTCACCCGCTTTGGCGACCTGAAGCTGCGCAATGCGCGCCACAAAAACGACCCGCAGCCGCTGGACACGACCTGCACTTGCTATGCCTGTGCTGGAAATCCTGTGGGCGCAGGCCCGGGCGCAGGCGGTGTGTCTTGGGACCAAGGCGGTCGTGGCGGTTTCAGTCGCGCCTACTTGCACCACTTGGACCGCTGCGGCGAAATGCTCGGCCCGATGCTGACCACCATCCACAACCTGCACTACTACCTGAACCTGATGCGCGATGTGCGCGAATCGCTGGACGCAGGCCAGTTCAGCGCATTCCGGGCGCAGTTCAAGACGGATCGGGCGAGGGGCGTTTGAGGCATTTATCCTTGCGAATCACGGAATGAACCGCCAGATTTGCAAGGATGCTTCTAAGCTCTTGGGTCTCAACCGGTTGTGAACACCGTGAGCACCCCGGTGTAGCCATACAACTGGTTGTGGGCGATCTCGCCTGCCGCAAAGAAACCCACCAGCGGCACATCGCCCAAAGCGTGCCGGATGATTTGCAGCTCGGCGCTCGGCCCACCAAAGTGAGGACCTCCGCGTCCGGTGCAACTGACATACACCGCGCCCGCGATGCGCAGCCCAACTTGGGGCAGCGTAGGCACCGGATTGTCACTCAGGGCGTTGATCGCGTCGATGGACAGCATCTCAGGCTCCAGCGCTTCGCGGATTTCGGCGCACACCCGGACCAAATCGGCGCGGGCCGCTTGCACATCGCGGCGGCAAAACGTCATCATCATGCCGGGCTCCAGGTGCTCGGCAATGGCCACCCCCTGGCGCAACGGGTCCAGGCCAATGATGTGGCGCACCCGCACATCACTGCCCAAGTTGCCCGCTCGGCCCACGCCAGACTGACCGGGTGCACTCAAACCGACCAAGGTGGCGCGCACAACGGCAATGGCTTTTTGCGGTTCGCTCAGGCTGATGTCCAGATCGGCCAGCATCACTTCCAGTGCGGGCTCGTCCGCCAACTTCAGCACCACATGGCCTTCGGCCTCGGTGATCTCTCGCTCGGGCGCCACAGGCTGGCAGCCTTGCGTGACGCGTGACAACAAAGCCACGTCAGGCGAGAACGCCACACCGCTCAAGCCGCCTTCCAGTACGCCGCCATGCACCTCTGGCCCACCCGCGTCTTCGGCCCGCACGGCAAACTGCACGCTGCGTGTGCGGCTGGCACTCAGGCCCCCAAACAAATAGCCTTGTTGCGTGCGCTCAGCCACCTCACCAATCAACTCGGCCAAGTCGGGCGTTTGCGGGTCGGCATGCACCAAGGCGGCATCGGCCCAACCCGCAGGCAAGGGCGACACCCCAGAAAACACCCGGTACTGCGCGGGTGTCAGGTCGCACAGCATGAGCGCCATGGCGGGCTCGTCAAAATACTCGGCGTTGTTCACCGCCACGCCAATGCCCACCGTGCCAGCCCAGTCGGGCACTTCGGGCAAAGCCTGACGCAGGTGGTCAAGCAAGGCTTGCGCATCGGCCGCGTAATGGTCGGTGATGTAAAGCAAGCCCAGACGGGGTTGGCTCGCGTAATCGGGCAAGCCCATTTGGGCGCGCAACTGCGCCAGCACCAGGCCAGCGGCCATGCGCCACTGCGGGTGGGTGGCGTGACCGCAGGGAAAAAGCTTCATGGTGTTTTACGCCGAGAGACCGCCTTGCGGGCGGTGGATTTGGCGGCCGGTTTGGTTTTGACGCTGCTGGGTTTGGGGGTGGCGGGGGATTTTGGGCGGCCTGCTGCTGTGCGGGCACCCTTGGCCGTCATGCCCGCCTTCATGGCTTCGGCAGCCACATCTTTGACAGCGGCGGCGGCAATGTTTTGAAACTGTTGGGTCAATGCGCCCCACCACTGCATGGGGTCCACAGCGGGCTTGGCCGAAGATGCCTCAGAAGATGGGGGTTCTGACTGAACGGGTTCTGGCTGAGCAGGTTCTGGCACGGGTGCGGCTTTCGGCGCAAAGGGTGATGGCGCAGCTGCCTGCGGCTCGGCTGCGGGTGCTTTGGCGGTGAAGGCCTTGGCCAGATCGGCCATGTTCACGTTCATGCTTTGCAAGGTGGTCAAGGTCATTTTTTGCACCTCCATCGCCTGAATCGTGGCCTTGAGCGCTGTGGTGTTTTGCTCCAGCCAGAACAGCACCGACTTGAGCTCCTGGATGCGCTTGTCGATGTCTTCGATGCTGAGCTTGGGCGCCACCCAGCTGGCCATGCCCGGCATGCCTGCAGCAGCAGAGGGCTGGGCTTGCGCCGCGGTTTTGGACAGGTTTTGCAAGAAGTCAAAACCGGGTACGAATTGGCCGAAGCCGAAAGCCGATGTGTCGCTCATGGTGTCTCCTGAAGAAGGACGTGTTCAAGCTTACCTCATGCAACTTTCAGCGCCCATCGGGGCTCTCACCCGCGCCACCAGGCATCACTGGGCTTTGGCGGCCGCGGCTGTAGCGCAACCCTTTCTAAAGACCCGCTCGGCGACAGCGCCCTTTCAACGGGTCTGCGCCACTCTTGCTTTGCCGAGCATCGCGTGCAACAAAACATTGCACCCCGCAGCGATGTCGGCGGGCTGGGCATCTTCAATTTCGTTGTGGCTGATGCCGTCTTTGCAGGGGATGAAAATCATGCCGCTCGGGGCCAGACGGGCGGTGTAGATGGCATCGTGCCCGGCACCTGAGACCACCGGCATTTGGCTGTAGCCCAAGTGGGCAGCGGCGGCAGACACCGCCTCCACGCACTCCTGATGGAAGGGTTGCGCCGGGAAACTCGACACCAGGGTCAGGTCGATGCGCAGGCCGGTGCTGCCCTGCAAACTTTGAGCCAATGCTTTGATCTCATCGGCCATGGCCTCCACGCTGGCGTCGGTGTTGTTGCGCAGGTCGATGCTGAACTTGACCCGACCCGGAATCACATTGCGGCTGTTGGGGTGCACATGCACCATGCCCACCGTGCCCCTGGCGTGCGGAGCATGTGCGAGGGCCGTCTTCACGACGGCCTGCATCAAGTGCGTGGCCACCTGCATGGCATCTCGGCGCAAGGGCATGGGCGTGGGGCCGGCATGGGCTTCCATGCCCGTGACGATGCAGTCAAACCAACGGATGCCCAAGGAACCGCTGACCACGCCAATGGTCACGCCTGCATCTTCCAGCACCGGGCCTTGCTCGATATGGGCTTCAAAATACGCTCCGATGGGGTGCTGTCCCGGTACTTCAGCGCCGACATAGCCGATTTTTTGCAGTTCTTCCAGCACGGTTTTGCCCTCTTGGTCTTGGGCTTTGTAGGCGTGCTCCAGCGAGAACGCGCCGGCAAAAACGCCCGAACCCATCATCACCGGTACAAAGCGAGAGCCTTCTTCATTGGTCCAAAAGGCCACCTCAATCGGGGCCTCGGTTTCGATGCCGTGGTCGTTCAGGCAGCGCACCACCTCCAGCCCGGCCAACACGCCGTAGTTGCCGTCGAACTTGCCACCGGTGGGCTGGGTGTCGATGTGGCTGCCGGTCATGATGGGCGGCAAATCGGGCTGCCGCCCGGCTCTGCGCATGAAGACGTTGCCGATTTGATCGACCGTGACGGTCATGCCCGCTTCGCGGGCCCAAGACGTGACCAGGTCCCGGCCTTGGCGGTCCAGATCGGTCAAGGCCAAGCGGCACACGCCCCCTTTGTCGGTGCCCCCGATTTGGGCCAAGGTCATCAGCGATTGCCACAAACGATTGGCGTCAATGCGCAAAGAGGACAAATTGTCGGGACTCACATTCATGCTTCGATCTCCACAGGTGTTCATTCGGGGCTGTCCCGATAAGCTTGAAAGACATCACGCAATTGCCTGCGAGGTGTTGCAGGCGCCGTCAAGGACTGCTCCAGTTCGTTGAGGTGTTTGCGCATTTCTGCGCCTGCCGCTGCAGGACTTTTTTGCAAGGCGCTGATCAAATCGACATGCCGGTGCGCCACGCACACTTGCCCCCCTTGGCGTTTGAAACGCGACATGAGCAAGGACGTGGTGGGCAGCAAGCCATTGAGCCAGCGGGCCATGACCGGGTTGCCATGCATGTCGGCCATGGCTTGGTGAAATTCACCCGAAAGGCGAATCGCCAGGGCATGCTCGCCCATGCGATCGGCCTCGGTTTCACCGTCAGCCAAATGTTGCAAGGTCTGCAATTGCTCGGCAGACAATCGGCCCGCCAGTTGTCTGGCCACTTCGCACTCGACCACCCTGCGGGCATCAAAAACACTGCCGGCGTCTTCCAGGCTGGGAATGGGCACACGAGCCCCTCGGTTGTGCAGCAATTCGATCACCTGCTCTTGCGCCAGACGCTGCAAGGCTTGGCGCACCAAGGTGCGCGAGACATTGAACTGCTCGGCCAACTCTTGTTCGCGCAGGCGCTCACCTGGGGACAGTCGTCGCTCCAGAACTGCCTGGTAAATCGCCTCGTACACCCGATCGGCGCCTGTGACGTGCACCACTGCACCCGCCTCCTGCGGCCAGTTTGAAGCGTCAGCCACAGCCTGCGCCGAAACGGGTGTTTGAACGGGCAGGTCGAGGCCGACTTTGGGCGACTGGGACACCCCCCGTCGGCGTTCATCTGTCATGATGGACCCCATTCACCCGAGTCATTCCATGAGCACTGAACACCCATTGGGCACCCTGGCTTGTCAGCCCCTCACGGCACAAGCTTTTTCGCCTTATGGCGAGGTGTTGAATTTGTTTGCACCCGCCCACCAAACCATCAACCAAGGCACCAGCGGACGGCTGGATTTGCCAGCGGGCCTGGACTTGGCGGACGACCAAGGCCAGGCGGTGTTGGCCGTGTTCCATGCGCTGGCACAGAACCCCGAGGGTCCTTGCCACATGCTGGAGCGGCACCAACACGGCAGTCAGACCTTTGTGCCCTTGACCGGGGCGCGCTGTCGCTTGCTGGTGGCCTTGGGCCAAGACCCACCCGACCTGCGCACGCTGGTGTGCTTTGAAGTCACGGGCCAGCAAGGCTTCACGCTGCACAAAGGCACCTGGCACCACCCCTTGATGGCCTTGGACGACGGTGCTTTTTTGGTGATCGAGCGCCGGGGCTTGAGCGTAGATTGCGAGATTCATTCACTGCCTTTGAGTGTGCGCCTGAGTCCCCTTTAACGCCGCGCACATGGGGTGTCCCTGCGGCGTTCAGGACCACGCGCGGTGGATGTGTTCTGCCAGTTTGACCAGACTGCGGTCTGAGCCTTCTGGCCCCACCAAAGAAATACCCAAGGGTGCGCCCTGGTGACTGGCCAGTGGCAAGCTCACCTGCGGCAAGCCCGCCATGCCCGCCACACACAGCAAACTTGTGGCCCGGTTGCGGTAGGTTTCCAACTCGGCATCGGTCTGACGGATCAAAGGGGCCACATCGGGCATGGTGGGCATCAAGAGCACGCCGTCGTTGCCCAAGATGTGCTGCATGTGCTGGCGCCACACTTCGCGGAAAGCCCGCGCCTTGGCCACTTGCTCATCGGTGACTTTGGAAGACCAGTCAAAGCGCTGGGCTACCGCAGCGCCCAGCACAGGACGAAAGCGCTGAAGAAAACCCCCATGCACATCCCAGGCCTCGCGGCCCTGAATGGCGCGGAAATGCCAATACATGGTGTCCATGTCACCCTGCATGACGCGTACCGACTTGGCTTTGCCCAAGCATTGCTCTATTTGTTGACGTACAGGCTTGAGGGCTTTGAGGGCGCCCGGCGTGGCCAGCGCCCACATGTCGGTCGGGGCCAGCAAGCGGATGTGATCGGGCAAAGCCTGCGCGTCCTTGCCCAACAAGACCTCGGCCACACGGGCAAAGGTGGGCACATCACGGGCAAACCAGCCGCAAGTGTCCAAGCTGGGCGACAAGGCCATGGTGTCTTGCAAACTGATGCGCCCCTGGCTGGGCCGCATGCCGACCAAACCGCAATGGTTGGCGGGGGCCCGCACCGAGCCGCCCGTGTCTGAACCCAAAGCAAAATCGCACAGGCGGTTCGACACGGCAGAAGCCGAACCCGAGGAAGACCCGCCACTGATGCGTTCGGCCACCGCGCCATTGATGGGCGCGCCGTAATGGGCGTTTTGACCATTCATGGAAAACGCCAATTCGTCGGTGACGGTTTTGCCGACAAAACGCGCACCGGCGTCCAGCAAGCTTTGCACCACTGGGGCCGTGCGGTCCTGAACACCCCACAGGGCCATCAGCATGGGTTGACCGCCACTGGTGGGGTAGCCCTTGACGTGGTAAATGTCTTTGGCCGCGAAGCTCAGGCCCGACAAAGGGCCCGTGGCCACGTGGGCCACCGGGCTCGATGGGTAAGGCATGAAGGCGTGGGCGTTGTCCCACAGGGCATCGGTGTGTCGACTCATGTTCACCTCACGTTAAAAAATGATCAGGCCACTTGCTGAAAATTGGACTGGGAATGGGGCTGGGCCAGCAGGCAGCGAACACTGTGGCCTTCGGCCAGCCAAGTGACTTCCGGGCGTGTGGCACTGCATTCAGGCACCGCCAACTTGCAACGGCTGGCAAAGGCGCAGCCCTGTGGCAAATTCGTCAAGTCAGGCGGTGCGCCGGCAATGGTTTCCAGGCGCTGGCCTTTGGCCAAAGCCCCGTCGGCGCGGCTTTGCAGCAAAGCACGGGTGTAGGGGTGACGGGGTTCACGAATCAGGGTTCGGGCGGGCCCCTCCTCCACAATCCGGCCGGCATACATCACGGCAATGCGGTCCGCCACCTCCACGGCGGCACCGATGTCGTGCGTGACAAAAATCACCGACAAGCCCATCTCTTTTTGCAACTCGCGAAGCAGCAGCAGGATCTGGATTTGCACCGTGGCATCCAGCGCGGTGGTGGGCTCGTCGGCCAGCAGCAACTGGGGCCGACAGGCCAGGGCCAGGGCGATCATGGCGCGCTGGCGCATGCCGCCCGACATTTCATGCGGATAGGCTTGCAAACGGCGCTCTGGGCTGGGAATGCGCACCCGCTCAAACAAGGCCAAGGCCCGCTGCTTGGCCTCGTCTTCGCTCACCTTTTCGTGACGGCTAATGGTTTCGATGATTTGCTGGCCCAAACTGTAAACCGGGTCGAGCGCCAGCAAAGGCTCTTGAAAAATCATGGACGCCACGCGCCCACGAAATCGGTTGAGTTGGTCCGACGACAGTTTCAGCACGTCGTGATCGCCCACCCTGATTTGCCCTGTGATTTGGGTTTTCTTTTCGGCATGCAAACGCAGCAAAGTGCGCAAGGTCACGCTCTTGCCAGAGCCCGACTCGCCAATCAGGGCGACCACTTCACCGCGTTGCACGCGCAAGTCCACGCCCGAGACCGCCTGCACGGGTTTTTTGCCACCGGTGAAGGTGACATGCAATTGGCGGATGTCCACAAATGCGGGGGTTGATGTCTCCGTTTTCATGCCGCGACCTCCAAGGGCTTGACCGCGCCCTGCCCTGAGGGTGCCCCGGTGTGCGCTGCGCCTGCCACATGCATCCAGCAGGCCACCTGTTGGCCGTGTTGGGCTGGGGCCAACACCGGCATTTTTTCGCTGCAAATGGCTTGGGCGTGCGCACAACGGGTGTGAAAACGGCAGCCGCTGGGCGGGTTGATCGGGTTGGGCGGGTCACCGGCCAAAGGCGGGGTTTCGGTGCGCCGATCCGGGTCCAATGTTGGGATGGACGAGAGCAAGGCTTGTGTGTAGGGGTGCGCCGCATGCTTGAACAGGATTTCACTGTCCCCCACTTCAACCACTTGGCCGAGGTACATCACCATCACCCTGTCGCTCATGTAGCGCACCACATTCAGGTCGTGGCTGATGAAAATATAGGTCAGGCCAAACGCCTCTTTCAAGTCGAGCAAGAGGTTCAGCACCTGCGCTTCCACCGACTTGTCCAGGGCAGAAACCGCCTCGTCCAGAATGATCAAACGCGACTGCAAGGCCAAGGCCCGTGCGATGTTGACGCGCTGCCTTTGCCCGCCTGACAACTCGTGCGGATAACGCTCGGCAAAGCGCTGTGGTGCCAGCCCCACCCGTTCGAGCAAGTCACGCGCACGCTCGATCGCCTCGCGCTCAGGCAGTCCGTGCACCATGGGGGCAAATGCGATCGAATCCTCCATGGTCAAGCGCGGATTCAAGGACGCGTAGCTGTCTTGAAACACCATTTGGGCCTGACGCCGGTAATCCTTCAAGGGCAGCGACTTGCTGCCCACCGTCTGCCCATCGAACACCAACTCGCCCTGGTCGTGGTTGATCAGTTGCATGAGCAAGCGGGCTGTGGTCGACTTGCCGCAACCGGACTCGCCCACCACCCCCAGGGTCTCGCCTTTGAACACGTCAAAGCTCACCCCGTCGACAGCGCGCACCACGCCCGCGCCGCGTCCCAACAAGTCTTTCTTGAGTGGAAAGTGCTTGACCAAACCGCGCACCGAGAGCATCGGCTGACTTGATCCGCCCACCTCATCATTGGCCATTGTCATGCGGACCTCACTGTTTGATTTCCATGGCCGAGCGCAAGCCGTCGGCCAGAAGGTTGAAAGCAATCGATGTCATGAAAATCATCGCCCCAGGCAAGGCTGCAATCCAGGGTTGCGTATAAATGGCGGTGCGCAAGGTGTTGAGCATCAGGCCCCATTCCGGCTCGGGGGGTTTGACCCCCAGCCCCAAAAAGCTCAGACCCGAGGCCAAGATCATGGACACCGCGATCAAACTCGTGGCGTACACAAAAATCGGCCCTAGCACATTGCCCAGCACATGCACCCGCACGATGGTGAAAGCGGATGCACCCGACGCCCTGGCCGCTTCGACAAAATCACGCTCCCGAATCTGCGTGGTCACGCTCTCGGCCACACGGGCCAGCGGCGGTATGAATACGATCGTCAAGGAGATGAGTGAATTGGTGATACCGGCCCCCAAAGCGCCCGACAGGGCAATGGCCAACAACACCGAAGGAAAGGCATAAAAAACGTCGATGGTGCGCATCATCACGCTGTTGACCCAGCCCCCGGTGTAACCGGCGGTGATGCCGATCAAGGAGCCGATGAAAAAGGCACATACCACCGGCGTGATGCCCATGAACAAGGACAACTTGGCCCCCACCATCAAGCGGGTGAGCATGTCGCGGCCCAACTCGTCGGTGCCCAAGGGGTGGCCTTCAAAGCCAATGGGCTTGAGGCGTTTGAGCATGGCGGACTGGTAAGGGTCCATGGGCGCGAGCCAGGGGCCGAACACAGCCAGCACCATCAACAACAGCACCACCAGGGCGGCACCCACAGCCACTTTGTCACGTAAAAACCGACGCCCTACGGTTTCCCAATAACCGGCAGAGCGCTCATACACCAGCGGGAGCACGGGGCTGGCAGCCGCATTCAATGAAGTCATGTCAATTCCTTGGGGTCGGGATCAAGCGCGTGCAATGCGAGGGTCCAGCAAGGTCTGGATCACATCCACGATGAGGTTGAGCACGACAAAAAACATCGCCAGCACCAGGATCGTGCCTTGCAGCAAAGGCAAGTCGCGCTGGAAGATGGCCGAATTGAGCAAGAAGCCCGTGCCAGGCCAGGAAAAAACCGTCTCGATCAGGATCGAGCCGCCGAGCAAGTAACCCAACTGCAAGCCCATCACCGCCAGCGCCGTGGGCGCTGCATTTTTGACCACATGCCAAAAAATACCAAAATTGGTCAAGCCCTTGGCGCGCAAACCCACGATGAACTCTTGCGCCAGAATGTCGGCCACCAAGGCCCGCACCGTCCGAGAAATGATGCCCATTGGGATCACGCTCATGGTGATGGCGGGCAAGAGCATGTGCTTGAAGTGCTCCCAATCCCAAATCCACTGGCTGGAGCCGCCCGGCCCAGCACCACCGGGTGGCAGCCACATCAGGATCGAAGAAAACACAATCACGAGGACCATGCCCAGCCAATAGTGCGGAACGCTGACCCCCAGTACAGACAGCAAAGAGGCAAATTTATCGAGCCAAGAGTTCTGGAAATACCCGGCCACAAAACCAAACAAACAGCCCAGCACAAACCCGATCAGGGTGGCCAGCAGGGCGAGGCGCAAAGTGTTGCCCACGGCGGTCATGACCTCCGAAGCCACCGGCCGGTTGCTGGCAATGGATGTACCCAGATCGCCCTGCAAAGCGCGCCAGACCCAGGTCACAAACTGTTCAGGGTAAGAGCGGTTGAATCCGTACAGCTCGATCAACTGCGCCTGCAAGTCGGCCGAGGCGTCTGGCGGCAATATCGACATCAGAGGATCACCGGGTGCGAGGTGCACCAAGCCAAAACAAACCAGCGCCACCCCCAGCATGATGGGCAGGGAATAAATCAGTCGCCGCAACAAAAAGCCGAGCATGCCAGCACTCCAAAACTGCAATTAAAAAAGTGTGCAGGCAGGCCGCTCACCACCTGACTGCACACCCAGCGGCGTGGGCCCGGTGGGCCCACGCCGTGACCATCAGTCCATCGACACTGGCGCCAGATCAACAAACCAACTGCGTGGCTGCACGAAACCCTTGACCTTGGTGCTCATGGCGCGAGGCCCCACGTCGTGGGCAATCCAGACAAAAGGCGCCTCTTCAACAATGCGGGCGTGCAACTTAGCCAGCGCCTCATCACGCCTCTTATCTTCGAACTGAGTACGGGCATCGGTGATCAATTTGTCAAATTCCGGATTGCCAAAGTAACCCCAGTTGTTGGACACCGGTGGGAAGGCGCCTGTGCTGGTGAAACGAACCATGGCAAAGAAGGGGTCCATCGCTGCATAGCTCACATTGATGGCATTGGCGCCGTTGGCCGATGGGTCCTTTGCACCCTTACGCCAGTTGGTGAACAAGGTGTTCCACTCGATCACGTCAAACTGGACGTCAAAGAAGCACTGCTTGAGCGACTGTTGCACAAACTCGTTCATGGGCAAGGGCTGCATCTGGCCCGAGCCTGACGCCGAAATCTGCACCTTGACTTTGAGGGGTTTAGCCGCGCTGTGACCCGCTTGTGTCATCAAGGTCTTGGCCGCGTTCACGTCGTACTTGATGTCAAATTTGGGGTTGCCCCACCAGGGGTGGCCCGGAGGCACGGTGCCTTTGGGGGCCGCCATCATCCCGCCCAAAAGGGTTTTCATGCCTTCACGGTCCACGCACAAGTTGGCCGCGTGACGCACCCGCTTGTCCAGCCAAGGGGAACCTTCGGCAAAAGACAACTGCCAAGGCCACACATGCGGCTGGGCATTGCTTTCAATCTTGAAGCCCCGCTGGCGAATTTGCGGCATGGCGTCGGGTGCTGGCGCTTCGATCCAGTCGACCTGACCCCCGAGCAAGGCTGCAGTGCGGGCGTTGGCCTCGGGCATGGGCACAAGCACCACGCGGTCGACCTTGGGCAGGCGCTTGGCGTCCCAATAGGTTTTGTTCGCCACCATTTCGAGGCGTTCACGTGGCACGAACCGGGCCATCTTGAAGGGGCCAGAACCAGAGGCATCTGCCGCAAATGCGGTCCAGGCTGCCTTGGATTTGTCTGCCGGTGTAGCACCTGCAGCGGCATCAAATTTCTTTTGCCAATGGGCCGGCGAGGCGATGAACAAATTGGTCAAGTTGATGGGCACAAACGCATCGGGCTCGCTGGTGGTCAGTTCCACCGTCAGGTCATCGATTTTTCGGGCACTGCGCAGGGTAGGCATGCGCGATGCCGTAACGCCCACCTGGCTGGCATCAAAATGAACCGCGTCTTTGTCCAACACCTTGCGCACGTTCCAGACGATCGCATCGGCATTCAAGGCCGAGCCATCGTGGAACTTCACGCCTGGACGCAGCTTGAAGGTCCATTTGGTTTTATCGGTGGCACCTACAGCCCAAGAAGTGGCCAAGCCAGGAATCAACACACTGGGGCCATCCGATTTGGACAAATCCCAATGGGTCAAGGCGTCGTACATCGGGATGCCGGTGAACCGGTTGCCCTCAAAGCCTTGGTCAGGCTGCCCCAAGGTGCGGGGAATGTCGGCCGCCGTCATGGCAATGCGCAAGACTTTTTCTTGCGCCTGAACCGCCATGGAGATGGCGCTGAGCCCCATCCCGACAGCCATGGTGAACGCCCAAGATGTGGGCAACAAACGAGGGGAAAGGATAGACCGCTTCATCAAAGCTCCAGTAAAAGTGGATTGAAAAATGAGCAACAGACCTTGAGTACTGACAGATCAGGTCAATAAATTAACATACCTTGCAAGCGTCTGGCAAGGTTTTTGTATGCAATCGCCGTGCCAGATGCGACACATCACTGCACCCACCCGGCCAAGCCCGTCAACTTTAAAATACCCACTTGTCACCCGCATTTAGGCACAGAAATGGTGTTTTCTGGCACCATTCTGGTTTGCACCTATGGAGTCTCACCCCAATTTGGTGTTTTCTTTGTATGCAATCAAACTACTAACCAAATTCCGATTGCAGCACCATGACCACCCTTCATCGGCACCAATGCCTCTCGCACCGTGACTGCAGCCCCGGCCCATGTTTTGACCGCAGCCGAGCGCACACCGCAGCAAGGCCAGACATCCCGGTATGGGCTCGCCCCAGTGCACGGGTTGGAGGTCGACGTCACACACTGAAAAGGAACACCCAGCATGGAAACCACCGGATTGCGCCGTTATTTGCTGATCAACCCCAACACCAACCCACTGACCACACAGCGGCTGCAAGAAGTCTTGCAGCCTCAAGTGCCGCCAGGTGTGCAGTTGCTCGTGCAGACTGCCCGATTTGGTGCCCTCTACATTGCCTGCGAAGCCAGCCATGCGGTAGCGGCCCACGCTTGTCTGGATGTGTGGACCACGCACCGCACGTCACAGCAACCGCTGGACGGCGTGTTGATCGGCTGTTTTGGTGACCCGGGTTTGTTCGCACTGCGCGAAGTCAGCGGCTGCCCGGTCACTGGACTGGCCGAAGCCTCGTTCATTCAGGCCAGTACCCATGGACCATTTGCCATTGTGACGGGCGGTGAACGCTGGAAGCCCATGCTGCAGCGCCTGGCCATCAGTCTGGGTTACGGCGCGCAGCTGCGCCACATCGAGACCGTGGCCCCGACCGGGGCCGCGCTGCAGGCCGACCCCGACATGGCCATTCGCTGCCTCAGCCAAGCTTGCCAAAAGGCCGCCCAAAGCGGTGCGGCCAGCATCATTTTGGGCGGCGCAGGCTTGGCCGGTTATGCCCGATTGCTGCAAGCCCACTGCACCCTGCCCCTGATCGACAGCGCGCAAGCGGGATGGGAGGTGCTGCACGGGCAACTGGCCCCCAAAGCGCCAACAGACCATGACGGTTTTTATGCCCCATGGGTGGGGATGCCACCTGCCTTCACACAAGTCCCGGACAAAGTGATTCAAGGTATTTAACGGCCTGGTCAACCCTCGACAAACACCCTTGCCTTGCGCGGTGTCAGCACCAAAGTCTCCCCCTCCTTGAAGTCTTGCTGGCGGTATTGCGATGCCGACAACTGCGCTTCGATGACCGCGTCCTTGCCAAACAGGCCCGCTTCCACGGGCTCCAACTCCAGCCGTGCCACAGGGCCCACCACGATGGCACGGGTCAGCTTGGCCACGATGCCGGTGTGAGCGGTGCCCGATGTGTAACGCGTCACATCCAGGTCCTGCGGGCGCACGTAGGCAAAGGCTTTGGCGTCTTGCACCTGCCCGTGTTCAGGGCTTTCGAGGCGGATGGCGTGCTGGTCGGCACCAATCAGCATCTCGCCTTCGTGGGCGCGGCCATGGAACAGGTTCACATCGCCCAAAAAACCATACACAAAGGGGCTGGCCGGGTGGTCCCACACATCTTGGGGCGAGCCAATTTTCTCAATATTGCCTTTGTTCATCAGCAACACACGGTCGGCTACTTCCAGGGCTTCTTCCTGGTCGTGTGTGACAAAGTTGCTGGTCACGTGCAACTCGTCGTGCAGGCGGCGCAGCCAGCGGCGCAGCTCCTTGCGCACCTTGGCGTCCAGCGCGCCAAAAGGTTCGTCCAGCAGCAGCACCTTGGGCTCAACCGCCAAGGCGCGTGCCAGCGCAATGCGCTGGCGCTGCCCGCCCGACAACTGCGAGGGGTAACGGTCGGCCAGCCAATCGAGTTGCACCAAGCCCAAAAGCTCATGCACCTTGCGCTTGATTTCGGATTCGCTCGGGCGCTGGTTGCGCGATTTTGACGCGCAGGCCAAAGGCCACGTTCTCAAACACCGTCATGTGGCGAAACAAGGCGTAGTGCTGGAACACAAAACCCACCTGACGCTCGCGCACATGGACATGGGTGGTGTCTTCGCCACTGAAGGCGATGGTGCCCTGGTCGGCCGTCTCCAGCCCCGCGATGATGCGCAGCAGCGTAGTCTTGCCGCAGCCCGATGGCCCCAGCAAGGCGACGAGTTCGCCCGACTCGATGTCGAGGCTGACGTTGTGCTAGGCGGTGAAGTCACCAAACTGTTTGTGGACGTTGCGGATTTCGATGCCCATGTTTCAAACCAGAATTTAAAGGTGAAGTCAGTGAGCTGGCTGCTCGGGCGGGGTTTTGGCCGACGCTTGCATTTCTTGGGCGTGACGCCATTCAATGAAAGACTTGATGGCCAGGGTGACCAGGGCCAACAAAGCCAGCAGCGAGGCCACGGCAAAAGCGGCCACCGACTGGTATTCGTTGTAGAGAATTTCCACGTGCAAAGGCATGGTGTTGGTCTGCCCCCGAATGTGGCCCGACACCACCGACACCGCGCCGAACTCGCCCATGGCGCGTGCATTGCACAAAATCACGCCATACAACAGGCCCCATTTGATGTTGGGCAGCGTCACGCGCCAAAAGGTTTGCCACCCCGTAGCACCCAACACGATGGCCGCTTGTTCTTCTTCGCTGCCTTGCGCTTGCATGAGCGGAATCAACTCGCGTGCAATGAAGGGAAAGGTGACAAATAGGGTGGCCAGGATGATGCCCGGCACCGCGAACACGATCTTGATGTCGTTGGCCTGCAGCCAAGGGCCGAACCAGCCGTGGGCCCCAAACATCAACACATAGACCAGGCCCGCTACCACGGGTGACACGGAAAACGGCAAGTCCACCAAGGTGGTCAAAAGCGATTTGCCCTTGAACTCGTACTTGGCAATGGCCCAGGCCGCCACACCAAACACCAAATTGAGCGGCACCGCCACGGATGCGACGATCAGCGTCAGGCGAATCGCCAACCAGGCATCGGGCTCCTGGAGCGCCTCCAGATAAGCGTCCAGACCTTTGCGCAAGGCTTCGGTGAACACCGCCGCCAAGGGCAAGACCAGAAACAAAAACATGAACAACAGCGCCAGGCCAATCAGACTGCGGCGGATCCAGCGGGCTTCGGTGGTGCCCGCCTGGACCTTGTTGGCGGTGAGGGTTGGGCTCATGACGAAGCGCCCGAACGGCGGCGTTGCCAAGTTTGCAAAGCGTTGATGACCAAGAGCAACATGAACGAGATGACCAGCATCACCAAGGCCACAGCAGTAGCGCCCGCGTAGTCGTATTGCTCCAGCTTGCCAATGATGATCAGCGGCGTGATCTCGGACACCATGGGCATGTTGCCGGCGATGAAAATGACCGAGCCGTACTCACCAATGGCCCGCGCAAAAGCCATGGCAAATCCGGTCAGCAGCGCAGGCGCAATGCTCGGGAAAATCACTCGGCTGAAGGTTTGCCAACGCGTGGCGCCCAAGCAAGTGGCCGCTTCTTCGAGTTCTTTTTCGGTGTCTTCCAGCACCGGCTGCACGGTGCGCACCACAAAGGGCAAGCCAATGAAGATCAGCGCAATCACCACGCCATTGGGTTTGAAGGCCAGCTGAATACCCCAAGGCTCCAGGTACTGGCCAATCCAGCCATTGCCCGCCAGCAAAGCCGTCAGCGAAATACCCGCCACCGCTGTGGGCAAAGCAAAAGGCAAATCGACCAAGGCATCGACAAACTTTTTGCCAAAGAAGTCATAACGCACCAACACCCAAGCCACCAGCAAACCAAAAAACACATTGACCAACGCGGCGATCAGCGACGCGCCAAAGGTCAGCCGGTAAGACGCCATCACGCGCGGACTGGTCACGGCGACCCAGAACTGCTCCCAGCTCAGGGTGAAGGTTTTGAAGACTAGGGCCGACAGCGGGATCAGCACGATCCTGCAGCAAAAGGAAGCGCTACAGCAGGAAGCCAGTCTTGAGCAGGGTATTGCGCGGGGAACTCTGCGCATCGCGTCGTTTGGCGCAAGCTCATCCCTGCGCATCCTGCCAGCGTTGATGGCGCAATTCCAGCGCGCCCACCCTCTGGTGGAAGTGCAGATCGATGAAGTGGTGGATGAGGTGGCGGTGCACTGGCTGTTGCAGCGTCGCGTGGAACTGGGTTTTGTGGTCTTGCCCGATGAACGTTTTGACACCTTGCCCGTGGTCACAGACGAGTTGGTGGCCGTGCTGCCGGTCTAACACCCCCTGGCATCCAAGAAAACAGTCAGCGCCAAGGACTTTCACAATCAGCCTTTCATCCGCACTTCGGCGGGCTCCTGTCGGCACATTGATCAATTCCTTGAGGCCCAGGGGGTCATCCCCAAAACGCTGTTTCGGTTTGAGCAATTGACTTCCATGATGGGCTTTGTGGCACAGGTTGATGCCATTGCCATTGCCGCCAGATTGGCATTGCCAGATGCCCCCGCAGGGCTTGCCTATCGCAGCCTTCAACCCCGATGGCCACGCGAGATTGCACTGGCCGCATTGAACTTTGAACGACTGTCACCTGCCGCTCGCGCGTTTATCGAAATCGCAAGCATGCAACGGAAAAAAATTCGGGCTTGACCTGTCAATTTTGGCTCGCTGCGCTGTTTGGCGCAGCGGTACACCCATCGACTGCCCGCCTTGCGCAGCCGAACGAGCGCAAACGGTGGCCGGATGAAAATTGACACGGAAAACAGCCACTGGGCTGCGGGCGACCTCTTCAGTCGCCACCGCTTCTAACACCCCATCGACCGCGCAAACGTGCAAATGCACACGCTCATTCAAGCTGGTGCCCAGTCGATCTTGCAATTGAGCGCTAAAACCGACATCGCCGAGGGCCTGCAACTGAACGCCCCGCTGGGGCATGACCGCCCAAACAAAGGTAAAGTCTTTTTTATTTAAAATAGTGCTTTAGACCAATTTTTCTAAACCCAGTCAGCCAGGCCTTGCAAGTCCCAGCAGTGCTCCCATCACCCAAGAACACGCCCTCTGGCTGGCTTTTGGTGCCCCATCGGTATGGAGCCACCACCGACTAGGCCCGACACAGAGGCCCCAAATAAAGGCTATCCGCACCTTTTTATTCCTTCTCATAATGAATACTCATTTTTCAAAATTACTCATTTTAATTTTATTCATCCTCAGCGCGTGTGGCGGCGGTGGTGACAGCGGTGCTGAGCGCGATGCTTCGGGTGACAACACAACACCGCCAGATACGACCCCGGCAGCCATGTCTGCACGCCTGCTGGCGGCCAACAATGTGCGCTTGACCTTGAGCGGCCTGGGCACCTCGACCGGGCCGATCTGCGTACGCCAAGACGCCATCACCCCAGCGGCCACAGACCCTTGCTTCACCGACCCCAAGGCTTTGGGATTGGTGCAAGACCATGTGATCACCAACGCATCCAACACGCAGCGCGTGGTGCTCACCGCTTGGCTTTTGGCGAACAACACGGTGCGCCGCCACGCCAGACTGAGCGTCCCGGGCAGAACTTGCAGCACAGACGCCTACGCCGCATTGAGCAAACTTTCAACCACACTGCCTGCCGTGTGCATGTTGACGGCCACAGGCACCGGGGCCTTGCGCGAGTCGGTGGTCTTGTTCGAGCCGGTCAAAGCCCCCATCAGCACCGCGAATTTTCTGCGCTATGTGAACCAGGGCTTTTACGACCAAACGGTGTTTCACCGCTTCCTCAAGGGCAGCGTGAACGTGGTCCAGGGTGGTGGTTTTACCCACAACGGCAGCACCTATGTGGACAAGCCCGCCACGCTGACCCGGATCCCTCTGGAATCTACCCTGCGCACTGGGCTGAAAAACGACCAGTACACCCTCGCGATGGCCAGAGGTGATCTTGCAGACTCGGCAACGGCGGGATTTTTTGTAAACACCACCGCCAACCCGGGCTTCAACAGCAAAACGGAGCGCGATGGTTACACGGTGTTTGGCCGCTTCATCCATGGCGAAGGCAGCTGGGCGGAATTGCTGGCCTCTGTTCCCAACACCGCATTCACAGCCGCCGATGGTGGTGCGGTGAACCCCAGCACCCTCGTTCCCCTGCACTGGGCATACCAGATTCAATGAGACCCATGGCATGACTGCACCCCATTCACCCTCCTCACAAGCCCCGGCCTCTTTGGCTTCTTCGCTCGAACAGAACGCCATGCCGTTGCCGCGCAGCAGTGCGCTGGGTTCGTCTTGGGCTCGCCCAGAGCCTGCAGCGGCTGCGACCAGCCCAGGCAGTGTGCACAAAACGCCCCGCCCTCACAAAAAAGACAGCCACCAGGACAATCCTGACGATCTTTCTGACCCGACAGAACTGGCCCAGGAGCCCGCCCTGCCGCAACCAAGCGCAGAACTAAGCACCGACTACAAGTTGGCGCAAGCCACCCCCAGCATGCAGCCTGGGGACTCGGCCGAGCCCCCAGCCGAAGCCTTGAAGGCCAGCGATGCGGCATCCAACACGGTCACCAGTGCCCCGGCTGGAGAACCAGGCCAGCGCTGGTCATCCTTCCTGCAAAAGCCGATGACAGAGCACAGCGGCTCGGCCGTCGCCGCTTGGTTTGGCATTGCACCCACCGGAGCCGTCCTGAGCGGCGGAGCCTTGGCTTTGTTGGCCTTGCAATCCAAATCTGCGCCCGCAACCACACCTCAGCCCGTGCCCGCAGACACCCAAGTTCCCATTTTGCGAAGCGCCGAGATCAACAACGCTGCGGGAAACCAGCTGTTGTTGAGCTTCAACGAAAACTTGAGCACCGCTTTGCCAGCCGCCGGCGCATTTCAAGTCCTGGTCGATGGTGTAAGCACACCCGTCAGCACGGTGGCCCGTGGCACCAACCAAAGCACGGTGTTGCTGACCTTGGGGACACCTGTCAACGGTGCTGGCTCCGTCACTGTCAGTCTGAGTGATGGAAGCCAAATCAAAGACTTGGCTGGCAACACCGCCAACACCTTTCGCGACCAAGCCGTCAGCGTGACCGACCTGGTGCTGCCTACCTTGCTCAGCAGCCAAGCCATCACCAACGCCAACACCTCGATCATTGTCTTGCGCTTTTCCGAGGCCCTCAAAAGCAGCACCGTGCTCGATGCGGCCAACTTCAAAGTCAGTGTGGCCGGTGTCGTGCAGTCCATCACGGCCCAAGAGGTGCTGGGCGACTCGGTGCGTTTGACCCTGGGCAGCAAAATCACCACGGCCAGCCCGGCCATCAACCTGAGTTACACACCGCCCGGCAATGCCAGCCAAGCGGTGCAAGACACGGCCGGCAACCTCGCCGCGCTCATTGGACCGGGGGGCGGCATCACGGTCAGCCACGCGGTGGACACTACAGCGCCCACGCTGAGCTCAGGGAGCGCCATCACCCGCCAAGTCAGCGTGATCCGACTCACCTTCAGCGAAGAGCTCGATCCCAGCCATTTGCCCGTGGCCACGGCTTTTCTGATCAACGTGGCCAGTGGGGGCACCACCCGCTCGGTGTCAGTCAATGGCCTCAAACTGGTGGGCACCGTTTTGGAGCTGAGTTTGGCCAGCACGGTGACCGACAGCTCGGCCGGCTTGCAGGTCATTTACACCCCACCCAGCACTGGCAATGTGCTCAAAGACTGGGCGGGCAATCCTGTGGCCAGCTTGACCAGCAACATCACCACCGTCGACGCGGTGGCCCCGGTGCTTGTGTCCAGCCGCTTCACCAGCGACCGCGCTCTGGAGTTGACCTTCAACGAAGATTTGGCGCCGCAGCTCGTGGGGGCCATCGTCGACAACTGGAGCCTGACGGCCAATGGCGGCGCGGTGCTGAAACCCACCAGTTTCACCGTGTCGGGCAGAACACTGAGCTTGGGTTTTGCCACCGCTGTGCAAAGCGGACAAGCCATCAGCCTGGCCTATGCCGCCCCCACCTCGGATGACACGCCCTTGAACCGCGCGCTGCAAGACACCTCGGGCAACGACAGCGCCAGTTTCACGCGCGATTTGGACTCGACAGGCCCGAGTCTGACCTCGGCCACGGCCAGTGCCAATGGCTTGCAAGTCTTGCTCAATTACAACGAGGCCTTGCTGGTCCCCAACAGCAGCGGCACACCGGTGGTGCCAGCCGTGGCTGCCAGCGCATTTGTGGTCAAGCGCGGCAATGGCAGCAGCATCACCGTCAACAGCGTCACCATTTCAGGTCAGCAAGTGCAATTGAATTTGGCCAGCGCCATCCAGCCGACAGACACCGTCAGCGTCTTCTACACCCCCCCCACCGCCAACGTGGGTGTGGGCAATGCGGCGGTGCAAGACAGCAGTGGCAACGATGCTGCCGCTTTGGGCAGTGGCGTGACGGGTCAGGCGGTCAGCGTGACCGATCTTGTGGCCCCCTCATTGCTCAGCAGCAAGGCCATCAGCAATGCGAACACCTCGATCATTGTCTTGCGCTTTTCTGAGGCCCTCAAAAGCAGCACCGTGCTCGATGCGGCCAACTTCCAAGTCAGTGTGGCCGGTGTCGTGCAGTCCATCACGGCCCAAGAGGTGCTGGGCGACTCGGTGCGTTTGACCCTGGGCAGCAAAATCACCACGGCCAGCCCGGCCATCAACCTGAGCTACACACGACCCAGCGATACCAGCAAAGCGGTGCAAGACACGGCCGGCAACCTCGCCGCGCCGATTGGCTCGGTGGGCGGCATCTCCGTCACCCACTCGGTGGACAACACAGCGCCCACGCTGAGCTCAGGGAGCGCCAACGAGCGCCAAGTCAGCGTGATCCGACTCACCTTCAGCGAAGAGCTCGATCCCAGCCAGTTACCCGTGGCCACGGCTTTTCTGATCAACGTGACCAGTGGGGGCACCACCCGCTCGGTGGCAGTGAATGGCCTCAAACTGGTGGGCACCGTTTTGGAGCTGAGTTTGGCCAGCACGGTGACCGACAGCTCGGCCAGCTTGCAGGTCATTTACACCCCACCCAGCACTGGCAATGTGCTCAAAGACTGGGCGGGCAATGCTGTGGCCAGCTTGAACAGCAACGTCACCACCGTCGACGCGGTGGCCCCGACGTTTGTGTCCAGCCGCTTCACCAGCGACCGCACTCTGGAATTGACTTTCAACGAAGATTTGGCGCCCCTGGGAGCCATCGTCGACAACTGGAGCCTGACGGCCAATGGCGGCGCGGTGCTGAAACCCACCAGTTTCACCGTGTCGGGCAGAACACTGAGCTTGAGTTTTGCCACCGCCGTGCAAAGCGGCCAAGCCATCAGCCTGGCCTATGCCGCCCCCACCTCGGATGACACGCCCTTGAACCGCGCGCTGCAAGACACCTTGGGCAACGACAGCGCCAGCTTCACACGCAGCTTGGACTCGACAAGCCCGATCTTGGGCACCGCCACGACCAGTGCCAATGGCTTGCAAGTTTTGCTCAATTACAACGAGGCCTTGTTGGTCCCCGGCAGCGGCGGTACACCCGTGGCTGCCAGCGCTTTTGTGGTTCAGCGCAATGGCAGCCCCATCACCGTCAACAACGTGACCATTTCAGGTCAGCAGGTGCAATTGAATTTGGCCAGTGTCATCCAACCGGCCGACACCGTCAGCGTCTTTTACACCCCCCCCACCGCCAACATCGGCGTCAACAATGCCGCAGTGCAAGACAGCAGTGGCAACGATGCTGCCGCTTTGGGCAGTGGCGTGACGGGTCAGGCGGTCAACAACAACGCGGTCATGGCGGTTTCGCAGATTCAATTAGGCTCAAAAACCAATCTCCTGGACACGGTGGTGGTGCAATTCAACGATCCCACGGGCACGGGCACCTTGCCTGCCGTCAGCGCTTTCACCGTCAAGGCCGGCACGGTCACGCAAACCATCACCGGCATCAGCCGCGACAGCACCGACAGCACCAAGCTGATCTTGACTTTGAGCGGCACCATCGATGACCCCGGCGCCTTGCTGGTCAGTTACACCGCACCCAGCAGCAACCCCTTCACAGGGGCCAGTGGCAAGGCCTTGCCCACTTTCACCGATCAGCCCTTCGGGCAATTGATCACTTCGACCGATGCTGTAGAAACCTTGTCCGGCGGTGCCGGTCGAGTGGACTACTTTTTGGGCAGCAAGGGCAATGACACCCTGTCGGGTCTGGGGGGTGCAGACCAGTTTGTGTGGCCTGATTTTGGCGACACAGGGCCGGGTGGGTCTACCCAAACTTTGAGAGACTTCGGATTCAAAAAAGGCAGTGGCACTTTACAAGGCAGTGCCGAAGCCGACCTGCTGAACCTGAGCCAGTTACTCAATGGGTATGCCCAAGTCGACGAGGCCAAGTTTTTCAGGGCCATCAAAAATGCCGACAACAAACTGGTGCTGCAGATCGACCACGACGGTGGCACTGCTTTCACGCCCACCGCCAATTTGTTATTTGACAACATCACGTTCACGACCAATGACCAGTTACAGGTCAATGGTCAATTCATCCCCCACACCGTCAACGCCGTCACCAACAACTTGACGTTGGCCAACTTTGTCGAGCACCTGCGTTTGGAAGGCCAATTGGTGGTGCTTTGAAGTACCTGACCGAGTCGTCTCATGCCAGGGCCGCCGCATTGTTGGCACAGCGATAACAGCGCGCGCAACTCTATGGCCGACGCCAACAGCCAAGGCAGCCATTTGTGCCGCACGGCCAGTTGGACCAGGAATTTCGCATACGCCGCTTCGGCGTGGTCCAGTGCTTATTGGTGACTGACTTTGCTTGCGCCTTGCAAGGTTTTGTCGCCCATGGCTGCGGTCCTGTGCTCCAGGTGTGCCAGCCAATCCTTCATGTACGTCGGCTCATGCTTCTGGGCTCGTAATTTCGCCGCATCCAACGAGGCCAATACCCGCGTGTTCAGCCGCTTGAGTTCTTTCGCATCGGGGTCATTCTTGGCATGGCCCATTTTGGTCTTGGTGGTTTGGCTGCCCGCAAAATAGAGCAAGCCCATGAAGTGTTTGCCACCGTCAGTGAGTTGGGCGATCACCTCCATGGCGAGCGCGTTGCCACGCCGGTACAGGATGATTTCGCCTGCTGGCTGCTCGTTCTTGTTGGCTCTCCTTGCTTGTCCGCCACGGCTGCGGCGTGGGCAGCAAAGTGGTGGCTCAGGGTGTCGTTGATGTTGCGTATGGCACCCTCCATCAAACACTTGATGCGGCGACACGGGGCCATCGCTGTGATGTTGTTCTTCCGATTTTTCGGCGCGCCCCATGCATCGATCTTCAATGCGCAGATCTGCAACGCTTGCCAAGAGCGGCCCGACAATCCAGCATGCATGACAAGACCAGTCTCTCAAGGGATGGCCAGCAGCATTTTGGGCGGCGCAGGCTTGGCCGGTTATGCCCGATTGCTGCAAGCCCACTGCACCCTGCCCCTGATCGACAGCGCGCAAGCGGGATGGGAAGTTTTACTTGGGCAACTGGCCCCGCCAGCGCCAATAGACCATGACGGTTTTTATGCCCCATGGGTGGGGATGCCACCCGCCTTCACACAAGTCCCGGACAAAGTGAATCACGGGTTTTAGTCGATCTTCCTTTGCACGAAAGCCAAGAAAAAAGCCAGCTGGTGCGGGGACACACACTGGCTCTGGCTGAGTTATTGAGCCGAAAGGCCGACGCATCGGCCCTCGGCTCAGGGGCCATCACTGACCGTCGGCTTCTGAGCTCTCGTCTTCAAACTCTTCATCGTCCTCGTCGATCGCCGCCATTTCAGCGTACTGGGTGGCCAACAATTGGTTGCGGTAAGCCAAGTAACCACGGCGATGGGTTTCGTACAAGTTGCCAGCGTCGTAGGCTTCGGCTGCCAAACCGTGCTGCTTGGCCGCTTCCAGAAAATGCTGCGCCGCCAAAGCGTGGCACTGAGAAACACTGACAAATTCATCGTCCAAGAGTTCGTCGTGTTCGTGTTCGGCTTCGTTTTGAATGTCGTTCGTCATGCGGTACCCCTTGCTTGAGAGTTGATCGGCAAATGCCGAGATCAAGCTTCCAACATGGACAAGTCTGTGCAGTGACAAAAATATGGCGAGATTGCGTCAACAACAGACGCCCTGCGCAAGCCTTAACGCACATCACTTCTTGGTGTCAATCTGGTCAAAGCTGCCGCTATCAGCAAAGTGGGCTTTGTCGGCTTTTTCCCGGCCACCGAATGCTTGCTCGATGGTGAACAGGTTGAGATTGGCCCACTGCTTGAGCGAGCCGATCTAGCCCATGAGGTCTTCAGATTCAAAACGCCTGATCGACCGTGAACGTGACCCGGTGCAGTTTTCGATGCTGCGGATAAAAATCGGCCACAGCGTAGTGCTGGGTTGAACGGTTGTCCCACACGGCCAGCGTATCAGGCTGCCAGCGCCACCGCGCCTGCACTTCGGGCGCGGTGATCAACGCAAACAGCTGGGCCAAAAGTGCATCACTTTGCGCGCGCGGCAAACCATGGATGTGGGTGGTGAAGGTGGGGTTGACGTACAAAATCTTTTTGCCAGTGACGGGGTGCACGCGCACCACGGGGTGCGTGACGGGCGGGTATTTGGCGCGAGCGGCTTGCAGTTGTTCGCCGCTGGCGTCTTGGCGCAGCAGGTACTCGGTCCAGCCGGTGACCTCCCAGGTGTGCATGGCGCTGAGCGTTTCCAGATAGGCTTGGAAGTCTTTGGGCAAGCCTTCGTAGGCGGTGGTCATGCTCGCCCAGACGGTGTCGCCACCGCTGGCCGGAATGACCTGCGCATACAAGCTGGTGCCCGTGGGTGGATTGGCCTGCCAAGTGATGTCGGCGTGCCAGTTGTTGGAGGCACCGGGACGGTCGCTGGTGCTTTCCACAACCTCTATCTCGGGTTGGCTTTCCACGCGGGGGAAAAAGGCCTTGACCTCATTGACCTGGCCAAAGGTGCGAGTGAACACCACCTGCTGTTCAGGGCTGAGTGTTTGGTCCCGAAAAAAGATCACCTCGTACTGGGCCAAGGCCGCTCTCAGCTCAGTTTGAGCCAACTCGCTCAAAGGCTTCGACAAGTCCAAACCATGGAGCGTGGCCCCGATATTGGGGGTGTAGGGTTCGGCTACAAAACTTTGGTAGGCCGCAGAGGAATGGCTCGAGAAGGTCATCCTTCGATCATGCCAGAGGACTTCAAGCCGGTGACAACCAGCGCTTGAGCATCACTGGCGTCGGCGGGCCGATCACCCGTTGGGTCTGACCTTTGGCATCCACCAACACCACATAGGGGGTGACGTTGGGCCAAGCCGGATCGACCGCTTGGCGGATGGCAGGCTCAAACCCGTCAAAGGCATACATCCGGGTCATGCCCTTGAAATGCGCTGCATGGCGCAAGGCCGGCGGACCCGTGACATCCATCATGACGGCATTCAGCTCAGGCTTGTCTTTGCGCTGTTGCACCGCCTTGTGCAGCACCTCAAATGCGGCAGGGCAGGTGCTGCAATACGAGGTGGTGAACAAATAGGCCGCAGGGCGCGGACCGTGTTGCAAGGCATGCGCCCAGCTGGTTTCATCGAAAGGCAGCACCGTGCGCTGGGCAGGGGCAGCAGCCTTGGCTTGCCCCTGGGGGTGTGCGTGGTGGTGTGCGTGATGCGGTGCTTGCGCCCAAGCCGCCAAGGCACTCAGGCCGAGCGCGGCAGTGCAGATGGCCAGCGCAGTGGTTTTAAAAACGGATGTCATGAACTTGTGTCTCCTGTGTGTTGCGCCAGACCACCACCATGCGCGCGCCACTTTGGGCCAGGCGCGGGTGGTCGTTGTAACCCGTGGCTTGGCCCAAGGTTTTGAGGGTGAAGTTCTGACCGCCATCGGTCGACAGCCAGGCTTTGAGTGTGGTCTGCGCCCCTTCGCTGCTGCGCCAGACCACGGCCACGTTTTGGCCATCGGCCATCACATCGGCGTGCTCGGCCCGCGCATCGGGCAACACGCGCAGGGTCTCGGGCAAGGGCTCGCCTTGCGCATTCAGCCGGGCATAACGCACGGCGGCCTGGTCTTGCCCATTCACTTTGCGGATGCCAAACCAGACGGTGTGGTAACCCGAAGTGGCTGCGTTGAGTGCCAAACCGGGACCGTGGTGCGGACAGGCGTTGATCTGCCAGTCGTCATGTGTGCTGCGCGTGATGCGATTTGCCGGGGCACCTACGCTGGCAAAAGCATGGTCTCGCGTGCTGCTGTCGAACACATGCCGCCAGGTCGCTTGCAGTTGGCCCTGCGGGTTGCGAGCCAGCCCGATGCGGCAGCACTCACACGAGTGGTCGGCCACTTTGGTGTCGGGGCCAAAAGTCTGACCACCGTCCTTGGACTCGTTGCGGTAAATGGCGGCACCGGCGTACTTTTGCGCCGAGCCTTTCGGCGGCTGGTCGCGCTTGTCCACCCACAGCGTGTGCAACACCCCTTGCGCATCAAAGGCCACCGATTCAAAACGGTGGGTGATTTCCTGCCGGTCCTGGTGCACGGTGAAAGGGGCACTGAAAGTTTGCCCGCCATCGCTGCTGCGCAGCATGCGAATGAAGCCCGTGTAGGGTTTGGCCAGCGGCATGGTGTAGCTGATGACCGCCCAGCCCTGGGGGCCAAACACTATTTTTGGGCGACTCTCGCCATCGGCCGCAATCGGGTCAGCGCCAGTGCTCAAAATGCGCGCTTCACTCCACTGCAAAGCCCCGTCCAAGGGTGTGCTTTGCACAAAAAGTTGCGATTGTGCATTCAGGCCCACCGCCCACAAGCGGCCATCGGGGGCAATGGCTGCGCCCGTGGCCAGTTGGGGTCGCTGATGGCGGGCGTGTGGCGCAGACGCTGCAGGCTTGATGGGCTTGGCGGTGTCTTTGACCGGGTCTTGTGCCCCGGCGGGTGGCAAGGCGCACAAGCTGGCCACGGCCAAAATCGACAAGGCGCACCAACGGTTCAAGATGTTCATGGGGTTCTCACAAAAGAGGGCAGTTTGCAAAAAAGGCTTGCGACGACTTGGTCACGTTCAACGCTGCACCGCAAGCCTGGGCACCTGTCAGCGTTGGCCAAAGGACTTGTTCAAGCCCACCATCACGCTGCGCGGCGCACCTGCGGCATAGGTGTTTTGCGTGTTGGGTGTGTAAGCGCCGCTTTTGTAGTTGCTGGACGCGTTGTCCGAATACAGCTTGTCGGTTAGGTTGCGCACTTGACCCCAGACCTCCCAGCCATCGCCCAACTGGTGGCTGGCCGTCAGGTTGAGCAGCGTGTGACCCGCGTAACGCACCGTGTTGGCGTTGTTCATCCAGTAGCTGCCTTGCTTGACCAGCCCCAAAGCCACGCGCGAAGTTGGTGTGAATTTCCAGCCGACTTGGGCCGTGATGGTGTGGTTGGGGGCCTGCGGCATGTCTTTGTCCGAATAGTCTTCGATGGCACCCGCTTTGTCGCTCACACGGTAAGACACAAAAGTATGCTCAGCCCAGGTCGCACCGACGCGCCAGTCCCACTCCCCGCCCCATCCACGCAGATCCTGGTTCAGGCTCAACTCCAAGCCCCGGCTGCGCGTGTTGCCTGCGTTCTTGTTGAAGCTGTTGCCAATGTCCGAGGTGTAAGACACGATGGTGTCCTTGCCACTGAGTTGGTACAGCGCCGAATCCAAACGGATGCCCGAGGCGAGCAAAGCGCGCCAGCCCACTTCCACGTTGTCGTAAGTGGCCGAATTCAATTCGGGAATGGCGGTCTTACCGTACAGCTGGCTGACTTCGGGCGGTGTGAAGCCCATGCTCAGGTTGCTGTACAGGCTGCTGCTGGGGCTGATCGCGTAGGTAGCGCCCAGCTTGGGGCTGAATTTGGCAAAACTGCGCACTTCGTTGGCAGCGCCGAAGTTGGCACCCGGGGTCAGGTTGTTTTTGAAGTCGTAGCGGATGCTGTCATAGCGTCCACCGGCCACGACACGAATTTGCTCGGTGGGGCTGAATTCCAATTGCGCAAACGCGGCATCGTTGGCAATACCCGCGCCGTAGTTGCGCACACCACTGGGGTTGGCCACGCTGTTCAAGGTGTAGCTCATGTAACGGCCGGTGGGCACATCGCGCACGATGGCCAGGTTGTCCGACACATAGTCGTTTTGGCTGCGGTCAATGTAAACACCCGTGACCAGGCGGGCACGCAGCCAGTCCAATTTTTGCTCGTGCTTCACGTCCACACCCAGCGATTCAACGTGGTTGTTGTTCAAGGTCCCTTTGCAGGTGGCGCCCACGCAACCCGAGATGGTGTAGTTGGGCAACTGGCCATGGTCGTTGTTCCGCGCGAACAGCGTCACCGAGGTCAAGCCGCCTTGGGTGGTCTCACCCTCCCACGCCAGGTTGGCGCGGGTCGTTTTGTCTTTGCGCCAAGTGAAGGTGTTGATGCTTTTGCCGGGGTTGGTTCGGAAGTCGTTTTCAAACAAACTGCCGGGCGTGTCCGAGTCCAAGTTGGTGTGCACCAGCGAAGCGCGCAGCCAAGATTTGTCGCTCAGGTTGTAGTCGCCACGCAGGGTGAACGAGTCCTTTTTGCCACCGCTGTACTGCTGCCAGTTGTGGGTGTCGCGTTTCGAGCTGTAGTGTGAGAAACGCAAGCCCAGATCACCCCAGGTGTTGCTGGCTCCCGAATCGATTCGGGTGAACTCATCGGGGTTGTCGTGCCGGATGCCCACATAGCCTGTGGGCGTGCGTGAAGGTCGTTGCGTCAGGAAGTTGACCGCGCCACCCACAGCGTTGCTGCCGTACAGGGACGATGCAGCGCCCTTGACCACTTCCACGCCACTTGAGCCATTCATGTTGGTCTCATTGAGCGCGTTGTGGTTGAACACACCAAGGGGACGAATCGGGATGCCGTCTTCCAGGTACTGGTACACCGCATTGGTGCTGATGGGCTGGCGAATCGCCATGCTGTGCTGCTCGTTGCCCAGATCGTTCCAGTGCACACCGGGAATGCGGTTGATGATCTCGCCCACCGACTTGGGCTTGTCGGCGTCCCACTGGGCGCGGCTGACCGCGCCAATCGACACAGGGGTTTCAGACAGTTTGGTTTCGGAGCGCGAGCCCGAAACCACGATGGTGTCCAGCACGGGTGCAGTTTGGGCCACAGCGTGGCCACTCAGGCTGCAGAACAGGCCGTACACGGCCAAAGACAAAGGCGAAAGAGAGAGGGTATTTTTCATGGCAAGTTTCAAATGGATCGGTCACGACCAGCACACAGGGCCGCAGTGACAACAAGCGCTGAACACCTGGCGGTGTTCAGTCCGGTTCAACCAAGATCAATTCGAAACAGGCGGCCCGCGAGAGGGCAAAGGCGGGGCCGTGCGTGCGGTCAGTACGGCCTCGGGCAGACGCTGCACGGTGTGCGAGCGGGCATCGGGCACATGGGCCAGATCGGCCACCGTGGGCGGCGGCAAAGCGGGCATGGCGTGGGCGCACAGCGGGCAGTCCATGCTGGCGCGCACCTGGGCGTCACCGCCCTCGCCGTGCACCAGCACCTTCATGAGGCCCATGCTGGAGCACACCACGTCCATGGTTTTGGGCTGCAGCGTTGAAGCCAAAACCGACACACCCACAAACAGCACATACCAGACCAGCACAAGGCGGGCCAGACGATGCAGGTGTGCAGAAGTCCAGGTCATGGGCTGATCAGTCGGTCATCAAGCCGTGAAAGGGCGATCAGTGTTTGTGCTTGTGGCCTTCGCCATGCTTCATGGCCGGTGCAGCAGCCGTGCGGGCGGGCACTTTCAGTTCCACCGACTGACGCTTGCCGTCTTTGCCTTCCACCACCAGCGTCACGGGCACGGTGTCACCGTCTTTGACTGGGGCTTTCAGGTCCATCAGCATGACGTGGTAACCACCGGGCTTGAGGTCCACCGCTTTGCCTGCAGGCAAGTCCAGGCTGGGCACGGCGCGCATTTTCATGACGCCGCCGTCCATGCTCATCTCATGCACCTCGACCACACCCGCCACAGGCGACTGGGCCGAGACCAATTTCGCGTCTTGCGCCGATTGCAACTGCATGAAGGCACCGGTGGCCTTTTGCTGGGGCACGGTGGCGCGCACCCAGGCGTCTTTCACAGTGACCTGGGCGTGGGCAGCCAAAGACACGGTCATGGCCAGAAAAAGGGCAGACACAGACAAAGCGGAACGGGACATGGATCACTCCTGGTGGTTATCGAACAGATGGAGAGGCACAGACAGTGCTCGCAGCAAACCCCATAGGGTGGGGTGCAAAGGCACAGGAGACGCCGAAACCGACCCAGCCCCCAACGTTTCAGGGGGCGGTGTTTCAGGCGAAAAAGAAGGGGGGTGCGCGCGCTTGCCAGGGTTGGCCCAGCAAACTGGCCAGCCGCGCCGCGGGCAGGGGCTGCAAGACGTGGAACAAGTTGCCTGTTGGCAAGGGCGCCAACACGTCGGCCGCAGGGTGCGCGATCAGGGGCAGGCAGGCGGGGCAGTCCAGCGCGGTGTGTGCCACCGCCGCATCCAGATTGGCACCTGCAGCGTCCAATTGCACCAGTTTCACGCCGCCAATGGCGCTGCAAACCAGGTGCACGGCTTGCGGCTTGACCAGCGGCGAAGCCACCGCCGCCCCCACAAACAATGCAAACCACACCAGCACGAAGCGGGTGAGGCGGTGGGCATTGCGCAGGGATTGCAGGCTGAACATGAAGGGAATTATGGCACCGAAGGCTCGGGCACCCCCACACAAGGGCTCCGACTGAGGTGATGTTTTTGGGGCAAGGTCTTGAACCCCGGCTCACAGGCATCTTGGTGACGCACAGGTGCTGCAGCTTCGGCTAATCTGTGGTTTTTCAAACCCAACCGGAGTTATCCATGCTCACACTCTGCGGCTTTGCGGCCAGCAATTACCACAACAAAGTCAAATTGGCCTTGCTCGAAAAAGGCGTGCCTTTTGAAGAAGAGCTGGCGTGGGTGGGTGCCACCGACGCTGCCGCCAGCCCTTTGGGCAAAGTGCCATACCTCAAGACACCCGATGGCGCGATGTGCGAGTCGGCCGTGATGCTGGAATACATCGAGCAAAAGTACCCGCAAAACCCCTTGATCCCAGCCGACCCGTTTGCCGCCGCCAAGGTGCGCGAATTGGCGCTGTTTTTAGACCTGCATCTGGAGCTGGTCGCGCGCAACCTGTATCCCGAAGCGTTTTTCGGCGGCAAGGTGAGCGACTCGGTGAAAGAAAAAACCGCCGCGCAACTGGAAAAGAACGTCGCCGCGTTTGCCCAACTGACCAAGTTCTCGCCCTTCATCGCAGGCGACAGCCTGACGCTGGCCGACTGCGCAGCCGTCACGCACCTGCCCCTGATTTCGGGTGCCACCAAGCTGGTTTACGGCAAAGACTTTTTGGCCGAATTGCCAGCGCGTGAGTACCTCAAGATGATGGGCGAGCGTCCCCACATGCAAAAAGTCAATGCTGACCGCAAAGCCAACATGGAATTGATGATGTCACGCATGAAAGCCAAAAGCTGAGTCTGTGCGCTTGAGGCGCATCAACCCCTGCCCATGGCTGCTGCCCTGCGGCAACAGGGGTTGACCCACATCAATACCGCGTCGCCACAGGCGCCTAGGATGAAGCCATGACTTCATCCCACACCCCCTCCCTCTACCGCGAGCGCCTTTTGCAAGAGCGCGCGCAACTGTTGCAGCGCATCGCCGAGCAGCGCGGCGGCTTGGTCTCGCGCGCTGACATGGCCGCAGAACACGATGTCCGCAGTTTGGATGACCGGGCGCAGGCCATTTCCGAACGCAATGACGAGTTCGCCATGAACGAACACGAAACCGCTGAACTGGGCGACATCGAAGCCGCATTGGAACGCATGGATGCGGGCACCTATGGCCAGTGCACCGACTGCGGCGTGACCATTCCACCTGCACGCCTGAACGCTTACCCGACCGCCAAACGCTGCATCGATTGCCAAACTGTGGCCGAGCAGCGCCGTTGATTTTTTAACCAAGGATTTTGATGCTTACTTTTCACGCCGTGGTCTGGATGGACCACCAAGAAGCCCATGTGGTCATGTTTGACCGTGAGCACATTGAAGCCAAGCGCATCCATTCGCGCAGCCACCACAAACACCAAGGCAAGGCCGGTGACACGGCGGCCTTTTATGCCGATGTGGCCAAAGCCCTCACAGGCACCCACGAAGTGCTGGTGACAGGACCCGGCCTGGCGCGCAACGAATTCCGTGACTGGTGCGCAGCCCACCAAAAAAGCACTGCCGCAGCCATCGTCGACAGCATCGCCAGTGACCACCCTTCAGACGGCCAGCTGGTGGCACTGGCCAAACATTACTTCAAAAAATTTGACGCGATGGCCACAGACCCTACACAGGCCTGAACAACACCGGTATTCAGGCTGATGCATTAGCGGGTGTCGGGTTGTTCCCGCTGCCCCAGCGGCTGACTGACGGATATGCCTTCACCAGGCTTGGCCGATCTGGCCAATGTTGACGCCTGCTGATCACCCCGCATCAGGGTTTTTCGGCCTTGCCAGCAGACAAGGTTTTGGGGGCCATCAAAGGCACTTGGGATTTGGCCCGAGGCTTGCCTATCGGGCTGGCAGACTGGCCTTTTTGGGTGGCCGCCATGTCTTCTTCGCTGGGGTATTGGCCGAGCAGCCAATAGTCAAACACACGCCTGGCGATAGGGGCCGCCGAAGCCGCGCCAAAACCCGCGTTCTCCACCACCACCGCCAACGCAATTTGCGGCTTGTCGGCCGGGGCATAGGCCATGTACAAAGCATGGTCACGCTGGTATTCGGACAAATTGGCGGCGTTGTACTTTTCCTTTTGGCCGATGGTCACCGCCTGCGCTGTGCCGGTTTTTCCGGCGCTGGTGTAAGCCGCCCCGGCAAACACCCGCGCCGAGGTGCCCGAGGTGACCACCCCCACCAAGCCTTTGTGCACCACATCCACATGCTCGGGCTTGTAGCCCAAACTCAGGGCTTGCTGCGCAGTCACCTCCACCTGTGCGTGGGTCAAGGCATCCTGCGTGGCCGTGACCACCCGTGGCTTGAACTGCAGGCCGCCGTGGGCCAGCGTGGCTGTGGCCGAGGCCAGTTGCAGCATGGTGAAGGTGTTGTAACCCTGACCGATGCCCAACGAGATGGTCTCGCCGCCGTACCACTTTTTTTGCTCGGGCCGCTTGTAATAATTGCGCTTCCATTCCGTGCTGGGCAAGATGCCGCGCACTTCGCCAGGCAAGTCGATGCCGGTGCTCTGGCCAAAACCCAATGGCTTCATGAAGTCGTGGATCAAATCCACCCCCATGTCATTGGCCAGCGAGTAGTAATACACGTTGCTCGACAACACAATGGACCGCACCATGTCCACTGGCCCAAGCCCGGCATCGCCGTGGCTGCGGAAAGTGTGGCCGCCATACGTCCAAGAGCCTGCGTCGTTGATGACGGTGCTGGCACTGCGCCTACCCGTGGACAAAGCGGCTATGGCCATGAAAGGCTTGTAGGTCGAGCCTGGCGGGTAGGTGCCGCGCAGTGCCCGGTTGAGCAGTGGCTTGTCGATCGACTCGTTGAGCATTTGCCAATTTTCGACATCGATGCCGTCCACAAACAAGTTGGGGTCAAAGGTGGGCTTGCTCACAAAAGCGAGCACCTCGCCGTTGTTGGGGTCCAACGCGACCAGGGCGCCGCGCCGATTGCCGAACAAATCTTCCACCATTTTTTGCAGTTGAATGTCGATGGACAAGACCACGTTTTGGCCCGGTATGGCTGGGCGACTGGAGAGGCTGCGCGTGGCTCGCCCCCCGGCGGAGGTTTCCACTTGGTTGACGCCCGTGATGCCATGGAGCTCACGCTCGTAGCGCTGCTCCACACCCAGCTTGCCAATGTATTCGGTGCCCCGGTAATTGGCCGCCAAATCCTCATCCTCTTCCAGCCGTTCCTTGTCACGCTGGTTGATGCGCCCGATGTAACCAATCACGTGACTGGCCAACTCGCCATAGGGGTACTGACGGAACAATCGGGCCTTGATCTCCACACCGGGGAATCGGTAACTTTGCGCACTGAAGCGGGCCACCTCTTCATCGGTCAAACGATTGCGAATGGGCAGCGAGTCAAAGCTCTTGGATTCCTCCCTCAGGCGCTTGAAACGGCGACGGTCCTTGCTCTGGATGTCCACCAACTCGGCCAATTCGTTGATCGTGGCCTCCAGGTCCTTAACCTTCGAAGGTGTGATCTCCAGTGTGTACGCTGAATAATTGCTCGCCAGCACCACGCCGTTGCGGTCCAAAATCGTTCCGCGCGGCGGCACCGTCGGCAAGATCGCTGTGCGGTTGTTCTCGGCTTGCGCCAACAGATCCTCGTGGCGAACCACTTGCAAATAGGCCAACCGGCTGGCCAGCAGCAAAAAGCAGCACAACACCACCCACTGCACGACAAGCACACGGTCTTGAAAGCGGTGAATTTCGGCGCGTGTGTCGCGCAGCTCAGCCAATGAGGGCAGGTTCAGGGACATGCTCACAGCGGACGGATGTCGTCGCGCTCAAAAGCGCGACGTTGGGGTGCCAGCAACAAGGCGCCCACCAAGGGCCACAAGGCCGCTTGAAGCAACGGTCCCGGCAACTGACTCCAGCTGGGCCAAGCGTCCTGCACGATCAGCCGCGTGAGCCACTCCACAAGGGCAGCCACCACAAAGAGCGGCAAAATTTGTAACGCCTGCTCGCGCAAAGGAAACCAGTGCATCCGCCGCTGCGCCACTGTGGCCATTCCACAAAGCACCACATAAGACAGCGCGTTTTGGCCCAACAAGGCGGACTCGTGAACATCCAGCGCCAAGCCCAGCAAAAAGGCCAGCACCAAACCCACTCGGCGCGGTTGGTGCACGGTCCAGAAGACCAACACAATGGCCAGCACATCGGGCAGCCAGTACCAGCCCAAAAGGCCCAACCACATGTGCAACAACAAGGCCAGGACAAAGCTCATGACAATGAACCTGGGGTTGGCGGGCAACAGCAGGGGACGCCCTGCGGGCATGATCATGGCTTGGCTCCGACGGCGGGCATGACGGGGGCGGGGGCTGCGGCCTTGGCCTTGGGTGCTTTGGTTGACTCTGGCTTTGGCGCTTCTGGCCAGTCCTTGACCGGCTGCAAAACCAGCAAATGACGACCACGCTCAGTGGCCATCGGTTCGGCGTGGACACGGGCAAACGACGAGTCCACTCGGCGATCAATCCGGGCAATGCGCCCGACATGCAAGCCTGCAGGGTACACACCATCGATGCCACTGGTGGTCAGCAGATCGCCTTTTTGCATGTCTGCACCTGCTGGCACAAACTTCAAGTCAAGCGAGCCCCCCAGGGCTTGAGGATCGCCATTGGCCACATGGCGACTGCCCGTTCGGGCGTTCATGACCGGGATGCTCTGAGCCCGATCGGTCAGCAGCGTGACTTCGCTGACCAAGGGGTAAACGCGGGTGACCTGACCCACCACCCCGGCCGTATCGATGACCGCCGAGCCTGGGACAATGCCCGCCATCAGGCCACGGTCCACCACCATACGTTGTGTGTAGGGGTCAGAGATGTCGTAGAGCACCTGCACCGCCTTGGCCGGGCCTGCCACTTGCAAACGCAAATCGAGCAATTGCCGCAAATGGGCATTTTCCTGACTGAGTTGCTCCACTTGCTGCAGACGTTGGGCCTGTGCGATGGTACGGGTCTGAAAGCTCAAGGCCGCATCTTGCGCCTCTTCCAGATTGCCAAAGTAAAGCGTCAGGGCGTTGACCGCATGCACTGGCTGCAATGACACCCACTGCAAAGGGGACAGCACCAAGGCCACAGCCGAACGGATAGGTAGGGAAATTTGCAAACGATGGTCGGCCGCCATCAACAACACCGCCAGCAACCCCAACAGCAAGGTCTTGGACGTGGTGGACAAGCCCTGCCGGAAGATCGGGGGGGCACTGCGTTCTAGCGTATCCAGGGCCATGGTTCAATTGCACCGGATGGTGGTGGGTTGGAAAAGTTGGGTTGCAGCCAGACTGCAACCGTCCTGTTCTTATTCGCTGGTGAAAATGCTGCCCAGCTGGTCCATGCGTTCCAGCGCCATGCCGCAGCCACGGGCTACACAGGTCAGCGGGTCTTCGGCCACCAGCACCGGCAAACCGGTTTCTTCGGCCAGCAAACGGTCCAGGTCACGCAGCAAAGCGCCACCGCCCGTGAGCATCATGCCGCGCTCGGCGATGTCGGCACCCAACTCGGGCGGCGTGTGCTCAAGCGCGGTTTTGACAGCGGAGACGATCTGGTTGAGCGGGTCGGTCAGCGCTTCTAGGATTTCGTTGGAGCTGATGGTGAAGCTGCGTGGCACGCCTTCGGACAGGTTGCGGCCCTTGACTTCCATCTCCTTGACTTCACTGCCGGGGAAGGCTGAACCAATTTTTTTCTTGATGGATTCGGCTGTGGGCTCGCCAATCAGCATGCCGTAGTTGCGGCGGATGTAGCTGATGATGGCCTCGTCGAACTTGTCGCCGCCCACACGCACGCTGCCTTTGTAGACCATGCCGCCCAGCGAGATCACACCGACTTCGGTCGTGCCGCCGCCGATGTCCACCACCATGGAGCCCGAAGCTTCGGACACGGGCAGGCCCGCGCCGATGGCCGCGGCCATGGGTTCTTCGATCAAATACACCTCGGAGGCGCCTGCGCCCAAAGCCGATTCACGAATCGCCCGGCGCTCGACCTGGGTCGAGCCGCAAGGAACGCAAATGATGATGCGGGGGCTGGGGCGGAAAGTGCTGCGGGGGTGCACCATGCGGATGAACTGCTTGAGCATCTGCTCGGTCACCGTGAAGTCAGCGATCACGCCGTCCTTCATGGGGCGGATGGCTTCGATGTTGCCGGGCACCTTGCCCAGCATGGCCTTGGCTTCGTGGCCAACAGCTTGCAATGTTTTTTTACCTTGGGGGCCACCTTCGTGACGAATGGCCACCACCGAGGGTTCGTCCAGCACGATGCCTTTGTCGCGCACAAAAATCAGGGTGTTGGCAGTGCCCAAGTCAATGGCCAGGTCACTGGAAAAATAACGGCGAAAAGAAGAAAACATCGGAAATCCTTGGGTGCTCATGAGCCCGCAAACACCGGAAAAACCAGTGGCGAACAGCACAACGGTCAAATCGTGTGGGTCAAAAAGGGCTGGTTTTCAGGGCGTTCCTAGCCCTTCAGCAAACACGGGATAATACCCGATCCCCTGCCGCATCGCGCGTGCGCGAGCGCAGTCAGGTCTGGAAAAATCGACCTTTACATCCCCTTTTCAAACCATGTCGCTGACCCCACAGGATATCGCCCGCATCGCCAACTTGGCTCGGCTGGAACTTCAGCCCGAAGAAAGTGATCGCATGCTCACTCAAATCAACGGCTTTTTCGGCATCGTCCAGGCCATGCAGGCCGTGGACACCACCGGCATCGAGCCGATGGCCCACCCCGTAGCCGCCATCCAGGACATCACGCTGCGCCTGCGCCCTGACGTGGCCAGCGAACCCAACCAACGCGACCTGAACCAGAAGAGCGCCCCCGCCGTCGAGCGCGGGCTGTTTTTGGTGCCCAAGGTGATCGAGTGAGCCGCGCGATGAATTCTCTGCATGACATGACCGTGGCCGAACTGGCCCAGGCCCTCAAAACCAAACAGGTGAGCGCCGTGGAAGTGGCCACCGGCTTTTTGGCCCGACTGGGTGGCAACCCGCACAACGCGTTTCTGGACATCGACAGCGAAGTGACGCTGGCCCAAGCGCAAGCCAGCGACGCTCGCCTGGCCGCTGGCACCGCAGGCCCACTCGAAGGCGTGCCTGTAGGCCACAAAGACGTGTTTGTAACCCGCGACTTCGCCACCACCGCGGGCTCCAAAATCCTGACCGGCTACCGCTCGCCGTTTGACGCCACATTGGTGCAAAAGCTGGGTGCATCCGCACTGGGCGGCGCGGGCATGGTCACACTGGGCAAGCTCAACTGCGACGAATTCGCCATGGGCTCGGCCAACGAAAACTCGGCTTTTGGCAAAGTGACCAACCCCTGGGACACGGCCCGCGTGCCCGGCGGCTCGTCGGGCGGCAGCGCCGCCGCTGTGGCGGCACGTCTGACACCCGCAGCAACTGGCACCGACACAGGCGGCTCGATCCGCCAGCCTGCCAGCTTTTGCGGTATCACCGGCATCAAGCCCACCTATGGCCGCGCCAGCCGCTACGGCATGATCGCCTACGCCTCCAGCCTCGACCAAGGCGGCCCCATGGCGCGCACGGCCAAAGACTGCGCGCTGTTGCTCAGCGCCATGTGCGGCCCAGATCTGGACCGCGACTCCACCTCGTTGGACGTGCCCGCCGAAGACTTCACCGCATCGCTGAACGGTTCAATCGAAGGCTTGCGCATTGGCGTGCCGAAAGAGTTTTTTGGCGAAGGCCTGCACGCCGATGTGCGCGCCGCGCTGGACGCTGCCCTTAGCGAATACGAAAAGCTCGGCGCCAAGCTGGTGCCCATCAGCTTGCCGCGCACCGAGTTGTCGATTCCGGTGTACTACATCATTGCCCCGGCCGAGGCCAGCTCCAACCTGAGCCGCTTTGACGGCGTGAAGTTCGGCCACCGCGCCAAGGACTACACCGACCTGGTGGACATGTACAAAAAGACCCGCGCCGAAGGCTTTGGCAACGAGGTCAAGCGCCGCATCATGACCGGCGCCTATGTGCTCTCGCATGGGTATTACGACGCCTACTACCTGCAAGCGCAAAAAATCCGCCGCATGATCGCCGACGACTTCCAGAACGCATTCAAATCATGCGACGTGATCGCTGGCCCGGTGGCCCCATCGGTGGCCTGGAAGTTGGGCGAGAACGCGGGCGACCCGGTGGCCGACTATCTGGCCGACATCTTCACGCTGCCCGCCTCGCTGGCCGGTTTGCCCGGCATGAGCCTGCCCGCAGGCTTTGGCGCCCATGGCATGCCCGTGGGCATGCAGTTGATCGGCAACTACTTTCAAGAAGCCCAGTTGCTGAACGCTGCACACCGCTTACAACAAGCGACCGATTGGCACCTGCGCAAGCCGGAGGGCATCTGACATGAGCAAATTAGTCCAAGGCTACGAAGTCGTCATCGGCTTCGAGACACACGCCCAACTCTCTACGAAGAGCAAGATTTTCAGTCGCGCCTCGGTGGCTTTTGGTGCCGAGCCCAACACACAAGCCTGCGCGGTGGACATGGCCCTGCCCGGCACGCTGCCGGTGATGAACATCGGCGCTGTCGAACGCGCCATTGAGTTCGGCCTGGCCATCAACGCACACATCGCCGAGCGCAGCATTTTTGCGCGCAAAAACTACTTCTACCCCGACCTGCCCAAGGGCTACCAAATCAGCCAGTTCGAGATCCCGGTGGTGCAAGGCGGTGAGGTGTCGTTCTTTTTGGAAGAAGGCCAAGAGACCGTGCGCAAAACCGTGCGCCTGGAACGCGCCCACCTGGAAGAAGATGCGGGCAAATCGCTGCATGAAGACTTCATTGGTCAAAGCGGCATCGACCTCAACAGAGCTGGCACACCGCTCTTGGAAATCGTGACCCAACCCGACATGCGCAGCAGCGACGAAGCCGTGGCTTATGCCAAAGAGCTGCACAAGATCGTGACCTGGATCGGCATTTGTGACGGCAACATGCAAGAAGGCAGCTTCCGGTGCGACGCCAACGTGTCGGTGCGCAAACCCGGTGGCGAGCTGGGCACCCGCCGCGAAATCAAGAACCTGAACAGCTTCAAGTTCATGCAGCAGGCGATTGACTACGAAGTGCGCTGGCAGATTGACCAGATCGAAGACGGCCACGCGATCCAACAAGCCACCGTGCTGTTCGACCCCGACACGGGCGAGACCCGCGCCATGCGCACCAAAGAAGACGCCGCCGACTACCGCTACTTTCCTGACCCGGACCTGCCCCCGCTGGTGATTGGCCGCGACTGGGTCGAGCGCGTTCGCAGCGAAATGGCCGAGCTGCCCCGCGTGATGGCCGAGCGCTTCGTCAAAGACTACGCGCTGCCCGAATACGACGCCACCCAACTGACGCAAAGCAAAGCGGTCGCCGCCTACTTTGAAGCTGCAGCCAAAGCCTGCGGCCAGCCCAAACTGGCCAGCAACTGGATCATGGGCGAAGTCTCACGCCGCCTGAACGCCAGCGAAATGGCCATCGAGCAAGCGCCCGTGAGCCCGGCCCAACTGGCCGCCCTGATCGGCCGCATCAGCGACAACACCATCAGCAACAACGCGGCGCGCCAGGTGTTTGACCACTTATGGCAACCCAAGCTCGCAGAACTTGTAATTGGCGACACGTTGGAAGAGGTGACAGCAGGTGTTCTTGCGCTCAACGCGTTAAAACAAATCGATGCCATCATCGAAGCCAAAGGCCTCAAGCAGATGAACGACACCGGCGAGCTGGAAAAGATCATCGACGACGTCTTGGCCGCCAACCCCAAGAACGTCGAAGAGTTCAAGGCAGGCAACACCAAAGCTCTGAACGGCTTGGTCGGCCCGATCATGAAGGCTAGCAAGGGCAAGGCCAATCCTGGGCAGGTGAATGCTTTGTTGATGAAGAAGTTGGGGTGATTGAGGGAGTCTGCTCACGAATGCACTCGCAACCATGAATCTTTGAAGAAATCTTCGTCCGCAAATGGAAAAGATCAAAGTTCTTCACGCCCCACGGGACATCCAAAGTCCACCACACCATGTGCATTCTCACGGGTGATGCCAGCCAACAAATCCTCAAGCTTGTACCGCGTCCCTCGCCCCGCCCCAGTCTGTACCAACAACCCCATCTCACACAGTACGGTGAGTTCGCGGTAGGCCGTGGCGCGTGACACGCGGCACAGGTTGACGTATTTCTCGGTGCTGATGCCGTTGACAAAACCATCAGGCCCTGAGTCATACAACTTGTTGATCGCCTTGGTTTGTGTGGGCGTGAGTTGTGGGTGTTGCTCGCGCAGCTCGTTACAGAGGCGCGTTTTGCGCAGGGCCGTTTGCATGTGTTCCCAGGTCGCGTCAAAGGCTTTGTGCACGCAGCCCACAAACCATTGCACCCAAGGCGTCACGTCCATATTGGCTTGCCCAGTGGCCGCTTGCAGTTGCGCGTAATAGCCAGCCCTGTCGAGCCACATTTGTTGCGACAAGCTCCACAGGCGTTTGTCGGTTTTGAGGTCTTGCGCCAGCGCCATCTCGACCAGAGCCCGTCCCACTCGGCCATTGCCGTCTTCAAACGGGTGAATGGCCTCCAGCCACACATGCGCCAAAGCCGCACGCACCAAGCCGTCGGTCTGGTTATGGCTGCTGTTGAACCAGTCAATGAGCCGTGACATCTGCGCCTGCATATCCGCCGAGTCGGGTGCTTGGTAATGCACGATGTCGGACTTGCCCAAACGGGGCGTGACGATCTGCATGGGTTCGGCATGGTCGCGGTAGGCTCCCGTGCGGATTTTTTGAATACTGCTGCGCCCATTGGGAAACAAGGCGGCTTGCCAGCCATGCAGGATGTCGTGCGTCAAAGGCTGATGGCTTTGTTCAATGGCCGCTTGCAGCAGATCCAGCGTGGCTTCAGTGCGCGCATCGCGCTCCATCAACTTGGCGTCCTGCAGGCCCAAGCGCCGAGCGGCTGAGGCCCGCACCGAGTTGATTTGCAGAATTTCGCCCTCGATCTGCGCGGTGGCGATGGCCTCATCGGCCCAGCCTTGCAGTTGCAAGTCGCCCAATTCCATCAATTGCAGATGGCTGGCCAAGCCCATGGCCCGCCCTTGCGCGTAGCGCGCAGCCGTCAGCGCTGGTTGCAGCGCGGCCAGATCGACCTGAAATTCAGGCCATTGCGGGGATTGCCAGAGCAACATGAAGCGTATTTTATGGATTTACGCTTCACTTGTGAAGCGTAAAATGCTTTTTTACGCCATCAAACCCTATCGGTAGACCTCACGCCGGTTACCGATGCGCAGCACACGCACCAGAATCTTCTGGTCCTGGATGTCACAGATGATGCGCCAGTCGCCCACGCGGTATTTCCAGTAACTGCCCAAGCGCTGACCCGATAGGGCCTCGCCGATGTCGCGTGGGTTGGACAAGCAGCTAACGCGTGTGCGCAGAAAACCCACTAACCGGATTTGGATGGGTTTGTCGAGCTTGCGCAGGTCCTTGAGAGCGTCCGGATCGAATTCAATTTGCCAGGCCAAGCTCGCGCTCCACATCTTCCAGCGAAATGGTTTTGCGGTTCTTGCGGGCGCGAGCCTCGGCCAGGAAGAAGTCTTCCAGGTCGTCGATGTGTTCAAGGATCGCTTCGCGCACCAGCGCGGTCTTGGTCAGCCCGGTCTCTTGAGCCAATTGGGCCAAGCGTACTTCGATGTTTTCGGGCAAGCGGATGGCTAGCATGGTTTTTCCCTTTTAACTGTTGCTATACAAGTATAGCCAGTCAAACCGTTTCCACCAAATCACCGAATCTTCAACAGTGCCTTGATCTTGACGCGAACTTCCTGCAGCACTTCCTGAGACACCGCGCCCTTCTCGGCTTTTCTCACACGTCAGTTATCCACAGGTCTTCACCCGTGCGGCTGGAAAGCATGCGGGTTAAGATATGCGCACATTTCAATGCGCATGGAGATCGCTATGCAACCCAGCCCCACCATCGCTCCTCGCGTGCGCACCAGCGCATCCGGTAAGCGAGCGATCAATCTGACCCTGAGCAGCGATGTGCTGGATGCCGCAAAGCAACTGGCCATCAACATTTCTCAGGTCTGCGACAGCCACCTGCGTGAAGTGGTGAGCCGCGTACAGGAGCGCAAATGGCGCGAGGATCATGCCGATTTCATTTCGGCGTACAACGCCACCATCGAGGCTGACGGCCTGCCACTGGATGAGTGGAAAAGTTTCTGATGGCACGCTTTGACGTCTACGCCAACCCTGGTAGCCAAGCACGCACAGCCCCCTACCTGTTGGATGTGCAAAGCGACCTGCTCAATGGCTTGGACAGCAGGATGGTGATTCCCTTGCGCAGCCTCGAGCACTTCCCCAAGGTGAAGTTGTCGACTCAACTGACACCCATTTTCACCATCGAAGGTGAAGAGTACCTGTTGGAAACACCCAAAATGGGCGCGGTCCCACTGCGGGTTCTAAAGTCGCCCGTGACCTCGCTCGCCCAAGCCCAAGACCAGATCACAGCAGCGATGGATTTTTTGTTCCAAGGCTACTGAAAGCAGCCTATTGGGAAGCTGGTTTTCAAGGCGTTGTCCTGCGCTCATCGATCAGTGACCATGGACCCCGGATCAAGTCCGGGGTGACAAGCCGTCATCTGGGGTCATCGGCCAAGCCAACAAATCACCAAGAATTAGGCCTGTTTCAGCGGCACGATGTCCTGCTCAATCGCGCCAAACAAGCTCTCGCCGTTTGGGCCCTTCATCTCGATGCGGATGGTGTCGCCGAACTTCATGAATTCGGTGCTGGGCTGGCCGTCCAGAATGGTTTCGATGGCGCGTTTTTCGGCGATGCAGCTGTAGCCTTTGGGCCACTCGGGTTTGCCGTTCACTTCCACGCTCTTGTTGCTCACAGTGCCGCTGCCCACGATGGAGCCTGCGCGCACGTTGCGGGTTTTGCAGATGTGGGCAATCAGCTGTCCAAAGTGGAAGGTCATCTCGGGGCCGGCTTCGCACATGCCGACTTTGCGACCGTTCCAGGTGGACTGCAGCGTCAGGTGCACGCGGCCGCCTTGCCAGGCGTCGCCCAGCTCGTCGGGCGTCACGGCCACGGGGCTGAAGGCGGTGGCAGGTTTGCTTTGCAAGAAGCCAAAACCTTTGCCCAGTTCGTTCGGGATCAGGTTGCGCAGGCTCACGTCGTTGGCCAGCATGAGCAGGCGCACACTCTCGATCGCATCGTCGGCGCTGGTTTGCATGGGCACATCGCCGGTGATGACGGCAATTTCGGCTTCAAAGTCGATGCCAAATGCTTCGCTGGCGCAGACCACCGGGTCGCAAGGGCCCAGAAGATCATCGCTGCCGCCTTGGTACATCAAGGGGTCGGTGTAAAAGCTGGCGGGCACTTCGGAGTTGCGCGCCGCACGTACCAGCTCCACATGGTTGATGTAGGCGGAGCCATCGGCCCACTGGTAGGCGCGGGGCAGCGGGGCCATGCATTGCGCCGGGTCAAACGGAAAAGCGTGGCGGGCTTTGCCCTGGTTGAGGGTGGTGTACAGGTCTTCGAGCTGGGGGGCCAAAAAGTTCCAGTCGTCCAGCACCTGCTGCAACTTGCTGGCGATGCCGGTCGCATAATGAGCGGTGCTCAGGTCGCGCGAGACCACCACCAGTTGTCCATCGCGTGAGCCGTCTTTGTAGGTCGCCAATTTCATGATTTTTACCTGTTTGTTCCGTCATTCAAAGCCATGTTCACCAGGGCTGAATCACGCATTAAATTACGCATTGTTAAACTCGTTTAACTAAACGAAACCTGATTCTAGAGCATATGGCCAGTGAAAGCACCTTGGACACGGCCCCGGACGGGGACAAAGAACGCGCGGGCATTCAGTCGGTGGAGGTGGGTTTTGCCCTGCTGGATGTGCTGGCCCAAGCCCCTGGCCCGCTGATGCTGCGCGACCTGGCCAGTGCGGCGGGCATGAGTGCCGCCAAGGCCCACCGCTACTTGGTGAGCTTTCAGCGCCTGAACTTGGTGGTGCAGGATGCCAACACCCGTTACGAACTCGGTCCCGCCACTTTGCGACTGGGCCTGGCCACCTTGTCCCGGCTGGACGCCGTCAAGCTGGCGCGCGAGCGCTTGCCTACGTTGATGGACCAAACCGGCCACACCCTGGCCTTGGCCGTCTGGGGCAACCGGGGCCCGACCTTGGTGCACTGGCAAGAAACGCCACTGGCCATGCCTCTGAGCCTGCGTTTGGGCGATGTGATGCCCCTCTTGTCGTCGGCCACTGGCCGGTGTTTTGCAGCCTTCATTGGCCACGGCGGTGCAGCCGACAAGGCCCGACCCATGATCGAAACCGAGCTGGCCCTGGCCCGCAAGCTGGGCCGCAGCGATTTGCCGTCCACCCCTGCACAGGTGAAAGCCATGCTGAGCGAGACCCGGGCTCAAAGTCTGGGCCGGGTGGTCAATGTCCTGCTGCCGGGCATTTCAGGCCTGTGTGCGCCCGTGTTCGATGCGGGCGGGCACCTGGCCTTGGGCGTGGTGTCGCTGGGGTCGTCGGCCACCTTCGACGCCAACTGGCAAGGCCCTGTGGCCCTGGCGCTGCGCGCATTTGCACAGCAGTTGTCGACCGACCTGGGCTGGCGCGCCGCCTGAGTGCGGCACCCATTCGGATGGGCATTCACGGCCTCCCTCATGCCCACACCTTTGACCCAAGCCGAGTGAACCCATGAAGCCGGTGCTGCTCACTCACCCCCAGCCGCTGCCCGAAGCCCAGCAGCCCGATCGGCCGAGCACACGCAGCTTGCTGCGCTGGGGAGCGCTGGTGTTGGCGCTGCACCTGGTTGTGCTGCTGAGCCTGGCGGGCACACTGGACTGGCCACTGAGCAGCCCGCAGACGCTGCGCACGGGCCCCATGCAGACCCGAACCATCCCCGCCCCAGCGGGTGCCACGGTGGCCACAGACCCCAGCCAAACCCCTGCAGCCCGCACGCGCGTGGCCTTGGTTGAAAAACCCAAACCTGCGCCCAAACCTGCGCCCACACCCAAGCCAGACGCACAGAAAACTGCAGCGGCCCCAAACACGACGCCAGCAGACAAGAACTCTCCACCCGCTGACCCACCCGTGCCAGAACAGGCGGTGGATAAAGCGCTGAATAAAGACCTGGACAAAGTCGCCACCCTGGCCACCCCAGACCCCCTGCCAGCTCAGCAGCCTTTCACCGAGGCCGATACAAACCCCAACGCGGACAAGGCGGCCCTTGCTGTGATCCCTGGCACGCAGACCCCGAACACCGCCAAGCCTGAGGCGCCTGAGCCCAGTCCAAGCCCCAACCTGAGCGCCAGCCCAAGCGAATCCGACGCCAAGCCCGGCGCACCTCAGCCCGAGCGCATCGCCAACGCCACCATGGCCTTGCCCGAGCTGGCCTTGGGCTCGCTGCCCGCCCCGGCCTTGCTAAGCTACCGCCTCAGTGGCCAGGAAAAAGGCATCCATTACCAAGCCTCAGGCGAGCTGCGTTGGCAGCACAACGACAGTGCCTACGCCATGAGCTTGACGGTCAAAGCCTTTTTGCTGGGGTCAAGGCACTGGCGCAGCGTGGGCCAGATCAACGCCTCCGGCTTGGCCCCGACGCGCTTTTCTGACAGCTGGCGCAGCGAACGGGCGGCCCACTTTGATCGCCCGAACCAGCGCATCGTGTTCAGCAGCAACGCCCCCACTGTGGCCCTGCAGCCCGGCGCACAAGACCAGGTCAGCCTGTATGTGCAGTTGGCCGCCGCCATGGCCCATTCAGGTCAGCGGATGACACCCGGCACCCGCTTGCAGATCCAGACCGCCACCGTGCGCGACGCCTTGCCCTGGCTCTTGACGCTGGAAAAACTGGAGACACTGCAGGTGGACGGCCAAAGCCTGCAGGCGGTCAAATGGGTGTGTCAGCCACGCAACCGCTTTGATGCGCAAGTCGAGTTCTGGGTCTCGGCCGCACACGACTGGCTGCCCGCTCGCATCCGCATCACGCAAGTCAGCGGCAATTTCATCGACCTGCAACTGACAGGACGCCAAGTCTTGGGCGCTTTGCCCCTCACGCCATAACCCCACCCTTATGGCCCAGCGCGCACCAAAAACCCCACCCACTTGAAGTTGTTACATGTGCACCCACTTGCAAACCACAAGTTGAGGGAGAATGAACGCATGAACCTGTTGTACGAATCGGAAACCTTCGCCGTGATGCACATGCTGGCCAACGCGCCGGTCGAAACATCCGCCCCCAGCCGCCAACCCCAGCTGGAGCGCCATGGTTTTGAAATCGTGGACAAACGCTCGGGCAAAGAGGTTTACCTGGACGGCTCTTGGGCCGAGATGTTCCAGCAGCAAATTCAGGCCTGGCAACAGCACACCCCCACCCAAGAAGAAGTCGAAAACACGCTCGAGGGCTACACAGGCTTGGCCCAGCAGCCCGTGCTGGTGCACTGAGCAACCCTCAGGCCTTGGCCAGCCGGCGCGCCAGCCAGGCAAACAGCGGCCCCACAATCAGCAGCACGGCCACCAAACGGCACACCTGAAAAGCCGTGACCACCGGCACCCCCAGCTGCAGCACCTTGGCCGTGATGGCCATCTCGGTGATGCCCCCGGGTGCTGTACCCAAGACCAACATGGCCGGGTGCAAGCCCGTACCCCATGCCAGGGTCAAGCCAAACAGCACGGACGCGCCCATCATCCACACCGAGCCCCAGGCCACCGAGGCCAGCCAGCGGGGTGCCGTTTTGACAAATTCGCGCCGAAACCGGATGCCCAAGCTCACGCCGATGACCAACTGTGCAGCGTTGGACAGTGCGTTGGGTACAGCCGACCATTCCCAGCCCGCCAGGGTCACCGCCATCGACGCCAGCAGCGAACCCATGAACCACGGGTTGGTCCGACCCAGCTTCAGCAACACCCAGCCGCCAGCCGCCGTCACCAGGCCCAACCATAGCAAACCCGGCCATTGCGCCAGGCGAGGGCCGGGCAACAAGGAAGCGTCCACCGTCAAACCCCACTGGTGTTGTGCCCACTGCATGCCAAAAGGCACGGCAATGACGACCATCACCAGGCGCATGCTGTGCGCTGCCGCCACCAGATCGGTGCGTGCCCCATAGCGTTCGGCCAGCAGCGTCATCTCGGACGCACCGCCAATCGAGCCGGAAAAATACGTGGTGGCAAACAGGGCGCGGGGCGATAAATGCGCCAACTCAGCACCATGCTGGCGCTGCAACCACAGACCAAACAAGGCCCCCAGCGCCAGCGCCCACACCACGGCCAGCGCAATGGCCCACCACTGGGCCAGCACCAAGGCGCTGACCTGGGGCGTGAAATACAGGCCCAGCGCGGCCCCGATGACCCATTGACCGCTGTTGCGCAAAAGGTTGGAACTGTGTGTGGGGGCACCCGCCATAGAAGCCAGGGCGGTGACCAGCAAGGGCCCCAGCATCCAGGGAATGGGCGTGCCCAACCAGACGCACCCCTCGGCCGCAAGCCAAGCGGCGGCCAAAGTGCCCAAGGTGCGCTGCCAGAACTTCAAGCGTTCACCCCGGCACCGACTGCCCAATGCATCAGGCGTGATGGCGGATGCTGTCAGCGACCGTCTGCACGATTTGGTCGATGTGCGCGTCTTCCACGATGTACGGCGGGCAAATCACGATGTTTTCGCCGGCCGGACGCACCCACACACCGTGGTGGAAGCAGTCCATGAAGATGTTGTAAGCCCGCTTGCCCGGTGAGCCAGCGATGCTGGCCAGCTCCACCGCCCCGGCCAAGCCCAAAGTGCGGATGCCGATCACATTGGGCAAGCCCTTCATGGCGCTGTGCATCGCGTCGCCCAGTTTCTTGCCTTGCTGGCCCGCGCGGGCAAACAGGTTTTCTTCCTTCATCAGGTCCAGGGTGGCAATGGCCGCTGCACAGGCCACAGGGTGGCCCGAATAGGTGTAGCCATGGAAAAACTCGATGGCGTGGTCTGGCGCGTTGGCGTTGATCATCGCGTCGTAGATGAAGTCGCGGCAAATCACGCCACCCAGCGGGATCACGCCATTGGTCACCGCTTTGGCAAAGTTCAGCATGTCGGGCACCACGCCGTAAAAGTCAGCGCCGAAGTTCACGCCCAAGCGGCCAAAGCCGGTGATCACCTCGTCAAAGATCAGCAAGATGCCATGCTTGTCGCAAATCTCACGCAAGCGTTTGACATAGCCTTTGGGCGGCAGGTACCAACCCGCGCTGCCCGCAATCGGCTCCACGATCACCGCCGCCACGTTGCTCGGGTCGTGCAGCACCAGGATGCGGTTTTCCAGTTCGAGCAGCGGGTCTTCGGCCCACACGGGCTCTTCGTGGTGGATATAGGCATGGTTCACCGGGTCGTGGATGAAGCGCATGTGGTCCACACGCGGCAGCAACTGCGCGCCATACACCTTCCGGTTGGCGGGCAAGCCCCCCACACTCATGCCGCCGAAGTTGACGCCGTGGTAACCCTTTTCGCGGCCAATGAAGACATTGCGGTGGCCTTCACCCCGGGCGCGATGGTAGGCCAGTGCCACTTTCAGGGCCGTGTCTGCGGCCTCAGAGCCCGAGTTGCAAAACAGCACCTTGTTCAGGTCGCCGGGGGCCATGTCGGCAATCATCTGTGCCGCCTTGAAAGCCTTGTCGTTGCTGGCCTGAAACGCCGTGGCGTAGTCCAGGGTATCGAGCTGCTTTTTGATGGCCTCGTTGATCGGGCGGCGGTTGTGCCCCGCGCCCACGCACCACAGGCTGGAGATGCCGTCGATGATTTTTTTGCCGTCGTGCGTGGTGAAATGTATGCCTTCGGCCCCCACAAACACGCGTGGGTCTTGTTTGAAAGTGCGGTTGGGCGTGAAGGGCAACCATTGGTTGTCCATGTTCAGGTCGGTGTGGGCCATGGCAAAAGCTCCTGATTGATTGCAACAAACAAGCGTGACAGTTTACGCCTGCCACAGCACCGGCCATAGAGACAGGACACGGTCGACTGTCCAACACCGGACAACGACATCCCACCAGGCCTCTTCAAAGGGGTTCTCTACAATAGCGCCCTCACAAGCCGCCTGTCTAAAACAAGCGATTTTCACAAGCATTCCACCCATGACCACCACCTACACCCTCACCCTCTCTTGCCCCGACCGCACCGGCATCGTGCATGCCGTGTCGGGCTTTTTGCTGGAGCGGGGGGGCAACATCGAAGAGGCGGCGCAGTACAACGACCACGACACGGGTCTGTTTTTCATGCGGGTGCAATTCGCCTGCGATCAGAGGGATGGCGACGCCCTGAACGCCCAGTGGGCTGCATTTGCCCAGACCTTTCAAATGAAATGGGACCTGCACGCCACCGCCCAGCCCATGCGCACCGTGATCATGGTCAGCAAGGAAGGCCACTGCCTGAACGACTTGCTGTTTCGCTGGAAGAGTGGCCTGCTGCCGCTCGATATCCGCGCCATCGTGAGCAACCACCGCGAGTTCTACCAACTGGCCGCCAGTTACAACGTGCCGTTTCACCACATCCCGGTGACCAAGGACAACAAGGCGCAGGCCGAAGCCAAGCAATACGAAATCATCCAGGCCGAGGGGGCCGAATTGGTGGTATTGGCGCGCTACATGCAAATCTTGTCAGACGACCTTTGCCGCAAACTGGCCGGTCGGGCCATCAACATCCACCACAGCTTTTTGCCCAGTTTCAAAGGGGCCAAACCCTACTACCAAGCGCACGACCGGGGTGTGAAACTGATCGGTGCCACCGCCCATTACGTGACGGCCGACTTGGACGAAGGCCCGATCATTGAGCAAGACGTGGCTCGGGTGGACCACAGCAAAACCGTGGAAGACCTGACCGCCCAGGGCCGCGACACCGAAAGCCAGGTGCTGGCCCGCGCCGTGAAGTGGCACAGCGAGCACCGCGTGCTGATCAACGGCCACAAGACCGTGATTTTCAAATAAGTATCTTTGCGGGACAGATCTTCAGCTCTGTCCCCAACCGATTAAGCTTGGTGAAAATGATTTTCAACGCCGCCCCCAACTGATTGACCATGTCCGCCGCCTCACGCATTCCGCCCATTCAGTGCCTGCTCACGTTTGAGGCACTGGCCCGATTGCGCAGCGTGACCCAGGCCGCTGAAGAGTTGTGCGTGACGCCCAGCGCAGTGAGCCACCGTGTCAAGCAGTTGGAACAAATCATTGGCACCAAACTTTTTGGCCGGGCCGATTTTTCACTCACCACCGAAGGCAACGAATACCTGGCCCATGTGCGCGAGGGCCTGGTGGCGCTGCAGCGCTTTCCCAGCGCCAGCAACACGCCCGGACGCCGCAAGCTGCGGCTGGCGGTCACGCCCACCTTTGCGCGCTCGGTGCTCATGCCGCGCCTGAAACACTTTCTGGACGCTTACCCCGAAATCGACATCACCTTGCAGGTCAGCATTCCCCTGCTCGACGTGGTGGCCGAAGACGCCGACCTGACGGTGCGTTTTGGCACCGGCCGTTATTCGGACGTGGAGCACGTGTGTCTGGCCAAGGACGACGTGACACCCCTGGCCTCACCCGCCTGGCTGCGCGAAAACGGTCCTTTTGCCAGCGCCGAAGACCTGCAGGGACAACCCCTGCTGCGCAGCCCCCTGGAGCCTTGGCGCACCTGGTTCGCTGCACATGACCTCGACTGGCCCGAGCCGATCGACGGCTCGTCGTTCAACGACATCGGCCTGATGTGCGACGCCGCCGCCCAAGGCCTGGGCATCGGTCTGATCCGCACCAAGCTGGGCGCGCCTTGGCTCGAGAGCGGCCAGCTGGTACGCTTGTTCGAGCGCAGCGTGCCCAGCCCCCACGCCCATTACCTGTGCTGGCGCACCGGAACCATGGAGCGTTGGGAATGTGCTACTTTTGCCGACTGGCTACAAAAAGCGCTGGCCTGACATGTCGGGGCTGAAGCTGCCGACCTGCACAAAGCCCTCCCCTTGTCCAACAGGCTGTTGTGACGGCTAAATTCACAAGTTCTTCAAAGATTCTTCAGCCCCACGCAGCGGGCTTGCGCGTACAGTCAAGCCCTCATTTCAAGGTTTTGCATGCCATGAGCGCCCACACCCCTGTCGAAACACAGCAATTGACCGCCACCGAACGTGCCCAGCGCCAACGCGCTGTGGTGCAGGCCTTAGGTCGGGTGCTGCCCACCGATGCCATTCTCTACACCCCCGAAGACACCACGCCCTACGAGTGCGACGGCCTGACTGCTTACCGAGAGCGTCCTCTGGTGGTGGCCCTGCCGGAAACCGAGGCGCAGGTGCAGGCCGTGCTCAAAGCCTGCCACGCCTTGGCGGTGCCCGTGGTGGCACGCGGCGCAGGCACGGGTTTGTCGGGCGGGGCCATGCCGCACCGCATGGGTGTGACGCTGTCGATGGCGCGCTTCAACCAGATCAACACCGTCGACCCCGTGAGCCGCACGGCCTTGGTGCAGTGCGGTGTGCGCAACCTGGCCATCAGCGAGGCGGCCGCGCCCTACGGCCTGTATTACGCACCCGACCCGTCCAGCCAGATCGCCTGCACGATCGGCGGCAACGTGGCCGAAAACTCGGGCGGGGTGCACTGCCTCAAATACGGCCTCACGGTGCACAACGTGCTCAAAGTGCGCGGTTTCACCGTCGAAGGCGACCCGATCGAATTTGGCAGCGACGCGCTCGACACCTCCGGCTACGACCTGTTGGCCGTGCTGGTGGGCAGCGAAGGCATGCTGGCCGTGACCACCGAAGTCACCGTCAAACTGGTGCCCAAGCCGCAGCTGGCGCGCTGCATCATGGCCAGCTTTGACGACGTGCGCAAAGCCGGTGACGCGGTGGCCGCTGTCATTGCCGCAGGCATCATCCCGGCCGGGCTGGAGATGATGGACGGGCCCATGACGATCGCAGTCGAAGACTTTGTGCATGCAGGCTACGACCTGAGCGCGGCGGCCATTTTGCTGTGCGAGAGCGACGGCACGCCCGAAGAAGTCGAAGAGGAAATCGGCCGCATGAGCGAAGTGCTGCGCCACTGCGGGGCTACAGCCATTTCGGTCAGCCGCGACGAGGCCCAGCGTCTCAAGTTCTGGAGCGGTCGCAAGAACGCCTTCCCCGCATCGGGCCGCATCAGCCCCGACTACATGTGCATGGACTCAACCATCCCGCGCAAGCGCTTGGCCGACATCCTGCAAGCCATCCAACAGATGGAAGAAAAGTACGCGCTGCGCTGCCTGAACGTGTTCCATGCGGGCGACGGCAACCTGCACCCGCTGATTTTGTTCGATGCGAACGATGCCGACCAGTTGCGCCGCTGTGAGCTGTTTGGCGCTGAAATTTTAGAGACCAGCGTGGCCATGGGCGGCACCGTGACAGGCGAGCACGGCGTCGGCATTGAGAAAGTGAACAGCATGTGTGTGCAGTTTTCCGCCGAAGAAAACGAACAGATGTTCGCCGTCAAACGCGCCTTTGACCCGCAAGGCCTTTTAAACCCCGGCAAGGTCATCCCGACGCTCAACCGCTGCGCCGAGTACGGCCGCATGCTGGTGCGTGCAGGCGCCATCAAGCACCCGGAGTTGGAACGTTTCTGAGGGTCTTGGCAAAGACCTCAGGGGCGCGCCCTCAGTCCAGCCCGCGCACCACCTGCATGGCCTCTTCGATGCGCTCCACCGGGTAGATGGTCAGGCCTTCAAAGGCCTTGTCGTTTTTCTTGGGGGCGTTGGCCTTGGGCACCACCGCCACCTTGAAGCCGAGTTTGGCCGCCTCCTTCAAGCGGTCCTGTCCGCGCGGTGCTGGGCGCACTTCACCGGCCAAGCCGACCTCGCCAAAGGCAATGAAGCCTTTGGGCAAGGCTTTGCCACGCAGGCTGCTGGTGATGGCCAACATGACCGCCAAGTCGGCCGCGGGCTCGCTGATGCGCACGCCGCCCACCGCGTTGACAAACACATCCTGGTCCATACAGGCCACGCCCGCATGCCGGTGCAGCACCGCCAGCAGCATGGCCAGGCGGTCGCGGTCCAGACCCACAGACAGGCGCCGTGGCGAAGGGCCACCGCTGTCCACCAGTGCCTGGATTTCCACCAGCAGCGGGCGCGTGCCCTCCAGCGTCACCATCACGCAGCTGCCGGGAACGGGCTCGGCGTGCTGGCTCAAAAAAATGGCGCTGGGGTTGCTCACGCCCTTCAGTCCTTTTTCGGTCATGGCGAAGACGCCGATCTCGTTGACTGCACCAAAGCGGTTTTTGATGGCGCGGATAAGGCGGAAGTTCGAATGCGTGTCGCCCTCAAAGTACAGCACCGTGTCCACCATGTGCTCGAGCACACGGGGGCCAGCCAGCGCACCTTCTTTGGTGACGTGGCCCACCAGCACGATGGTGGTGCCGGTGGATTTGGCGGTGCGCGTCAGGTGCGCGGCACATTCGCGCACCTGCGCCACCGATCCCGGAGCGCTGGTCAGCTGGTCCGAATACACCGTCTGGATCGAGTCGATGATGGCGATGCCCGGTTGGCGCGATTGCAACGTGTGCAGGATCTTCTCGAGCTGGATTTCGGGCAGCACCGGCACTTGCGAGTCGGGCAGACCCAAGCGGCGCGAGCGCATGGCCACTTGCGCGCCACTTTCTTCGCCCGTCACATACAGGGTGTTCATGCCGCTGCGCTGCAGCGCATCCACCGCCTGCAAGAGCAAGGTGGACTTGCCGATGCCGGGGTCGCCGCCGATCAGCACCACGCCGCCTTCGACCATGCCGCCGCCCAACACCCGGTCAAGCTCGTCGATGCCGGTGGGGTGGCGTTCAAAATCGGCCGCTTGAATCTGGGCCAATGGCAGCACTTCAGACGTGGGGGCCAGCGAGGCGTGTACCGAGCCAAAGCGGTTTTTGCCCACAGCAGGTTCAGACGAGCCCTCGATCAAGGTGTTCCAGGCGTTGCAGCTCGGGCATTTGCCCATCCAGCGGGCGCTGGTGCCGCCGCATTCGGTGCAGGTGAATATCGATTTGTCTTTGGCCATGGGACGCAAGTGTGCCTGAGGCTGGGGCTCAGGCTGCGTGCCAAGCGCGCAGAAAATCTCGGGTGATGTCGGCCGCAGCAGCGGTGCGGCAAACGCTGGCGTTTTGGCCAGACCACAGCGGCGTGAAGTCGCTGCTGCCCTGCGCCTCAGCGGCTGAGCGCAAGGGTGCGATGCCGGCTGTGGCCATTGGAAACGCCGGGGCCTGTGCGCACAGAGACCCCAACTCGCGCATCAGCCGGTTGACGATGCCGCGCGCTGGGCGTCCGCTGAACACATTGGTCAAAGCCGTGTGCTGAGCAGCGGGCGATTGCAAGGCCGCGCGGTGCAGCGCACTGGTGGTGGCTTCGTGGCTGCACAAATAAGCGGTGCCCATTTGCACGGCCGATGCCCCCAGCGCCTTGGCCGCGGCCACCCCCTGCACAGTGGCGATGCCGCCAGCGGCGATGACCGGCAACTGCACGGCCCGCACGATTTGCGGCAACAGGGCGAAGGTGCCGATTTGCGTGCTCAGGTCTTCGGTCAGAAACATGCCCCGGTGGCCCCCGGCTTCAAGCCCTTGGGCAATGATGGCGTCTGCGCCATGGGCCTGCAGCCACTGCGCTTCGGCCACCGTGGTGGCCGATGACAGCACCAGCGATCCCCAGCTTTTGACGCGGGCCAGCAAGTCGGGCGCAGGCAAACCGAAGTGAAAACTGACCACGGCGGGGCGAAAGGCTTCCAGCACATCGGCGCTGTCATGCCCAAAAGGCACTCGTCCTGGGCCGCCGGGCATATCGGACGGGTCCAGTCCGAATTCGCGGTAATAGGGGGCAAGGGTCTGCTGCCAACGGGCTTGGGCTTCCAGCGAGGGCGCGGGCGGCGAGTGGCAAAAAAAGTTGACGTTGTAGGGCGCACGGGTGGCCACCGTCAGGGCTTGAAGTTCGGCCTGCAGGGCGTCCGGGCTGAGCATGGCCGCAGGCAGTGCACCCAGCCCACCGGCTTGGCACACGGCCAAGGCCAAACGGTGGTTTTGCGCGCCCGCCATGGGGGCTTGAAAAATGGGCGCGTTCAGACCCCATTGTGTGAAGGCATGTGACATGGGGTCCACTTTAATGCCTGATCGGCGTACGTTTGAGTTTGTTGCGGTTTTTCAGCGCGGTGCGGGGACATGAAAGCCATTCGCACACCAAGCTCGCCGCATGACGGCCTGCGGTGTGATCGACGCACTGGGCCTGTGCTGCGCCCTATTTTTACATTAGAAATAGCGTATTCAATGTCGTTTAATTTTTTTTAGTTCCCATTAACATGAGGGTACTTGTTCACCCCTTTGCAAAAAAAAGGGAAAACACCCAGATCAAAATCTGGCTGATCAATTAACATGTTAAATAACATGTCAACCACCCCATTCCTCCACCGCAACCTGCCGCGCCTGCTTTTGCAGGCACGCGAGTCGGTCATGGGCCACACCCGGCCCAGCCTGCGAGCGCAGGGCTTGTCCGACCAGCAATGGCGGGTGTTGCGGGTACTGGGTGAACACGCCCACGACAGCGGGGTGGAAACCGGCCGAGTGGCCAAAGAGGCGTTTTTGCTCGGACCCAGTCTGACGGGTGTGCTCACCCGGATGGAGCGTGACGGTCTGATCGAACGCCAACGCTGCCCGCAGGACGCCCGAAGGACGGTGGTTCGTGCAACGGAGGTCGGATTGGCCAAAGTGCAGGCCTTGTCGCACGGCATCGAAGTTCACTACGCTTGGATGGAAGAACAACTGGGCAAAACCGCCTTGCAAAATTTGTATGCCTTGCTCGACCAAGTGATCGCCCTGGAGGGCGATGGACCTGCCAAGCCACCAGAGTCACCCCGCAAAAAGAAAGCTGCACCATGAAGCATTGGCAACCTGCTGGCACCGTGTACGGCTGCCTGCTCAATTTTCAGCGCGAATGGGACCTGTGGGCCCCGCGCATGGCACAAGAACCGCACAAAGGCCCACCCAAGGCACCCGTGCTCTATGTCAAATCGGCCAACACCTTCAACCCAAGCGGAACATTGGTGTTGCAAGACGGGGTGCAAGAGGTGGACATCGGCGCCACGCTCGGTCTGGTGATGGGTGCCCAAGGCACACCGGTCAGCGTGGTCCTGCTCAACGACTGGTCCGTGCCTCACGACAGCTATTACCGACCGCCCGTCAAGTTCCGTTGCCGCGATGGTTATTTGGGCTGCGGCTCCCCTCCGGTGCCTTGGGCAACCCTGAACCCTTCCGGGCTGAGCATCACGGTGCAGCTCAATGGCCAGCGCGTTCAGACCGTGCAACTGTCCGAACTGGTGCGGCCTGTGGCGCGTTTGCTGACCGATGTGGCCGAGTTCATGACCTTGCAAGCGGGCGATGTGCTGATGCTGGGCACCGATGTGCTGGCCAACGGCCAAAGACCTCGCGCCCGTGCCGGCGACACCGTGTGCCTGACCGCTACCGGCTTTGCGCCTTGGGTTCAAACCGTGCAGGGAGAGGCCGCATGAAACACGCACGCATTGCTTGGTCTGGGGCCATCCAGCACGCCATCGAATCCGACGGCCAATTGCTGATCACCCAAGGCCCGCACAAGGGCCACCGCGTGGGCTTTGACGACGTGGTCTGGCTGCCGCCCCTGGCCCCCGTGCCGCAGCCGCGCAGCGTGATCGCGCTGGGCCTGAACTACGCCGACCACGCCAAGGAACTCGCCTTCAAAGCCCCCGAAGAGCCGCTGGCTTTCATGAAGGGTGAGGCCTCGCTGATCGGCCACAAAGCCCTCACGAAGCGCCCCGCTGATGTGAAGTACATGCATTACGAATGCGAGCTGGCCGTGGTCATTGGCCGCACCGCACGCCGCGTGAAGAAGGCCGACGCTATCGACTACGTGGGCGGTTACACCGTGGCCAACGACTACGCGATCCGCGACTACCTGGAAAACTGGTATCGCCCCAACCTGCGCGTGAAAAACCGCGACACCTGCACGCCGGTTGGGCCCTGGTTGGTGGATGCGGCGGATGTGCCTGATCCCATGGCGCTGGCCTTGCAAACCACTGTCAATGGCCAAGTCACGCAAAGCGGCAACACCGCCGACATGGTGTTCGATGTGCCCACGCTCATCGAATACTTCAGCAGCTTCATGACCCTCAACCCCGGCGACCTGATCCTGACGGGCACGCCCGACGGCATCGTGAACGTGAACCCCGGGGATGTGGTGGTCACCGAAATCGAAAGCATCGGGGCATTGACCAATACCCTCGTGAAAGCATGAACATGAAAATCGACCACCTCATCAATGGTATCCAAGTCGCAGGCCGCGACTACTTTGAGACCGTTAACCCTGCCACCCAAGAAGTGCTGGCCGAAGTGGCCTCGGGCGGCGAGGCGGAAGTCAACGCCGCTGTCGCCGCCGCCAAAGCTGCTTTCCCGAAATGGGCCAATACGCCAGCGACTGAGCGCGCCAAGATCATGCGCAAGCTGGGCGACCTGATCACCAAGCATGTGCCCGAGATTTCGGAAACCGAAACACGGGATTGCGGTCAGACCATCAGCCAGACCGGCAAGCAATTGGTGCCGCGCGCAGCCGACAACTTCCACTACTTTGCCGAGATGTGCACCCGCGTGGACGGCCACACTTACCCCACGCCTACACACCTGAACTACACGCTGTTTCACCCTGTGGGCGTGTGCGCGCTGATCAGCCCGTGGAACGTGCCTTTCATGACCGCCACCTGGAAGGTCGCACCCTGCCTGGCTTTTGGCAACACCGCCGTGCTCAAAATGAGCGAACTCTCGCCCCTGAGCGCAGCCCGTCTGGGCGAGTTGGCGCTGGAGGCGGGTGTGCCCGCAGGCGTGCTCAACCTGGTGCACGGCTACGGCAAAGAGGCGGGCGAGCCGCTGGTCTCGCACCGCGATGTGCGCGCCATCAGCTTCACCGGCTCCACTGTCACCGGCAACCGCATCGTGCAAAGCGCAGGTTTAAAGAAGTTCAGCATGGAGCTGGGCGGCAAGAGCCCCTTCGTGATCTTTGAAGATGCCGACCTGGACCGCGCTCTGGATGCTGCCCTCTTCATGATCTTCAGCAACAACGGCGAACGCTGCACCGCAGGCAGCCGCATCCTGGTGCAGCAAAGCATCTATGCCGACTTTGCCACCAAGTTTGCCGAGCGCGCCAAGCGCATCACGGTGGGCGACCCGCTCGACGAGAAAACCATCGTCGGCCCGATGATCTCCAAAGCGCATCTGGCCAAAGTGCGCAGCTACATCGAACTCGGCCCCAAGGAAGGCGCCACCCTGCTGTGCGGTGGCTTGGGCCAGCCCGGCTACGCGGCCGATTTGCCCGCGCATGTTCAGCACGGCAACTTCGTCTGGCCCACCGTGTTTGCCGATGTGGACAACCGCATGCGCATTGCCCAAGAAGAAATCTTCGGCCCGGTGGCCTGCCTGATCCCCTTCAAAGACGAGCAGGACGCAATAGCAAAAGCCAACGACATCGACTACGGTTTGAGCAGCTACGTCTGGACCGAAAACCTCGGCAAGGCCCATCGCGTGGCGGCAGCGGTGGAGGCAGGCATGTGCTTTGTGAACAGCCAAAACGTGCGCGACCTGCGCCAGCCCTTTGGCGGCACCAAGGCCAGCGGCACCGGCCGCGAAGGCGGAACCTGGAGCTACGAAGTGTTCTGTGAGCCCAAGAACATCGCGGTGTCGCTGGGTGGTCATCACATTCCGCATTGGGGCGTATGACAAACCTACGTCATCTGTCATACTTGACGTCATACATTCATCTCGAATGTGTATGACAAGGAGTGAGCCATGCTGTCTGTCCGCCTGCCCGAAACCGTTGAACGCGAATTGACCCAGTATTGCGCTGTGCGCAAACTGAGCAAATCGCACGTCGTGCAAGAAGCCCTGGCCGAGTATTTGGTGGCAGCCAAAACGGCCTCCGGCCACAACGCGGCACCTGAGCCCGATCTGTCGTTTCTGGCGCCGGAGGACCCGATCCGTCAATTCATTGGCATCGTCAAGGATGGCCCCAGCACAGACGAATGGATGGCCATCACCCGCGGCGAGGACTGGAACAAAACATGATCCTGGTCGACACCAACGTCTTGCTCGACATCTACAAAGCCGACCCGATCTGGATGCCTTGGTCTTTGCAACAACTGCGCAGCGCCAAAGCCGGAGAACTGGGCACCAACATGGTGGTCTATGCCGAACTGGCTGGGCACCCGGGAGAACCTGCCCATCTGGATACTTTTCTGGACACACTGAATATCCGCTTGGCAGAGCTGACGAGACCTGCAGCCAGGCTGGCCGGACAAGCTTTTCGTCAGTACCGCCGACAAGGCGGCACAAAAACCGGCGTGTTACCCGCTTTCTTCATCGGGGCTCACGCCCAAGCCGAGGGCTTTCAATTGCTCACCCGCGATGCAGGCCGCTACCGCAGCTACTTTCCAGACATTGATCTGATCTGCCCCTAAACGTCACCACAGGACACCCCATGGGCCAACTTGCACTCGCCGCCAAAATCACCCACGTGCCCAGCATGTACCTGAGTGAGATCCCAGGCCCCCGCTTTGGTACACGCCAAAGCGCCATCGACGGCCACAAGGAAATCAGCCGCCGCTGCCGCGCCATGGGCGTGGACACGCTGGTGGTGTTCGACACGCACTGGCTGGTCAATGCCGGTTACCACATCAATTGCGGCCCGCACTTCAAAGGTGTGTACACCAGCAACGAACTGCCGCACTTCATCAGCAACATGGCCTTTGAGTCACCTGGCAACCCGGCGCTGGGGCACTTGCTGGCCCAAGTGGCCAACGAGTACGGCGTGGAAACCCTGGCCCACGACGCCACCACCTTGCAGCCCGAATACGGCACCCTGGTGCCGCTGCGTTACATGAACGAAGACCAGCACTTCAAAGTGATTTCGGTCTCGGCCCTGTGCACCTCGCACTACCTGAACGACAGTGCCCGCCTGGGCTGGGCCCTGCGCGAGGCGGTGGAAAAGCATCACGACGGCAAGGTGGCTTTTCTGGCCAGTGGCTCGCTCTCACACCGCTTTGCGCAAAACGGTTTGGCCCCGGAGTTCGCCCACAAAATCTGGAGCCCCTTCCTCGAAAAACTCGACGAACAGGTGCTGCGCATGTGGGATCAACGCGAGTGGAAGGACTTTTGCGAGATGCTGCCCGAATACGCCAGCAAGGGCCACGGCGAAGGCTTCATGCACGACACGGCCATGCTGATGGGGGCACTGGGTTGGACCGATTACGACGGTGCGGTGGACATGGTGACCCCGTATTTCGGTGCCAGTGGCACGGGCCAGCTCAACGCGATTTTTGAGGTGACGCCGCAAAAGGGCGCGCACATTCCACCCGCGCAAGCCAGCAGCGCGGCGGGTTACACGGCTGTGAGCACCAGGCTATGAACTTTCCCCGTAGGTCGGCGGCTTTAGCCCCGACATGGTCCTTTGCCGAACCACGAATGTCGGACCTGAAGGTTCGACCTACAAAGACCTAGCCATGCCCCATCTCGTCATCCTCTACACCGGGCAATTGGACGCCGAAGTCCAGATGACCACCTTGTGCCGCCAGATGGCCAACGCCATGCTCACCGTCAAAGACGAAGAGGGCAAACAGGTTTTCCCGACTGGCGGCACGCGTGTGCTGGCCTACCCCGCGCCGCATTACGCGGTGGCCGATGGCGGGGCAGCGGGGCAGGCAGCCGGTGATTCAGGTGACTACGCCTTTGTGTACCTGAACGTGCGCATGGGCCGGGGCCGCAGCGAGGCCACGCAGCAACGCGCTGGGCAAACCCTGCTCGAAGTGGCCAAGGCCTTTTTTGCCCCCGTCATGGCCCAGCGCCACATCGGCATCACGCTGCAAATCGATGTCGGCCCCGAAGTGTTTGACGCCAAGCTCAGCAATCTGCACCCGCTGTTTCAGAAAGCCCAACCATGAAGATGCGCACTTTGTGTAGGAGCGGTCTCCGACCGCGATCAAGCTTTCAAACAAACACATCGCGGTCAGAGACCGCTCCTGCGGAGGCACACCATGTTTGACGACGCATTGATCCAGCAGCTCGCGCACGAGCTCAACCAGTCCGAAAAATCCCAGGTGCAGATCGAGCACTTTTCTAAGCGCTACCCGGGCATGACCATCGAAGACGGTTACCGCATCAACCGCGCCTGGATGCAGCTCAAGTTCGCCGAAGGGCGCACCCTGATCGGGCACAAAATTGGCCTGACCAGCCGCGCCATGCAAGTGTCCAGCCAGATCGATGAACCCGACTACGGCACCCTGCTGGACGACATGCGCTACGACTGCACACCCGGCCAGGTGCTGGACATTTCCTTCACCGATTTCATCGCGCCACGCGTCGAGGTCGAGCTGGCCTTCGTCCTTAAAAAAGAGCTGCGCGGCCCCAACGTGACCGTGCAACAAGTGCTCGAGGCCACCGATTACGTCACGCCCGCCATCGAGATCATCGACTCGCGCATCGAGCAGTTCGACCGCCACACCCAGGTCATGCGCAAGGTCTACGACACCATCAGCGACAACGCGGCGAATGCGGGCATCGTGCTCGGGGCCAAGCGGGTCGATCCGCTGACCACCGACTTGCCCTGGTGCGGCGCGGTGCTGCGCCAAAACGGCGTGGTCGAAGAAACCGGTCTGGCCGCTGGCGTGCAAGGGCACCCCGCAGTGGGCATCGCCTGGTTGGCCAACAAGTTGGCGCCATGGGGCGAGCACCTGCAAGCGGGCGAAATCGTGCTGGCCGGTTCGTTCACCAAACCGGCGGTGGCCAAAGTGGGCGATGTGTTTGATGTGGACTATGGGCCGCTGGGCAAGCTGGAGTTCAAATTCGTTTAACACCAGAATGTTTCGAACGCCCGCGCTGGTCGGGTCCGGGGGGCCTGGCTGGGCGATGTGGCAAAGCGAAGCGCCTCTGAGCCCGGACAGGCCCACCGGACCCGATCAGCCCCCTCATCGAAGCCACGACACCCTCAACCTGCCAACCTTGACCCCATCAACGAGAGGAACTTAGCCATGAACACCCCTGTGAACTTATTCAAACAAGCTCTTTTAAACAAACAGCCCCAAATCGGCCTCTGGATGGGTCTGGCCAGCGCCTACACCGCCGAAATCTGCGCCTTGGCGGGGTTTGACTGGCTGGTCATCGACGGCGAGCACGCGCCCAACGACTTGCACAGCATTCAGTCCCAACTTCAGACCGTGGCCGCCTACCCCACCAGCCACCCGGTGTGCCGCGTGCCTATGGGCGAGACGGCGCTGATCAAGCAATACCTCGATTTGGGCGCGCAAACCATCCTGGTGCCCATGGTCGACACCGCCACGCAAGCCGCGCAACTGGTGCAAGCCATGCGCTACCCACAAGACGATGGGCAAGGCGGCGTACGCGGCATGGCCGGGGCGCGCGCTTCGCGTTGGGGTCATTTACAGGATTACTTTCAACGCGCCAACGAAGAGGTCTGTCTGTTGGTGCAAGTCGAATCACGCGAAGCCCTGAACAACCTCGATGCGATTGCCGCCACGCCCGGGGTCGATGGTGTGTTCATTGGCCCGGCCGATTTGTCGGCCAGCATGGGCCATGTGGGCAACGCCGCACACCCCGAAGTGCAAGCGGCCATCGAAGACGGCATTGCCCGCATATTGAAAGCGGGCAAAGCCCCAGGCATCCTCTCTCCTGACCGAACACTGGCCGCTCATTACCTGAAGCTGGGCGCGGTGTTTGTCGCCGTGGGCCTGGACACCCAACTCTTGATGCGACACACCACCGAGCTGGCGGCGCATTTCAAATCAGCCACCCCCGTGGTCGCACCCGCCAAAGGCGCGACTTATTAATTGGGATCTGACCCCAATTATTAATTGGGATCTGACCCCAATTAAGTGCCCCCAATTCAATGAACAAGGAAACGACGATGTTCCCCTCCCCCCAACCGGTGGTGCCCTCGCTGCAAGCGCGGGTGCACCCTGACGAATGGCAAGCCCGACTGGAGCTGGCCGCTTGTTACCGTGTCTTTGCCCTGCTGGGCTGGACCGAGATGATTTACAACCACATCACGCTGCGCCTGCCAGACAGCGTCACGGGGGGCAACAAACACTTTTTGATCAACCCCTTTGGCCTGCACTACAGCGAGGTCACGGCCAGCAACCTGGTCAAGATCGACGTGCAAGGCCGGGTACTGGATGGCTCGCCTTACCCTGTCAACCCCGCGGGCTTCACGGTGCATGCCGCCGTGCACGAAGGCCTGGCCGGAGCGCATTGCGTGATGCACACCCACACCACGGCGGGTGTGGCGGTAGCCTGTGTACAAGGCGGTTTGCAGCAGACCAATTTTTACAGCGCCCAGCTGCACAACATGGTGGCTTACCACGACTTCGAGGGCATCACCATCCACGCGGACGAAGCGCCGCGCCTGCTGCGCAGCATCGGCGACAAACAAGCCGTCATCTTGCGCAACCACGGCCTGCTGGCCTGGGGGCACACCTTGGCGCAAACCTTTGCGGTGCTGTGGACCTTGCAGCGCGCCTGCGAAATCCAGCTGGCCACGTTCAGCATGGGCCAGCCCATTGCTGTGCCCGAGGCCATTGCCGACAAATGCACCCGGGACGCCTTGCAGTTCAACCCGAACCACGGCGCGGGCCAAGACGTATTTCAATCGCTGGTGCGCCAAGTCGACCGGCAAGACAAGGGGTGGCGCGCATGAAAGTCTGTATCTACGGCGCTGGCGCCATCGGCGGCTGGATCGGAACGCACCTGGCGCAGCAAGGCTGCAGCCTGAGCGCGGTGGCGCGAGGCGCCACATTCGAAGCCCTGCAACAAAATGGCTTGGTGCTGCTGCAAGCTGATCAGGAAATTCGCACCTCACTGATCGCACGCGAGAACCCGGCCGATCTGGGCGTGCAAGACCTGGTGATCGTGGCCGTGAAGGCGCCCGCCATGGCCGACGTGGCCCGGCGCATCGGGCCACTCATCGGCCCCAACACAGTCGTACTCACAGCAATGAACGGCGTGCCGTGGTGGTTTTTGCAAGGCTTTGGCGGCAGCTTGTCGGGCACCACCTTGCAATCGGTGGACCCGTCTGGCGGGATTGCCCAGCACATCCCCGCCGACCGGGTGATCGGCGGTGTGGTGCACGCCAGTTGCATGGTGGACATGCCGGGCGTGATCCGTCACCACTTTGGCAACGGCTTGATTGTGGGCGAGCCCAGTGGGGCCGACACGCCGCGTGTGCAGGCGCTCGTGGCCTTGTTGGTGCAGGCGGGTTTCAACGCCACAGCCTCACCCCAAATTCAGAAAGACGTTTGGTACAAGCTCTGGGGCAACATGACCATCAACCCCATCAGCGCCTTCACCGGGGCCACCACCGACGTGATCCTGGACGACCCGCTGGTGCGCGGCTTTGTCTCCAGCGTCATGCTCGAAGCCAAGGCCATTGGCGAGCGCATCGGCATCCCAATCGCGCAGACGCCCGAAGACCGCCACGCCGTCACGCGCAAACTCGGGGCCTTTCGCACCTCGATGCTGCAAGACGTGGACGCGGGCAAGCCGGTCGAACTCGATGCCCTGGTGGCCTCGGTGCGGGAGTTGGGCCAGCTGACCGGTGTGGCCACGCCCTTCACCGACGCCTTGCTGGGCCTCAGCCGCCTGCATGCCAGGGGCTTGGGGCTCTACCCGCCACCATGAGCGCATGAGCTCACTCCGCCTTTCCTCGCCGCCGGGTTTGACCGGTGCCGCCTTTGGCACCTTGCTGCTGATCGCCTTCATGATGGGGGCCAACCATGTGGCTGCCCGCACCGCTTTCAACCATGGGCTGGACGTGGTGACGGCGGTGACGGTGCGCAGCGTGGTCACCGCCAGCGTGGTGGCGCTGATCTTGTGGCAGCAAAAAGTGGCCTTTCGGGTTTTGCCCGCGCAGCGCAAATACCTGGCCGCGGTGGGCCTGCTGATCGCGGTGCAAAGCGTGTGTTTGTATTCGGCGGTGGCGCGTTTGCCCGTCGCCCTGGCCTTGCTGGCCTTCAACACTTACCCGCTGACCACGGCCCTGTGGGCCAGGATGTTGTACGGCCACCGACCCGAGCGCGCCGTGCTGTGGGCCATGCCGGTGATGGTGGCTGGTCTGGCCTTGGCGCTGGACGTGCTGGGCGCGGCCTCGGGCCTGGGTGCGGCGCGGCAATGGACAGAGATTGGGGCGGGCGTGGGTTTTGCCCTGGCTGCTTCGGCCACCTTTGGGCTGGCCTTGGTGCTCACCCAGCACGAGACGGTGGGGGTGGACGGACGTCTGCGCACCTTCACCACCATGGCCACCGTGGGCGTGCTGGCCGCCAGCGTGGCCATCACGCAAGGTAGCTTTCAGTGGCCGCAGGCCGTGCCCGGTTGGTGGGGTCTGGCGATGCTGACTTTTCTGTATGGTACGGCTTTCACCATCATGTTCACCGTGCTGCCCAAGTTGGGCGTGGTGGGCAACTCGGCCATCATGAACGTCGAGCCCATCTTTGCGCTGGTGCTGGCCTGGGCACTGCTGGGCCAGGCCATCGCCCCCATGCAGTTGCTGGGGGCGGCCGTGGTGGTGGCCGCCGTTCTGTGGCTGGGCTTGCGCAAGCCCTGAGGTTCAGTGCGAATTCAGCGCAAGCGGCGGATCAGGCTGGAGGTGTCCCAACGGCCGCCACCCATTTTTTGCACATCGGCATAGAACTGGTCGACCAGCGCGGTGACCGGCAGGCGCGCCCCGTTGCGCTTGGCTTCGTCCAGCACCAGCCCCAAGTCCTTGCGCATCCAGTCCACTGCGAAACCGAATTCAAATTTGTCGTCGGCCATGGTCTTGCCGCGGTTGTCAAGTTGCCAGCTTTGCGCGGCACCCTTGCCGATCACTTCCAGCACCTGGTGCATGTCCAGACCCGCTTGCTGGCCAAAGGCGATGGCCTCGGACAGGCCTTGCACCAGGCCCGCGATGCAGATCTGGTTGACCATCTTGGCCAGCTGGCCCGCGCCCGATGCGCCCAGCAAAGTGAAGGCCCGCGAGAACGCCATGGCTGCTGGCTTGACGGCATCAAAGGCGACTGCGTCGCCACCGCACATCACGGTAAGCATGCCGTTTTGCGCACCCGCCTGGCCGCCCGAGACGGGGGCGTCGACAAAGTGCAGGCCCAGCTTTTGGGCTTCGGCGTACAGCTCGCGTGCAATCTCAGCAGACGCCGTGGTGTGGTCTACAAAAATGGCACCGGGCTTCATGCCGACAAAGGCGCCGTTCGGGCCCAAAACCACGCTGCGCAAATCGGCGTCGTTGCCCACGCAGGCATACACGATGTCCACACCGGCAACGGCCTCGCGTGGCGTGGGGGCACTGGCGTTACCGGGGCATTCGGCCGTCCAGGCGGCGGCTTTGGCCGCACTTCGGTTGTACACGGTGACGTGGTGACCGGCACGGGCCAAATGGCCCGCCATGGGGTAGCCCATCACACCCAGGCCCAAAAAGGCGACTTTTTTGGCGGGGGCGGCTTCGTAGGTTTTGGCAGCAATTTGGCTCATGGCGTGTCTCGTTGTGGAGTGGATAAATAGGCTATTTTGGCAGCCCGTGGGTGGTCTGGTGTGCACCGGGTGCTTTGGGCTGACCATTGGGTGACATCGCTGCTTTTGGTACGCTCCATCCATGAGCCCATCCATTGCCGACAACATCGCCCGCGTCAGGGTGCAGATTCAGACCGCTTGCCAGGCATCAGGGCGCGCCTTAGACAGCGTGCTATTGCTGGCTGTCTCCAAAACCTGGGGGCCTGAAGCGGTGCGCCAAGCCCATGCGGCAGGGCAAACCGCTTTTGGCGAAAACTACATCCAAGAAGCGGTGGACAAGATCACGGCATTGCGCGATTTGCCACTGGTCTGGCATTGCATCGGCCCGATTCAGAGCAACAAAACCCGTTTGGTGGCCGAGCACTTTGACTGGGTGCACAGTGTGGACCGCCTGAAAATCGCGCAGCGTCTGTCCGAGCAACGTCCCGAACACCTGCCCCCCTTGCAGGTGTGCATCCAGGTCAATGTGGACGGCGGCGACACCAAATCGGGCGTGAGCCCACAAGAGCTGCCCGCGCTGGCGCAGGCCGTGGCCGCTTTGCCGCGCCTGCAACTGCGCGGCCTGATGACCATTCCCGAACCTGCCGAGACCGACGTGCAAATGCGGGCTGTGCATGCCCAGGCCAAAGCCTTGTTTGAATCCTTGCGCCAGCAAGGCTTGCCGCTGGACACCTTGTCAATGGGCATGAGCGCCGACATGGCGTCGGCCATCGCCGAAGGCAGCACCATGGTGCGGGTGGGCACGGCGATTTTTGGCCAGCGCTGAGCGGCTCGGGGCCAACCCTGACCATCCCTCTCAGCCCCATCACCGACCGGTCACCGGCCCGCCACCGTCATTCAAACGGTCTCACCAAAGCGCAGCTTAAAAACGCTGCGCCGCTCGCCCACCGGCGCGCCCGCCACATTCAGCAGCACCTGCGCACGCCAAGGCTCCAGTGCGGTGCGTTGCGCATCGTCTAACCAACCCAGTCGGTCCAAGGCCTCCACGGTGGCGGCAAACAACGCCGCCTTGTTGCCGTCCATGATCTTGATGCCCAGGGCTTGGCCCCGCGAGCGACTGCCCACCACCTGCACCCCATCGGCCCCCACCTTGGTGACCCAGTCGCCCCGACCGGCGCGCATGAAGTCGGCGTCGTTGCGTCCGGTGCCCGACACCAGCTCGGGGTGCGCAGTCATGGCCTGCCCTAGCAGTTGCAGGCTCTCGCCGTACAGCCCGTCCGATTCGGGTTGCGCCAGACGCGCATAGCTGCGCGCCAAGCGTGACAAAGGCATGGCGTAGTTCGGGGCCGAGCAGCCGTCAATGCCCAACGACAGTTCTGCTTCGCTCAACCCCGCGAGATGCGCCACGGCTCGGCGCACTTGCTGCTGCAAAGGGTGGTCAACTTCGGTGTAGCTGTCGGTGGACAGGCCATGCTGCACGCAGTAGGCCAAAAAGCCGCTGTGCTTGCCGCTGCAGTTGTGGTGCCGCTCGTCGTACGCAAAGCCTTCGGGCATGGGTTGGTCAAAAAACGTGAAGCGGTAAGGCACATGGCAGCCGCAGCGCATCTGCCGCGTGGTGCTGCCGCATTTGCGCAAGATGGACGCCACCTGCTCGACGTGCATGTCTTCACCGTTGTGGCTGGCGCACATCATGGCCAGCTCGGTGGGGGTGAAGCCGAAATGCGCCACGCCGCCCGACTGCACCAGCGGCAGCGCCTGCATGGCCTTGAGGGTCGAGCGGGTGAAGCACAGCCAATGCGGGTTGCCCACTTGCGCCAGCACGCGGCCTTCGGTGTCGGTCACGGCCAGTGCGCCCATGTGCACGCATTCCTGGATGCCATTGCGGGTCAGTTCGATCAGGGGTTCAAAGTTCATGGGCTGGAGGTCGGTATTGAAAACAAGTGGAAGGCGCCCATCGGCTGCGCCGCTGTCACCGCGAAAGCGCTGGAGCAGGGTGATCAGCGGGATGCCACACAGCGGCCAGCGTTGCAGCCACAGCGTCAATGGCTGCCCAGCACCACCGGGATTTCGGTGGCGGGAGGCGTGTTGCGGCTGCGGCCGCAACGCACGATGCCGTCGATCATGACCATGCCAATGCCGGGGATGTCACCCAGCTGAATACTCTCCAGAAGGGTTTTGCCTGCGGTGTGCTGGGCGCGGTCCATAAAGACAAAATCGGCTGTCCGTCCGACTTCGATCAGGCCGCAGTTGAGGTTGCGGATGCGGGCCGTATTGCCGGTGGCAAAGCAAAACACCAGCTCGGCGGGGATGTTGGCCAGGCTGGACAGCAGCGCCACCATGCGCAGCATGCCCAGCGGTTGCACGCCAGAGCCTGCAGGCCCATCGGTGCCCAAGATGACGCGGTGCGGGCACTTCAGTTCAAGGGCCGCCCGTGCCGCCGCGATGGCCACCCGCTCGTTGCCGTTGTGCACGATCTCGATCGCACGGGAAGACTTTTCGCACAACTCGCAGACATGGGCTTCAGGCAGCGAGGTGTGCCCGCCATTGATATGGCCAATGACGTCGGCATCGGCTTCAAGCACCACATCCTTGTCGATCATCCCCGATCCCGGAATGGAGGGACCGCCGGTGTGGATCGTGCTTTGGATGCCGTGCTTGCGGGCCCAAGCCACCATTTGCTGGGCCTCGTACCCGGCCTTGACGGAACCCAGGCCAACTTCACCCAGCAGCGTGACGCCCGCATCGGCCAAGTCCTTGAAGTCTTGCTCGGTCATGCCTTTTTCAATGATGGGCGCGCCTGCAATCACCTTCACGCCCCCGGGGCGGAAGTTGTCAAAAGCGCGTTGTGCCGTGATGGCCAGGGCTTTGAGGCCCACGATGTCTTTGGGGCGGCCAGGCAAGTGCACTTCTCCAGCCGAGACCATGGTGGTCACCCCGCCATTCATGGTCGAGTCGATCCAGCCGATCTGGTTTTGGCGTGGAGTCCAGTCGCCAAACACCGGGTGCACATGGCTGTCGATCAAACCCGGGCAAACACAGGTTTGACGCGCATCGATGACGGTCTGGGCGCCTTCCAGATCGCAATCTTTTTCGTGGCCTACGGCGGTGATGAGGCCGTCATGCACGACGATAGTGTCCGCCTGCAAGATGGGCTGGTCCAGGTCGCCCGAGAGCAGCAAGCCAATGTTTTTGATGACGACTTTGCCGGATGCGCCGGTGGTGCTGATGTCTGCCATGAGGAGTCTCCTTAAGGGTGGGATGCAAGGGGGACATTGACCACGCGGAACACGGTGTCAATGACGAAAGATTTCCACTGCGCCACAGCCTGCGGAGCATCGATGTTTTCGCCCAAAAAGGCCGACAGCGTGTACCGGTTGGACATGTAGAAATAACCGGTGGCTGCGATCAACAAGTAAACATCGCGGGCCGATATGTCGGCGCGAAAAAGCCCCTGCAATACACCAGCGCGCAAGATGTCATGGATCACAGCGATGGCTGGCGAAGAAAATTCGCGCGCACGCAGCGATTTCACGATGTGCTTGCCTTTGTGCAAATTTTCCGTGTTGAGCAGGGTGACGAATTCCGGATGGCTGCGGTAATAGTCCAACACAAAATGAACCACTTGCTCCAAGGCAAGCCGCGGCGTGCTCACATCGATGGCCAATTGCGCTTCTGCGTCGTTCATGCGGCGGTAAATCGTCTCCAGCACTTCGATGAACAAGCCCTCTTTGCTGCCGAAGTAGTAATAGATCATGCGGTCGTAGGACATGGCCTGCCGAGAAATTTTTTCGACACTGCCGCCTTCATAACCGTGCTGCGCAAACACCTTGATCGCGGCGCGCAAGATGCTCTCGCGTGTTTGTTGCGCGTTGTGTTCGCGCACCCCTACTACGCGCTTGGCACTTGGCTTGGCCAGGCTGGGCTTGGGTTGGCGTGCTGCAGTCACCATGGGTGTTTATTTCTCGACAAATGCCCGTTCAATGACAAAGTCACCCGGGGTGCTGGTGTTGCCCTCCACAAAGCCCTGTGCCTCCAGCATGCGCTTGAGGTCGTTGAGCATGCCCGGGCTGCCGCACAACATGACCCGGTCTTGGGCCGGGTTCATGGGGGACAAGGCCAAGTCCGTGAACAGTTTGCCACTTTCAATCAGCGCCGTCACACGGCCCATGTTGCGGTAAGTCTCGCGTGTGACTGTCGGGTAGTAGCGCAGCTGTTGGCCGATCATGTCGCCCAGAAATTCGTGTTGCGGCAAGTGATCGACGATCAGGTCATGGTAGGCCAGTTCATCCACCTGACGCACGCCATGCACCACCACCACAGTTTCAAATTTTTCATAGGTCTCGGGGTCGCGGATGATGCTCAGAAAGGGTGCCAAGCCGGTGCCGGTCGACAGCAGGTACAAGCGTTTGGCTGGCGTCAGGTAGTCGATCAGCAAGGTGCCTGTGGGCTTTTTGCCGACGATGATGGTGTCGCCCACCTGGATGTGTTGCAGGTGGGAAGTCAAGGGGCCTTCCTCGACCTTGATGCTCAGAAATTCCAGATGTTCTTCGTAGTTGGGGCTGGCGATGCTGTAGGCCCTCAGCAGCGGTTTGCCATTCAATCGCAGGCCAATCATGGTGAAGTGGCCATTGGAAAAACGCAGCGATGGATCGCGTGTGGTGGTGAAGGTGAACAGGCGGTCTGTCCAGTGGTGCACGCTCAAGACACGTTCTTCAAGAAAGGCGCTCATGGTCGATCAAGGTCAGGTTGGACAAAGCAAAAACCCTTTGCAGGGCAGTGCGCGACAGCTTGGGGAAAACACTGTTGCACAGCAAAACAGGATGCGCTACATTGACTTTAATGTAGTGAACGCAACATTTTGGTGTTGTGAATGCTACACAGAATGAATCCGTCGTGCAAGTGCGCACTTCGGCTTTTTGACAAGCAAAACCCGAGATGACCGAACACTCAAAAACCGATGGGCTTCCCGGCATGGAGACCCCTGCGACGCAGCAGGTGCCTGAACGTGCCCAGCCGCGCAATGAGCGCATGAGCGGTGCCAAGATCGAGTGCAATGCCTGCCCCGTCCTTTGCCAAATTTCTGAGGGCCGGTTGGGTGCTTGTGACCGTTATGCCAACCGCGAAGGTCTGCTGGTGCGTGTGGACCCGGTGGTTTTTTTGCGCCGCACGCTCGACAAAGACGAGCCGTTGCTCGTGCCGTTTGCGGCGGGTGCGTCTGATGAAGGGCCTGCCGAGTGGCGTGGTGACCTGCTGCACACCGATCAGGTGTTTGTCACCGGCGTCGGCGCGTCGACCACCTATCCCGACTACAAACCGGCACCTTTCATCGTGTCTTCGCAGGTCGACGGTGTGGACATGGTGACCGTGGTCACCGAAGGCATTTTCAGCTACTGCAGTTTCAAGGTGAAGATCGACACCGATCGCTTCTTGGGTGCGGAGCAAGCCAATGTGCGCATGAAGGGCGAGGTGGTGGGGCATGTCACCACCGCCGAATATGGCTCGCAAATGCTGTCGCTCGGTGGGGTGCACCACCTGACCGGTGGCAGCAAGAAAGAAGGCCGTGTCACCGTGGACATGATGCAGGCTTTAGGCAACAAGCAAGCGGTGGAGCTGACCATCGATGGCGGCGCGCAGCTGGTGATCCAAGCGGGACTTGCACCCATTGTCAACGGCGTGCTGGAGCAGCGCATGCGCGTGGGCTGTGGCTCGGCCGTGGTGGGTATTTTTGCCAAGCAATTTTTAGGATTGGCCGACGAGGTGGTGGTGCTGGACGACCACATCACCGGCGTCCTGACCGAGCACCAGGCGGGGCGCTGCTTGGACATGAAGCCTTCGGGCCTTGACATGCGGGGGCGAAAATCGACGCCGGGGCGGTATTTTCAGGTGGCCAATCCGGGCAATGGCTGGGGTGGCACCGACATTGCAGACCCCTTGTCCATCATCGAAGGCTGGGACCCGCAGGTGGCCTGGCCGGGCTTGCGCATGCTCATGACCTCGACCACGGGTGAGCATGCGGCTTGGTATGTGCTCAACGAGCAATTGCAGGCCGTGCCGCAAGACATGCCTGCGGCGGTGCGGGACATCGTGGAACGCATTGGCGAGAATTGCGAACCCTCGCTGTGCAGCGTGATGTTTCTGGCGGGCGCAGGCGGCAGTTTGCGAGCCGGCGTCACCGAAAATCCGGTGCTGCTCACCCGCGCCATCAAGCAGGCTTTGGTCAATGTGACGTGTGGCGGTGCGCCCGCCTTTGTCTGGCCTGGCGGTGGCATCACGGTGATGTCGGATGTCCTGCGCATGCCAGACAACAGTTTCGGCACGGTGCCCACGCCGGCCATCATTGCCCCGATTGAATTCAGCATGCGACTGTCGGACTACCAAGCTTTGGGGGGGCACATGGCGCATGTGCGCTCGCTGCAAGAGGTCTTGAAGCAAGGGTCCTGGCACAGCGACGGCGCCCCAACAGCCCTGTCGTGGCAGGCCCAGCCACAGGCTAACCCCTGGCCGCTCGGGCAAGACCCGATGCTCGGATAAGGGGCCGCGCGTGGGTGCTACTCGTCATCGCTTGCCCGGCGGTCGCTGGCATTTCCAGCATGGCCCCATGGACATCGTGATCGGCGCTGACCCTTGGGGTCCAGACGGCGAAGCGGCCGTGGCGCTCGCGCACGAACAAGCCTGGATGCGTTTTGAGCCCTTGCTGACAGAGCTGATGGATGAATGGCCGGTGTTGCGCTTGCCGGTGCAAGCGGGCACAACATGTCCTTTGCAAGGTGGCGTGGCGCGGCGCATGTGGCGGGCCTGTGCACCTTGGGCAGACCAGACCCACATCACGCCCATGGCGGCGGTGGCGGGCAGCGTGGCGCAAGAGTTGTTGGCTTGTTATGCCCGTGCAGGCGTGGCGCGGGCCTGGGTCAACAACGGGGGCGACATCGCCTTGCACCTGGCACCAGGCCAGTCGGTGCGGGTGGGCCTGTACGCCGATCTGGCGCGTTTGCAAGTGCAAGAGTTGATGCAAGGGCTGAACCTTGATGGTGCTTTCGAAATTGCGCACCCCTTGCCGGTGCGTGGCGTTGCCACCAGTGGTTGGCGCGGGCGCAGTTTTTCTTTGGGCATTGCCGACAGCGTGACGGTGCTGGCCGCCACGGCTGCGCAAGCCGATGCGGCAGCCAGCATCATTGCCAATGCCGTCAATGTGGCGCATCCAGGCATCGTTCGTCAGCCCGCCAACAGCCTGCGGGACATGACCGATCTGGGTGATTTGCAAGTGACAGTGGCGGTGCCGAGCTTGCCTGTAGAGTGGGTTCAATGTGCCCTTCATGCAGGGTGGCAGCGCGCACGAGAATGTCAGGCGCAGGGCTTGATCGCAGCGGCGGCACTGGTGTGTCAGGGGCAATCGCGGTTGTTAGCCATGGCTGCTACGCCTGAGCCCATCTCCTATGAGGAAAATCCTCTGGCCTTGGCCTGAGAAATGTTTATGGTGATGAAATGATTGAAATACGACGCGTGTTCACCCAGGTGGAAGAAATCTTCCATGAGTTCGGTCCTGCACCGGCCCAGTCACTGCTGCGCGGGGCCATTGGCGCGGTGCTGGCCAACCCCTATGCCGGCCGCTACGAGCCCAACATCCTGCCCATGATGGAGGCCTTGCAGGACGTTGGCATTGACATGGCGCGCCAGCTGTTGGTGGCCATGGCAGTGCCTGCAGAGCGCATCGCCACGTATGGCAAGGGGGCGATTGTGGGTGAATTCGGTGAACTGGAGCATGGTGCACTGTGGCATGTGCCGGGAGGCTATGCCATGCGCGAATTGCTGGGCTGGAAGGGGGACCGCGCCGCTTACAAGTCGGGCAAGGTCGATGAAAAGCCCACGGGTCAGCCAGGCAATGCCTTGGCCATCGTGCCGTCAACCAAAAAAGTCGGCCCCCCCGGGGCCTCGCTGGATGTACCGTTGACCAACATCAACGCCTCTTACGTGCGCGGCCAGTTTGACGCCATCGAGGTGCGTGTCCCTGGCGCACCGCTGGCCGATGAAATCGTCTTCATTCTGGCCATGACCACCGGCTACCGCATCCATGATCGCGTGGGTGGTTTGCGTGCCCAAGACATCCACCAGTGGAACGGCCTGCGCTGATTCCGCACGACCACCCCACAACCCCTCAAGGAGACGTCTTCAATGACCGCACACATCCGAAAAATCATTGTTCAAGTGGACGAGACACGGCTTGAAATGGGCCGTGCCGTCACGCCCCCCACACGCCGCGCTTTGGCCATGGCCGTGATTGCCAACCCCTATGCTGGGCGCTACAGCGAAAACCTGGACGAGTTGATCACCATCGGTGAAGAGTTGGGTGCTTTGCTGGGTCAAAAATGCGTGCAGGCTTTGGGCATTGAGCCTGGCCAGGCACACAGTTATGGCAAAGCCGCCATCGTGGGGGAAGCCGGTGAGCTGGAACACGCCGCCGCCATCTTGCACCCCAAGCTGGGCGCGCCTTTGCGTGCAGCCGTCGAAAAAGGCGCTGCATTGGTGCCTTCCGCCAAAAAACGTGGCGGCATGGGCACAGCCATTGATGTGCCCTTGGGCCACAAGGATGCGGCTTTTGTGCGCAGTCATTTTGATGCCATGGAAGCACGTGTGAGCGATGCACCGCGCGCGCAAGAAATTGTGGTCGCGGTGGTGGTGACGGACAGCGGACGTCCACTGCCGCGCATCGGCGGTTTACAAGTGCATGAGATACAAGGTCAGGACGGTTTGCGTTGACGTGCAGGCCCCTCGTTCAAAAAATCGTTTTTTTCACCCCACCCAAGGAGATCCTTTATGAAAGCAGCCAACCCTCTACGCCGCGCCCTTGCGCTGGCAGCCCTTGCCTGGGTCGCCGTGCCCGCGCAGGCCCAAAACACCTTCAAGATCGGGGAACTCAACAGCTACAAAGCCCAACCCGCTTTCCTAGAGCCCTACAAAAAGGGCATGGAGCTGGCCATTGAAGAGATCAATGCGGCGGGTGGCGTGATGGGCAAGAAGTTCGAACTGATCACACGCGACGACAACGCCAACCCGGGTGATGCCGTGCGCGTGGCCGAAGAGCTGATCTCGCGTGAAAAGATCGATGTGCTGACCGGCACCTTCCTGTCCAACACCGGTTTGGCCGTTGCCGACTTTGCCAAGCAGAAAAAAGCTTTCTTCCTGGCCGGGGAACCGCTGACCGACAAGCTGACCTGGCAAGGCGGCAACGCCTACACCTTCCGTTTGCGCCCCGGCACCTACATGCAGGCCGCCATGCTGGTGCCTGAGGCGGTCAAGCTCAAGAAAAAACGCTGGGCTGTGGTTTACCCCAACTATGAATATGGCCAGTCTGCCGCTGCCGCATTCAAGACCTTGCTCAAAGCCGCCCAGCCCGACGTGGAGTTTGTGGCCGAGCAGGCGCCACCGCTGGGCAGGCTCGACGCGGGCAGCGTGGTGCAGGCCCTGGCCGATGCCAAGCCCGATGCGATCTATAACGTGTTGTTTGGCGCCGACCTGTCCAAGTTTGTGCGTGAAGGCAACACCCGTGGCTTGTTCCAGGGCCGTGAAGTCGTCAGCATGCTGACCGGCGAGCCCGAGTACCTGGACCCGCTCAAGGACGAAACCCCGAACGGCTGGATCGTGACGGGTTACCCCTGGAACAACCACAACACCCGAGAGCACAACGCGTTCTTGCAGGCCTATCAAGCCAAGTTCAAGGACTACCCTCGTTTGGGCTCGGTGGTGGGTTACGCCATGATCAAGTCGGTGGCGGCCGGTGTGGCCAAGGCCCAGAGCGCCGATTCTGAAAAACTGCGCGTGGCCTTCCGTGGCCTGCAGGTGGACACACCATTTGGCAAGATCACCTACCGCGCCGAAGACCACCAGTCGACCATGGGCGCTTTTGTGGGCCGCACCAAGAACGAAGGTGGCAAAGGCGTGATGGTGGATGCGCGTTATCTGGATGGTGCGCAGTACCAACCTCCAGCCGCCGAAGTCAAGAAGACGCGCAACGCCGACTGATGGATTTGTTCCACGCTTGAGTGTGTGACATCCCCTGGGAACATGCCCCATGGGGATGCCGCGCTGGGCCTTTCTAGAAATGACCGACTCATGAGCTTTTCCGGATTTTTAGTTCAACTCCTCAACGGACTGGCGGCTGCATCGTCCTTGTTTTTTGTGGCAGCAGGGCTGTCGCTCATTTTTGGTGTGACGCGCATTGTGAATTTTGCGCACGGCTCGTTTTTCATGGCGGGCATCTACATCGCCTACAGCGTGGTGGAGCGCTTTGCCAGCAGCATCGGGTTTTGGCCTTCGCTGGCCGTGGCTGCCCTGGCCGTGGGTGTTCTGGGGGCCATCATCGAGATGCTGCTGTTGCGCCGCATTTACAAGGCACCCGAGTTGTTCCAGTTGCTGGCCACGTTTGCCCTGGTGCTGGTGCTCAAGGACGCGGTGCTGTGGCTGTGGGGCCCGGAAGAGTTGCTCGGGCCGCGCGCGCCGGGCCTGGCCGGTTCGGTGTCTATTTTGGGTCGGCAGTTTCCCATGTACGACTTGTTTTTGATTGTGGCGGGGCCGGTGGTGCTGGCCTTGTTGTGGCTGCTGCTCACCCGCACCCGCTTTGGCACCTTGGTGCGTGCGGCCACGCAAGACCGCGAAATGGTCAGCGCCCTGGGGGTGAACCAGGCCTGGTTGTTCACCACCGTGTTTGCGCTGGGTGCATTGCTGGCCGGATTGGGCGGTGCCTTGCAGTTGCCCCGCGAGCCCGCCAACCTCGAAATGGACCTGCACATCATCGGTGCGGCCTTTGTTGTGGTGGTGGTAGGGGGCATGGGCTCCATCCCCGGCGCGTATCTCGCAGCTTTGCTGATTGCCGAGGTCAAGGCCGTGTGCATCTGGCTGGGTGTGGTGGATGTGTTCGGTGTGTCGGTGTCTTTTTCCAAGCTCACCCTGGTGGTGGACTTTTTGGTCATGGCGGTGGTGCTGGTGTGGCGGCCCTGGGGGCTGCTGGGCAAAGCCCAGGCACCTAGCCGCTACGTGGGCATGCGCGAGGAGCCTTTGCGCCCCGCCAGCAAGGCCTACTTGGTGGTTGCATCGGTGTTGGGTCTGGTGATGGTGGCCATGCCCATGCTCACGGCCAGCTCGCCTTACACCACGGTGCTCTTGATTGACCTGCTGATTGCCGCTTTGTTTGCGGCCAGCTTGCACTTCATCATGGGGCCTGCGGGCATGCACTCCTTCGGACATGCGGCTTACTTCGGCCTGGGCGCTTACGGCGCGGCGCTGCTGGTGCGCTCTTTAGGCTTGTCCATGGAGATGGCGCTGCTGGTGGCACCGCTGGTCGCGGCCTTCGGTGCCTTGATCTTTGGCTGGTTTGCCGTGCGTCTGTCGGGGGTTTACCTGGCCATGCTCACCTTGGCTTTTGCGCAAATCACCTGGGCCATCACCTTCCAGTGGGACAGTTTCACCGGTGGCAGCAATGGCTTGACGGGCGTGTGGCCTTCCGAGTTGTTCAGCGACAAGCGCATGTACTACTGGCTCACCCTGGGCTTGGTGTCTGCGGGTGTGCTGTGGTTGCGCCGTATTTTGTTTTCGCCTTTTGGCTATGCCTTGCGCGCAGGGCGTGACTCGGTGTTGCGCGCCGATGCGATTGGCATCGATGTCAAGCGCATGCAATGGCTGGCCTTCATTTTGGCGGGAGGTGTGGCCGGGCTGGCGGGGGCGCTGTATGCCTTCTCCAAGGGCAGCATCTCGCCCGAATCCTTGAGTGTGGGCAAGTCGGTGGATGGCCTGGTGATGGTGTTGCTGGGTGGCATCCAAACCCTGGCAGGGCCGGTGGTGGGCGCTTTCAGTTTCACCTGGCTGCATGACGTGGTGGCGCGCAACACCGATTATTGGCGCGCCATGCTGGGCGCCATCATCTTGATTTTGGTGCTGTTGTTTCCTCAAGGCATTGCCGGATCGGTGCAAGGGCTGTGGGAGCGACTGCGGTCCAGATTTTCGGCCACATCTTCGACTGCAGGGGGTGCTTCATCATGACTGCACCGCTTTTGCAAGTGAACAACCTGGGCAAGTCTTTTGGCGGCGTCAAGGCCGTCGACGGCATCAGCTTTGATCTGTCCCCGGGCGAACTGCTGGCCCTGATCGGCCCCAATGGGGCAGGCAAGACCACCACCTTCAACATGGTCAATGGTCAGCTGCTTGCCGACCAGGGCTCCATCCAGCTCCAAGGCCATGAACTGGTGGGCCGAAAGCCCCGTGACATCTGGCGTCAGGGCGTGGGGCGGACCTTTCAGATTGCCGAAACCTTCGCCTCGCTCACGGTGTTGGAAAACGTGCAAATGGCTTTGCTCTCGCACGACGACCTGTTGTTTTCCATGTGGCGGCGCGCTGCGAACCATCGCCGCGATGACGCGCTGGCCCTGCTCGACCAGGTGGGCATGAAGGCGCAGGCCGACCGGCCTTGCAATGTGTTGGCCTATGGCGATGTCAAGCGGGTGGAATTGGCGGTGGCCATGGCCAACAATCCCAAGCTGTTGTTGATGGACGAGCCCACCGCAGGCATGGCGCCCAAAGAGCGCAACGAGCTCATGGCCCTGACCAAAGATCTGGTCATCCAGCGCGGCATGGCGGTGTTGTTCACCGAGCACAGCATGGACGTGGTGTTTGCCTATGCCGACCGCATGATCGTGCTGGCCCGGGGCCGCTTGATTGCGCAAGGCAAACCCCTGGAAATTCGGGACCACCCCAAGGTGCAGGAAGTCTATTTCGGCACTGGCAAGACATTTGAAAAGAGCAAGGCATGAGCACTCCAGACATTCTGCTCGACGCCAAAGGCCTGGCCGCCTGGTATGGCGCAGCGCAAATCCTGTACGACGTGGACCTGCAGGTGCGCCGCGGCGAGGTGGTCGCCCTCATGGGCCGCAACGGCGCGGGCAAATCCACCACCCTGAAAGCCTTGATCGGCATGATCGGTCGCAGACGCGGACAGATCACATTCATGGGGCATGACCTGTCGCACAGCGAACCGCACCATGCGGCCCGTCTGGGCTTGGGCTTTGTGCCGGAAGACCGCCGGGTGTTCACCGACCTCACCGTGATGGAAAACCTGGAAGTGGGTCGGCAGCGCATTCGCCAGTGGCCCGATGGCACCACCGCACCCCACTGGACGCCCGAACGCCTGTTTGAGCTGTTTCCCAACCTGGGTGAAATGCCCCAGCGCCACGGTGGCAGCATGAGCGGCGGCGAACAACAAATGCTCACCGTGGCCCGCAGCCTCATGGGCAATCCGTTTTTGGTGCTGCTCGATGAGCCCTCTGAAGGCGTGGCGCCGGTCATCATTGAGCAGATGGTGCAGATGATCCTGGCGCTCAAAGCCCAGGGCGTGAGCATCTTGCTGTCCGAGCAAAACATGCACTTTGCCGAGCTGGTGTCAGACCGGGCCTATGTGCTTGAAAAAGGCCAGATCCGTTACCAAGCGAGCATGCAGGCATTGGCCGCCAACGAAGAAGTCAGGCGCTCGTATCTGAGCGTTTGAACTGCCTGATTCCACCCTGCCCTCGCCATGACCGAAGCCTTTGTCCAAGTCAATCAGGTCCGGCATGCCTTGACCGAGACCACGCGCCGTGCCAACTTGTTGCATGTGCTGCGCAATGATCTGCAGCTCAACGGCCCGAAATACGGCTGTGGCTTGGGCGAATGCGGTTCTTGCACGGTGTGGGTGGACGGGGTGGCTGCGCGGGCCTGCGTGATCCCTGCGCATGGGGTCGCCGGGCGCAGCATCACCACGCTCGAGGGCTTGCCCGCATTGCATGGGCAAACGGGTGCCTTGCACCCGGTACAACAAGCCTTTGTCGATGCCCAGGCTGCCCAGTGCGGTTATTGCCTCAATGGCATGGTCATGATGGCCGCGGCCTTGCTGGCCCGAAATCCGAACCCGAGTGAGGCCGATGTGCGCAGAGAGTTGTCCGGCAATCTGTGCCGCTGCGGCACACACCTAGAAATCATCCAGGCGGTGCTGTTGGCTGCCCAGCGCATGGGCCAGTCGACATGACACGCCGAGCCGAACTGCCAAAGCGGCGCGCTGATTTTCATGCAGCACAAGGCGTGTTGCTCATCACGCGTGAGCCGCCACCCCCGCCGCCGCCCGTCAAAGGCCAACCCTCGGCGGTGCCGGGCAATCCGGCCGAGGGTGTGGAGATTTTGTTGGCCGTGTGGGACGACGGCAGCGTGACAGCCCTGAATGGGCATGTGGACCTGGGCACGGGCATTCGCACCGCGCTGTCTCAGTTGGTGGCCGATGAACTGGATGTGGCGCTGTCCCAAGTGCACACAGTGCTGGGCAGCACCACGCTGGCCCCCAACCAGGGGGCCACGATTGCCAGTGCCACGCTGCAAATTCATGCCGTGCCTTTGCGCGCCGCTGCGGCGCAGGCCCGGGCTTGGTTGCTGGCTCAGGCGGCCGTTGCGCTGGGTGTTCCGGCCGATGACCTGCTAGCGCAAGACGGTGTGGTGTCCTCGCGTTCGGACCCATCACGGCACTGCCCCTATGGCCAGCTGCTGCAGGCACAACACGTCGCGCTGACTTTGGCGCTGGCGACCCCTTTGAAGCCTGTCAGCGAGCACCGCCTCATCGGCCAGAGCGTGCAGCGGGTGGACATTCCGGCCAAGGTCAGCGGTGAGCAGGTGTTTGTGCACGACATGCGTGTGCCTGGCATGCTGCACGGGCGCGTGGTGCGGCCTCCATATGCCGGGGCTGACCATGGTGACTTCATCGGCAACACGTTGGCGTCGGTGGACGAGTCTTCCATCGCGCACATCCCCGGTGTGCGTGCGGTGGTCGTGATCCGTGATTTTGTGGGGGTGGTTGCCGAGCGCGAAGAACAGGCCGAGCAAGCCATGCGCGAGTTGCGCGTGCAATGGAAAGACTGGCCCGGACTGCCTGAACTCGGCGATGTTGAGCAAGCCTTGCGCAACAACCCGTCCACCCAGCGCCGACTGGTGGACGAGGGCGATGTGGACGCTGCACTGGCCCAGGCGTCGCAGCATTTGTCGCGCACTTATGTGTGGCCCTACCAGCTGCACGGCTCGATTGGCCCGTCTTGTGCCGTGGCGCTGTGGCAGGGTCAAGCGCCGGATGCGGCTGATGCGGCAGATCCAAACCAACCTGGCCTGATCGTCTGGGCGGGCACGCAAAACCCGCATGTGCTGCGCGCTGACCTGGCACGGCTCATGGGCCTGGCCGACACCGCCATCGATGTGGTCCGCATGGAAGCGGCCGGTTGCTATGGTCGCAACGGTGCCGACGATGTGGCCGCCGATGCCGCCTTGCTGGCCCGCGCCGTGGGGGCACCGGTGCGGGTGCAACTCACGCGCGAACAAGAACATGCCTGGGAGCCCAAGGGCGCAGCCCAGCTGATGGATGTGCGCGGCGGGCTGAACGCCGATGGTTCGGTGGCGGCCTATGATTTTGAAACCAGCTACCCCTCCAACGGAGCGCCCACTTTGGCGCTCTTGCTCACCCGCACGGTGGAGCCACTGGCGCAAGCCTATGAAATGGGTGACCGCACCGCACGCCCCCCCTACGACTACACCCACCTGCGGGTCAGTGTGAACGACATGGCCCCGATTTTGCGGGCCTCATGGCTGCGCGGTGTGTCGGCCTTGCCCAACTCGTTTGCGCACGAAAGCTACATCGACGAGTTGGCAACGGCTGCCGGGGTAGACCCGGTCGAATTCCGTTTGCAGTACCTCAAAGATCCGCGCGCTGCCGAGCTGCTGGCGACCACCGCCGAGCGCGCTGGATGGCAGGTGCGCACAGCACCCCGGCAGCAAGCTGTGGCCGGCACCAACGGTGAGGTGGTTCGGGGCCAAGGCGTGGCCTATGCGCGTTATGTGCACAGCAAATGGCCGGGCTTTGGCGCGGCCTGGGCGGCCTGGGTGGCCGATGTCGAGGTCAACCGGCGCACGGGCGAGGTGCATGTCAGCCGTGTGGTGGTGGGCCATGACGCCGGCATGATGATCAACCCCGCTGGCGTGGAACACCAAATCCACGGCAACGTGTTGCAAACCACCAGCCGCGCATTGCATGAGCAAGTGCAGATCGAACCGCTCAAAAACACCGTGGCCACACAGGAGTGGGGCAGTTACCCGATTTTGAATTTCCGTAACGTGCCGGTGGTCGAAGTCGTCACCCTGCCCCGCCAGCACGAAGCGCCTTTGGGTTCGGGCGAGTCGTCGTCGGTGCCCGGCACGGCGGCCATTGCCAATGCGATTTTTGACGCCACCGGTGTGCGCTTTCGGGAGCCACCATTCACCCCCGAGCGGGTGCGTGCGGCCTTGCACGGCGACGCCCCCCCCACCGAGTCGCCCACGCCCCAACCCACACGTGCACCCACGGTGATGCCGCAAGGCGTGCGCTGGCCCCAGCGCTGGCCGGTCTGGTCGCGTGCGGGGGCGGTTTTGCTGGGGGTCTTGGGCACCGCTTTGGCGCTGCTGGGCGGGCGGGCGGCCATTGCGCCGGTCGCCTTCAGCCCTGGCACTTTGTACACCGCCGAAACCATTGAGCGGGGCCGTCAACTGGCGGCAGCCGGGGACTGCGTGGTGTGCCACACCGCACCAGGCGGCGTGTCCAACGCCGGGGGCCGCGCCATGAGCACGCCTTTTGGCACGGTCTTCAGCACCAACCTCACACCCGACCCTGAGCACGGCATCGGCCGGTGGTCCTTCAGTGCCTTTCAGCGGGCCATGCGCGAGGGCATCTCGCGCGATGGGCGGCATCTGTACCCGGCCTTTCCTTTCACGTCGTTTGCCAAAATGAGCGACGACGATCTGATGGCGATTTATGGCTACCTGATGGCCCAGCCTGCCGTGGCGTCGGCGCCGCCCACCACCTCGCTGGCCTTTCCTTTCAACCAGCGGGCCTTCATGGCGACCTGGAATGGCCTGTTTCTCGATGCAAAGCCCTGGGTGCCCGCTCCGGACCGGTCTGCCGAATGGAACCGCGGTGCCTATCTGGTCAATGGTGTGGGCCACTGCGGTGCTTGCCACACGCCGCGCAACGCCTTGGGCGCAGAGCGCAGCGGCCAGGCATTTTTGAGCGGCGCCATGGTGGACGGCTGGGAAGCCCCGGCTCTGACGGCCTTGTCGCGTGCGCCCGTGCCTTGGAGCGCTGAAGAGCTGTTCCGCTACCTGCGCCATGGGCACACCGAACACCATGGCATGGCCGCAGGCCCCATGGCCCCGGTGGTGCAGCAACTGGCCCAGGTGCCCGACAGCGACATCCGCGCCATGGCCACCTATTTGGCCAGCTTCAACCCGCCCGAGACCGACAGCGCCAGCCTGGCTCGCCAGGTGGTGCAACAAGCGGCCGAGCAGCGCACCCGGCTGGTGGGCAGCACCGGTCAGCGTTTGTTTGATGGCGCTTGCAGCGCCTGCCACCACGAAGGCGACGGCCCCAAGCTGTTGGGCGTCAACCGGCCTTTGGCACTGAACACCAACTTGCACAGTGAGCGGCCAGACAACCTGCTGCGCGTGATCCTGGATGGCGTGCAAGAGGTGCCGGGGCCACAAGTGGGCTTCATGCCGGGTTTCCGCCATGCGCTCAACGACCAGCAAATCGCCGATCTGGCGCGTTACATGCGCCAGCGTTATGCCCCGAGCCAGCCCGCCTGGACAGGGCTTGATCAAGCTGTGGCGCGGGTGCGCAGCGCCACCAGCGGGCACTGACCCGCCATGCTGGCGGCCCTTGGGCTGCCGGGCATGAAAAGGCCGCGCCCATTGTCCCGAACTTGACCGTTTGCCCTTCGGGGCGCGCCGCACAATGGCCGAATGCAAGACATTCGATCCCCCCTTCAAGCGCAAGTGGTGCAGTGGCTGGTGGCCGCCGGTGATGCCGTGGCCACGGGCGATGTGCTGGTGATTCTGGAAGCCATGAAAATGGAGCACGAAATCCGTGCCCCCCATGCCGGGCGCTTGGCCGAGCTGTTCTTCCAGGCGGGCGAGACGGTGGGGGATGGCGATGTGCTGGTGACATTGGCGCCTTTGTCTGAGTCTGTGGCCAGCGCCGTGCCTGATCAGCCCCAGCTTGATGAACCGCCGGTGGCACCTGCCGAACGGGCTGACCTGAAAAAACTGCAAGACCGCCTGGCTTTCACGCTCGACGCACAGCGCCCCGAAGCGGTGGCCAAGCGCCACGCCAATGGCCTGCGCACTGCCCGCGAAAACATCGCCGATCTGTGTGACGCGGGTTCGTTTGTGGAATATGGCGCTATGGCCGTGGCCGCGCAAAGCCGCCGCCGCAGTGCCGAGGATCTTGTGCGCAACACGCCCGCCGACGGCATGGTCACCGGCATCGGCTGCATCCACGGCCAGCGCGTGGTGGTCATGGCCTACGACTTCACCGTGCTGGCCGGCACGCAAGGCATGCGCAACCACCAAAAAACCGACCGTATGTTGGGCATCGCTTTGCAAAACAAGTTGCCTGTGGTGCTGTTTGCCGAAGGCGGCGGGGGACGACCTGGGGATGTCGATGTCGCCATCGTCGCGGGCCTGAATCTGGCCACTTTCGCCTCGTTTGCGCGTCTGAACGGCCGGGTGCCGGTGGTGGGCGTGGTGGCGGGGCGCTGCTTTGCGGGTAACGCGGCCTTGTTGGGCTGCTGCGACGTGATCATTGCGACGGCAGACAGCAACATCGGCATGGGTGGCCCGGCCATGGTTGAAGGCGGGGGCCTGGGTGTCTTCAAGCCCGAACAGATTGGCCCCAGCGCCGTGCAGCACGGCAACGGCGTGATTGACATCCTGGTGGACAACGAAGCGCAGGCGGTATCGGCAGCGCGGCATTACCTGTCGTGTTTTCAGGGTGCGCAAACCGAATGGCACGCCCCACCCGCCGAAGCCCTGCGCCATGTGGTGCCCGAAAACCGCCTGCGCGTGTACGACACCCGCGCCGCCATGCAGGGCATTGCCGACGAAGGCAGTCTGTTGCCTTTGCGCACCGGCTTTGGCGCGGGCATCCACACCGCGCTGGCGCGCATCGCGGGGCGCCCGGTGGGCCTCATGGCCAACAACCCGCTGCACCTGGGCGGCGCGATCGACGCCGACGCCGCCGACAAAGCCGCCCGCTTCATGCAGCTGTGCAACGCGCATGGCTTGCCGATGGTGAGTTTGGTGGACACGCCCGGCTTCATGGTCGGGCCGGACACCGAAGCCACGGCGCAGGTACGCCATGTTTCGCGCATGTTTGTGGCGGCCGCGCACCTGCGGGTGCCACTGCTGAGCGTGGTGCTGCGCAAAGGCTATGGCCTGGGCGCGATGGCCATGACCGGCGGGGGCTTTCATGAAACGCTGGCCACTGTGGCCTGGCCCACAGGCGAGTTTGGCGGCATGGGCCTGGAAGGGGCTGTGCGCTTGGGTTACCGCAAAGAACTGGAGGCCCTGCCCGAAGGCCCCGAGCGCGAAGCGCTGTTTGAGCAGCTGCTGGCGCAGCAATACGACAACGGCAGCGCCATCAACATGGCGGCCACCTTAGAGATTGATGCGGTGATTGATCCCGCCGCCACGCGGGAGTGGTTGGTGGCGGGTCTGGAAGCCGGGCGCGTGAAGCCCTCTGATGGCAGCTTGGCCATAGAAACCTGGTGAGGCGGTCGACCAAGACGGCGCGCCGGCTGACATCGGACCGATTACTGGGTCGGACGGCTCAGGCGCTGAAGCTCTTGCTCGGGAATTTCTTCAAATACGCGCACCACCTTGGCCACACCGCTCATGCCGCGGGCGATGTCCGTGGCGCGTTTGGCCTCGCGCGCAGTCACGCGGCCCATCAGATAGACGATGCCGCGCTCGGTCACCACCTTGAAGGCGTTGACCTGCAGATCTTTGGCGTCCACAAAGGCCGCTTTGATCCTGCCGGTGATGACGATGTCCTTGGAGCGCTGGGTCAGTGAACTGACGGGCATCACCGTCAAATCGTTCACCACCGCGTTCACGTTTTCCTGGCTCGACGCGAGTTTTTCGGCGCGCTCCTTGTCCGCAGCGGTGCGCACCTCGCCACTGAGCAGCACTTGGCGGTTGAAGCTGGTCACGTTCAGGTGGATGCGATCGCCCATTTCTTGGCGCACGGCGCTGGCCACTTTGATCTCAATGCTTTCGTCTTCGACCTGGGTGCCCGTGGTGCGGCGGTCAGTGGCCACCACACCGGTCATGACAGCGCCCCCCACGATCAAAGGTGCGCAAGCACTCAGGTTGGCCAAAGTGGCCAGCATCACGGCACTGTAGACCACTGTTTGAAGTTGACGTTTCATTTAATAAGACTCCTGTTCACCCAACAACTGGGTGTCAATGCCATCACACAAACAGTGCAGCACCAACTGCTGCACCTCGCGAATTCGGGCCACGCGCTCATGGGGCACGCACACGTGCACATCGGTCTCGCGCAGTTGGCTGGCCAATGCGCCGCCTTGGTGACCGGTGAGTGCCACCACACTCATTTCACGCTCGTGCGCGGCCTGCACCGCCTGCACCAGGGTGTTTTCAGTCCCATGGGCGCTGATGAGAAAGAGCACATCCCCGGTGTGGCCCAAGGCACGCACCTGGCTGGCCACAGCCTGCTCTTCGGGCCACAAAGTGGCCATCTGGGCATCGGCCGACAAGGCCATGGCCGACAGGCCCGGTCTTTCTCGCTCAAAGCCGCCCACCAGCAACCCCGCCAAATATTGCGCCAGACCTGCCGATGCACCCAGCCCAGCCGTCAGCACCTTGCCGCCACCGGTCACGCAGGCCAAAACGGCCTGAACGGCCGAATCAACAGGCTTGGCCAAGCCATCGGCCACCTGGTAGTGCAGATCGGCACTGTCGATGAAATGCTGTTGAATGCGCAGGTCTAACATAGGCCGGGATGATAACCCCGTCAGCCCGGTTCAGCCCGCGCCTTAGCCCGGAATGTCGGGGCTAAAGCCACCGACCTACGGGAAACCGGAACGCTAGCTGGCGTCAAAGGCCGCCTGCAGCCACTGCGGCCCGGCGGCATCCAGGGCCACCACATCAAAGCGGGCCGGCGGCAACTGACGCCAGCTGAGCAGGTAATGCCGGGCTGCAAACACAATGCGCCGTTGCTTGACATGGCCGATGGTGGCGGCCGCACCGCCAAAGTCACTTCGGCTGCGTTGCCGCACCTCGACAAACACCACGGTGCCGTCTGGACTTTGCATGATCAGGTCTATTTCGCCCCCGCCTCGGCCGGGGGTCCGATAATTGCGCTGCAACAACCGCAAGCCGCGTGCTTGCAAAAAGGCCAGCGCCTCGTCTTCGCCCGCATCACCCCGGGCTTTGGCCGAGGGCTGACCCACTTTGTCTTTTTTGAGGAATTGCATTGACTCCGTCTCCCTTGTCTGCCTCGTTTGCCAACGCCCTGGCGGCTGCGCACGAAGCCGCTGGTGCACAAAACCACCCGGCCAGCACACTGTATGTCGTGGCCACCCCGATTGGCAACCTGGCCGACATCAGCCTGCGTGCCTTGCATGTGCTGTCCAAGGTGGACGTGGTGGCCTGCGAAGACACCCGCCACACCCAGCAATTGCTGCGCGCCTATGGGCTGGACCGTCCGGGCAGCCAACTGCTGGCGGTGCACCAGCACAACGAAGCCGAAGCGGCGCATAACGTACTGGAGCGCTTGGGGCAAGGCCAGCGCGTGGCTTATGTGAGCGATGCGGGCACGCCCGCTATCAGCGATCCAGGGGCCCGGCTGGTGGCCGCCGTGCGTCAAGCCGGGTTTCGGGTCATGCCCTTGCCCGGGGCCAGCAGCGTGACCACCGCCCTGAGCGCAGCGGGCATGACCGGTGACGGCGGCTTTGTGTTTGCGGGTTTCCTGTCCAGCAAAGCCACCGAGCGGCAACTGGCCGTGCAAAAGCTGGCCCAAGAAAGCCGCGCCGTGGTGCTGCTGGAGGCACCGCACCGCATCGAAGCCCTGGCCCAGGCGCTGGCGCTGCTGGGCCCGCGCCGCGTCACGCTGGGGCGCGAGCTGACCAAGCAATTCGAGCAAATCGAGACCCTGCCCGCGCAAGATTTGAGCGCCTGGCTGGCCGAAAAGCCCGAGCGCCTGCGGGGTGAATTTGTGCTGGTGCTGCACGACGCGCCGGTAGACGACGCCACGGGCGAAGGCCTGCGGGTCTTGCAGCTGCTGCTGCCCGAATTGCCCCTCAAAACAGCGGTCAAACTGGCGGCCGAGATCTCGGGCGAATCCAAAAACACCTTGTACGATCAGGCCTTGGCCCTGAAAAAATCCAGCTGATGGCGCACCCAGTCGCGCCAGCAAGGCACAATCGGCCCCCATGAATTTCACCCGAATCCTCACCCTCACCGCCATCGCCGCCCTGACCGTTGGGGCTTGGCATGCCTTTGGATGGCCGGGCATCGCCCTGGCCGTGGGCGGCATTGTCATGTGGGTGCTGCTGCACTTCACGCGCCTGCTCACCATCCTCAAAAAAGCCGCCGATCGCCCGATCGGCCATGTGGCCAGTGCGGTGATGCTCAACGCCAAGCTGAAAAAAGGCGCGACCTTGATGCATGTGATCGCCATGACCCGCGCCTTGGGCGAGCTGAAAACCGAAAAAGACGCCCAACCCGAGGTGTACCGCTGGACCGACACTGGCCAGTCGAGCGTGAGCTGCACTTTTGTGGGCGGCAAGCTGACCGAATGGACGCTGCAGCGGCCCGAGCAGGTCAGCCCTTAAAATCTCCCTTTTGCACTGTTTAATGCCCCTTCTTCAAAGGACACTTTCATGAGCGTTGTCATCCCCTCCATGTCAGACCGTGACGGCAAAATCTGGATGGACGGCCAGATGGTCGATTGGCGCGACGCCAAGATCCATGTGCTGAGCCACACCCTGCACTACGGCTGCGGCGCTTTTGAAGGCGTGCGCGCCTACAAAACCGAGCAAGGCACCGCCATCTTCCGCCTGCAAGAGCACACCGAGCGGCTGTTCAACAGCGCCAAGATCTTGCGCATGAATATCCCCTTCACGCAAGGGCAGGTCAACGAAGCCCAGCGCGCCGTGGTGCGCGAGAACAAGTTGGAGTCGGGCTACATCCGCCCCCTGACCTGGATTGGTGACAAGAAGCTGGGCGTCAGCCCCAAGGGCAACACCATCCACCTGATGGTGGCCGCCTGGACTTGGGGGGCCTATTTGGGCGAAGAAGGCCTGAAGCGCGGCATCCGCGTGAAGACCAGCAGCTACACCCGCCACCACGTCAACATCACCATGACGCAAGCCAAGGCGGTGAGCAACTACACCAACAGCATCTTGGCCAACATGGAAGTGACCGACGAAGGTTACGACGAAGCCCTGTTGCTCGACACCTCGGGCTTTGTGTCTGAAGGCGCGGGTGAGAACATCTTTGTGGTGAAAAACGGCGTGATCTACACGCCCGACCTGTCGGCCGGCGCCCTGAACGGCATCACCCGCAACACGGTGTTCCACATTGCCAAAGACTTGGGTTTAGAGATCGTGCAAAAGCGCATCACCCGCGACGAGGTCTATATCGCCGACGAAGCGTTCTTTACGGGCACCGCCGCCGAAGTGACCCCAATTCGCGAACTTGACCGCATCGAGCTGGGCAAGGGCGATTACGTGGGCAGCCGCGGCCCCATCACCGAGAAAATCCAGAGCGCCTTCTTTGACATCGTCAACGGCCGCAACCCCCAATACGCCCACTGGCTGACCCAGGTTTGACCCATGAGCAACGCGACTGTTGAACTGCTGACCGCCGACCTGAACCCCCAGGGCGGTGTGTTTTGCCCCAGCCCCAAGGCTGACATGAAAATCTGGAACAGCCACCCCAAGGTGTACCTGGACGTGGCCAAATCCGGCCAGGCCAAGTGCCCCTATTGCGGTACGGTTTACAAACTCAAAGCCGGCGAAGTGGTGGGCCACCACCACTGACCCAGACTGGCACAAGTCAGGGCTACAGGCTTCAATATGCGCCGTCCTTGTTCAGCACCACGCGTATTGTTTTGAACATAATCGCAATGTCATACCACAGGGACCAGTTCTTCACGTACCAAGTGTCCAGGTACACCCGGGTCTCATAGCTGGTGTCGTTGCGTCCGCTGACCTGCCACAGGCCTGTCATGCCTGGGCGCACCATCAAAAAGTAATCAACATCGTCGCCATAACGTGCCAGCTCGGCGCGGATCACAGGGCGGGGGCCCACCAGGCTCATCTCGCCGCGGATCACGTTGAACAACTGCGGCAGCTCGTCCAGGCTGGTGCGGCGCAAAAACTGGCCGATGGGTGTGATGCGCGGGTCGTTGCGCAGCTTGAACTCGCGCTCCCACTCGGCGCGTGCGGCCGGGTCATTGGCCAGCAGTTCGCGCAAGCGCTCTTCGGCATCTACCTGCATGGTACGGAACTTGAAGCACGGAAACACCTTGCCCGATTGCCCCACCCGCTGGTGCGCAAACATGGCCGGGCCGCCGTCGCGCCGAATGCGCAAGGCGATGTAGAGCAAAGGCAAGGCCCCCAACACCAGCAGCACCAAAGCCGCGAACAAGTCGAATACCCGCTTGAGCAAGCGAGCGGGCCAATAGCGCAAGTTGTTGCGCAACTTGAGCATCGCCACCTCGTGCGAGAAGAAATACGACATGTCGGTGCCAAACAAAGGCACACCCCGCATGGCCGGCACCACGCTCACGTCTTCGGCCTTCCAGTGCGCCAAGCGCCGCAGCAAGTCTTCGCGCAAATCGTTTTGACCGTGCTCCAAAGCTAGCACAAACTGCACGCCGGGCACTTGGGCCCACTGCTTCAGCTTTTTTGTCAATGCCGTTGAAGCCTGGGCTGCATCGATGAACTCCACCACTGCAAAACCCAAAGCCGGCTCGCTGTTCAGGGCGGCCACCGCCTCGTGCGCATTGGGCCCATTGCCCACGATCAAGGTGGGGCGCTGCCATACGCCCGCACGCCGCATCAGCGACCTCGCCAAGCCCCGGCCCAGCGGCACACACAGCATGGCCAACGGCCACACCAGGGCCCACCACAAACGCGAAGAGTTCCAGCGCGTCAGGGCCAGAACCGCCAAATCAAGCACGGCCAACACCAGCAAAGCGATCATCGTCTCGCCCAACTCAGACCAAAAAGGTTTGCGGTCGCTGTAATGGCGAAAGCGCACCAAAAAGAAACCCAAGCCCACACCCGCTACACCCAGCCAAGCCCAATACCGCTGCACATCCTGCGTCACCAACCACTGCGCATTTGGGGGCTCAGCCCACAACTGCGCCAGCAGTGCCGCCAGCAGCCCCGATACCAGCAAGGCCACCACATCAACCCCTAGTAAAACCGCCTTGGTCATGCGGATCTGCAGCGGGCTTAATCGTCGCCAGATTTGACTTTTCTTATCCAACACATCCACCCCAAATAACAAAAAAGCCGGTCTAACCGGCTGTTACTGTTCGCAAAATACACATCTCTACAACTGCCTGACAACGACAGTGTATGTTGGCCATTGATGCCGGCAAACTTGTAGATTCATCACAGCTCGGCAACACCTTCAATGTCCAAACTCACATCGACAGACTTGGTCAAGGATGTCTGTTTGATTGCCCCGCTGTTCAAACGACAGGATGATCTGCCTTGGCTGCTCAGCCCCAAAACCCCTTGTGCATGCTACACCAGCGCTTGAACCACAAAGGCCAATGCGACTCCAAACGCCCCAGGCGGTAACCGATCAGTTTGGCAGCCGTGCGCACCAGCGCCGACGGAATCCACCCTGGGGCATGACGCCACAAATAAGCCAGCTCAGATCGCACAAAGCGCAATCCCTCGCCACCGGCAGAACCGAACTCAGCCAAAAGCCAAGGGCTTCGTGCATGGAAGACGCCGGTATCGAAATACCGGCGGAACTCTTGCATCACGCTGTAATTGTGCGAGTGGTAGGCACAAGCATCGGCCACATAAGCCACCGACTTGCCCGCCATGAGCAAGCGCGCCGCGACCGACATGTCCTCGCCCAAAATCACATCGGACGGGAAGCCCCCCACCGCCTGCAGATCTGCCACACGGTAGGCCGCGAAAGAATTGGACATGAAACAGGCCTTGAGGCCCAGCCTTGCCTTGTCGGCCAGGCTGACTACACGGGATTCTGCGGGGTAATTGAACAAGCGGGCATGCGCCGCCACGGGCGTAGCATCGGTATGGGGCAACTGCTTGCCGTATACACAGGCCACCGAAGGGTTTGCAAACACCGACACTAAGCGCGAGATGGCGTGTGGGTCTGAGAGCAAGGCGTCTTGCGTCGTGAACACCACTACATCTGTGCCAGCCGGCAAATGTGAAAGCGCCATATTGCGGGTGCCGCCGTGGTTGAAGTCTGAAGCCGCAATAGGCTGCAACTGCCAGCCCTGAGGTAAATCGGAAAAGGTGGTGCCGTCGGTGGAACCAGAGTCCACCACCACGCCGATCAGCGCCACACCCCCAGCCAAAGCCTGCGCCTGCACTGCAGCCAGCCACCGAGGCCACAGGGTGCCGGGGTTTCGGGTGGGGACAACAAGACCTGTTCGCATTACGTGTTGAAAGCGAGCAACTTCTCTTTTTGTTGAGTAAGCCAGTTTTGATAACTACTTTGCCATTTTTTCTGTGCATTCTCCGAGGCGCTTTCGAATGCACTTTTATACAGGCGCGTAGATGCAAACCAAGCCTGTAATGATTCATACCCATCCTCAATCACCCAACCAGTTTCGCCTTCCACAACATCCTTGGCATAGGGCGTATTGGCTGACATCAATACAGGCAACCCTAATGCAAGGTGCTCAAAAAACTTATTGGGTGCAGCATAGCGGTGCAAGGGCTTGCTTAAATAATAAAGGGAGCAATATACGTCTACGCCTCGCGTAAGCCCAGGCAGATCAGCCGGAAGATATTCACCTACAAATTCGATACGAGGACAAGATGCGCTGGCTTTACGAATAAAGGATTCCAATGCACCCCGACCGCCTACCTTGAAGCACACCGCTTCGTTTTCCATGGCCAGTTTTACAATGTCTTCCAGTCCACGATGGGTTTCAAGCGTTCCAAAGTAGCCAAAGGTCATGGCAGCCTGACCATTGGCATCTTTTAAAAATGTTCGAAGCTGTTGCATAAAAGGTAACAGCGGTACGTTTTCTACAATCTGCGCATTTGTTAAAGGTCTGCCATAAAGATCAAGGCGTGAGGAATGGGGCACCGTGACAACATCTGCATGCTTAGCCACCCACCACTCCAGCCAACGGAAAAATCGCTTCAGTGGAACGGGCTTTGCCAAATCAAACGGGTCCGCTACATCAAAGTGAACACGCGCACCGCGCAGCCTTGCCGCCAGCATGCCTGGAACAGCAGTTTCAAGGTCTACACACACCACAGTGTCGCCAGCAGACAATCGATGATACGCAAAGAAAAAAGCGGCAAATATGAATTTGCAATAGCCAAAAACAAAGCCCCAGTAACCAGTACTGGGGCGATTTTTCAGAATATTGCTGGCTTGATGTGCCGGATCTTTTGACCCCCAACAACCCCAAGACGTAGGGTGTGCAGAATATATCTGCCCCCACCTCACGGCACGTGAGTCAGCACCGTAGGGCAGTGCGCGCAAAATCAATATGCGTGCTACGACTGTCATTGCGCCAACCACAGCATCATTCACCAACGAAGTGTGCGCGCAAGGTTTGTACGATACGCTGCGCTGCCAATCCGTCTCCATAGGGCGACACACCTCGAGCCATGGCCTTGTAAGCATTTTCGTCATCGAGCAACTGCTGGGTCTCAGAAACAATGCGGTCGTAGTTGGGGCCAACCAGTTTGACCGCCCCTTGGTCTACGGCTTCAGGGCGCTCGGTTTCTTCACGAAAAACCAAGACAGGTTTACCAAGTGCTGGCGCCTCCTCCTGCACGCCGCCGGAGTCGGTCAGAATGATGTAAGAACGCTTCATCGCAGCAATAAAGCGTGCATAGTCCAGCGGCTCACAGAGGAAGAAGTTCGGTAGCGACCCCAGTAATTCGTATGCCACATCTTTGACGTTCGGGTTTGGGTGCACCGGGTATAGAAATTGAACGTCCTGGTTTTGCTCGGCTAAGGTGCGCAAGGCCCGGCAAATGTTACGAAAGGGTTCACCAAAATTTTCGCGGCGATGCGAGGTGACCAGGATCAAGCGCTTGTTTGCATCCAGTTCGATACCTACATTCAGGTCTTTGGCGGCAGTCATCAACAAAGCGTCGATCACGGTATTGCCAGTGACAACGATGTCTTCTTCGGCAACACCCTCTTTCAGCAGGTTTTGCTTAGAGCCTTCGGTCGGCGCCCAGTGCCAGCGCGCCAATTTACTGGCAATCACGCGGTTGGCTTCTTCCGGGAAGGGGTTTTGCATGTCCCATGTACGCAAGCCTGCCTCCACATGCCCAATGGGAATGCGATGGTAGAAACAAGCGAGCGCGACGGTCATAACGGTGGTGGTGTCACCTTGCACAAGCACGGCATCGGGTTTTTCGGACAGCAGCACTTCGTCCATTTCCAGCAGCAAGCGTGCCGCCAAGGTGGTGAGCGCTTGATTGGGACGCATGATGTTGAGGTCAATATCAGGCTCAATCCCAAAGAAGGCATTAACCTGATCGAGCATTTGCCTGTGCTGCGCTGTGGCAAGTACTCGCACTTGTGCCCAGGGTTCTTGTTGCAGTGCGAGGATGACGGGGGCCATTTTGATGGCCTCAGGGCGGGTACCTACTACACAAAGAATTTTCTTGCTCATTACTTTTATTGCCTGAATTCATGGGGAATCCATGCCCCCCACTTTGCCTCGTAAGTGGCCTTGTTTTTTTCAAACAAAGCCTGTCGTTCTGAACTGCGCAGTTTGTTGAAAGAGGCCGATAAATGATGATGAATAAACACATCTTCAGCACAATAAACACTCAGGCCAGCTTGTTCTATCCTGCGGCAATAGTCGTCATCTTCAAAAAATCCACGACCAAACGCTTCGTCCAGCGGGCCAATTTTTTCGAAGACTTCACGCCGCAGCATGACGCAGAAAAAGGCCGCTGTGCGCAAAGGCAACAACTGGCCAACGTGTGCGTGGGTGTAGCTGGCAGAACGCTGGAGCATCTGCGCCATGTCGTCATAAAAAATTTCAATACGCGCTTCGTTACCAATGTTGTTAGTCACTGGGCCAAGCAAACCTATGCTTGCGTCGCAACGCATATGGTTAACCATTGTGCGTACCCACCCTGGCGTAACATGGGTGTCGTTGTTGAGCATGACAAGGTACTTTCCACCGGCCAATGTAAGCCCTTGATTGTTGCCGGCAGCAAAGCCACGGTTGTCCTCGTTCAACACCAATTTGCGATTGAGCGCTTCTTTTGCCCACTCGGTTAACCAAGCTTGCGAACCATCACTAGAAGCGTTGTCAACCACAATGATTTCCATATTGGCGTAGTCACTGTAGGCGTCCAGACTGGCAAGGCACTTCTTGGTCAAGTCCAGATTGTTATAAGTGACCACCACAATGCTTACCAGGGGGTCATACGAGGCGTCCTCACTGGCCGCGATCAAAGCTTGTGCGCGATGTGCCCATGTCTGTTCTTGTGCAAAAGTCTGCCGGGTTTCGGGCGTACCAGAGTTATCAAGACTTTTCTTGATCTGAGCCACAAAATCGCTGGCGTCAGTGGCTACCGTGCAAACGGAGCCCATCTCGCGCACTTCAGGCAAATCTGTAGACACAACAGGCTTGCCCATGCTGAGGTACTCGTAGGCTTTAACAGGGTTTGTCGCCAAAGTCAGCGGAATCACCTTGAAGGGCAAAAGGCACACATTAAATGCGTGCGCGTAAGATGGCAATTGCTTGTATGGAATCTCGCCAAGGAATTTGACGTTTGTAAATGCTGACAACTTACGCTGCGCGCCTACTGTGTCTGCACCAATCAACACAATGGCGCAGTCAGGGAATGCTTGTGCAACCTTGCCCACCAAATCCACATCAAACCACTCGGCAATTGCACCGTAGTAACCAATGATGCGACGACCTTGCGGATCTTTGTAGATGTCGCCAGTGGGCGCTTTGGCAAAGTGTTCAAACTCTGTCGCATTGCGTATCAAGACATGACGGCTAGTTTTGCTGCCGACCTCGTTATCAAGCCACAAGGAGGTCGTCACCGTCAAATCCGCAGCTGCAAGCAAGGCCCGTTCGTGGGCGATCATTTCATCAGATACACCGCCGAAACCTTCGTGATGATCCATGCAGTCATACACCAAGCGGCTATTGGGCATCTGGGCGGCCAGCCCTGACCAGAAGGAGTGCTGTATCAAAGAGACAACCGAGGTCGATTGAGTCCACTCGAGCAAGCTCCCCATACTGAGAGTGAGTTGACTCATTTGGGCAGCAGTAGGTGGTTTGCCGTACACCGAGGGTGCACCTTGCAGGTGCAGGTGCAGATTGAACAACCGGCCACTTGAATCAAGTGATTCCAGCGCAAAGCCTGGCTCTGCATGGTCTACAAAATCGACTGAGATGTAAAAGACTCTGCGGCCAGTCTCCGCGATCTGGAGCGCTAACTGCTGCGGTCTCTGGTGACGGAAATGCCAGTCAATAACTGAAAAAACAAAGTAGTCAGGCTTGCCGACCTCGTTAGTTGCAAGTTCTGGCAATGATTCAGGTTTTTTCAAGTTCACCGATGCCACAGTTGCAACGCGAGCAAGAAAACGTCTCATGCGCTTGCCGATGCTTTGCCTAAGCTCATGCGATATAGGGAGCATGTGCCAGTAAGGTTTAACGATGATTGCGAGACGGTGAGTATCGTTTTTTGTCAGCCCGTATCGGGCAATCCGGCCAAGGAAACGCAGCGGTCTTGTTATTGCCCATGAATTGCTTGTCAGCATCGTTTGAAGCTGCATTTGTAGATGCTCGCGCACTACATCAGCACGAGCACGCTCATTTATCGCTAGATTACGCTCATTTATTGCCTGATCACGCTCGGCCAGTAATACACCATGATTCTCTCGCAAAAAAATTGAATCATCTCGCTCCAATGAAATATCTGATAACTTCAAATTCAAAGATTCCATCCATTCGGAATCTATATAAATCAAGATTATTTGCTCGCCAGGCCAATAGCTGGCCGGAATGTCTTTGCAATTAATAACTCGTGACCAAGCTAGATGAAATTTTCTTTTAATTACACTGGGGATATTTTCCGGAATAAATGTAAAAAAATGCTCATCAATTCTTTGATGCTCCTTGTATGGCAGCGCAAGAATTAATATTTTTTCCGCATGATTGGATATGTTATTTAAAATATCGAAAGGTTTGTGAAAATGCTCCAGCGTATTTGATGAAAAAACAATATCATATTTTAAATTTGAATTAAAACTCGGTTCCAGCCAGTTTTCAGCCAAAAATTTAATATCTGGATAACGTTTTTTTGCAATTTGGATTGCCGCCTCCGAAAAATCTATACCTGTAATCTGAATCGATGCTACATAGTCAGCCCAAACACTAGTTCCATCACCTTGAGCGCACCCCCAATCAGCAATGGTTAATTTATTGCCTTTTGCTTCATTCAATAGCCAATCGGGTATATTTTGAAGAGCAATGGTTGAAAAAAATCTTGACTGTGCCGGACCGTCAAACTGCTCCCAGTCTTCATTGAAGCGGCCATCCCAGTATCTTTGCGTATTTATTTCATCAGTATTTGTCATGGATGTGCCAATACCTGTTGATCGATTTGTGGTTGAAAAATTCCAAATATTTTTCTATTTGATAAAGTTTTAAAATATTGAATTCCCTCAATGTATTCATAGTAATGTATGCTGTTATGCTCTCTGCTTTCCAGTGCTACAACAAGCAAGTACTCTCCTTCAGCTAATATATTTATCATTGAAAAAACAACTTGGAAATTTTCACCTTCTGGTAATATCCTCACTTGAGAGTCATAAGTTGATGAAACAATCAAATCTGTACCTTTTAGGTCCTTTATGGATATTGCAACGCCGAGCGTGTTCCTTGGGATTGTTTTTGGTACTTTGACTTTTACATAAATTTTAAATGATTCGCTAAAGTTGAAAACGTCTTGTTCTTGGTTTTCGGAATTGGTGAGGTTGGAGCTCAATATCAAACCTTGATGCGATCCCCAATGCGCCAAATGTCTCGGATTTCTAATTGGCATAAATTTAATTGAATTGCTTATAATTTTTTCATTAAAATCTATATCATCTTTATTAGAAATAATATTATTTGCGAGTTGATTTTCAACTGCTTTTATTTTATCTTCGGCTGTATCGTCTAAATCAGGATCTTTAAAAATATATTCTGTGAATTTGCCGGTCACTGGGAAGACCTCACCCAAATCCATTAAGTGCCCAGCATGCAACCAAATAGCTTGTTGACATAGGGTTCGTACGGAGCCGACATCATGACTAACAAAAATTATTGTTGACCCAGAATTTTGAAGTTTCTTTATTTTCTTCATTGACTTGGCAACAAAACGAGCATCTCCAACAGCTAAAGCTTCATCAACCACTAAAACATCTGGTTCAACATGGGCCACAACCGAAAATGCTAAGCGAGCAAACATGCCACTGGAATAGGTTTTGACGGGTTGGTGGATGTGGTCGCCAATGTCAGCAAAGGCGGCAATCGCATCAAAGCGCTGATCGACTTCTTCTTTGCTCAGGCCATAAAGCGATGCCGCCATATAGACGTTTTCTACACCCGAAAATTCCGGGTTGAAGCCTGCCCCCAACTCCAGCAGCGCTGCCACGCGGCCATTGACTTTGACTTCGCCCCCCGTGGGGTTGAGCGTGCCGCAGATCATTTGCAGCAAGGTGGACTTGCCCGAGCCGTTGCGGCCAATGATGCCTACGGTCTCGCCTTTTTTGATCTTGAAGCTGACGTCTTTGAGTGCCCAGAATTCTTTGTAGTACTGCTTGCGTCCGCGCATCAGCATTTGCTTAAGGCGGTCGCTGGGCTTGTCATAGATCTGGTAGCACTTGCTCAAGGCATTGACTTCGATGGCGTATTCGGTGCTGTCTGGGGTGGTGTGTTCAGAGAACATCTGCAAATCCTTTGCGGGTCTTCTGAAACCAGGCAAAGCCCAGCAGGGCAAAACCTAGCGCTCCTGCTCCGTAGACGGCGAGCAAACTCAGGCTTGGCAGTTTTCCCCAATACATCAGGTCACGCGCCATTTCGATGGGGGCTGTCAGCGGGTTCATGAACATGAGCGGTTGGTAGGCGGCGGGCAGCGCAGATGCCGGATAAAAAATGGGCGTCAAAAACATCAGCACGGTGATGAGCACACCAATGATTTGGCCCACGTCGCGCAGGTACACCCCCAGCGAGGCCAGCGCCCAGCTCAGCCCCATGACAAACAGCACCAGTGGCACCAGCACCAGTGGCAGCAGCAGCACATGCCAATGCGGTACGCCAAAGAGCAGCCCATATGCCACCAGCCAAACACCCAAGCTGACCACAAACTGAAACAAGGCGCTGCCCATGCTGACCCAAGGCAGCACTTCTAAGGGGAAGACGACTTTCTTGACGTAGTTGACGTTGGCCAGTATCAAGCCGGGGGCTCGGCTGATGCATTCAGAAAACAGGTTGAAGATCATCAGGCCGGCAAACAAGACCAATGCGAATTCGGTTTTGGAGTCGCTGCCGCCAGCTCCCCAACGGGCCTTGAAGACAACGCTGAACACAAAGGTGTAGACCGCCAGCATGAAGATGGGGTTGGCCAGCGACCAGAAGATGCCGAGCATGGAGCCTTTGTAGCGGCCCACGACTTCACGGTGAATCAGGTTTCGGATCAAGCCTTTGTTGCGCCAAAGGCTGGCGACCATCTCGCGGGGAGATGCGGAGAAGTTTTGCATTGTTGTTGTTTATTCTTCAGTGAACGGGTTCAGCCCATACGCAATTGAGCGTTTGAGCAATGCCGTGCAGTCTTTTATCGCGGGTCCAAAGCTTCACACCTGAGATCAATGCACTGGCACAGAGGTGAGCATCGATGTAGCCAATGCCTTTGCCCATGAGGCCCTTACTTTCAATGAAGTGCATGACTTCATGATCAAGGGCGGATTTCACCGGGGGCAGACCTTGCAGCAGTTCAATCACTGTTTGTCGGTTCTTCAAGTTGCCACAAGCCAATTCCCCCACCACAAAAGGATGGGTTGCCACTTGTGTTTGCATCAGTGACTGAACCAACAATGGCTCGCCCTGGCGCAAGTGGTCCACCCAAACGGAGGTGTCAACCAAAATCATGTGGCCGATTGTTGCCTAGGGATGGACATCAGCTGGGGTTCAGTGCCGCCAAGTTGCGCGAGGCGATGGGCGCTTTCGCGCTGCACCAGCGCCAAAAGTGCTTCTCTCAGCAGTTGAGTGCGCTCTGTCAGGCCACTGATTTTCTGGGCTTGAGCCAGCAATTGATCGTCCAGTGTCAATGTTGTGCGCATGGCTTGGGTCCTTTGGGCATCAAAAAACGAATCATTTTATTCTTCAATTGATGCTTTGTGCAATATCAGGCAAACACCTCAGCCTGCGCCAGCGTCAAACCTGCTTGGTCTTTGGCCGACAGCTGCGGCGTCAGGCCTTGGGGCCAGGTGATGCCAATGGCCGGGTCGTTCCACGCGATGCAGCGCTCGTGCGCGGGGGCGTAGTAGTCGGTGGTTTTGTACAAGAAGTCCGCGGTGTCCGACAGGACCACAAAGCCGTGGGCAAAGCCTTGCGGAATCCACATTTGTTTGTGGTTGTCTTCGGTCAGCTCTACCCCGGCCCATTGGCCAAAGGTGGGGGAGCTTTTGCGGATGTCCACCGCCACGTCAAACACCGCGCCGCGCACCACGCGCACCAGCTTGCCTTGGGCTTGTTGCAGCTGGTAGTGCAGGCCGCGCAGCACGCCGCGGGCGCTGCGGCTGTGGTTGTCTTGCACAAAGTTCACATCCAGACCGGTGACTTGCTTGAAGTCTTGCTGGTTGAAGCTTTCAAAAAAGAAGCCTCGGCTGTCGCCGAACACTTTGGGCTCAAGGATGAGCAAGTCGGGGATGTGGGTGGGGGTGACGGTGTAGGGCATATCAGTTTGGCACGCTGTTGTCGGAGTCGTCTTGGAGCATCGTCTCGTAATCTTGACCGCCGTAAAAAACGCCCAAAATAAAAACCTCTTCAGGGGTGACTGCAAAAGCGATCACGGCTCTTTTGTTGTAGTGAGTTGTTCGCAAGCTTGGCCGTACGTCGTCGCGTTGATTGCCACGTTGCGGGAAAGTGGAAAGACTTTCACAGTAACTGACGATGCCATGGGTGTAGCCGGTCACGCTGGCTTGTTGAAACGGTTGGCCAGATGTGATCGAACTTGACCACGAGAAGGGTCTGCCTGGAGGGCATCGTAAGCGGACCCAACTTGCTGGTGCAACCAACTTTCTACGGCTCTTTCACTGGCCATAAGCGCTCGCAGGCCTTCTCGGATCACTTCACTTTCACTGGCGTAATCGCCAATTCGAACTCTGGCCTTGACCGCATCGGCCATGTCGTTCGGCAAGGTGATACTCATTTGTTGTGTTGTTCGCATGGGTACGCCCGGTTATGAAAGGGGATTGAATCCTACTAAGCAACAAGGACTTCGTCCATGAATAGCCTGCTCTTGCAGGCTACCGCAGCCCCAGCGTCTTTGATGAACGGGGGCTGGCGGGCTTTTCCTGTCGAAACTGGCTTTGTGAAGCGATTTTCGGGATGCTTGTTCGCAGAAATTGGGTTTTCAACGCCAAATTAAAGCGAATGAGAATTTTAGACTTAATTACATTAACTAAAACTGACAAGTCATACATCCACCATAATTAATTTGATAAATTATCAAGACCATCTGTTAGTTTCACCACAAAAACAGCCCCACCGCCGGGTTGGGCGAGACATTCGGCGTTGCCGCCATGCCGCTCGGCGATGCTTTTGACCAAGGACAGGCCCAGGCCAACGCCGCCGACCTGTTCGCTGGCGCCTGGCAGTCTAAAAAAGGGTTCAAAGATGCGTTGCCGCCAGGCTTCGGGGACGCCAGGGCCGCGGTCACTGACACTCATCACCACGCCTTCGGGGCTGGTGTGCAGGCGCAACACGACTGCATCCGTCTGCACGCTGGCCCCATAGCGCCGCGCATTTTCCAGCAGGTTGCGCACCATGCGCCGCAGCAGTTTGGCCACGCCGGGCACTTCGAGTTGGGCCAGGCCTTCGGCCACGTCAAATCTGGCCCCGACCCGGGCGCACTCTTCGGCGCACAAGCCCACCAGGTCCACCGCCTCCACGGTGCCGATGTCAGCTTCTTTGGCATCGAGGCGACTGGCCAACAAAATCTCGTCGATCAGCTGGTCCAGCTCGGCCATGTTGCGCAAGATTTCGGCACGGGTGCGTTGCTGCAATGCGGCGTCGGCGCGGGGGCCGTCCACCAGCTCCAGCCCCATGCGGATGCGTGCCAGTGGCGAACGCAACTCGTGCGAGGCGTTGGCCAGCAAAGATTTTTGCGAGGCCATCAGGCCTTGGATGCGCTCGGCCGCCGCGTTGAAGCGCTCGGACAAATCGGCCACTTCGTCGTCGCCTTGCACGGGCATGCGCACCGACAAATCGCCCTCGCCCCAGCGCTGCACGCCGCGCTGAAGACCTTCTAGCCGCTGCGTGAGCCTGCGCACCACCGGGTACAGGCCCAGCGCCACAGCCAGACCAATCAGACCCAGCATCCAGAAAAAACCCGAAGGCTTGGCCCACCAGGGCATTTCCTTGCGCAAATGGTGGGGTACGCGGCCGTCCGGGCCTGGGCCCACACCGGGGATGCCAGGCATACCTTGCATCGCGGAGGCACGGGGGCGCTCACCAGCACGCTCGCCGCTGCGCTGCACTTGCAGCGCCAGGGTCTGTCCATCGGGCAAAGGCACCTCAAAAACCAAAGGCGCACCAGGCCCGGCCCGGGTGGTGCTGTCCAACACGTCGCCTTGGGCGTTCAGTACCACCCATTCACGCGGGGCAGGCGGCGCGGCATGGTGCTCGACCGTGGCCCGCCAGGCCCAGCCCACCACCAGCATCGACAGAGTCACCACACCCACAACCGCCAACCAGATGCGAAGGTACAGGTGGCGTGTCCAGTGACGCGAGAATGCTTGGATCGGCATGGGCTCAGTCTTGCTGGCGGGCAAACACATAGCCCACACCGCGCACGGTGAGGATGCGTTGGGGTGCTTTGGGGTCGACCTCGATGGCGGCGCGGATGCGGCCCATGTGCACGTCGATGGACCGGTCAAACGCTTCAAGTTCGCGGCCGCGCACAGCTTCCATGATTTGGTCGCGTGTGAGTACGCGGCCTGCGCGTTCGGCCAAGGCCACCAGCAGGTCGTATTGGTGCGAGGTCAGCTCGCAATCTTGCCCCTTGACGCTGACGCGGCGGGCGTCGCGGTCGATTTCGAGCGAGCCAAATTGCATGAGTTGAGTTGGCGTGTCGTGCACAGGGTTCTTGCGCCGCAAGATGGCTTTGATTCGGGCCAGCAATTCGCGGGGCTCAAAGGGCTTGGGCAAATAATCGTCGGCCCCCATTTCCAGGCCGATGATGCGGTCCATCGGATCGCCTTTGGCGGTGAGCATGAGCACCGGCACCTGCCCCAAAGCGCCGGGCAGGGTGCGGATGCGCTGACACACCTGCAGGCCATCCATGTCGGGCAGCATCAGGTCGAGGATGACCAGGTCAACGCCCGCGCTTTGCAAGCGGGTCAGGCCACTTTGCGCGTTGGGCGCATGACTGACGCCAAAACCGTTTTGCCCCAAATAGTCCGCCACCATGCCCGCCAAGCGCACATCGTCTTCGATCATCAAGATTTGTTGCATGGATTGATCATCGCCTTTTTGTAAGCGTTGTACGTGTCGGTTTTGTAAATCTGGGTAAATACGAGTGTGCCCACCCATTTATCCAGCCATTTCAAACCTGACCGCCAGTTGTAGGTCGATGGCTTCAGCCCCGACATTGCGGTCTTCAGCGTGGGCTGCATGTCGGGGCTGAAGCCGCCGACCTACGGGATACCGGTGAACAAAATTCAAACTTAAGCAGGCCGGACCTTCAAGGCCGAGGTAGCTGGGTTTTGGCGTGCACCCGCGATGCCAGTGCCACCAACACGAGCACTGGCAAACCCAGCCAAGCGGTGGCGGTGAAGAAGCTGGCATAGCCATGCGCATCCACATAATCGCCCGAAAACCCGGCGATGAACTTGGGCAGCAGCAGCATCATGGAGCTGAGCAGCGCGTACTGCGTGGCCGAATAGCTGATGTTGGTGAGCGAGGACAAATAAGCGATGAACGCGGCAGACGCAATGCCACTGGCCAGGTTGTCGGCCGAGATGACCCAGACCAGGGCCTGCACGTCGTGCCCCACGCCGCTGAGCCAGACAAACAACAAATTGGTGAGCGCACTCAAGGCCGCACCCAGCATGAGCACGCGCATGACGCCCAGCCGCGCCGACAGCACGCCGCCCACAAACGCCCCGACCAAGGTCATGATGACGCCGTAGAGCTTGGTCACGCTGGCCACCTCGCTTTTGGTGAAACCCATGTCCACATAAAACGGGTTGGCCATGATGCCCATCACCACGTCGCTGATTCGGTAAACGGCAATCAGCGCCAACAGAAGCACCGCCTGCCAGCGGTATCGAAGCCAAAAATCAGCAAAGGGCTCGACCACAGCCCCTTTGAGCCACTCGGCCACATTGCGCGCAGGCTTAAAGGGCGCGGGCACAGGCTCAGGTGAGGCCATGACCACCCACATGCCCGGCAGCATGCTCAGCGCCATGACCAAATACGCCGCTTGCCAGGCGGACTGCACATAGCCTGTGACTTGCTCGCCCTGGGCCCAGGCCGCCACCCACAACACCCCCGCCCCGGCCCAAATCATGGCCAAGCGATAACCTGTTTGGTAACTGGCCGCCAAAGCCGCTTGGGCATTCACCTCGGCCGACTCAATGCGGTAAGCGTCCAGTGCGATGTCTTGCGTGGCCGAGGCGATGGCCACAGCCAAAGCACATGCCACCAAGGGGCCGAGCAGTTGCGAAGGATCGTTCAATGCCATGCCCACCAAACCTCCTGCAATGACGATTTGTGACAACAGCAACCAGCTGCGTCTGCGCCCCAAACGCTTCGTCAACAATGGAATCGGCAGGCGGTCTACCAAAGGAGCCCACATCCATTTCACGCCATAAGCCAAACCCACCCAGCTGAGGTAACCAATGGTGCTGCGGTCAATCCCTGCTTCGCGCAATCTGAAACTGAGAGTGCCCAAGACCAGCAGCAACGGCAGCCCTGCAGCAAAACCCAAAGCCAGCATGCGAAGACTGGCGGGTTGCAAATACAGTTGCAGGGCTTCGCGCCAAGTGCGCACGGTACTTGGCACGGGCAGATCGGAAGTGTTGGGGTGATGGACCATACCGCCATTATCGAATGAGGAACTGATGCCAGCTGAAACCTCATGTCAACACATTCGATATCATTGACCCATCATGTGTTTTATTTGCAATTTCAAAACCCCTGCTGTTAACCCCGGGTCGGACGATACCTCATCGCCCCGATGGCAAGCTCGCCGCGCTTTTCTGCTGGCTGCTGGCTCAACGGCTGCGGCAGGCGCGCTGGCTCAAGTGGACGTAGGCTCTTCTTCAAGTTTGCGTAAACTGGTGCCAGCCGAAACACTGGAAAATTCTGCACGGCAACAGTACACGCAGGTATTGTCAGAAGCCCGCACCAAAGGCATCTTGGCACCCGATGACCACCCGCAGTTGCAACGGTTACACACCATTGCGCAAAAACTCATTCCCCACACAACGCCTTGGAATCCTCGGTCGCGGGAGTGGAAGTGGCAGGTCAACCTGATTGGCAGCAAACAGATCAACGCTTGGTGCATGCCGGGCGGCAAAATTGCCTTCTACACGGGCATCTTGGACCAACTGAAACTGAACGACGATGAAGTCGCCATGATCATGGGGCACGAGATGGCCCATGCACTGCGAGAGCATGCCCGAGAGCGCTTGGCCAAAAGCCAAGCCACCAGCATTGGTTTGTCAATTGCATCGCAACTTTTAGGCTTGGGTTCGCTGGGCGATGTCGCTGCCAACTTGGGCACGCAACTGCTCACACTCAAATACAGCCGAGATGACGAAACCGAATCAGATTTGGTCGGTTTGGAAATCGCCTCGCGTGGCGGCTACAAGCCCGAGGCCAGTGTGAGTCTGTGGCAAAAAATGCAAGCAGCCAGTGGCAATGGCAGCCCTTCATTCTTGTCAACCCACCCGAGTGGTGCCAATCGCATTGAAGAGCTTCAAGCCAACCTACCTAAGGTGCAACACCTTTACGAAAAAGCACGTCGGGATTGACTGCACAGTGACCCTGTCACTGATCCCGCACATAAGGATTGGTCTGCCTCTCGCGTCCAAAAGTGCTTTCGGGACCGTGGCCGGGAATGAATACGGTGTCACGGCCCATGGGCCATAAACGCTGGGTGATGCTGGCGATCAAATCCTCGTGGTTACCTTGCGGAAAATCGGTTCGGCCAATGCTGCCGGCGAACAGCACATCACCCACAAAGGCCCGCTTGATCTCGGGTGAATAAAACACCACATGACCTGGTGTGTGCCCTGGACAGTGGCGCACTTGCAAAGTGTGCGCCCCCAGTGTCACGGTGTCCCCGTCAGCCAACCAGCGTGTGGGATGGAAAACCCGTGCGGGTGGAAAACCATAAGCGGCCGCAGCCTGAGGCAATCCATCAATCCAGAATTGGTCTGCCGGATGCGGCCCAATGATGGGCAAGCCGCCCAGCTGCTCGGCGAGATCAGCCGTACCCGACGCGTGGTCCAGATGGCCGTGCGTGATCCAAATTTGCTCAAGCTTCAAGTCGTGTTGCCGGACCGCATCCAAAATCAAATCCAGGTCTCCGCCTGGGTCGACCACGGCAGCCTGACGGCTTTGGTCATCCCAGACCACGGAACAATTTTGCTGGAAGGGTGTGACGGGAATGGTTTGGTATTGAAGCATGGGCAAATTATAGAAAAGGCAGCAGCAGACGATGGCGCAACAACGCCTGCCACCAGTGTGCCCTGCCTCAGAGACGGCCACCACAATGCGCCGCCATTGACCGTGCGTTGATGCACACAGACTCTGCGTACCCGCTGTTCTTCGCAAGGTGTACAGTCCTTGCAGCCAGCGCTTGGGGGTTTTGTTTTTGCGCTGCAACGAATGTCCTTTTGCACCCTTCCACTCTCGGCTACCTGACCAAACAGGAAAGCATCGCGGTGTTCGGCGTGGATGATTTGCTCATCCGCTCCCTGCTCGACAAAAACCAGTTTCATGACCCGCTGGACGAAGCCTTGAATTTGGGTATTTCATCGGCCATGTGGCCTTTGTTTGGTTTGCTTTGGCCTTCGGGTCAGCACATGGCTGAGCGCATGGCCCTTCGTCCAGTGACCGATGAGCGTATTTTGGAAATTGGCTGCGGCTTGGGCCTGTCCAGCCTGATTGCACACCGACGTGGTGCCAACGTCACGGCCAGTGACTGTCACCCGCTCACGCATGCTTTTTTAGATGAAAACACCCGATTGAACGGCTTGTCTCCCATGAACTACCGCCATGGCTTGTGGGGCACTGCAGCCCTGCGCGAGGACGGATTGCCTGTACTGACTTCGTCACAAGACGAAGATGTCAGTGGACTGTTCGAATTGATTGTGGGCAGCGATATTTTGTATGAGCGAGACGACGAAGGCACTCTGGCCAACTTCATTGATGCCCACGCTGCTGTGGCCTCGGAAATTTGGGTGGTGGACCCCAACCGTGGCAACCGCGCAGCGTTTCACAGACACATGGGGCGTGTGGGCTTTGCCATGCAGGAGCAGGTTCTAGACCAAGTGGCTCACGGTGAACAGCCCGCCTACAAAGGTCGCATGCTCACCTACACCCGCGGCTGAAGGCAAAAGGTCCAAGGTTCAAAGCAAGCCGTCATACAAAATGGTGATTGGTGCGTGGTCAGAGAACTTCTCACTCTTGTAAATGTGCTCGGTGCGAGCCTTCTCGGCCACAGCCGGTGTGGCCAAGTGGTAGTCCAGCCGCCAGCCCACATTCTTGGCGTAGGCCTGACCGCGGTTGCTCCACCAGGTGTAGCAGTCGTCGGTGGTTTCGGGTTTCAATCGGCGGTACACGTCCACCACACCGCCTTCGGTGGTCAACTGCGTCATCCACTGGCGCTCTTCGGGCAAGAAGCCACTGTTCTTGAGGTTGCCCTTCCAGTTCTTCAGGTCAGCTTGTTGGTGCGCGATGTTGACGTCGCTGCACACAATGAAGTCACGCTCGGCCTTGAGGGTCATCAGGTGCGGGTACATTTTGTTCAAGAAGCGAAACTTGGCTTCTTGCCGCTCAGGGCCGGACGATCCACTGGGAAAGTACACGCTGATGATGGACAACTTGCGGGCGGGTGTGTCAAAGCGCGTTTCCACATAGCGACCTTCGGCGTCGAATTCGCCGCCATCAAAGCCGACCACCACATCGCTGGGCTCGTGCCGCGTGTACACACCCACGCCCGAGTAGCCTTTTTTCTCAGCAAAGTGGAAGTGGCCTTTCAAGCCTGCCAGTTCTTCAAACTTGCCCGCCACATCGGGGGCCTGGGCTTTGACCTCTTGCACGCAAATACAATCGGGCTTCTCTTGCGCCAGCCAGGCTTCGACCCCTTTGGTCGTGGCCGAACGGATGCCGTTGAGGTTGAGGCTGGTGAGTTTGAACAAGGATTTCCCCATGGTGACAGGACAGACAAGCAGCGCCGAGATGCAGGCGCTCGCTCAGGAATTTGTGCAATTTGCGGTCGACTCGGGCGTGCTGCGCTTTGGCGAATTCAAAACCAAAGCCGGACGCATGAGCCCTTACTTCTTCAACGCGGGCCTGTTTGACGATGGCGCCAAACTCAGCCGACTGGCGCAATTCTATGCAAAAGCCCTGCTGGCCAGTGGCATCGAGTTCGACATGATTTTTGGCCCCGCCTACAAGGGCATCCCCCTGGGCGCGGCTGTGGCCATCGAGCTGGCCCGTCTGGGCAAGAACGTGCCTTTTGCCTACAACCGCAAGGAAGCCAAGGACCACGGCGAAGGCGGCTCTTTGGTGGGCGCACCGCTCAGAGGACGCGTGCTGATCGTGGACGACGTGATGAGTGTCGGTACCGCTGCGCGGGAATCGATTGCCCTGATTCAGGCCGCTGGGGCCACGCCCCATGCCATTGCCATTGCGCTGGACCGTCAGGAAATGGCGACCGAAAAACAAGCCGATGGCTCGGTCCGAGATGTGCCTCACAGTGCAGTTCAATATGTTCGCCAGACCTTGGGCATGGCCGTTTGCTGCATTGCCGAGTTGTCTGACCTGTTGGCTTATTTATCTGCTCAAAGCGGCAGCGATGTCGGACTGCATCTGCCTATGGTGCAGGCTTACAGGGACCGCTACGGCGTCTGAAGGGTGCTCATCACGGCTGGTGACGGGCTTGAACGTGCCCAACCGTGTCAAAGCCCTGTGGGCTTGTTATCATGCTCCCCCCATGCAACTTTATCCAAACCGTGATCACTAAGGCGACTGCCCTGGCCGCGAGCCTCATGTTGGCCGCCACACTGTGCTTTGCTGCGCCTGAAGACGCACAGCAGGCCGTGGACAAGCGCACCATGGATTCTGTCAATTTGCTGTTGTTGGGGGATCAGGTCAAGAACACGGTGGGTGAAAAAACCAACCAAATGCTGGGCAAAGCCATGACCCTTCTTGGGGTTCCCTACAAACGGGGTGGATCATCTACGGACACTGGTTTTGATTGCAGCGGTTTTGTTCGGCATATTTATGAGACCTCTGTGGGTCGATTGCTGCCTCGTCGTGCCGACGAGCAAGCCAAAACCACAGAGAAAATTGACCGCAGTGACCTTAACCCAGGCGACTTGGTCTTCTTCAACACCATGCGCCGCACTTTCAGCCATGTGGGCATCTACATTGGCGACGGTAAATTCATCCATGCGCCCAGCGCTGGCAAAGCAGTCCGTGTGGATGATCTGCGCGCCGCCTATTGGACCAAACGCTTCACAGGTGCTCGACGGGTTCAAGAACCATTGGCTTCAGACACATCGACCCCTTGATCAGATGGCCTGAACAAAACGCCACCGCAAAGGGTGGCGAAATTGAATTTGGTGCGGCTGGCGGGGATCGAACCCACGACCCTTGGCTTCGGAGGCCAATACTCTATCCACTGAGCTACAGCCGCAACAGTTGGTGCACAAGCATTATCACATGGCTTCACATTCATCCTGTGACTTGAAAGCTCGGTGAAGGGCAGACCGCTATAATCTCGCGTTGATTCCGGACCATCCGAAGGCCTTCTGGCCAAGCCCTACTAGAGGATTTCATGAGCGATAACAGTCACGATCACCACGAAGCACATACAGGCCCTGTGAAAACCCCCAAGCAGATGCTTTTGCTGAGCCTTGCATCTTTCATCATTCCCGTTTTCATCATCATTGGCTTAGTGTTTTATGTCACATCGGCCAACAAGACCGCTCCTGGATCCAGCGACAGCGAAAAGTCAGTGGCGCAGCGAATCCAAAAAGTGGGCTCGATTGAAGTGCGTGATGCAAACCGCCCATTGAAAGCCGGTGAAGAAGTTTACAAAGCCCAATGCGTGGCATGCCACGCCGCTGGTGCTGCGGGAGCCCCCAAATTTGCCGATGTTGCTGCTTGGGCCCCGCGCATCAAGCAAGGCTTGGAGACCTTGGTCACTTCCGCGCTCAAAGGCAAAGGCGCCATGGGTGCTCAGGCAGGTGGCGACTTCAATGACATTGAAATCGCACGTGCAGTGGTTTACATGGCCAACAATGCCGGCTCCAAGTTTGAAGAGCCTGCAGCACCTGCTGCGGCTAACCCAGAGAAAAAGTGATCTTTCACTGGTTCATCAAAAACCGACCTGATGGTCGGTTTTTTTATGGCTTGCTGGCCTTGGCCACGGCTTGCGGACTGATCACGAATCCGTATTGATTTGGCAGATCCTTGGACTCACAATCCACCAACTTCCAGAGACCTTGCTCTAAGGCGTCAGCCACGTGACCAACATCCATGGAGTGAACCAAACCCAGCCCGAGCTCGGTTTCGAGGTACACGCGACCCGTTTCATCCATCAGGCATGCCCTCACTCGCGTGATTTCTCCGGTCTGTGCGGTAGGTGTGTATTGGTCATCCAGGCGCCACACGTAAGGCGTCAGCTCCAACTCCACGTAGACCCTTTGGGGTCCGTTTTGGAAGAACCATCTCCCCTGTTCATCGGCGGCGTAATTGCGATGAATGAACGCCACCAATTTTTCATGTTTCAGCACTGAACCTTTGGCTCCCGGGACTTCGCTTTGGAATAAACCCAAGCTCTGCACACGGTCGTCTCGCATATGCCATTGACCTCTGCTGTCCAGACCCAACCACCCATAACAGTCCGGCACATCCGGCCACTTGGCCATGGCTTGTTTGACGATGTCATCCATCACATGACACTCTTGGGTGAGCCCGTTTTTCGAGCTGCGTCGATCAGCCAACCACCCACAACATCGGGCAGTCCACGAACATGCCCGGGCCATGCGCCTTGCGCAAATCCCACATGACCACCATGCCGGGGATGCCACAAGGTGACTGCCGTAGACACATCTTGCTGTTGGGGCAAGCTGTGCACAGGCACAAAAGGGTCATTTTGTGCATTCAAGGCCAATGCCGGCATTTGGATGTTTTTCATGAACGGCTTGGCTGAAGCCTTTGTCCAGTAGTCGTCTGTGTTTTTGAATCCATGCAACGGCGCTGTAAAGACATCGTCAAACTCGTACAGATCTCGCGCAGCCAAGAGTTTTTTGGCGTCGAACAATCCGGGATATTGGGCCCATTTGGCCATGGCCCTGGGTTTCATGCTTCGCAAAAACATTCGGGTGTAGATTTGTCGGTTCAATCCTTGACCGATGGCTTTTCCGCTTTGGGTTAAATCAAGGGGTGAACAGATGGATGCAATGGCATCCGCCGTATGCAAAGCCATGTGACCATTTTCTCCTGCCCAACGCATCAAAGCATTGCCGCCCAACGAAACCCCTGCAGCCACCAAAGTTTGACCGCCTTCTTTTTTGTGTTTCAGTCTCAGCTTCTTCAAAATCCAATCGATTTCTTGGTGGTCTCCCGAATGGTAAGCCCTTGGGGCCTTGTTCAGTTCGCCACTACACCCCCTGAAATGGGGCAATGCACAGTTCAGATCATTTTCAGCAGCCCAATCTGCGAAAGCCATCGCGTAATGGCTAGCGGATGAGCCCTCCAGTCCATGAAAAAGCACCATCATGGGTCGGGCTGGGCAGCTGGCTTTTTGCATGTCCACATCGATGAAATCACCGTCTGGCGTTGCCCAGCGCTCACGTACTTTTGCCATTACGGGACCAAAATGTCGGCGCGAAAACAATGCAGGCCAAATGGTCTGCGCGTGACCTCCAGGCAGCCACGCAGGTGTTTTGAAGTTCATTGCTGTCAATGCAAGACTTGCGGTTTGACACCGACATCTGCCGCATCGTTTGGCGTTCCCGGACTGGTGTGGTGTGCCACCATGCGCCAGCCTTGAGGTGTCTTGTGATACACATTGGTGGCGATCACATAAGCGATCTGTCGCCCTTGCGGCGTCATGACTTCGACCCGTTCGACCAAATGGTGAACAGCACTGGCCAAAGATTCGATCTTGCGAATCCTTTCTGGATGTGCCTGCACACTGCCATTGCTGAACATGCTCTCAAATGCTGTTCGAATAGCCCCTTGCCCCACCAAGCGAGACCCACCTGGGTGGATGCAAACGATGTCATCCTCTTCAGCCCAACACCCCATGAGTTGCTCAATGTCTGCGTTGTGCAGCGCTTCGTAGAAATTATGTTCGACGTCATCTGGGGTTCCTCCCACGATGGCGGCTTGTAGTTTGGCTCGTTTCATGATGCGATCTAGTCTACACGTCTGAGGTGTGCGTCAAACAACAAAAAACCCGGTCGCATGACTGCGCCGGGTTTTGATGCGGCCTCTGTCGAAAGCCATCCACTGATTCAGTGGTTTACTTTTTGCGGTACTTGCGCAGCGCAGACAATTGAGCGGCCAAAACAGCCAATTCTGAAGTGGCACGGGCCAGATCAATTTCGCTTTTGGCGCTCTTCAAAGCCTCTTCGGCCAAAGCTTTGGCTGCATTGGCTTTCTCTTCGTCGAGGTCTTTACCGCGAATCGCAGTATCAGACAGCACGGTCACGCAGTCGGGCTGCACTTCCAGAATGCCGCCCGCAACGAAAACAAATTCTTCGCCACCGTCTGCCTTCTCGATGCGAACCGAGCCGGCTTTGATGCGGGTGATCAAGGGGGTATGGCGTGGGTAAATGCCCAGTTCGCCAGACTCGCCGGGCAGAGCTACAAAGCGGGCTTCACCCGACCAGATGGACTCTTCGGCACTGACCACATCAACGTGGATGGTGTTCATGTTTACTCCTTAAAAAGGTGCGTTCAAGCGGATTTCGGGGAGACTGGATCAGCCACCCCGATGCTCTGCTTTAGGCTGCCTTTTTGGCCTTTTCGAAAGCTTCGTCGATGGTGCCGACCATGTAGAAAGCTTG